>NZ_JACVBK010000002.1:0-758661 GCF_014852325.1 Pseudomonas sp. PDM01
TACATCTTTGATTTCTCGCGGAGTAACTTGTGATGCTGATAATCTTGTTGACTATCAGTCTGACTCCACAAGCACCCACACGAATTGCTTGATTCAGTTGTTAAAGAGCGGTTGGTTAAGATCTTTCGTCTCAACCGAGGCGCGCATTCTACAGCGTCCTCTGTATCTGTCAAGCGGTTATTTTCAGAAGTTTTCAAAGTTTCCTTTGCAACTTCAACCACTTGCGCTTCCGATCTCTCGTTAGCGGGAGGCGAATTCTACAGCGTTACTCGCTGCTGTCAACACCTCTTTTTCTCCGCTTTCGACCGAGAAGATCGAACCGTCAAAAGAGCCACACAACACCGCTCTTTCAACTCCTTCTGGGCTTCGATGATCTGAAGCAACTCGCCGTCGAAAACTGTGTAACTCTTTGTTTACCAAGGAGTTTTCCGTTTCGACTGCGCCGGAAGTGGGGCGAATTATAGACTTCCAGAATCTGCCGTCAACCCCTAATTTAGCCTTTCTATCAATAACTTGCAGAAAGCCTGAAAACAGCGCGCCTCCCTCTATATAGAAGAGCAAAACCACGCCCTCTATATAGAAGGACTCCTCAAAGCACTCCAGCGTCCTTCAATGCAGTCACCGCACAAGCGTCCAGGCCCAACACCCGCTGCAGCACCGCCATCGTATGCTCGCCCAGCAAAGGAGGCGCATTGCGGTACTCCACCGGTGTCTCGGACAAACGAATCGGGCTCGCCACCTGCGGCACTATCCCTGCCAAGGCGTGAGGCAGCTCAATCGCCAAACCGCGCGCCTTTACCTGAGGGTCGGCAAACACCTGAGCCAGATCATTGATCGGACCACACGGTACGCCTGCCCGCTCCAACTGCGACACCCACTCAGCAGTGGTCTTGAACACCGTAGCCTGGCGAATCAACGGAATCAGCACCGCACGGTTCGCCACCCGCAGCTTGTTGGTGGCAAAACGCGGATCATCCGCCCACTGCGGCTGCCCGGCCACTTCCGCAAACTTGCGGAACTGCCCGTCATTACCCACCGTAAGGATGAAATCGCCGTCTGCTGTAGGAAAGTCCTGATACGGCACGATGTTCGGATGTGCATTACCCAGCCGCTTCGGCGCATTGCCTGTCGTCAGGTAGTTCATCGCCTGGTTAGCCAGACACGCCACCTGGACATCCAGCAACGCCATATCGATATGTTGACCACCACCGTCATGATCCCGATGCGCAAGCGCCGCGAGAATCGCCACAGTCGAGTAAAGCCCGGTCAAAATGTCCGTCAGCGCCACGCCGACTTTCACCGGCCCGGCACCATCATCACCTTCTGGTCGCCCCGTCAGACTCATCAGGCCGCCCAAGCCCTGGATCATGAAGTCATAACCCGCGCGCTTGGCGTAAGGACCCGTCTGACCAAATCCGGTGATCGAGCAGTAGATCAGATTCGGATTGGCCTCTTTGAGCGACTCATAATCCAATCCATAAGCCGCCAGACCACCGACCTTGAAGTTCTCGATCAAGATGTCTGACTTCGCCGCCAGCTCACGCACCAACTTCTGCCCCTCCGGGCGAGTGAAGTCGATGGTCACCGATTGCTTGTTGCGATTGGCCGACAAGTAGTAGGCGGCCTCGCTGGTGTTCTCGCCATAGGCGTCCTTCAGAAAAGGAGGCCCCCAGGCGCGCGTGTCATCGCCATTGCCCGGACGCTCGACCTTGATCACCTCGGCGCCAAGGTCCGCCAGTATCTGACCGGACCACGGCCCGGCCAGCACCCGCGACAAATCCAGTACCCGTAGATGCGAAAGCGCGCCCATGGCCGTTCTCCTGTTAATAGAACGCCTGGAGGCCGGTCTGCGCACGACCAAGGATCAGCGCGTGGACGTCATGCGTACCTTCATAGGTATTCACCACTTCCAGGTTGACCAAGTGACGCGCCACGCCGAATTCATCGGAGATACCGTTACCACCCAACATGTCACGCGCCATACGAGCAATGTCCAGGGACTTGCCGCAAGAGTTGCGCTTCATCATCGACGTGATTTCGACCGCGGCGGTGCCTTCATCTTTCATACGACCCAGGCGCAGACAGCCTTGCAGAGCCAAGGTGATTTCGGTCTGCATGTCAGCCAGTTTCTTCTGGATCAATTGAGTAGCAGCCAATGGACGACCGAACTGCTGACGATCCAGGGTGTATTGACGAGCGGTGTGCCAGCAGAACTCGGCCGCGCCCAGCGCACCCCAGGAAATGCCATAACGTGCCGAGTTCAGGCAAGTAAACGGGCCTTTCAAACCACGGACGTCAGGGAAGATGTTCTCTTCAGGGACAAACACGTTGTCCATGACGATCTCACCAGTGATGGATGCACGCAGCCCCACTTTGCCGTGAATGGCCGGCGCGCTCAGGCCTTTCCAGCCTTTCTCCAGAACGAAGCCACGGATGTCGCCCTCGTCGTCCTTGCCCCAGACCACGAATACATCGGCGATCGGGCTGTTGGTGATCCACATCTTGCTGCCGGTCAGGCTGTAGCCGCCTTCCACTTTGCGTGCACGGGTAATCATCGCGCCCGGGTCGGAACCGTGGTTAGGCTCGGTCAGACCGAAACAGCCAATCCACTCGCCCGAGGCCAGTTTCGGCAGATACTTCTGCTTCTGGGCCTCAGTACCGAATTCATTGATCGGCACCATCACCAAAGAGGACTGCACGCTCATCATCGAGCGATAACCCGAATCGACGCGCTCAACTTCACGAGCAATCAGACCGTAGCTGACATAGTTCAGACCGCTGCCGCCATATTGCTCAGGGATAGTTGCACCCAGCAGGCCGACTTCACCCATTTCACGAAAGATCGCCGGGTCGGTCTTTTCATGACGGAAAGCTTCAAGAACACGTGGCGCGAGCTTCTGCTGAGCGAATTGCTCGGCAGTGTCGCGAATCATGCGCTCTTCTTCGGTGAGCTGTTGATCCAGCAGCAGGGGATCGATCCAGTTGAAGCTAGCTTTACCGCCCATGAGTGTGTCCTCTCGAATCGGGTCAAATAATGTGGACTGATCCTAGGCCGGGTTCGGCGTTACGACAAACGAGGATTTTGCATACTGTTGTGCTAATTTCTCACTCCGAAACATCGCGAAGCAGTTTTTTGTACGATGTATTAGTGAGGTTGACGTACATGCGCAGGAAGATCCCCAGCACGACCGCCCTGGTCAGCTTTGAAGCAGCGGCACGCCACGAGAGCTTTACCAAGGCAGCCCAGGAACTTTCCCTCACTCAGGGAGCGATCTGCCGACAGATCGCCAGCCTTGAGGAGTTCTTGAGTGTGGAATTGTTCCGACGCTCGCGACGCGGAGTGAAGCTGACAGAAGCCGGACTTTCCTACAGCCGTCGGGTAGCAACGCAGCTGGACGCCGTAGAGCGCGACACCCTGTCAGTGATGGGCCAGCAGGGTACCAACGTGATTGAACTGGCGGTCGTGCCAACCTTCGGCACCCAGTGGCTGCTGCCAAGACTCAAGGACTTCCAGCAAAAACATCCCGAAGTGACGGTCAACCTTACTAACCGCACACGCCCGTTCCTGTTTGCCGACACAGACTTCGATGCCGCCATTTACTTTGGCGATGCGGACTGGTCAGGCACTGAATCCCACAGGCTGATGGGCGAAAATCCCATGCCTGTGTGCAGCCCCAACCTACTGGGCAAAAGGACAGGTCTCACACCCGCTGAAATCGCCGAACTGCCCTTGCTGCAACAGACCACCCGCCCCTATGCCTGGCGCCAATGGTTCAACTCGCAAAACCTTAATATCCCGCGCGACATGACAGGGCCGCGCTACGAGCTATTCTCCATGCTTGCCCAAGCGGCGATGCATGACATGGGGATCGCCTTGATCCCGCCGTTCCTGATTCAGCGCGAACTGGCGGAGAAGCGGCTGGTGATTGCCAACGCTCAGGCGCTGTCCAGCATCAAGGCGTATTACCTGATGATTCCTGATCGAAAGGTCGAATCTGCGTCTTTGAAGGCATTTCGCGACTGGCTGGTAAATCAGGCACAAAGCTACAGCCTAGAAGGATAAAGGCTCTGCGCTATTAGCTGACCCCGTAGTCAATAAACTGAAAGCCCTACAGATATAAGTATTTGTCGCATATTCGCAGACTGTACCTAGAAGCTGTACAAACGTCCCACAAGCGCCTGAAAACGTGGCCTTGAGCCGCTATTGGATGGCAATAACGCTGCATTCACCGTACCGATGTGTAATTTCTTGAATTTTGGCGAAAAACCTTACAAGGCACGGCCTGCAAGGGATTGAAGCGGTTGGTTGCGACATTCGGTCACGGGGTGACTTGTAGTTAATTTTCCGTCACCCGTCATAATCCCTTGAAGGGCACAAAGTTCGCCTGCAAAATGCCGCGCCCCGCCCTGATTTGGCGGGATCGTGCTGATCGGCCGCCCCAGCCGCACCATCCGAAGTGCCTGGGTTTACTCAATAAGATCACGCAGGAGATTTGACGTGCACATTGGTGTTCCTCTCGAAACCCAGACGGGTGAAACACGGGTTGCTGCAACCCCGGAAACCATCAAGAAGCTGATCGGCCAGGGTCATAAGGTCACTGTGCAAAGCGGCGCCGGCATTAACGCCAGCGTTGTCGACAGTGCTTATGAAGCGGCAGGCGCAACCATTGGCAGCGCCAACGATGCGTTTGGTGCCGAGCTGATTCTCAAGGTGGTCGCACCCAGCGACAGCGAACTCGCTCTGATCAAGAGCGGCACCGTTGTGGTGGGCATGCTCAACCCGTTCAGCAATGAAACCATCGCCAAGCTGGCCGAGTGCGGAATCACCGCGTTTGCGCTGGAAGCCGCGCCACGCACCTCCCGCGCCCAGAGCCTGGATGTGCTGTCTTCGCAAGCCAACATCGCCGGCTATAAAGCCGTGTTGCTGGCCGCTCACCATTACCCTCGCTTCATGCCGATGCTGATGACCGCTGCGGGCACCGTGAAAGCGGCGCGCGTGCTGATTCTTGGCGCCGGGGTAGCCGGTTTGCAGGCGATCGCTACGGCGAAACGTCTGGGTGCGGTGATCGAAGCGTCTGATGTGCGACCTGCGGTTAAAGAGCAGATCGAATCCCTCGGCGCCAAGTTCGTCGACGTGCCTTATGAGACCGATGAAGAGCGCGAATGCGCCGTCGGTGTCGGCGGTTACGCACGTCCAATGCCGGCGAGCTGGATGCAGCGTCAGGCCCTGGCCGTGCACGAGCGCGCCAAGCAGGCTGACATTGTCATCACCACGGCACTGATTCCGGGCCGCAAGGCACCGACGCTGTTGAGCGCGGAAACCGTGGCGCAGATGAAGCCAGGCTCGGTGGTCATCGACCTTGCCGCAGCCCAGGGCGGCAACTGCCCGCTGACCGTGGCCGATCAGGTTGTGGTCGAGAATGGCGTGACCATTTGCGGTCCTACCAATCTGGCCGGCGCGGTCGCGGCAGACGCTTCGGCCCTGTACGCACGCAACCTGCTGGACTTCCTGAAGCTGGTCTTCAACAAAGAAGGCCAGTTCGAAGTGAACCTAGAAGACGACATCGTCGCCGCGTGCCTGATGTGCCGCGACGGCCAAGTCATCCGCAAAAACGCCTAAGCAGGGATTCAGACGATGGAAGAGCTTATCTCCCCCGGTATCTACAACCTGATCATCTTCGTGCTGGCGATTTATGTCGGTTATCACGTGGTCTGGAACGTTACACCTGCGCTGCACACGCCGTTGATGGCGGTCACCAACGCCATTTCGGCGATCGTGATCGTCGGCGCCATGCTCGCCGCGGCGCTGACCGTTACGCCACTGGGCAAAACCATGGGCACGCTGGCCGTGGCCCTGGCGGCAGTGAACGTATTCGGTGGCTTCCTGGTGACCCGCAGGATGCTTGAGATGTTCAAGAAAAAAGCCCCGAAAGCCGTAAAAGAAGAGGCGCCTAAGTAATGAGCATGAACCTCGTAACGACGCTCTACTTGATCGCGTCCATCTGCTTCATCCAGGCCCTGAAAGGCCTGTCGCACCCGACCACGTCGCGTCGCGGCAATCTGTACGGCATGCTCGGCATGGCCTTGGCCATCCTCACCACCGTAGGCCTCATCTATAAGCTGGGCGCTGAGCTGGCCACCGCCGGTATCGGTTACGTCATCGTCGGCCTGTTGGTCGGCGGCACCGCCGGCTCGATCATGGCCAAACGCGTTGAAATGACCAAGATGCCGGAACTGGTCGCCTTCATGCACAGCATGATCGGTATGGCCGCGGTGTTCATCGCGATCGCCGCTGTTGTTGAGCCGCAATCGCTGGGCATCGTCAAGCAATTGGGTGATTCGATTCCTGCGGGCAACCGTCTGGAGCTGTTCCTGGGTGCAGCCATCGGTGCAATCACCTTCTCCGGTTCGGTGATCGCGTTCGGCAAGCTCTCGGGCAAGTACAAGTTCCGCCTGTTCCAGGGTGCACCGGTACAGTTCGGCGGCCAGCACAAGCTGAACCTGCTGCTGGGTCTGGCGACACTGGCGCTGGGCATCACCTTCATGCTGACCGGCAACCTCAGTGCCTTCGCGCTGATGCTGGTGTTGGCCTTCGTGATGGGCGTCCTGATCATCATCCCGATTGGCGGCGCGGACATGCCGGTTGTGGTGTCGATGCTTAACAGTTACTCCGGTTGGGCAGCAGCGGGTATCGGCTTCTCGCTGAACAACTCGATGCTGATCATCGCGGGCTCGCTGGTGGGTTCGTCCGGTGCGATCCTCTCGTACATCATGTGCAAGGCGATGAACCGTTCCTTCTTTAATGTACTGCTCGGTGGTTTCGGCAATACGGCCGATGCCGGCCCGGCTGGCGCCAAGGAAGCCCGCCCGGTGAAATCCGGTTCGGCCGACGACGCGACCTTCCTGCTGACCAACGCCGATACCGTGATCATCGTTCCAGGCTACGGCCTGGCGGTAGCACGGGCGCAGCACGCACTGAAAGAGCTGACCGAAAAGCTGAGCCATCGTGGCGTGACCGTGAAATACGCGATCCACCCGGTGGCGGGCCGTATGCCTGGTCACATGAACGTACTGCTGGCCGAGGCTGAAGTGCCTTACGACCAGGTGTTCGAGATGGAAGACATCAACTCCGAGTTCGGTCAGGCCGACGTGGTGCTGGTGCTCGGCGCCAACGACGTGGTCAACCCCGCGGCGAAGAACGATCCGAAATCGCCGATTGCCGGGATGCCGATTCTCGAAGCGTTCAAGGCCAAGACGATCATCGTCAACAAACGTTCGATGGCCAGCGGTTATGCCGGCCTGGACAACGAACTGTTCTACCTCGACAAAACCATGATGGTCTTCGGCGACGCCAAGAAAGTCATCGAAGACATGGTCAAAGCCGTCGAGTAAAAACTGCTCCAGCGCAATACCCAAAACCTCAGCCTTTAGTAGGCTGGGGTTTTTTTATTCCCCGTGAAACCCGACCAAAGGCTCTAAATCAGGGGTCTGCATTCGACCATGGTAGCGGGAGGATTTTTTTTGAAATCACTAGACTGCACACCTTGCTTCCGTTGCCCGAGATAACAATCCATGTACCGTGATCGTATTCGCTTGCCTTCGTTGTTGGATAAGGTGATGAGCGCCGCTGACGCTGCCGCTCTGATTGAGGACGGCATGACCGTCGGCATGAGTGGTTTCACGCGCGCCGGCGAAGCCAAAGCCGTGCCTCATGCATTGGCCGAACGTGCCAAAGTCACCCCGCTGAAAATCACGCTGATGACCGGCGCCAGCCTGGGCAACGACCTTGATAAACAGCTCACCGAAGCCGGCGTCCTGTCGCGACGTATGCCGTTCCAGGTCGACAGCACATTGCGCAAGGCGATCAACGCCGGCGAAGTGATGTTTATTGACCAGCATCTTTCAGAAACCGTGGAGTCGCTGCGCAACCAGCAGCTGAAACTGCCGGACATCGCCGTCATCGAGGCCGTGGCAATCACTGAGCAAGGCCACATCGTGCCGACCACTTCGGTGGGCAACTCGGCCAGCTTCGCGATTTTCGCCAAACAGGTGATCGTCGAGATCAACCTGGCGCATAACCCGAACCTCGAGGGTTTGCACGACATCTATATCCCGACGTATCGCCCGACCCGCACGCCGATTCCGCTGGTGAAGGTCGACGATCGCATTGGCAGCACCGCCATTCCGATCCCGCCTGAAAAGATCGTCGCGATCGTCATCACCAATCAGTCCGACTCGCCGTCGACGGTGCTGCCACCGGACGTTGATACCCAGGCCATTGCCGACCACCTGATCGACTTCTTCAAGCAGGAAGTGGCGGCTGGGCGCATGACCAACAAGCTCGGCCCATTGCAGGCCGGCATCGGCACCATTGCCAACTCGGTGATGTGCGGACTGATCGATTCTCCGTTCGAAGACCTGACCATGTATTCCGAGGTGTTGCAGGACTCGACCTTTGACCTGATCGACGCCGGCAAGCTGAGTTTTGCCTCTGGTAGTTCGATCACCTTGTCGAGCCGCCGTAACGCTGATGTGTTCGGCAACCTGGAGCGTTACAAGGACAAACTGGTCCTGCGTCCGCAGGAAATCTCCAACCACCCGGAAGTGGTGCGCCGCCTTGGGATCATCGGCATCAACACTGCGTTGGAGTTCGACCTGTACGGCAACGTCAACTCTACCCACGTCTGCGGCACGCGAATGATGAACGGCATCGGTGGCTCGGGCGACTTCGCGCGCAACGCGCACCTGGCGATCTTTGTGACCAAGTCGATTGCCAAGGGCGGCGCGATCTCCAGCGTGGTGCCGATGGTCAGCCACGTCGATCACACGGAACACGACGTCGACATCCTCGTGACCGAGGTCGGCCTGGCGGACTTGCGCGGGCTGGCACCGCGGGAGCGGGCTCGCGTCATCATCGATAACTGCGTACACCCGGACTATCGCCAGGCGCTGGATGACTACTTCACCGCCGCTTGCGCCATCGGCGGGCACACGCCACATATCTTGCGAGACGCCCTGAGCTGGCACATCAACCTGGAAGAAACCGGTCGAATGCTGACGGTGTAATTGATACAGATAGCCGCTGTCGCAAACACAGTTTCGACAGCGGACTATTGCCAGGCAGAAATGTGTTTAAAACTGTACTGCTGTACTGGTCTTTTCCTACCGTAATGGCCTACCTTTTCGACCCGAATCATCAAAAACGCACCATAACAGTGCCGACAGGTACAGTTGCCTCAATTTAGACCAGTACACCACCCTTTAACAGTTAACTGGTCCCTCACAATACAGGTGAACTGTATCTAGAGAGACTGGCCAAACGAGAGGATCATTGGCATCAGTTAAACCACTACCTAATCCCGCCACAAGCGGAAGGATGAAAACCATGGAACGTACACTCAGTTCCGATCTGTTCTTCGAAGACACCGCTGCAAAAACCCAGGCTTCCATGCCTCTGCGCGTTATCGCCAACCTGATGCTGTGGCAGCGCCGCATCTCCAGCCGCCACCAACTGGCTCGCCTGGATTCGCGTCTGCTGGCTGACGCCGGGATTAGCGAAGCACAACGCTACGAAGAGCTGAGCAAGCCGTTCTGGCGCTAAGTTAGCGTCGCTGGCTCTGATCTTTAAGGTCAACCGCCAGCACCCGAATTGAACAAACAAGACCCGTCGTGGGAAACCACGACGGGTTTTGTCGTTTTGGGGTGATGAAATCCTCAAAACAATAAGCACACTCAAACACAGGTACAGTTTAACTTTAATCAAAACTGAACCAGTACAATTTCAAGCGTGTGTGTCTGTCTTGGCGAACCGGGCGGGATCATCATGAAATCCCGACCTGCCAGCAAAAGGACTGCACCATGGATCATCCACTGGATCTCCCCGCGACCACTTCGCAATCCAAGCCTCGGTTTACCTGGCTTGGAAGATTGTTCAGAGGCCTCGCCAACAGCCTCGAAAGAGCCAGAACCCGGCGTTTACTGGCGCAACTCGACGGCAGGCAGCTGTCTGACCTGGGCATCAGTCATTCAGATCGTGTCAAAGAATTGGATAAGCCGTTCTGGCGCTGATGTCCGCCTGAACAGACGGGACTGTGCGAATCGACACCTACAGGCCTAATATCAAGCCAGAACGTGGCGATGACTGCGCGACAGGCGTCTGACTCAACAGACACCGCGCCACCTCTCAATCGGTTTACCAAAAGGAGTTACACCATGTCCCGTCTTCGTCTGCTCAGCGCTGCAGCCCTGCTTGCCGTGGCTGCCAATTCCCACGCCACCAGCTTCATCGTGACCACCGATGCCGTCGTCGGTGCACTCAAGGCTACGTCCGATGCCACTTCCGATGTCACCTCGTCCTTTCGCGATGACAAGATCGTACGCGCGGCCCGTGACGACGCCGCCAGCTTCGTCGCCAGCGAAGGCGCCATTCGTGGCGTGAAACTGGAAAGCGCACTCGACCACATTCGCCACCAGGCCCCTCAACTGAACGCGACTGACGCACAACTGGCTCAGGCCATCCTGACGATCTAACCAGGCGCCATCCATATCCGGGACACACCCAACGTGTCCCGATGTTTCGGCGCTGGCTCTAAACCGGGCGTTGCGCTAGCCTTGGGACTCGCTTTCAACTGTCGAGTCTCATGCGTTTTCTTACCTGTCTGTTGATCACTCCGGTACTCATGGCGGCCAGTTGGGCAAGCCTGGCCCATGCCTTCGACCTGACGACGCAAGGCGTCGTAGCTACTGGCTACGCCACAAGCATGGTGACCTCCGCACCCTTCGACCGTAAGCTTCTGCTCGCCGCCAGGGATGACGCCGCTTCATTTATCGCCAGTGACGGCCAATTGCGAGGCGCACAACTGGAGTCGGCCCTGATTTACCTGCGCCAGACCCAGCCAAAACTTCATGCAAGCGACCTTGAACTGGCACACGCTATTCTCGTCCAATAGTTATCCTCGTTCCCCCGGAGTCGTTCCATGCGTAGCCCGCTGATTGTCGCCACCCTTGGCCTGCTGCTGTTGGCCGATGTAACCCAGGCGCACACCCTGGTTGCCACCAGCAACATCCTCATCAACGCCACTCGCCGGACCCTTGATTTCACTTCCGATACCACGACGTCCATCCGTGACGCGAAAATCGTTCGAGAAGCCCATGACGATGCCGCCAGTTTCGTCGCCAGTGATGGTGATATCCGAGGCGCGCACCTGGAAGCAGCGCTCAACCTATTGCGCACCCGCGTGCCGGAAGCTCGGGACGCCAGTGATCAGGTCATCGCCGAAGCCATCCTCGCACTGTGAGGTCGCTAAATGCCTGGCTTCTGATGGGGGCCATGTTGCTGCTCGGCAACACGGCTCAGGCCGGACTGCAATTACAGCTCAAGACCGAAGGCCTGAGCCCCGCGCAACAGCAGGCCAGCCAGGCACTGCTTGATGAAGCCATGCAGGCGTTGCCGCCGCGGTTCATCGAACAGCTCGACCGACGCATCGACGTTGGCTGGACCGATGACATGCCGAGCAATGCCTACGGCCAGGCGTCGCTGGTGTCCGAACTCGACCTGAACCGCAACCTGCTCGCAAGCCTCACCGACGGCAGCGCCGCAACCAAGAAGACTTATCGCCCCCACGGCACCGTGCGCAGGGAAATGCTGGCCACGGTGCTGCACGAACTCACCCACATCTATGACCGCTCGCGTTTTTGGCCAGCCGCCGAACGCACGCTGATCCAGCGCTGCACCCGGCGCACCAACAGTTCCGGCCTGATCGGTATCCCGGATGAATGCCGCGGCCAGTCCGACCGACGCTTTACCCTCAGCGATGACCCGCGCCTGCTCGACCTCGCAGGCTGGCCGCAATACGTGGGCCGTCGCGGCGAGCGCGAACAGTACAACCGCCAGATCGCCCGCAGCCCGGACATCTACGAGACCAGCAGTCCCAAAGAGTTCGTCGCGGTGAACATGGAGTACTTCCTCCTCGACCCGAGCTACGTCTGTCGCCGCCCTGCGCTCTACCGCTACTACAAAGAACATTTCGGCTGGGCTCCCGCCGCCAAAGACACCTGCGGCAAATCGTTCGCCTTCCTCAATGCCGGTAACGACTTCGCCAAACAGCCTTTGGGCCAGGTCGATCCAGAGCGGGTGTATGCCGTGGATTATCTGTTGGCCGAAGCCAACCAGAACTGGGTCAGCCGCTGGGGCCACAGCATGTTGCGCCTGGTGATCTGTGCTCCCGGCCGGCCACGAGGGCCGGATTGCCGGCTGGATCTGGATCAGCACCTGGTGTTGTCCTACCGCGCATTTGTCGGCGACGTACAGCTGTCGAGCTGGGATGGATTGGTCGGCAAATACCCGTCGCGCCTGTTTGTCCTGCCGCTGGCCCAGGTCATCGATGAGTACACCAAGACCGAATTGCGCAGCCTCGCCTCGGTGCCGCTGAACCTGTCGCGCAACGAGATCGAAGACGTGGTGGAACACGCCGCCGAGATGCACTGGAGCTACGACGGCAATTACTTCTTCCTGTCCAACAACTGCGCGGTAGAAGGCCTGAAGTTGCTGCGCAGCGGCACCAACAACGCAAAGCTGGTCGGGCTGGACAACATCATGCCCAACGGCTTGCTGGAAGTGCTCAAGGGTCGCGGCCTGGCGGATACCAGCGTGCTGGACGATCCTCGCGAAGCGCTGCGTCTGGGCTATCGCTTCGACTCTTTCCGAGATCGCTATCAAGCGATGTTCGAGGTGCTGAAAAAGCACCTGCCGATCAAACAGGACAAGGTCGAAGACTGGCTGGCCTTAAAGGCCGAAGAGCGTCGTCAATGGATTGATCAGGCTGACCTGCGCACCAGCGCGGCTTTGCTGCTACTGGAGCAGGCCGCTTTCCGGCAACAACTGGTGCTGGCCCAGGACGAAGTGAAGCAACGCTATCTCGGTGCCCGGGAATTGCAGAGCGGCGGTATGGACAAGGCCAATGCGACGTTGAAGCAGATTCTCGCCAACAGCGGCTTCCTCAGTCGTCCGGCGGAGCTGCTCGGTACCGGCGGTTATGGCTTGCCGCAACCCAGCGAGTGGCAACGCCTGGAATCGGAAAGCAGCCTGAGGCAAAAGCAGCTCCAAGCGCTGACCGGCGACCTGGACAAGGAAGTGAGAGCGTTGCTCGACCCGAGTCGCGCGGCGGAGATGGCTGCCAACGAAGCCAACCTGAAGCAGGTTGGCGAACATTTGCGTAAATTGCACAAAGCGGCGGGAGGGTTGGAGTTGCCGTAGTAATTGCTGCCCACTGTAGGAGCGAGCCTGCTCGCGATGGACTTGAAAGCGCCGGGTTCCGTCGGGAAACACGCATTATCGTTAACGACCATCGCGAGCAGGCTCGCTCCTACAGTTTCATCACGTCAGAGCACCCCTTCCAGAATTTCATAGACGATCCCGGTACCCACGGCGATCAGCACAATGTCGCCCCCCGCGCGGCGCCATTCGTAACCCTGGTAATACGGCAGCCGACTCAGCGCGCGGTTGTCCAGGCGTTCGCCGTAATAACCGTGCGGCAACGGCCGACCACGCTCCAGATGTATGCCTGGAGGTGGCGGTGCACCCCGTACGAAGTAGCCATGATTGTCATGAATCGTCTGGCGCACCGGACCAAAGTCCCGTGGCGGAGGGCCGCCGCGATGGTTGTCCTGCGGGCCGCGATGGTCATCGCCACGGTTATCGTAATGGCCCTGTTGCTGACCGCCGCGGTCATGATCGTCGCGCTGATCGGCGCTGGCGTGCAGCAACGGGGTGGCACTGAGCATCAGCACGCCCAGGCTGGCAATCAGACGTTTCGGCATTTTCATCGGGTCTTTCCTCACGGCACACACAGCAAAAAGGGCTTCAGAACGTAGTCCTGAAGCCCTCGGTCTTGCTGTTTAGTCTGTACCGCGAGGCTCTAATTCCTCTGTATCAGGAACTTTACCTTCAGCTGACGCGGGCCTGACGCACGCCATCGGCCAATGCCGCGCAAAGACTCAACACGCCATCCACCGCCTGATCCGGCGTCGAGGCGTTGGCGATGTGATCGATCAACGCCGAACCCACCACCACACCGTCGGCCAGACGCGCGATTGACGCCGCTTGCTCCGGAGTACGAATACCGAAACCGATGCTGATCGGCAGATCGGTGTGGCGGCGCAGACGGGCCACCGCTTCTTCAACGTGCTCCAGCGTCGCCGCGCCGGCACCGGTCACACCGGCCACAGACACGTAGTAAACGAAACCGGAGCTACCGTTCAAGACCGTCGGCAAACGCACATCATCGGTCGTCGGGGTAGTCAGGCGGATGAAGTCCAGACCGGCAGCCTGGGCCGGGTCGCACAGTTCGCCGTTGTGCTCGGGCGGCAGGTCGACAACGATCAGGCCATCCACGCCGGCCTCTTTGGCATCGGCGATGAAGCGCGGTACGCCGTACATGTGGATCGGGTTGAAGTAACCCATCAGCACCAGCGGCGTATCGCTGTTGCCTTCGCGGAACTCGCGAACCATTTGCAGGGTTTTCGCCAGGTTCTGTTTGGCGCCCAAGGCGCGGATGTTGGCCAGCTGGATCGCCGGGCCGTCAGCCATTGGGTCGGTGAAAGGCATGCCCAACTCGATCACGTCGGCGCCAGCACCCGGCAAACCTTTGAGGATCGCCAGGGAAGTGTCATAGCTCGGGTCGCCGGCGGTGACAAAGGTCACCAGGGCGGCGCGGTTTTGTTCCTTGAGTTCGGCAAAACGCGTTTGCAGGCGGCTCATCAGTGTTTCTCCTGCTGGGACTGCACTTGTTGAGAGTTTTCCATGTGGTGCATCACGGTCTGCATGTCTTTGTCCCCGCGACCGGACAGGTTGACCACCATCAGGTGATCTTTCGGCAGGGTCGGTGCGCGTTTGAACACTTCGGCCAAGGCATGGGCGCTTTCCAGTGCAGGAATAATCCCTTCCAGGCGGCAGCATTTGTGGAACGCGTCGAGGGCTTCGTCGTCGGTCACCGAGGTGTACTGAACGCGACCGATGTCATGCAACCAGGCGTGTTCCGGGCCGATGCCTGGGTAGTCGAGGCCGGCGGAGATCGAGTGGGCGTCGATGATCTGGCCGTCGTCATCCTGCAGCAGGAAAGTGCGGTTGCCGTGCAATACGCCCGGTACGCCGCCATTCAGGCTGGCCGCGTGCTTGCCGGTCTCGATGCCGTAACCGGCCGCTTCGACACCAATGATTTCGACGCTCTTGTCGTCAAGGAACGGGTGGAACAGGCCCATGGCGTTGGAGCCACCGCCGATGCACGCCACCAGGCTGTCTGGCAGACGACCTTCCTGGGCTTGCAGTTGGTCACGGGTTTCCTTGCCGATGACGGCCTGGAAGTCGCGAACCATCGCAGGGTAAGGGTGCGGACCGGCCACGGTGCCGATCAGGTAGAAGGTGCTGTCGACGTTGGTCACCCAGTCACGCAGCGCTTCGTTCATCGCGTCTTTCAGAGTGCCGGTGCCGGCCACGACCGGGATCACCTCGGCGCCCAGCAGTTTCATGCGGAACACGTTGGCTTGCTGACGCTCGATGTCGGTGGTGCCCATGTAGATCACGCAGTCGAGGCCAAAACGCGCGGCCACGGTGGCCGTCGCCACGCCGTGCATGCCCGCGCCGGTCTCGGCGATGATGCGTTTCTTGCCCATGCGCCGCGCCAGCAGGATCTGGCCGATGCAGTTGTTGATCTTGTGCGCGCCGGTGTGGTTCAGCTCTTCACGCTTGAGATAAATCTTCGCGCCGCCACAGAACTCGGTCAGGCGTTCAGCGAAATAGAGTGGGCTTGGACGTCCGACATAGTCGCGCTGGAAGTAGGCCAATTCTTCTTTGAATGCCGGATCTTCCTTGGCCGCTTCGTACTCGCGGGCCAGATCGAGGATCAACGGCATCAGGGTTTCGGCGACGTAGCGGCCGCCGAACGAGCCAAACAGGCCGTTGGCGTCGGGGCCGTTGCGCAGATTAGTCTGGGTCATGGGTCGCTCCGGTTGAATGGGTGAGATGAAGCTTTTGAAAAGAGAGTGGGCTTAACTCTACCCCTGACGCCTCAGGCTGAAAACCGATAAGATCGCCACAACCTGTCAGGAAAACTCACAGATCACATGAGCCACGACCTTCCCCCGCTGAACGCGCTTCGCGCCTTCGAAGCCACTGCCCGCCTGAACAGCGTCAGCCAGGCCGCCGAACAGCTGCACGTCACCCATGGTGCAGTCAGCCGGCAATTGAAAGTGCTCGAAGAGCATCTCGGGGTAAGTCTGTTCATCAAGGAGGGTCGCGGCCTTAAACTCACAGATGCCGGCGTACGATTGCGCGATGCCAGCGCTGAAGCCTTTGAGCGCTTGCGCACGGTCTGCGCCGAGCTGACTCAAAGCACCGCCGACGCACCGTTCGTGCTCGGCTGTTCAGGCAGCCTACTGGCGCGCTGGTTTATTCCGCGTCTGGGTCGGTTGAATGCTGATCTACCGGACCTGCGCCTGCACTTGTCCGCCGGAGAAGGTGATCTCGATCCCCGTCGTCCGGGGCTGGACGCCTTGCTGGTGTTCGCCGAGCCGCCATGGCCTGCGGACATGCAGGTTTACGAATTGGCCAGCGAACGCATCGGCCCGGTCATGAGCCCACGCTTCGCCGATTACGAACTGCTTCAACAGGCGCCAGCAAGTGCTCTGTTGAAGCAGCCGTTGCTGCACACCACTTCCCGTCCGCAGGCCTGGCCAAGCTGGGCGCAGCAAAGCGGCCTCGACGCCAAAGCGTTGAAGTACGGGCAGGGCTTCGAGCATTTGTATTATTTGTTGGAGGCAGCAGTGGCCGGTCTCGGTGTCGCGATTGCCCCTGAACCTTTAGTCGCCGAGGACTTGAAGGCAGGGCGCCTGGTTGCGCCGTGGGGTTTCAGCGAAACCCCGGCGCAACTGGCGTTGTGGCTACCCAAACGCGCCGCGGACGGACGCGCTCGGCAACTGGCGCAGTGGCTGAAAAACGAGCTACGCCAGACGGATTAATCTCCGCGTTTACACAGCAGATAGGCTGCGAGCAGACCCAGTGCGCCCACCGCGACACCGGCTGTAGTCCAAGGGTGTTCCTGGGCGTAGTCCCGAGTGGCGATCCCGGTTTCACGGGTTTTGACTTTGACTTCTTCGTACGCATCGCTGAGCAAATGACGCGAATGCTTGAGGGCGCTCTCGGCGTTGGCTTTCAACGCCTTGAGGGTTTTACGCGACTCGTCCGAGGCGTCGTCCTTCAGGTTCTCCAAAGACTTCAACAGACTCTCGATCTCGGCTTCCATGCTTTGCAATGAGGCTTTACGTAAAGAGGTATTGGCCATGGTGGCTCTCCTGCATTGATGATGAGTGGCGTGTGTTGGTTGGGACTTCAGAGGTTCAAGAAAGTGCAGTAAATCTGAACTTCTGCCTCTTGAAGGCCGGCAGAAGTAATACGAAAAATCACTGCTAGGCTGTATTTCACACCCTGAGGAGAACGCCCATGACTGACCATCACACTTACAAGAAAGTCGAACTTGTCGGCTCATCCACCAGCAGCATTGAAGACGCCATCAACAACGCGCTGGCCGAAGCCAGTAAAAGTCTCAAGTACATGGAATGGTTCGAAGTGACCGAAACCCGCGGGCACATCAAGGACGGCAAGGCAGCGCACTTCCAGGTGACGCTCAAGGTCGGGTTCCGGATTGCCAGCAGCTAAGATTGAGCTAGTCTTCTGAACTTGCGCGCTGGCCGAGTGCCATAGGGAATGGCAAAGCGCTACATGAGTGCATCCGGCTGATGGCTGGATGCTCCCTTTGATCCGACCAGGGAATGCGACCGATGAAGAAGTTTATGTTGGCGGTAGGTTTGTTGAGCCTTGCGGGCGCGGCGTTTGCTGACGGCAAGGCATGCGAAGAGCTGAAAGCCGAAATCGCAGCGAAGCTGGATGCCAAAGGCGTTTCTGGCTACTCACTGGAAATCGTTGATAAGGGCACCGCTGCTGGCGGAAAAGTCGTCGGCACCTGTGAGAAAGGCACCAAGGAAATCGTCTACAAACGCTAGGCCGATTCCATCGTTAAACGAAAAAGCCGACGCAATGGCGTCGGCTTTTTTATGCGCGCTGTTTAAGCGTCAGCCCTTCATGACTTGCGCCAGCAGCTCATAGGAATGCACGCGATCGGCATGTTCATACAGGTCGCAGGTAAAAATCAGCTCGTCTGCCTGGGTCTGCTCGATCAATACGTCCAGCTTGGCGCGGATTTTCTGCGGGCTTCCCACCATCGCCAGTCCCAGGAAATCATGCACCGCGTCTTTCTCATGGGGCAGCCACAGGCCATCCATGGTTTTCACCGGTGGACGCTGGACCAGGCTTTGACCACGCATCAACGCGAGGATGCGCTGGTAAACCGATGTTGCCAGATACTCGGCCTGCTCGTCGGTGTCAGCCGCTACCAGCGGAACGCCAAGCATCACGTAGGGCTTGTCCAATACCGCTGAAGGCTTGAAGTGATTGCGATAGACGCGAATCGCCTCATGCATGAAGCGCGGTGCGAAATGGGAAGCGAACGCGTAGGGCAAACCGCGCTCACCTGCCAGTTGTGCACTGAACAGGCTCGACCCCAACAACCAGACCGGAACGTTGGTGCCGGTGCCCGGCATGGCGATGATTCGCTGGTCTGGCGTGCGTGGACCGAGGTAGCGCACCAGCTCCGCCACATCTTCAGGGAAATCATCGGCACTGCCGGAACGCTCGCGACGCAAGGCGCGTGCAGTCATCTGATCGGAACCGGGGGCGCGGCCCAGGCCCAGGTCGATCCGGCCCGGATACAGGCTTTCGAGGGTGCCGAACTGCTCGGCAATCACCAAGGGCGCGTGGTTGGGCAACATCACGCCACCTGAACCGACCCGAATGGTCGACGTGCCGCCGGCCAGATAGCCCAGCAACACCGAGGTCGCGGAGCTGGCGATGCCGTCCATGTTGTGGTGCTCGGCCACCCAGAAGCGGTTGTAGCCAAATTTTTCGACGTGCTGCGCCAGGTCCAGGGAATTGCGCAGCGACTGGGCCGCGCTGCCGTTCTCGCGCACGGGCACCAGATCAAGGGTCGAGAACTTGATATCGGACAGTCGTTTCATAAACCTGCTTCTCCAGTTGAGGTCGCAGGTTTTTTCTTGCAAACGAAAACCTGCCGAATCCATAAGCGTGCTTCATGCAATGAGGGCATATACCCGAGTTTCAATAGCCGAGACAAAAAAACCTACGAAAACGGTAGGACTAATGAATTCAGGTGAACTTTGCACCGCCGTCTATCCTCAGAACCCTGGCAACCGAAAACCACGAAGGCGCGACGCTTCGCGCCGGATCTTGAGGAGGCAGACATGGCTATTACCAAGAAAGCATCGGCGCATTGGGAAGGTGACCTGAAAACCGGCATCGGCTCGATTTCCACCGAAACCGGTGTTCTCAGAGAAGCGCCCTACGGCTTCAAGGCACGTTTCGAAGGCGGTAAAGGCACCAATCCGGAAGAGCTGATCGGCGCGGCCCACGCCGGTTGTTTCTCCATGGCTTTTTCGATGATTCTCGGCGACGCCGGTCTCAAGGCTGACAGCATCGATACGAATGCCGAAGTCACGCTGGACCAGGTCGACGGAGGGTTTGCGATCACTGCGGTGAAGTTGATCCTGAAGGCGAAAATCCCTGGGGCGACCCAGGCGCAGTTCGAGGAACTGAGCAATAAAGCCAAAGAAGGCTGCCCGGTGTCCAAAGTGCTGAATGCGAAAATCAGCCTGGATGCGACGCTGCTCTAGACCCGTCTTATCGGGCAAAAAAAATCGCAGCCTTCGACAGGCTGCGATTTTTTTGCGCTGAAACAAAACCCGGCTGGCGTCCCTGTGGTCGAATAAATGACAGCAGTGAAAACGCATCAACCTGCGTGCTGCCTCAAAGGAGCTTCAACCATGAAACGTTTTGCCCTGGCGATTATCTGCAGTGTGCTGGCCACTTCGGCACTCGCTGCGCCCAAGGATTGCGAAGAACTCAAGAATGAGATCGAAGTGAAGATTCAGGCGAATGCCGTGCCCTCCTACACGCTGGAAATCGTGTCGAAGGAAGAGGCCGCCCAGCATGACGCCGCGATGGTCGTCGGCACTTGCGACAACGGCACCAAAGCCATCATTTACCAGAAGAACGACAGTTGATCCGCCTCACATGAGGCAATAGGACTCTCGGTCTTCAGCGACGATTTCCCGCTTGGCGTTGTACAAACGAGCGCCGGGAGTGAACGCTATCGAACGGCCTTCCAGCACATAACGCTGGCCTGCTTCGAAATGATCGTAGTTGATGGTCAGGTAGCACAACCGTTCCGTGGGACCGCTCATCACACCAAAGCCCCCGCCACCGGGCACTTCAAAGTCGAATCGAACGACCAGCTCATGGCTGCCGGGCGTCACCTGGAAGAAACGCCCATCGCGCAGTCGCTGCTTGTCCAGTCGTTCCGCCATCAGCAACTTATCGTTCGGGAATGGCGTAGAAAACTCGACCCAGGCCATCTGAGGATTGACCGCCGGTAACGGGCTCTGGCAACCGGCAAAGGCGCTTGCCGCGAGCAATAGCAATAACCTGCGCATGATGAATGTCCCGAGGATTGGACATTCAGCATAACGCCGATCAGGTCCGTTGACAGCCTGCCGGAGTGCCTTGGCCTATCACTTTTCGCTGTTGGTCATAGAGCTTGGCCCACGGCCGAAAACCGATATTCCCTGCTTGCAGCTGATATTTCTCACCCGCGTTGAAATTGTTGAATTTCACATTCAGTTGGCAATCGCGCCATAGCGGCTCGGCGTCCGGCCCGATGTTGCTGGGATCGACCGGGAACAGATAACGCACCGTCAACTCATGACTGCCGGGCTGGACCTCGAAGTAGCGCTTGTCGGTGGAGGCCTTGTCATCGACTTCCAGCGCTTGCAGTGCGGTGTCTTCCTGCGGTGTATCGAGTTCGATCCACGCTTGAGACGGATCATGGTGGGGTAATCCGAATCCTGCACAGCCTGTCAGCAACAACAGGCCTCCCGTCAGCATCATCTTGCGCATAGCGGAGCTCCAGTCAGGCGGGATAGTCTTGCGGGAAGACTCTCCAGGGATGATTTTATTTTGATCAGGCCGCTTCCAAGCCTTGGGTTACTTGATCGCGTTTTGCGTGTTTTGTTTCCGGGTGTGTTGTTTTTGTTGCTCAACGGTTGCGCCAGCGTCAGCTATTACGGCCAATTGGCCAGTGGTCAGCTGCAATTGCTGCGGGCTCGGGAGCCGGTTTCCGACGTGATTGCCGACTCCACCCGCGATCAAAAGCTGCGTGCGCATCTGGCCCAGTCGCAAAAGGCCCGGTCGTTTGCCAGCCTGCAGCTGCATCTGCCGGATAACCAGAGCTACCGTTTGTACGCCGACATTGGCCGACCGTTCGTAGTCTGGAACGTGTTCGCCACACCGGAATTTTCCCTGACGCCGCAAAACCACTGCTTTCCCGTCGCCGGTTGCGTCGCTTACCGCGGCTATTACAACCAGAGCGCGGCCCGTGGTGAGGCGGCGTTGCTGCGATTGCAAGGTATGGACGTGTCGATCGGCGGCGTCGAGGCCTATTCGACGCTCGGCTGGTTCAACGATCCGATTATCAGTTCGATGATGGGTTGGGGCGATGAACGGTTGGCAACGTTGATCTTCCATGAACTGGCGCATCAGCGCTTTTATGTGAAGGACGACACGGAGTTCAACGAGTCTTTCGCCACGTTCGTTGAACAGGAAGGCACTCGACAGTGGCGCGCCCATCGCGGGTTGGCGCCGGACAACGGCGCCCAGGCGCAGCGACGGGATCAGTTCATTCAGCTGGTTCTGGATACGCGCTCGCGACTGGAAAAACTCTACGCCCTGCCGCTGCCAACCGAGCAGATGAGGCAACGCAAAGCCGCTGAGTTCGAGCGCCTACGAGCCGAATACCGGCAGATACGCGACAGCCAATGGGCTGGAGATAAACGCTATGACGCGTGGATCAACGCGCCGATGAACAATGCGCGGTTGTTGCCGTTTGGTTTGTACGACCAGTGGGTGCCGGCGTTTGCGGCGTTGTTCCGGCAAGCGGGTGGGGATTGGATGAAGTTTTATGCGGCGGTGGAGAGGCTTGGTGCTTTGGAGGTTACTGAGCGCAAGGCGGCATTGAAGGCGTTGGCGGAATCGAAAATTTCCGGTGATTGAACGGCCCCCTTCGCGGGCAAGCCTCGCTCCTACGGCTGTTCATCAGCCCTTGTAGGAGCGAGGCTTGCCCGCGAAGAGGCCCTTAAAGGTCACAACCAGATTGCATCCCACAGAGGATAATTCCCTACCTTCTCAACCAAACCCCCACGCAACGGGTTAGCGACGATGTAGCGAGCAACCGCCTGCAAGTCCTCTTCCTTTCGAATGGCGCGATCATGATAGCCGTGTTGCCAAACCGGACCTTGACGGCCAACTGAACGATTAAGCGTCACTGCAATGCGTGATTTGGTCCGAGCCATCAACTTGGGTAGCTGAGTATTTTTTAGCTCGATCAACCAATGGAAATGATCGGGCATGACGACCCAGGCTAGCGACGTCGCAAACTCTTCTCGCTCTGCCGTTCGAAAAGCATCAACCACCAAACGCCCATTGTAGAAGTCGCGGAACAACGGTTCTCGATTCAAAAGCACCGCTGTCAGTAGGTAAATCTGCCCGGACTCCGAATATCGTCCTGTGCGCAATCGGTGAGCGTGTTTTAACTCCGGCAATGATGATCCTCCTTGATCGTGGCCCGCCTCTTCAGGCTAGAACGACAAGAAGGGTTTTGAGTGAGAACAGTTGATCAGGATGTGTATCGGCGGACGCCTTCGCGGGCAAGCCTCGCTCCTACAGGACTGATGAAGATCCGTAGGAGCAAGGCTTGCCCGCGAAGGCGTACTTATCAGCGCTGCAAAAACGCCTGATGCATCTCATCCAGCGTTTCAAAATGATAAGTCGGCGCTTCCGCGCTCAGCTCTTCGCGACTGCCAAACCCATAACCCACCGCTGCCGCATCCAGCCCATTGCTGCGTGCGCCGATCAGGTCGTGTTTGCGGTCGCCGATCATCAAGGTGTTGGCCGGGTCCAGGCCTTCTTCCGCCATCAGGTGGGCGATCAACTCGACTTTGTTGGTCCGCGTGCCATCCAGCTCGCTGCCGTAAATCACCTTGAAGTGTTTGGCGAAGTCGAAGTGCCGGGCGATTTCCCGGGCGAAGATCCACGGCTTGGAGGTCGCGATGTACAGCTGACGCCCTTGCCCGCCGAGGGTTTCGAGCAGCGGCGTGACGCCATCGAACACGCGGTTTTCATACAGACCGGTGACCTTGAAGCGCTCGCGATAGAAATTCACCGCCTCCCACGCCTTGGGCTCGTCGAAGTCGTAGAACTGCATGAACGCCTGCAACAACGGCGGGCCGATGAAGTGTTCAAGCTTGGTCAGGTCGGGTTCTTCGATGCCGAGTTTGCTCAGGGCGAACTGGATCGAACGGGTGATGCCCTCGCGCGGGTCGGTCAGGGTGCCATCGAGGTCGAACAAAACGGTTTGGTAATGCATGTTGAATCCTGAATAAGGGCGCGGGGTCAGAGCTGATCGTAGCCTTCGGCCAGATGCAGGTCCTTGAGCTTCACGTAATTCGCCGCGCTGTAGGTGAAAAAGGCTTTTTCCTTGTCCGTCAGCGGGCGGACCTGTTTCACCGGACTCCCCACGTAGAGAAAACCACTGTCCAGGCGTTTGCCCGGTGGCACCAGGCTACCGGCGCCGATGATCACATCATCCGCGACCACCGCACCGTCCATGACGATGCTGCCCATGCCGATCAATACGCGGTTGCCCACGCTGCACCCATGAAGCATGACTTTGTGCGCGATGGTCACGTCGTCGCCGATCAGCAACGGAAAGCCATCGGGGTTGAACGGCCCGGCGTGGGTGATGTGCAGCACACAGCCGTCCTGCACGCTGGTGCGCGCACCGATGCGGATGCGGTGCATGTCGCCGCGGATCACCGTCAGCGGCCAAACGGAGCTGTCATTGCCGATTTCGACGTCGCCGATCACCACCGCCGAACTGTCGACAAAAGCGCCTTTGCCCAGCAGCGGCGTGTGGTTCTGATACTTGCGAAGGGTCACGATAGGGTTTCTCTCTGTTGCCGATAGCTGCGGTGAGCGTCGATTGTAATTAAGATGGCCGCATGTTTCTTCCAGCCAAGGTGCCAAACGTGAGCGTGAACAACCCTCTTTTGCAGTCCTACGACCTGCCGCCGTTCTCGGCGATCCGGGCCGAACACGTGCAACCGGCCATTGAACAGATCCTGGCTGACAACCGCGCCGCGATTATCGAGATCCTCAAAACCCAGGGCAAACAACCAACCTGGGCCGGCCTGGTGCTGGCGATGGACGAGCTCAATGACCGCCTCGGCGCTGCCTGGAGCCCGGTCAGTCACCTGAACGCCGTGTGCAACAGCCCCGAATTGCGCGAAGCCTACGAGTCCTGCCTGCCAGCGCTCAGTGCCTACTCCACCGAGCTGGGCCAGAACCGCGAACTGTTCGAGGCCTTCGAAGCCTTGGCCAACAGCCCGGAAGCCGCCGGTTTCGACGTCGCGCAGAAAACTATCCTGGAACACTCCCTGCGTGACTTCCGCCTGTCGGGTATCGACCTGCCAGAAGCCGAGCAGAAGCGTTACGCCGAAGTACAAAGCAAGCTCTCCGAACTGGGCAGCCGCTTCTCCAACCAACTGCTCGACGCGACTCAAGCCTGGACCAAGCACGTTACCGACGAAGCCGCCCTCGCCGGCCTGACCGATTCGGCCAAGGCACAAATGGCTGCGGCTGCGCAGGCCAAAGATCTGGAAGGCTTCCTGATCACCCTGGAATTCCCGAGCTACTACGCGGTGATGACCTACGCCCAGGACCGTGCCCTGCGCGAAGAAGTCTACGCCGCCTACTGCACCCGTGCGTCGGACCAGGGCCCGAATGCCGGCCAGAACGATAACGGGCCGGTGATGGAAGAAATCCTCGACCTGCGTCAGGAGCTGGCAAAGCTGTTGGGTTTCGCCAGTTTCTCGGAGCTGAGCCTGGCCACCAAGATGGCCGAATCCAGCGATCAGGTGCTGAGTTTCCTGCGCGATCTGGCCAAGCGCAGCAAGCCGTTCGCCGCTCAGGATCTGGAACAGCTCAAGGCTTACGCTGCCGAACAAGGCTGCCCGGACCTGCAAAGCTGGGACAGCGGTTTCTACGGTGAAAAACTCCGCGAACAACGTTACAGCGTTGCCCAGGAAGCCCTGCGCGCTTACTTCCCGATCGACAAAGTGCTGGGCGGCCTGTTCGCCATCGTTCAACGTCTGTACGGCATCGAGATCGCCGAACAGAAAGGCTTCGACACCTGGCACCCGGACGTTCGCCTGTTCGAGATCAAGGAAAACGGCCAGCACGTCGGCCGCTTCTTCTTTGACCTCTACGCCCGCGCCAACAAGCGCGGCGGTGCATGGATGGACGGCGCACGCGACCGTCGTCGCACGGCTGAGGGCGTGTTGCAAAGCCCGGTGGCCAACCTGGTGTGCAACTTCACCCCGGCCGACAGCGGCAAACCGGCGCTGCTGACCCACGACGAAGTGACCACCCTGTTCCACGAATTCGGTCACGGCCTGCATCACCTGCTGACCCGCGTCGAACACGCCGGCGTATCCGGCATCAACGGAGTGGCGTGGGACGCGGTCGAGCTGCCAAGCCAGTTCATGGAAAACTGGTGCTGGGAGCCGGAAGGCCTGGCGCTGATCTCCGGTCACTACGAAACCGGCGAACCGCTGCCGCAGGACCTGCTGGGCAAAATGCTCGCCGCGAAGAACTTCCAGTCCGGCCTGATGATGGTGCGTCAGCTCGAATTCTCGCTGTTCGACTTCGAACTGCACGCCACACACGGCGATGGCCGCAGCGTGCTGCAAGTGCTCGAAGGCATACGCGACGAGGTCTCGGTCATGCGCCCGCCGGCTTACAACCGCTTCCCGAACAGCTTTGCGCACATCTTCGCTGGCGGTTATGCGGCGGGTTACTACAGCTACAAATGGGCTGAAGTACTCTCGGCAGACGCCTTCTCGAAGTTCGAAGAAGACGGCGTGCTCAACGCCGAAACCGGCCGCGCCTTCCGCGAAGCGATCCTCGCGCGCGGTGGTTCGCAGGAGCCGATGGTGCTGTTCGTCGACTTCCGTGGCCGTGCCCCGTCGATTGACGCACTCTTGCGCCACAGCGGCCTGAGTGAGGACGCAGCAGCATGAGCGAGGGACCTGTGAAGACGAAAAAACGCTTTATCGCCGGGGCGGTCTGCCCGGCCTGCAGCGAGCCGGACAAATTGATGATGTGGAGCGAAGACGATGTCCCGCATCGCGAGTGCGTGGGCTGCGGTTATTCCGACACGTTGAATGAACAAGGCCTGTCCGTGCCCAAGGAATTGGGCACACGGGTCAACACGTCAGCACTGAAGGCGCCGGACGCCAAGGTTCAGGCCGTGCAGTTTTTCCCGAACCCGAAGCTGAAGAAAAAGCCTGACGAACACTGAGTGCAGCAATGACCTCCCGCAGCGCAATGCTGTGGGAGGTGCTGTTACTCAACGTGGGCCGACTTGAACCAGCTCTTCATCGAGCAGGCCGCGAACGGGCTTGTACTGCATTCCCCATTGGCCAACGCCGTGCGCAGCTTCTCGGCATCCGCCTGCATCATGTAACGAATACCGTCCTTGAAGTGGGTGCTGTCGCCAAAGCCACCTTGAGTCATCTCGTTCAGGGCGTCTTCCTTGCTCCAGCCTTGCACCACCACCCGGTACATGGCGGCCATCAGGCCGGTCCGGTCCGAACCATGCTTGCAGTGCATCAACACCGGGCCCTTGGCTTCGGCGGCCTGAATGGTGCGAAGGGCCTTGAGCACATCCGCGTCATCCACGTGGTTGGTGCGATAGGGCAACTGCACCTGGTCTATACCGGGCGTGGCCAGCCAGCTTGAATCCGACTCGGGCAGGAAGTTGATCACGGTGGCGACCTTGAGTTTTTCCAGCAACGGGACGGCTCCGCGGTCAGGCAATGCACTGCGGTAGAGCGTTGGAGACATCTGGAAGAGGTTGTACTGCACCTCGACCGATTGAGCCCACTCCGCAGGACGGGGTGCGACCGCATCGTCAGCGTGGGCGAGCGTCAGATTGAGGAATGCGACCAGCGACAGGCACATCGCAGGGATAAGACGTAGGGACATGCTCGGCGACCGTATGCAAAGAGGCGGGATGACGACGCCAGATTGAGCCCTGATCAGTCAAAGACCTGTGAGCCGTCTGTCAAAGAATCGTGAATCATCCATTTATATACGATTGATCAACCATGGACGACGGTAGTTTCATGCCCCATTGCAACTAAGCCTGTATGAATCTCACACAGGCTTAGTTAAATAACAGGCTTAAGGATTGACGATACTGGAATACGCTTTCGCCAAGGCCAACAGTTTCTCCTTGTCATCACTGTCGATATCGCCGTCACCGTCCACATCGCTATTGACTGCTTTGATAGTGAAGGACCGGCCACCATCATTGGAGACCGCCGTCACGTAGGCTGAATCCACCAGGGCCTCGGTCGACAGCTCATTCACGGCGTCCCACCCCAGCTCCTTGCGAGCCAGTTGCATCGATACCTGCGCTTCCCGCGGGTTGGCAATACTCGGCGCCAGCAATTGTAAAAAGATACCGCGTTGATTAAATAACGACATTTATTAATTCCATTTAATAAGTAAATACACGGAACTTCGTGCGAAGCGAATACTACTTATCAAGTTAGCGTCGGGGCTATTCGATATTTGTTTCCCGGCGTTGCGCCAAGTTGTACTTGTCAATCAATTCCACAATAAATGGCCATCCTGCTTTGCCAGAGCGCCAAACGGCACTGGCCGGGTCGCTCAACCTTCGATACTGTATGCACATACAGCTACGAGTATTGTCCGATGAGCACTCCCTTGCCACCCCGCGGTCGCGGCACCGCCACCAACCCGCACAACCGCTTCGCGCCAAACCGCTCGGTGGCGGAGGACGATGGCTGGTATCAGGAGGCGCCGATGACCCAGGGCACCGAGGTGCGCATCGAGACCGCTAAAACCATCATCACCCGCAACAACTCGCCGGATCTGCCCTTCGATCGCTCGATCAATCCCTATCGCGGTTGCGAGCATGGCTGCATTTATTGCTACGCACGGCCCAGCCACGCCTATTGGGACATGTCGCCGGGGCTGGATTTCGAAACCCGATTGATCGCCAAGACCAACGCCGCCGATGTGCTGGAAGAACAGCTGTCCAAACGCGGCTATCAATGCGCGCCGATCAACCTGGGCTCCAACACGGATCCTTATCAACCGATCGAACGCGAACACAAAATCACCCGCAAAACCCTGGAGGTGCTGCTGCGTTACCGTCACCCGGTGACCATCATCACCAAAGGCTCGCTGATTCTTCGCGACCTGGACCTGCTGGCCGAACTTGCCGAGCAAAGGCTGGTGGCGGTGATGATCAGCCTCACCACGCTGGACGATGAACTCAAACGCATCCTCGAACCGCGTGCCGCAGCGCCCAAGGCCCGTCTCCGGGCGATCCGGGTGATGCGTGAAGCCGGGATTCCGGTGGGGGTGTTGTGTTCGCCGATGATTCCGATGATCAACGACAGCGAGCTCGAAAGCCTGTTGACCGAGGCACAGGCGGCCGGCGCGCAAAGTGCGGCCTACATGATGCTGCGCCTGCCACTGGAAGTGGCGCCGCTGTTCGAAGAATGGCTGGCGGCCCATTATCCTCAGCGGGCGGCCCATGTGTTGAGCCTGATCCGCCAGAGCCGTGGTGGCGAGCTCTACGACAGTCGGTTTGGCAGCCGGATGCGGGGCGAAGGTCCATTTGCCGACCTGCTGGCGCAACGCTTTGCCAAAACCATCAAACGCCTGGGGCTCAATCAGCGGGAAGGTTTCAATCTGGATTGCGAAGCCTTCTGTCCGCCGGGTCGCCAGATGTCGCTGATTTAAGGACAATTGGCCTATGGTGAGTAATGGAAAACGTGCGGCGCATTTAGGCTGGTCACGTTTTTTGTGATCTGGAACACACGTTCTAGAGCGGTTCATTCAGTTTGAGTTAAGATTCGGCCGCTACCTTGTTCATCGAGTGACTGACGGGTCGAGATTTCCGGCCTGGATGTTTTTTATACAGCCACTGGCTTCACACCGGACAAAACGGGAAAATTCCCTGACTCCGCCAATGAGGATGAATTCATGAGTGACAAGGATAAACAGCCGTTGGCTGCGTCGGCTTCAGCCCAAACCGAGGCAGAAACCGCCGATGCAGCGTTGAAGCATATTGTTGACGGCTTTTTGCATTTTCATCATGAGATCTTTCCGCAGCAGGAAGAGCTCTTCAAAAAACTCGCCACGGCTCAACAGCCAAGGGCGATGTTCATTACCTGCGCCGACTCACGCATCGTGCCCGAACTGATCACCCACAGTTCGCCGGGCGATCTGTTCGTGACCCGCAACGTGGGCAACGTCGTACCGCCTTACGGCCAGATGAACGGTGGCGTATCCACGGCCATCGAGTACGCGGTGCTGGCGCTGGGCGTGCAACACATCATCATCTGCGGCCACTCCGATTGTGGCGCGATGCGTGCGGTGCTCAATCCCGACAGCCTGGAAAAGATGCCCACGGTCAAAGCCTGGCTGCGGCATGCGGAAGTCGCGAAAACCATGGTGCACGACAACTGCAACTGCACCGACGAAAACGAGACCATGCACATCCTCACCGAAGAGAATGTCATCGCCCAATTGCAACACTTGCGTACCCACCCCTCGGTAGCCTCGCGCATGGCGAACGGTCATCTGTTCATCCATGGCTGGGTCTACGACATCGAGACCAGCGCCATCAAAGCTTATGACGCCGATCAGGGTCGTTTCCTGCCGCTCGATGGCAGCCATCCGATACCAGTGGCGACGCCCAAAGCGCGCTTCTAAATCTTCCTAAAAATCTGTGTGGTTTGACCCCGGCCGCTGTTTCAGCGGTCCGGCCTTGCCATGCCTGAAGAAAACTTCGGGAGAATCACCATGCGTGCAGCGCAACTCAAAGCTGTTCTGCCACGGGAGCTGCTCGCTTCAGTGGTCGTGTTTCTGGTCGCCCTGCCCTTGTGCATGGGCATCGCCATCGCCTCGGGCCTGCCACCCGCCAAAGGCCTGATCACCGGGATCGTTGGCGGCCTGGTGGTGGGCTGGCTTGCCGGTTCGCCACTGCAAGTCAGTGGCCCGGCGGCCGGGTTGGCCGTTCTGGTATTCGAACTGGTGCGCCAGCACGGCATCGCCATGCTTGGGCCGATCCTGCTACTGGCGGGTTTCCTGCAACTGGTGGCCGGGCGCTTGAAGCTGGGCTGCTGGTTTCGAGTGACGGCGCCGGCGGTGGTCTACGGCATGCTGGCCGGGATTGGCGTGTTGATCGTGTTATCACAGGTGCATGTGATGCTCGACTCGGTGCCGAAACCTTCCGGGCTGGATAACCTGGCCGCCTTCCCCGCTGCCGTGGCTCAAGCCTTGCCTTCTTTTGGATGGCAAGCCGGTTTGCTCGGGCTCGCAACCATAGCGGTGATGTGGTTGTGGGAAAAACTCCGCCCACATTCCCTGCGCTTCATTCCGGGAGCATTACTGGGCGTAGGTCTGGCGACTGTTGCCAGCCTGATGCTCGCCTTGCAGGTCAAACGGGTGGAAGTCCCGGCCAATCTGGCGGAAGCCATCGACTGGCTGAAACCGGAAGACTTGCTCAACCTGGCCGACCCGACCCTGCTGATCGCCGCTTTCGCCGTGGCCTTCATCGCCAGTGCCGAAACCCTGCTGTCGGCCGCAGCGGTAGACCGCATGCACAGCGGTCAACGCTCGGACTTTGACCGGGAATTGTCGGCTCAGGGTGTGGGCAACATGCTCTGCGGCCTGCTTGGTGCGCTGCCGATGACCGGCGTGATCGTGCGCAGTTCGGCCAACGTGCAGGCCGGCGCCACCACCCGAATGTCGACGATATTCCATGGCCTGTGGTTGCTGGCGTTCGTGTTGCTGCTGTCGAGCGTGCTGCAAAGCATTCCCGTGGCGAGCCTGGCGGGTGTGTTGGTTTACACAGGTTTCAAATTGGTGGACCTGAAAGCCTTTCGCAGCCTGGGCCGATACGGCCGGATGCCGATGTTCACTTACGCGGCGACAGCGCTGGCGATCATCTTTACCGATCTGTTGACGGGCGTGCTGATCGGCTTCGGTCTGACGCTGGCGAAACTGGCGTGGAAGGCCTCACGGTTGAAAATCAGCCTGATCGATCTGCCCAAGGACGGTGAGATGGAATTGCGACTGATCGGGGCGGCGACCTTTCTCAAGGTGCCGGCACTGACTCAGGTGCTGGGGACCATCCCCGCCGGCGCGACGGTGCATGTGCCGCTCAATAACCTGAGCTACATCGATCATTCGTGCCTGGAATTGCTTGAGGAATGGGGGCGGGCCAATGCGGCCAAGGGTTCGACGCTGCGGATTGAGGCGCGGGGGTTGAAGCGCAGGCTGGAAGGGCGGTTGCGGACCACCACCGGAGTAGGCTCCACCGCCTAACCTTTGTAGGAGCCGGCTTGCTGGCGATGGGAGCGCCGCGGTGTCATGTGACACCGCGTTATCGTTCATCGCCAGCAAGCCGGCTCCTACAGGAGGGGTGTTTAGGCGGCGGGTTGGTCCAGTTCGAGACCTACCCCCAGCCGGCGCGACATGCATGGCCAGCGTTTCCACGCAGCGCCGGTATCCGGGCTGCTGAGCTTCGCGCGGTAGGCTTCGACCGATTCCAGCGCAAAGCTTTCATCGTCGAGCATGTTATCCACCGCGTGGTGCACCACTTCATCCAGTTGGTTGGCAAATTCCTCACCGATCAGTTGGTGAGCGATCAGGTTGGCGACAGTCATGTCCAAGGGGATCAGTGGCTGGCCAAAATGCTTGATGTACAGGTCGTTGACCTCTTCGACAAACCGATGCGCCAGATAGGCCTCGTCCAGCAGGCTGTCCAGTCCGACGTGCCCTGCCATGATTTCTGGCGGCTGAAGGAAGTATTGCTCGGCAATTTTCAGCACCGGTTTGATCTGTGACTCGATACCCGCTTCCCTGGCGACTTCATTGGCTGCATCCAGCAGATCAGGAACTTCATCGATATAGGCGGCTACAAAACGCGTCAGCACGCCATTGGCATCCGCCTCCGGCAGTTGGATCGATGGGTGTAGATGAGGCAGTTTGCTTTCCAGCTGACGTGTCAGCAGGCCGGTCTCGGCTTCATGTTGTTGGGCTTTTTGGATCTGCTCGCGCAATGCGGCGGTGTTCATGAAAACTCCAGGAAACAAAGGCAATGAAATAGGGAAGACATAACTTAGCTGGCATCCAAAATCTGCTAAGACGCATTTGTCATAAATATTTCATCCTTGAGACGTCAAAGTTATATCGATGTGCCACCACTCCTCTGCATCCTTCTCCATTCGTGACCTAGAACGCAAGTCCCAGCTGTTTCAGATGATTTACGCCCTCACATTGCGAGGTAGCAGTCGCTGTCTATACTCGGGTTGGAATGGAGTTAGCTGATGACGTCCGACTGCACACGCAGCAAGACCCGGCGATTCAAGTTCGTAGTCTGAAAATGCCGCTCCCTTGCCGCAGGTGAAAGCCGGCGGGATAACAAGAACGATAAGGGGAACCCGCAATGATGCGACATCCACACGTCTGGATGGGCCTCCTGTTGTGGTCGATTTTCAGTCAGGCACAAGCGGCCTGGACTGTGAATATGGCGCCGGGAGCGACTGAAATCAGTCACGCAGTATTTGACCTGCACATGACCATTTTCTGGATCTGTGTAGTGATCGGCATCATCGTCTTCGGCGCCATGTTCTGGTCGATGATCCTCCACCGCCGCTCGACCGGGCAGGTGGCCGCCAAGTTTCATGAAAGCACTACCGTCGAAATCCTCTGGACCATCGTGCCCTTCATCATTTTGGTGGCCATGGCGGTACCGGCGACAGCGACCCTGATCAAGATGTACGACGCCAGTGAGCCGGATATCGATATCCAGGTCACCGGCTATCAGTGGAAGTGGCACTACAAATACCTGGGCCAGGACGTCGAGTTCTTCAGCAACCTGGCCACTCCCGCCGACCAGATCCACAACAAGGAAGCCAAGGGCGAGCACTACTTGCTCGAGGTCGACAAGCCGCTGGTGCTGCCGATCGGCGCCAAGGTGCGCTTCCTGGTGACCTCCGCCGACGTCATCCACTCCTGGTGGGTGCCAGCCTTCGCGGTCAAGCGCGATGCGATCCCGGGGTTCGTCAACGAAGCCTGGACCCGCGTCGACAAGCCCGGTCTCTATCGTGGCCAGTGCGCCGAGTTGTGCGGCAAGGACCACGGCTTCATGCCGATCGTGGTCGAGGTCAAGGAAAAGGCCGATTACGAAAAATGGCTGGGCGAGCGCAAGGCAGAAGCTGCGCAACTCAAAGAACTGACCAGCAAGGAATGGACCCTCGACGAGCTCAAGGAGCGCGGCGACAAGGTCTATCACACCACTTGCGTGGCCTGTCACCAGGCCGAAGGCCAGGGCCTGCCGCCGATGTTCCCGGCGCTCAAGGGCTCGAAAATCGCCACCGGACCGATCAAGGATCACTTGGGCATTGTCTTCCACGGCAAGCCTGGCACCGCCATGGCGGCGTTCGGCAAGCAGCTGTCGGAAGTCGATATCGCAGCGGTCGTGACCTACGAACGTAACGCCTGGGGCAATAACAAGGGCGACATGGTCACGCCTAAAGAAGTGCTGGAGCTGAAACAGGCGGAAAGCAAATGACCCGGTCTATTGCGTACACCAGCAACCGGTCGGGGCTCTGCGCCCCGGCCCGCCCAGCCTCTCTGTTTGCAGGAGACATGAAATGACGGCTGTCATCGATGACCCTGTCCATACCCATACCGAGCACGCCCATGGCCCTGCCAAAGGCCTGATGCGCTGGGTGCTGACCACCAACCACAAGGATATCGGCACGCTGTACCTGTGGTTTGCGTTCTCCATGTTCCTCTTGGGCGGTTCGTTCGCGATGGTGATTCGCGCCGAACTGTTCCAGCCGGGGTTGCAGATCGTCCAGCCGGAGTTCTTCAACCAGATGACCACCATGCACGGTCTGGTGATGGTCTTCGGTGCGGTGATGCCGGCCTTCGTCGGCCTCGCCAACTGGATGGTCCCGCTGATGATCGGCGCGCCAGACATGGCGCTGCCGCGGATGAACAACTTCAGCTTCTGGCTGCTGCCGGCGGCGTTCCTGCTGTTGGTGTCGACCCTGTTCACCCCCGGTGGCGGCCCCAACTTCGGCTGGACGTTCTACGCGCCGCTATCCACGACCTATGCGCCGGAAAGCGTGACGTTCTTCATCTTCGCCATCCACTTGATGGGGATCAGTTCGATCATGGGTGCGATCAACGTGATCGCCACCATCCTCAACCTGCGCGCCCCCGGCATGACGTTGATGAAAATGCCGCTGTTCGTCTGGACCTGGCTGATCACCGCGTTCCTGCTGATCGCGGTGATGCCGGTACTGGCCGGTTGCGTGACGATGATGCTGATGGACATCCACTTCGGCACCAGCTTCTTCAGTGCTGCCGGTGGCGGTGATCCGGTGTTGTTCCAGCATGTGTTCTGGTTCTTCGGTCACCCGGAGGTGTACATCATGATCCTGCCGGCCTTCGGTGCCGTCAGCTCGATCATCCCGGCATTTTCGCGCAAGCCGCTGTTCGGCTACACCTCGATGGTCTATGCCACGGCATCTATTGCGTTCCTGTCCTTTATCGTCTGGGCACACCACATGTTCGTGGTGGGCATTCCGCTGGTGGGCGAGCTGTTCTTCATGTACGCCACGCTGCTGATCGCGGTGCCGACCGGGGTGAAGGTGTTCAACTGGGCCAGCACCATGTGGCAAGGCTCGCTGACCTTCGAGACACCGATGCTGTTTGCCGTGGCGTTCGTGATCCTGTTCTCCATCGGCGGCTTCTCCGGGTTGATGCTGGCCATCGCCCCGGCGGACTTCCAGTACCAGGACACCTACTTCGTGGTCGCGCACTTCCACTACGTACTGGTGCCGGGGGCGATCTTCGGGATCTTCGCGTCGGCCTACTACTGGATGCCGAAATGGACCGGCCACATGTACGACGAAACCCTCGGCAAGCTGCACTTCTGGCTGTCGTTCATCGGCATGAACATGGCCTTCTTCCCGATGCACTTCGTGGGGCTGGCAGGCATGCCGCGGCGGATTCCGGACTACAACCTGCAATTCGCTGACTTCAACATGGTGTCGTCGATCGGTGCGTTCATGTTCGGCGCCACGCAGATTTTCTTCCTGTTCATCGTGATCAAGACCATCCGTGGCGGCCCACCAGCACCGGCCAAACCGTGGGATGGCGCGGAAGGCCTGGAGTGGAGCATCCCGTCACCGGCGCCGTATCACACGTTCACCACGCCGCCGGAAGTGAAATGAAACACCTCGCTCCTGTAGGAGCCGGCTTGCTGGCGATGAACGATTACGCGGTGCGCCTGACGCACCGCGGTGTTTGCATCGCCAGTAAGCCGGCTCCTACAGGGTTCGGTGTTGAGGGTTTGAATCATGGCTGATTCTGTTTCGATGAAAAAACTGGTCACCCGCCTGTTGCTGGTGGTGGTGGCGATGTTTGTCTTCGGCTTTGCCCTGGTGCCGATCTACGACGTGATGTGCAAGGCGTTCGGCATCAACGGCAAGACCGCCGGGCAATACGAAGGCGAACAAACCGTCGATACCTCGCGGCAGGTCCGCGTGCAGTTTCTGTCGACCAACTCTGCTGACATGTCCTGGGATTTCTACCCCAAGAGCGATGAGTTGACGGCCAACCCAGGGGCGGTCAACGAGATGATCTTCATCGCCCACAACCCGACCGACCGGCCGATGAGCGCGCAAGCGGTGCCGAGCATCGCGCCGAGCAACGCGGCGGCGTATTTCCACAAGACCGAATGTTTCTGCTTTACCCAGCAAGTGCTGCAGCCCGGTCAACGGATCGAGATGCCGGTACGTTTCATCGTTGACCGCGACATGCCCAAGGAAGTGAAGCACCTGACGCTGTCCTACACGCTGTTCGATATCACCGCCCGACATCCACCGGTGGCTGTAAATACTGGCGGCTGAGCGTGCCCGATAAGGAGAACAATAAATGGCAACTCATGAGCACTATTACGTACCGGCCCAAAGCAAATGGCCGATCATCGCCACGGTCGGGATGTTCATCACCGTGTATGGCCTGGCCACCTGGTTCAACGATCTGAAAGCGGCGCGGCCGGAATCCCACGGCCCGTTGATCTTTTTCGTCGGTGGCCTGCTGCTGGCGTACATGCTGTTCGGCTGGTTCGGCACGGTGATCAAGGAAAGTCGCAGCGGTTTGTACAGCGCGCAGATGGATCGCTCGTTCCGCTGGGGCATGAGCTGGTTCATTTTCTCGGAGGTGATGTTCTTCATCGCCTTTTTCGGCGCGCTGTTTTATGTGCGCCATGTGTCCGGTCCCGCCTTGGGTGGCGAAGGCACCAAAGGCCTCGCCCACATGCTGTGGCCTGCCTTCCAGTGGACCTGGCCGCTGCTGAACAACCCGGACTCCAAACTCTTTGTGCCCCCGAAGGAAGTCATCAGTCCCTGGGGCCTGCCGTTGCTCAATACCGTGTTGCTGGTGAGTTCCAGCGTCACGATAACCATCGCCCACCACGCCTTGAGAAAGGGCCATCGCGGTGCGTTGAAAATCTGGCTGGGGATCACCGTGTTGCTGGGCTGCGCATTCCTCGGCTTCCAGGCCGAAGAGTACATCCACGCCTACCACGAACTGGGCCTGACCCTGGGTTCGGGCATCTATGGCGCGACGTTCTTCATGCTCACCGGATTCCACGGCGCCCACGTAACCATCGGCACCATCATTTTGTTTGTGATGCTGATGCGAATCCTGCGCGGACACTTCGATAACGAGCACCAATTCGGCTTCGAGGCAGCGAGTTGGTATTGGCACTTCGTGGACGTGGTTTGGATCGGGCTGTTCATTTTCGTCTACGTGCTCTGAGGCTTTACCAAGGCGCAGTAGAGACCAACTGGCCGCTGAAAAAACCCCAGGCGATCAAGCCGACGGTAACAGCGGCCAGGGCAACACGGACACTCAAGGCAATGACGAGGCGGTTCGAGCTGCTGTCGTCCTTGACCAGAAAAAACAGGCCGCTGAACAGGCTGACAACCGTGGCAATCAGCATCAGGACGATGGCTGCTTTGAGCATGGTGGGACTCCGGGGGACAGGCGATGCACTTGAGTATAGCTATCGCGACCAATGACTTTCTGGCGACGCCATGAAGCGCTTTCGGCCGGGCATCGTGCCGACGCTGGTGGTCGCCCTCCTGCTGCCGCTGCTGGTGTCGCTCGGCTTCTGGCAACTGGGCCGTGGCGCGGAGAAAAGCGCGCTGCTGCACACCTACGCCGAGCGCCGCGCCGCCGAACCGATGGCCAGCACCGAACTGCCACACACCGAGGATCCGGCCTTTCGCCGGGTTCGCCTGCACGGCCAGTTCGACGCCGCGCACAGTCTGCTGCTGGATAACCGTCAACGCGACGGCAAGGTTGGCGTGGAGCTGCTGCAACCGTTTCAGGATCAGGCGACCGGGCTCTGGCTGCTGGTCAATCGCGGCTGGCTGCCGTGGCCGGACCGGCGCACACCGCCGCAATTCACCACACCCGCCCAGGCATTGAGTCTCGATGCCTGGGTCTACGTTTCTCCCGGCGCAACGTTTCAATTACACGCTGACCCGGACAGCACAACCTGGCCGCAGCTGATCACAGCGGTCGAGCCGACCAAGCTCTGGTCCGCGTTGGGCCGTGAAGGGTTTGCCTACGAATTACGCGCAGAAAACAGCCTTGCGACCTACCGCGCCGACTGGCCGATCGTTGCTACAGGGCCGGAAAAACACATCGCTTATGCCGTGCAGTGGTTCGCCATGTCGATCGCCCTGCTCGGCCTTTTTATCTACCTCGGCTGGCACAACGCAAAGGAGAAACACCATGGGAGCGGCCATGAATCCACCCAGCATGTCTGAAGCGAAAACGCCGGCGAACCGGCGCAAGGGTCGCTTGCAGCTGTTACTGATCCTGCTCGTGGTGATCGGCCCGATGATCCTCGCCACCGGCATGTACAAACTGAATTTCTGGGTGCCGGAAGGCCGCAGCTATCACGGTGAACTGATCGGCAACGGCCAGACCCGCGCCGACCTTGGCGTGCAGGCGCAGGAAGAGCGCTGGCAGTTACTGGTCACGGCACCGAAGGCGTGTGCGGTGGACTGTCAGCAACTGGTGTATCTGGCACGGCAGATCCAGATCGGCCTCGGTCGCGATGCGTCCCGCGCCAGTCATGCCATCGCCACCGCGCAGCCGCTGAACAGCGATTACGAGACTAAACTTCAACGCGAGTACCCGCAGTTGCAGCGGTATTCCCTGGACCTGCCGACCTACACCAAAGGCGCTCAGAGCAATGACACGCCGCACCTGTGGATCATCGACCCCCACGGCAATCTGGTGCTGCGCTACGACCCGACGGTGAAGGGCAAGGACTTGCTCAACGACCTGCGCCATCTGCTGAAACTGTCGAACATCGGATAAGGGCATCGTCATGGCCAAACCTGGATTTCGCCTCGCGCTGTTTGCCACCTTGCTGGCACTGATTGTGGTGCTGCTCGGCGCCTACACCCGCCTGACCCACGCCGGTCTCGGCTGCCCGGACTGGCCGGGCTGCTACGGCTTTATCAGCGTGCCGAAAAGCGAAGCCCAGCTGGCGCATGCCGAACTGCACTTTCCCGATGCACCCGTCGAAGCGCACAAGGGCTGGAACGAGATGGTCCACCGTTACTTCGCCGGCACGCTGGGGCTGTTGATCTCGGTGCTGGCCGGTCGCGCGTGGGTGCATCGTCGTCATCCGGGGCAACCGGTGAAGCTGCCGTTGTTCCTGTTGGCGGTGGTGATTGCCCAAGCAGCGTTCGGCATGTGGACGGTGACGCTCAAGCTTTGGCCGCAAGTGGTGACGGGGCATTTGCTCGGTGGGTTCGCGACGTTGAGCCTGTTGTTTCTCCTGACCCTGCGCCTGTCCGGCGTGCTACCTGCACTGACCGTACCCCGGCGCTTGCAGTACTGGGCGACGGCCGGGTTGTTGCTGGTCATCCTGCAAATCGCCCTCGGCGGGTGGGTCAGCTCCAACTACGCGGCGGTGGCCTGCATCGACTTCCCGACCTGCCACGGGCAATGGCTGCCACCGGCGGACTTCGCCAACGGCTTTCACCTGACCCAGCACATCGGCCCCAATTACCTGGGCGGGCAGCTCGACAGCGATGCTCGCACGGCGATTCACCTGACTCACCGTATCGGCGCGCTGTTGGTGACAGTGGTGCTGCTCGGCCTCGCATGGCAACTGAAAGTCGTCGGCATGACGCGCCTGGCCGGGCTGGTGCTGATTGCCCTCGCCGCACAAATCACCCTCGGCATCAGCAACGTGCTGTTCCACCTGCCGCTGCGGGTGGCCGTCGCGCATAACGCCGGCGGTGCAGCGTTGCTGCTGACGATGGTGCTGGTCAATTATCACGCGCGAACCAGTCTGGTTCGGGTCAAGCAACCGACACGCTGGCGGTTCAGCCCGCGTAAACATTCAGCCGGGCCCATAACAATAAAAGGAGAGATGCCATGGCGACTCTGATCGGCGCACGTCACAACCAGGCGATCTGGCGTGACTACCTGGAGCTGACCAAGCCGAAAGTGGTGGTGCTGATGCTCATCACCTCGCTGGTCGGCATGTTCCTCGCGACCCGCGCCGGGGTGCCATGGACCGTGCTGGTGTTCGGCAATCTGGGGATCGCCTTGTGTGCCGGCGGTGCGGCGGCGGTGAATCATGTAGTGGACCGACGCATCGACGCGGTGATGGCCCGAACCCACAAACGCCCCTTGGCCGAAGGCCGGGTCTCACCGACGGCGGCGCTGACGTTCGCATTGGTGCTGGCGGTGCTGGGCCAGGCGTTGCTGCTGGCCTTCACCAACCCGCTGACCGCTTGGCTGACCCTCGCCTCCTTGCTCGGTTACGCGGTGGTCTACACCGGTTTCCTCAAACGCGCGACGCCGCAGAACATTGTCATCGGCGGCCTCGCCGGTGCCGCCCCGCCGCTGCTCGGCTGGACCGCCGCCACCGGCCACATCAGCGCCGAACCGTTGTTGCTGGTGCTGATCATCTTCGCCTGGACCCCGCCGCACTTCTGGGCGCTGGCGATTCACCGCAAAGAGGAATACGCCAAGGCCGACATTCCGATGCTGCCGGTAACCCACGGCGAGCACTACACCAAGATTCACATCCTGCTCTATACCTTCGCGCTGTTGGCCGTGAGCCTGATGCCGTATGTGATCCACATGAGCGGCATGCTTTACCTGATTTGTGCGTTGGGACTGGGCGCAAGGTTTCTGCAATGGGCCGTGGTGCTGTACCGTGGCACTCGACCGCACGCAGCGATCAACACGTTCAAGTACTCTATTTACTACTTGTTCCTGCTGTTTATCGCGCTGCTCGTAGACCACTACCTACTGTTGAACCTATGACTCGAACCCAGAAAACCGTCTTCATCCTTGTTGCCCTGATCGCACTGGTTCTGGGCCTGACCATCAATAAAGTGCTGTCCGGCAAAGGCCAGGGCGACCCGACCGCGTTGATCGACGCCGGGATCATCCTGTTGCCGCAAAGCCGTAACCTGCCGGACGTGACGATGACCGATCAGGACGGCAAACCGGTGGCGGTCAACGCGCTGAAAGACAAGTGGAGCCTGCTGTTCTTCGGCTACACCTTCTGCCCGGACATCTGCCCCACCACCCTCGCCCAACTGCGCCAGATCAAGAGCGAATTGCCGCCGGAGGCTGTGGATAAATTGCAGATCGTGCTGGTCAGCGTCGACCCGAACCGCGACACGCCAAAGCAGCTCAAGCAATACCTGGGCTACTTTGATCCGCAGTTCCAGGGCCTGACGGCGACGTCGGTGGAAGACATTCAGAAACTGGCCAACGCGGTGAGCATTCCGTTTATTCCGGCGGACACCAGCAAACCGAATTACACGGTTGATCACAGCGGCAACCTGGCGGTGATCGGGCCGGACGGGACACAGCGCGGGTTTATCCGGGCGCCGTTGAACAACGCGAAGCTGGTGGCGCAGTTGCCCGTAATGCTCAACCGTAAATAAACCCCACGTCCTTGTAGGAGCCAGGCTTGCCGGCGAAGGCGATCTCTCGGACGCCTTCGCCGGCAAGCCTGGCTCCTACAGGGGGCGTGTGTTTCGGGCAAAAAAAATGGGGCGCATTGAATGCGCCCCATTTTTCGTTACAGCGTCAGATCAGAACGCCGGCACCACAGCGCCTTTGTACTTCTCGAGGATGAAGGCTTTCACTTCCGGGCTGTGCAGCGCGGCAACCAGTTTCTTCATGTCTTCGCTGTCCTTGCCGTCCGGGCGGGCAACGAGGATGTTCACGTACGGCGAGTCGCTGCCTTCGATGACCAGAGCATCCTTGGCCGGATCGAGCTTGGCTTCCAGCGCATAGTTGGTGTTGATCAGCGCCAGGTCGACCTGGGTCAGCACGCGCGGGATGGTTGCGGCTTCCAGTTCGCGGAATTTCAGGTCCTTGGCGTTCTCGGTGATGTCCTTGACGGTCGACAGGATATTGTTCGAATCCTTCAACTTGATCAGGCCAGCCTTGGCCAGCAGCAGCAAAGCGCGGCCGCCGTTGGTGGCATCGTTCGGGATCACCACGGTGGCGCCGCCCGGCAGTTCGGTCAGTGCCTTGTACTTGCTGGAATAAGCGCCCAGCGGTTCCAGGTGCACACCGGCTACGGAAACCAGATTAGTGCCCTTGGCCTTGTTGAACTCATCGAGGTACGGCTGGTGCTGGAAGAAGTTGGCGTCCAGACGCTTTTCCGCCACTTGCACGTTCGGCTGAATGTAATCGGTGAAGACTTTGACCTTCAGGTCCACGCCTTCTTTGGCCAGGGCCGGTTTCACGAATTCGAGGATTTCTGCGTGCGGGACCGGGGTGGCCGCAACGGTCAGGGTGTCGGCGTGGGCAGAAAAGGCTGCAACGGCAGCGAACGCGACGAGTAGTTTTTTCATTCAGCTAACTCCTTGTGAATATCCGCTTGCGGCGCCTGTTTGCGGCGCCCGCCAGCGAAGGGCCTGCTCATAAATTATTTGCGCGAGAAGTGTACGACCAACTTGTCGCCAACCGTTTGCAGCACTTGAACCAACACCAGCAGCAACACCACCGTGACGACCATCACGTCAGTCTGGAAACGCTGGTATCCGAAACGGATCGCCAGGTCACCCAGACCACCGGCGCCAACCACACCGGCCATCGCCGTGTAGGACACCAGTGTAATAGCTGTCACCGTAATCGCCGCGAAGATGCCCGGGCGGGCTTCCGGCAGCAAGGCGTTGGTGATGATCTGACGTGTCGTCGCGCCCATGGCCTGGGTCGCTTCGATGATGCCGCGATCCACTTCACGCAAGGCGGTTTCCACCAGACGCGCGAAGAACGGCGTGGCACCGACCACCAGCGGCGGAATCGCACCGGCGACACCCAGCGAAGTGCCGGTGATCAACACGGTGAACGGGATCATCACAATCAGCAAAATGATGAAGGGCAATGAGCGCAGGATGTTCACCACCAGCGACAACATCGCGTATACGCCTTTGGCTTCCAGCAACTGACGCGGGCTGCAGAGAAACAACAGCACGCCCAGCGGCAGGCCCAGCAAAACGGTGAACAGCAGCGAACCGCCGAGCATCAGCAGGGTGTCGCCGGTGGCCAGCCAGATTTCGAACCAATCAATGTTGGCGAAAAACGTTGTCAGAGCTTCCATTAACGAAGCACCTCCATATGAACGTCAGCTGCGGTGAAGCGGGCAAACGCCGCCTCCATGTCGCCGCCGGTGACCGCCAGGGTCAGTTGCCCATAGGGGATGTCTTTGATGCGGTCGATACGACCGGCCAGAATGCTGTAGTCCACGCCCGTTTCCCGCGCGACGGTTCCCAGCAATGGCGCGTAGGTCGCTTCGCCCTGGAAGGTCAGACGCACGATACGGCCCGGCACGTGAGCAAAGTCGTCGCGCTGTTCGCTTTCGTCGATCTGCTCGTCTTCTTGCACGAAGCGTTTAGTAGTCGGGTGTTTCGGGTGCAGGAACACTTCAGCGACCGAACCTTGCTCGACGATCACACCAGCGTCCATCACGGCCACCTGGTCGCACACGCGACGGATCACATCCATCTCGTGGGTGATCAGGACAATGGTCAGTTTCAGCTCGCGATTGATCTCGGCCAGCAATTGCAGGACCGACGCCGTGGTCTGCGGGTCCAGTGCACTGGTGGCTTCATCGCACAGCAGGATTTTCGGCTTGGTCGCCAGTGCGCGGGCAATGCCGACACGCTGCTTCTGGCCGCCAGACAACTGCGCCGGGTACTTTTTGGCGTGGTCGGACAAACCTACCCGCGCCAGCAACTCGGCGACACGCTGGTCGATCTCGCCACGCGACAGTTCACCGGCGAGGGTCAGCGGCAGTGCGACGTTGTCGGCCACGGTCTTGGAAGCCAGCAAGTTGAAGTGCTGGAAAATCATCCCGACCTGCTGACGGAAGCGCCGCAAGCCGCTGGCGTCGAGCGCGGTGACTTCTTCGCCGTCGACGATGATCTTGCCGCCACTGGAGTTCTCCAGGCGATTGATCAGACGCAGCAGGGTACTTTTTCCCGCACCTGAATGACCGATCAGGCCGAAAACCTGACCGTTCTCAATCGACAGACTGGTCGGGTGCAGGGCGGGAATATCCTTACCGGCGACGCGGTAGGTTTTGTGGACGTTTTGAAACTCGATCACGTAGCGAACCTTGTGGGGCGCGTTGAATAAGGATCAGCGGTTAGCCGGGCGCGCATTTTAGCCTGTCCGTATAGAGGTTATTAGCATTTATTCCGCATTCAACCTTTCATTTGGCAATAACGAACGCGTGACGGACGCCTTCGTCGGCAAGCCGGTCTCGCTCCCACAGGGACAGCAACTCTGTGGGAGCGAGCCTGCTCGCGATGCTTTTTAGGGTTTACGCGGACTCAAGACCATCTGCGCCGGAACATTGCGCAGGATCTGCTTCTCCAGATTCAGGTCAAACCCCGAATCCAGCTTCTTTACCCGCTTGGTCAATAACGTCGCCAGCCACGGGTAGTCCTGCGTGCGCGGCGCCTGAATGCTCACGTCACATTGGTAATTCACCACATCGGCGGCGATCGCATCCAGTTGCCGACGAAGTTTGCTCATATCGGTGAGGTTCAACGCGACGGTGGTGCTTTCAGCGGTCGGATCAATCACTTTTGCCTGAGGTTTAGCCTCGGCCGCCAACAGCGCCGCTTCAGCTTTGTCGAGCTCTGCCTTGCGTGCGTTGACGATGGCGTTGTTGACCCCACCGGTCAACGCCGGCGCCTTGGGCATCAACGCCCGCGCACGGCTCAGTGCGGTCGCCGCAGCATTCACATCGCCTTTTTGCAGCACGATCTGGCTGCGTTGCAGATAGGCCTCGGCGAGTTGCCGTTGGTATTGCACAAGGGACGGGTCGTTTGGCGACTCAGCCTGCAAGGCAGCCAATTGATCTTCGGCAGTGGCCAGTTCGCTGCTGGCGAGGCTTTGCTCGAGCTGTGCGATGGCCGTGGCCCGCGCATCAGTGGCCTCGGTGGCCGCCGGTGGCGTGCTTTGGCATGCACCCAGTAGCAGCGAAAATGCGACAAGGAGCAGATAACGGGAGGCGAACGGCTTCATTCCTGCGACTCTCTATTTGCGCAAAAAACGAGCAAGTCTACACCCCTCGACGGGGCAGGACAAAACTCAGCAGAAACAGTGCGGCGGCCGTCACAACAATCGATGGGCCCGCCGGGGTGTCCTTGAACCAGGACAACGCCAACCCGCCACACACGGCGAGCATGCCCAGCAGGCTCGCGCCCAGCGCCATCTGTTCCGGCGACTTGGCGTGACGTTGTGCCGCAGCCGCAGGGATGATCAACAGCGACGTAATCAGCAACACACCGACGATTTTCATCGCCACCGCGATCACCACGGCGATCAGCAACATCAGGGTCAGGCGCAGCGCCGGTACGGGCAGACCTTCCACCCTCGCCAGCTCTTCATGCACCGTGATCGCCAGCAATGGCCGCCACAATGTCACCAGCAAGGCCATGACAGCGGCGCTGCCACCGAGAATCCAGGCCAGATCGGTCGGGCTGATCGCAAGCAAGTCGCCGAACAGATAGGCCATCAGGTCGATCCGCACTTCGTGCATGAAGCTTAGTACGACAAGGCCCAAAGAGAGCGTGCTCGGTGCGAGAATTCCCAAAAGCGTGTCGGACGCCAGCGGCTGACGCTGTTGCAACGTCACCAGCAACACGGCCAACAGCAAACAGCCGACGGTGACCGCCACCGTCGGACTGACATCCAGCAGGAAGCCCAACGCCACGCCGAGCAAGGCTGCGTGGGACAGGGTGTCGCCGAAATAGGCCATGCGCCGCCAGACCACGAACGAACCCAACGGGCCCGCCACCAGCGCCAGAGCCAGACCTGCAAGCAGGGCGTAGAGCAGAAAATCAGCCATGCTTGCAGCTATCTCCGTGAACGTGAGGTTGGGCCGACGGGGCCGCGCTGACGACCGAACCATGCAGATCATGCGCGTGGTCGTGATGGTGGTGATAAATCGCCAGGCTTTGTGCGTTCTTTCCGAACAGCTCGACGAAAGCGGGATCGCCGCTGACTTGCTCGGGATGGCCGGAACAGCAGACGTGACGGTTGAGGCAAACCACTTGATCGGTGGTGCTCATGACCAGATGCAAATCGTGGGAAACCATCAACACGCCGCAGCCGTGACGATCACGCAGTCGGGTGATCAGGCTGTACAGCTCGGCCTGCCCCGCCACGTCGACGCCCTGTACCGGCTCGTCGAGCACCAGCAATTCCGGCTCGCGCAATAGCGCCCGAGCCAGCAGCACGCGCTGCATTTCACCGCCGGAAACACTTTGCACCGGGCTGTCGATCACCTGTTCGGCACCGACCTCCTTGAGGGCCGCCAAGGCACGAGCACGGTCCACGCCGGGCACCAGACGCAGAAAGCGCAGCACCGACAGCGGCAGCGTCGGATCGACGTGAAGTTTTTGCGGCATGTAGCCAACGCGCAGTTTCGGCTTGCGCCACACGCTGCCGCTGTCCGGCTTCAACAGGCCGAGCACCGCCCGCACAAGGGTGGTCTTGCCGGCGCCATTGGGGCCGATCAGGGTGACGATCTGCCCCGGCTCGACGCTCAGCTCAATGTTATCCAGCACGCTTTGCCCGGCAAACGTGACGGCAACCTGCTCGAGGCGGATCAACGCGTTGCTCATCAAGCCCCCTGGCAACCCGAGCAGAGGCCGACCACTTCAACGGTCTGGCCTTCGACGACGAACCCGACATCCTTGGCGCTGGTGATGATCGCGTCGCTGATGGATTTTTGCTCAAGCTCGATGGCGGCATGGCATTCGCGGCAGATCAGGAACTGGCCCTGGTGCGCGTGTTCCGGGTGATTGCAGCCGACGAAGGCGTTCAGCGAGGAGATGCGGTGCACAAGGCCGTTTTCCAGCAGGAAATCCAGCGCGCGGTACACGGTCGGCGGCGCAGCGCGGCGGCCGTCCTGCTCGCTGAGTACCGCAAGAATGTCATAGGCACCCAGCGGTTTATGGCTTTGCCACACCAGTTCCAGCACCCGCCGACGCAAGGCCGTCAGGCGCAGGCCTTGCCGAGCGCACAGGGCATCGGCCTCAGACAGTGCGCTATGCACGCAATGAGAGTGGTCGTGGGGACGGCTGGCAATCGGTGTTTTAGGCATGAGCGGCGACGAGTTTTGTGAGAGACGTTATTATGTTACCCGTTCTCGCCTCTTTGAGTGGTCATCGTGTCCCGACTTTTTTCTATCTTTGTCGCATTTGTCGCCAGTTTTCTGTTGATCAGTTCTGCCCAGGCCGAAGTCAAAGTCCTCACCAGCATCAAGCCGCTGCAGCTGATTGCCGCTGCGGTGCAAGACGGTGTGGCGATTCCGGAAGTGCTGCTGCCACCGGGGGCTTCGCCGCATAACTATGCGTTGCGCCCGTCCGACGTACGGAAGGTGCAATCGGTGGACCTGGTTTACTGGATCGGACCGGACATGGAAGGTTTCCTGCCTCGCGTGCTGAACGGTCGTACGCTGCCGAGCGTTGCCGTGCAGGATCTGCCGGGGTTGAAATTGCGTCGTTTCGCCGAAGACAGTCACTCCCACGCCGAAGAAGCCGACGAGCATGATCACGATCACCGTCCGGGCAGCCTGGATGCGCATTTGTGGTTATCGCCGATCAACGCTCGCGTGATCGCGACGAAAATGGCCGCTGATTTGAGCGCTGCCGATCCGGCCAACGCAGCGCGCTATCAGAGCAATCTGAAGGCGTTCGATGAACGTCTCGACGCGCTGGACCTGCGCTTGAAGGCACGACTGGCGGGCATCGCGGGCAAACCGTACTTTGTGTTCCATGAAGCGTTCGACTACTTCGAAGAGGCTTACGGTCTGAAGCACGCGGGCGTATTCAGCGTCGCCGCCGAAGTCCAGCCGGGTGCCCAGCACGTGTCGGCAATGCGCACGCGGTTGCAGGAAGTGGGCAAGACCTGTGTGTTCAGCGAGCCGCCGCTGCGGCCGCGACTGGCGGAAACACTGGTGGCGGGTTTGCCGGTGAAACTGGCGGAGCTGGATGCTTTGGGCGGGTACACGCCGGCGACTGCTCAGGGGTATGAGCAGGTGCTGGAGAAGTTGGGGAATGATTTGGCGGGGTGTCTGGAGTCGTTGTAATTCCAGAATTGCGGCGCCCCATTCGCGGGCAAGCCTCGCTCCTACGGAGTTTGTGCCGTTCGCAGATATTGTGAACGACACAAATCCTGTAGGAGCGAGGCTTGCCCGCGAAGCTTTTAGAGGGCGAAAGGTAGCGGGGTGTTGACCTTCTGCCGCTGCGCCAACCGCAACTGAAACTCCATCGGATCGTGAATCAACACGTCCTGCCCGGCGAAAGACTCCGCGGCAATCAACCGCGACAGCCAGAATCGCACACACGCCACGCGCAGCATGGTCGGCCACAACTCCGCCTCGGCAGCAGTGAACGGTCGCAATGCCGCATACGCCCCCAGCAACGCCCGCGCCCGCGGTCCGTCAATCAGACCGTCGTCATCCGAACACCAGTCATTCAAGGCAATCGCCACGTCGTAGAGCATCGGCCCCGAGCACGCGTTGTAGAAGTCGATCAACCCGGTCAGGTGCGTGCCTTCGAACATCGCGTTATCGCGGAACAGGTCTGCGTGGATGTTGGCCCGTGGCAACGCCAGAATTTTCTCTTTTTGCTGCGTGATTTCATCCAGCGCCCGTTGCAGCAGATCACTCTGCTCGGCATTCAGGTGCGACAGCAGTTGCGTGCCCTCTTCCAGCATCCAGTCCAGGCCGCGATCGGTTTTGCGCTTGATCATGTTGGCCTGGGTCGCCAGGTGCAGATGACCGAGCAAATCGCCCACCTGAGCGCAATGTTGCGCGTTGGCTTCCTTGATGTGCTTGCCCGCCAGACGCGGTTGCAGCAGCGCAGGCTTGCCGGCCAGCTCGCGCAGGGCGACACCATCGGTGGTGCGCAAGGCGTAAGGCACCGGCAGGTTGGCTTCATGCAGCACGTCCAGCAGCTCGATGAAGAACGGCATCTCCTGAACCGGACCGCGCTCGACCAGGGTCAGGACAAATTCGCCCTGCTCCAGGCTGATAAAGAAGTTGGTGTTTTCGCTACCGGCAGCAATCCCCTGAAAATCAAGCAGGCGGCCGAGCCCGTAAGGGGCAAGAAAGGTTTCCAGCTCAGGCCGAGCCAGCGGGGTGAACACAGACATGTTTTAACTGCCAGTACGGGCGCCGCAAATGGCGGCACCGATTAAAATTAAGGACGACTTACCACTTAAATATTTCCCACGCCGGGATCAGCATATCCGGGTAGTCCGAGCGAATGAAGTTACCTTCCGAGCCATCCGCGCGCACCAGGAAATAAGGTTTGCCACCTTTCGGCGTGACCTTGATGGCATACAGAAAACCATTTTGCCGATATTCCTGAATGGTTTTATCCCCTTCCGTGCGGATCGTGACATCCGGGTCTGGCGAAGGTGCGTCATCCGCCGCCATCACGGCCAATGGTGCAATTGCAAACAAGCCAGCCAGCAACAGGCGATTTAGTGTGCGCATGATAACCTTGTCCCTTTGTCGTCAACGGTCCCGCTATTCTAGCGCCGGACCCGCCGAAAAGGTTGATCCTGCTCATGAGCCAAGCCCCCCTCGTCCTGGTGGACGGTTCTTCTTACCTGTACCGCGCCTTTCACGCCCTGCCGCCGCTGACCACTTCCAAAGGTCTGCCGACCGGAGCGGTCAAAGGCGTGCTGAACATGCTCAAGAGTCTGCGCAAGCAGTACCCGGACAGTCCGTTCGCCGTGGTGTTCGACGCCAAGGGTGGGACGTTTCGCGATGACATGTACGCCGAATACAAGGCCAATCGCCCGAGCATGCCCGACGACATGCGCGTACAGATCGAGCCGTTGCACCAAAGCGTGATCGCGCTGGGCTTCCCGCTGCTGTGCGTCGAAGGCGTCGAGGCCGATGACGTGATCGGCACGCTGGCCCGCAGCAGCGCAGCGGCCGACCGCCCGGTGATCATCTCCACCGGCGACAAGGACATGGCGCAACTGGTCGACGGCCACATTACCTTGGTCAACACCATGACCGGTAGCAGCATGGACGTGGAGGGCGTGAAGGAGAAATTCGGCGTCGCTCCCGAGCAGATCATCGATTATCTGGCATTGATGGGCGATTCTTCCGACAACATTCCGGGCGTTCCGGGCATTGGTCCGAAGACGGCTTCCGGCCTGCTCGTAGGTGTAAACGGCGGCCTGACCGAGTTGTATGCACAGCTCGACATCGTCCCGACCCTGCCGATTCGCGGTGCGAAAACCCTGCCGGCCAAGCTCGAAGAGCACAAGGAGATGGCCTTCCTCTCCTATCAGCTGGCGACGATCAAGATCGACGTGCCGCTGGACATCGGCCTTGATGACCTGCAAATGGGCAAGCCGGATCACGACAAGCTCGCCGAGCTCTACACCCTGCTCGAGTTCAAAAGCTGGTTTGAAGAAAACCAGCGCGACGCCAAGCGCTCCGGTCAGGAAGTCACCGCGCCGGTGGCTGAGGAAGCCGCCGTCGAGAGCGAACTCAAATACACCACGATCCTCACCCAGGCCGATTTCGACCTGTGGCTGAAGAAGCTCAACGACGCCAAGCTGATCGCCTTCGATACCGAAACCACCGGCATCGATGCGCAGCAGGCGCAACTGGTCGGCCTGTCGTTCGCCGTACAGGCCAACGAAGCGGCCTACATTCCACTGACCCATTCCTACATGGGCGTACCGGATCAACTGGATCGCGACACCGTGCTGCGCGCACTGAAACCGATCCTGGAAGACCCGAACAAACTCAAGGTCGGCCAGCACGCCAAGTTCGACATGAACATCCTGGCCAACTGCGCCATCGGTGGCGATCAGAGCTGCGGCATCAGCGTGCAAGGCATCGCCTTCGACACCATGCTCGAATCCTACGTACTGGACTCGACCGCGACCCGCCACGACATGGACAGCCTGGCGCTCAAGTACCTGAATCACACCACCACCAGCTTCCAGGACATCGCCGGCAAAGGCGCCAAGCAGCTGACCTTTGACCAGATCTCCCTGGAACTGGCCGGACCGTACGCCGCCGAAGACGCCGACGTGACGCTGCGCCTGCATCAAACCCTGCAGGAAAAGCTCAACGCGATTCCGAGCCTGAGCAAAGTCCTGAGCGACATCGAAATGCCGCTGGTGCCGGTGCTCGCACGGATCGAGCGTCAGGGCGCGCTGGTCGACGCCAACCTGCTGGGCATCCAGAGCGTGGAACTGGGCGAGAAGATGGTCGCGCTGGAGCGTGAGGCGTTTGCCATCGCCGGTGAGGAATTCAACCTCGGCTCGCCGAAGCAATTGGGCGTGATCCTGTACGAAAAACTCGGCTTGCCGATCCTCAGCAAAACCGCCAAGGGTCAGGCGTCCACTGCCGAAGCGGTGCTGGCGGAACTGGCCGAGCAGGATTACCCGCTGCCCAAAGTGCTGATGCAGTACCGCTCGATGAGCAAACTGAAAAGCACCTACACCGACCGCCTGCCGGAGCAAATCAACCCGCGCACCGGGCGGATTCACACGTCTTATCATCAGGCTGTCGCGGCGACTGGCCGCTTGTCGTCCAGCGATCCAAACCTGCAGAACATTCCGATCCGCACCGCCGAAGGTCGGCGGATCCGTCAGGCGTTCGTGGCGCCCAAAGGCTACAAGCTGCTGGCCGCCGACTACTCGCAAATCGAACTGCGCATCATGGCTCACCTGGCCAAGGACGAAGGTTTGCTGCACGCCTTCCGCAATGACCTGGACGTGCACAAAGCCACGGCCGCCGAGGTTTTCGGCGTCGAGCTGGCAGAGGTCACCACTGATCAGCGTCGTAGCGCCAAAGCCATCAACTTCGGTTTGATCTACGGCATGAGCGCGTTTGGCCTGGCCAAGCAGATCGGCGTGGACCGCAAACAGTCCCAGGCGTACATCGACCGCTATTTCGCCCGCTACCCAGGCGTCCTGGAATACATGGAGCGCACCCGCGCCCAGGCGGCCGAGCAAGGTTTTGTCGAGACCATCTTCGGTCGTCGTCTGTACCTGCCGGAAATCAACGCGAAAAACCCGGCCCTGCGCAAAGGCGCCGAACGCACGGCGATCAACGCACCGATGCAAGGCACTGCGGCAGACATCATCAAAAAAGCCATGGTGGCTGTGGATAACTGGCTGACGTCGTCAGGCCTCGACGCCAAAGTCATCCTGCAGGTGCACGATGAATTGGTGCTTGAGGTGCGTGAAGACCTGGTCGATCAGGTTCGTGAGGAAATTCGCGTGCACATGAGCGACGCTGCGAAGCTGGATGTACCGCTTCTGGTCGAGGTGGGTGTGGGAAATAACTGGGATGAGGCTCACTGATCCACTGTAGGAGCGAGCCTGCTAGCGATGAGCTGACAAGCAACGCGTTCATTCAGGATGAACGCGTTATCGTTAACGACCATCGCGAGCAGGCTCGCTCCTACAGGGTATTTCGCTGCGGCATAGTGTCGCGATGAAGGGGCTTATTTCTGATAGCGAGCCAGCTTATTTCAAATGGTTTTGGAAACACCGGAACTAAACCTGTGAAGCGCCACTCAGAGTTACTGAATGGCTGGTGAAGCCCTTCGATGCTCCTATGTTGTGTTAAGTGTTGGCAGATAATCTGGACCCCGCCCTAGCGGTCCGGAACTTGAACCCCGGAACTTCCCCCTCCCCATAAGAAGTCCGGGGTTTTTTTTGCCTGCGATTTATTGCTCGACGGGTTCAGCGCCCTTGTCCGCCAGCTCCATCCAGCCTGCCAGTACTGTGTAGGCCTCTTCCAGACCGAGGCGTTTTGGCGCCGAGAACAGCTGAATGGTGATCGCATCGCCCCAGCCTTTGCGGATATCCGACTGCACCTTGAGCAGGACGTTCTTCGCTGCGCCGTAGGTCAATTTGTCCGCTTTGGTCAGCAAAATGTGCATCGGCATGCCGCTGGCCACGGCCCAATCAAGCATCAACAGGTCGAAGTCGGTCATTGGATGACGGATGTCCATCATCAGAATCAGACCTTTCAAACTCTCGCGACCACCCAGATAAGCTTCCAGGTGACGCTGCCAGTGCAGCTTCAACGGGATAGGTACTTTCGCGTAACCGTACCCCGGCAGGTCGACCAGACGCCGATCATCGTCTAGCTTGAAGAAGTTCAAGAGTTGCGTGCGACCCGGGGTTTTCGAGGTCCGCGCCAGGCTGGCATGCGTCAGGGTGTTCAAAGCGCTGGATTTACCGGCGTTAGAACGCCCGGCGAAGGCCACTTCAAAGCCTTCGTCGTCGGGACATTGGTCGACTTTGGCAGCGCTGAGCATGAAGGTGGACTGTTGGCACAGGCCGAGGATGGGGTTCTTGAGTTGCATGGGATTTCCGATGTGGGCGGCGCCGGGAATGGACGCGGCAAGCGGTGTCGTTTCCGTTTCAGTGACGCCAGTATATAATGCCGCAGATTTTGTGTGCGCTTTGTCCCAGCGTAGGATGAAGTTCACGAGAGCGATTGACCTTGATTGCGCATTAGAACGCAGAACGCTCTCAACCCTGAAAAGGTCGTTTTATGACGAAATGGCTGCTAGCTGCCGGTGTCTTGATACCGCTTTACAGCGCTCAGGCTACACAGGATCCGGAAGCTGTGTACAACCGTGTTTGTGGTGCCTGTCATTCCGGCCAACTACCCATGGCGCCCAAAAAGGGCGATCAGGAAGCTTGGACGCCGAGGTTGGCGAAAGGTATGGAGACGCTGGTGCAACACGTGACCCAGGGTTTCAAGGCGATGCCGCCGCGTGGTTTGTGCATGGACTGCAGTGCCGAGGATTACCAAGTCATCATCCAGTGGATGAGCGAGTGATCCCGGTCCATAACTCTTTAACCCTTAGCCGTAGTTGGATTAGCTGATGAACAAATTGATCGTGAGTCTGCTGTTGACCGTGGGCATCTCCGGCATGGCCCATGCTGCAGGTGAGGCAGTACAACCGGGTGATGCAAAAGCCGGTCAGGCCAAAGCCGCCGTATGTGGCGCCTGCCACGGCCCGGATGGCAACAGCATGGCGCCAAACTTTCCAAAACTGGCGGGGCAAGGTGAACGCTACCTGACCAAGCAATTGCACGACATCAAGTCGGGCAAGCGCACCGTTCTGGAAATGACTGGCCTGCTGACCAACCTGAGCGATCAGGACCTGGCTGATATCTCCGCCTACTTCGCCAGTCAGAAAGGCAGCGTTGGCGCCGCCGACCCGAAAGTCGTGGCTCGCGGTGAAGCACTGTTCCGTGGTGGCGACCTGGCCAAGGGCCTTCCATCCTGCACCGGTTGCCACTCGCCAAATGGCGCGGGCAATGCCGCCGCCGGTTTCCCGCACCTGGGTGGCCAGCACGCTCAATACGTCGCCAAGCAACTGACCGATTTCCGCAAGGAAGAAGGCGGTCGCAACAACGACGGCGACACCAAAACCATGCAGACCATTGCCAAAAAGCTGAGCGACGAAGACATCGCAGCGGTGTCCAGCTACATTCAAGGCCTGCACTAAGACGGCGAAGCGGGCGCCGCGCGGGATGTACATCTCCTGCAACGTTAACGCTCTATTAATCCGTCGCAGCAAGTATAAAAAGGGTGGCTCAGGCCGCCCTTTTTTGTGCCTGCTGCCGTTACACTACAGAACTCAAGCCCGCCATGACCTGTCTGAAAACAGGTCGCGCGAGGCGACCCAAATTGTCCAGGAGTAAAGCATGCGTAATCTGATCATCAGCGCCGCACTCGTCGCTGCCAGCCTGTTCGGCATGACTGCCCAAGCCGCCGAAGCCCCCGCCGCCCCTTATGTCGAACTGAGCAATCCGGTTCCGGTTGCAGTGCCTGGCAAGATCGAAGTGGTGGAGCTGTTCTGGTACGGCTGCCCGCATTGCTACGCGTTCGAGCCAGTGATCAATCCTTGGGTCGAGAAGCTGCCGTCCGACGTGAATTTCGTGCGTATTCCTGCAATGTTCGGCGGCCCGTGGGACGCACACGGCCAGATGTTCCTGACCCTGGAAGCCATGGGCGTCGAGAGCAAGGTTCACGCTGCGGTGTTCAACGCGATTCAGAAAGAACACAAAAAGCTGACCGATAAAAACGAAATGGCCGACTTCCTGGCGACTCAAGGCGTAGATAAGGACAAGTTCCTGGCGACCTTCGATTCCTTCGCCATTAAAGGCCAAATCAACAAAGCCAAAGAACTGGCCAAGAAATATGAAATCTCCGGCGTTCCAACCATGATCGTCAACGGCAAGTATCGCTTTGACGTGGGCTCTGCCGGCGGCGCCGAGCAAGCGCTGCAACTGGCCGACAAGCTGGTTGACCAAGAGCGAGCGACTATCAAGGCTGTTGCCCACTAAGCGCGAGGCCTGCCATGCGCCGCTGGGGTACTGAACGCGTCGTTGGCCTGCATGATCCGCAGGTCAACGAGCATCACCTGGAATCGACGGGCCTGCCCGCAGACAGCCGTCTGCGCTTGCTCAGCTTCAATATCCAGGTGGGTATCAGTACCGAGCGGTATCGGCATTACCTGACCCGGGGCTGGCAACACCTGTTGCCGCACACCGGGCGTGCCGACAATCTGCAAAAGATCGGCAATCTGCTGGGCGACTTCGATCTGGTTGCACTGCAGGAAGCCGATGGCGGCAGCCTGCGATCCGGCTACGTCAATCAAGTGGAACACCTGGCGCAACTCGGCGCCTTCCCCTACTGGTATCAACAACTCAATCGCAACCTCGGTCGTCTCGGCCAGCACAGCAATGGCGTGCTCAGCCGCCTGCGCCCATGGGCGATTGAAGATCACCCGCTGCCGGGGCCCAAAGGTCGCGGGGCGATCCTGGTGCGCTTCGGCGAAGGTCCGGAATCGCTGGTGGTGGTCATGATGCATCTGGCGCTGGGCGCACGCACCCGCAGCATGCAACTGGCTTACATCCGCGAGTTGATTGGCGGCTATAAACACCAGGTGCTGATGGGTGACATGAACACTCATGCCAGTGATCTGCTGCAAAACTCCCCGTTGCGCGACCTCGGCCTGCTGGCGCCGCAACTGGAAGCGACCTTCCCCAGCTGGCGCCCGCAGCGCTGCCTGGACCACATTCTGCTGAGCCCGACCCTGACGCTGGAAAAGGTCGAAGTGCTGGCTCAACCCATTTCCGATCACCTGCCGGTCGCGGTAGAAATTCGTCTGCCGGGTTCGCTCACGGCCGATGCATTCCCCGCGTTGAGTCCTGCCCCTCGCGGAACCCCTGAATGAGCGACGAAGCACAGCGCTGGAAAGAGAAATACCTCAAAAGCATCGAACAACAGGAAAAACTCGAGCGTCGCTGGGACGCCCGGCTCGACTTGCTGCGTCGGGGGTTGGTGCGCAGTACGCTGGCGGCCGAGGGCACTGACCGCGCTGTTGACCAGTGCATGAAAGAAATGCGCGAGGTCATCCGCACCAATGACATGGATGCGGGCCTGGCGGCGCTGCTTCCGCGACTGGAAAAAGCCGTACTCGACTCCGAACAGCGTCGTGAAACCCGAGTCAATCAGACCAGTGCCGCGCTGACCTCGCTGGTTGCGCAACTGCAAACGTTGCCGTTGCCCCGGGAAGTGAGCCGGCCACTCAAGAACTTTGCCAAAACCCTGGACGGACGCGTCAGCCAGGCGCGCGAGATCCCGTTGCTGCTCAGCGAACTGAGCGGCCTGCAAGGCAAAGCCTTGAATCAGCTGGAGACCCCGACAGAACCCGGTCGTCCGGGCTTGCTGCAACGACTGTTCGGCAGTCGTGAAGCGGATGAAGCCACTCCGGAAGCTGCGGCTCCGCAGGCCCAGGCGTCCGCTCCAGCGCCTGTAGAAGCCATTGTTGCTTTGCCTGCCGAGTCGCCGCGAGTCGCCGTCGAATCCGCGCCAGTCGCCGCTGAGCCACCAGTAACCGCGCCTGACACGCCCGTGGCCGCCCCCGAGCCGCCGGCGATCGAGACGCCGACAGACACCCCGCCGCCTGCCGTCGTGGCGTTTGTCCCGCCAGTTGTTGAGCCTCAGCCAGCGCCCGAGGTGGAAATACCGGCCCAGCCGCAGGCTCAACAACCGGAACAACCCGCACCCGCCGCGATGACACCGGTTGTCGAGGCTCAACCGCCTGGCAATCCCGACGAACTCACCCCGGTGGTGCCTCTCGACAGCCTGCCCCTGCCCTCGGCCGTGGCCCAGGCGCTGGCCGCCGTCGATCCGGAACAACCTGAACACGATATTCTCTACGCCCTTCCGGACTCGCCCGAGCCGTCCTACAGCTCGGTGGCCAAGCACATCGAAGACACGCTACTGGGCCTGCTCGACGACCTGTCGCTCCCCGAACGTCATCGCCCACAAGCCGAAGCGATGCGTGATCGCCTGCAAAACGGTTTGAATTGGTACGAACTGCTGCCGATCCTCGACGATCTGGCAACTTTGATGTTGGCGATCAACAACAGCGGACAGCACGAGTTCGAAGTTTATTTACAGCAACTCAACGAACGCCTCGAGTCGTTCCAGAGCAACTTGCAAGCCGCCAGCGATGGCCATGCCGACAACCAATCTGCCGCACGGCAAATGGACACGCAGATCCGCGAACAAGTCGATGGCTTGCAGAGCAGCATGCAGGAAGCCGCCGACCTGGACGACCTCAAGCATGTGCTGGAGAACCACCTCGAAGGCCTGTTGGGCACCATGGACCAACACCAGAAGCAGCGCGACGAACGCGAACAGGAAGTGGCCGCCCGCCTGAAAGGCCTGGCCGAACGGGTGGCGCACATGGAGCAGGAAGCCCAGGGTTATCGCGAACATCTCGAAGAGCAGCGCCAGAAAGCCTTGATCGACCCGCTGACCGGGCTGCCGAACCGGGCGGCCTGGAGCGAGCGTCTCGACCACGAAATCCATCAGTGGCAGCAGCACGGCAACACCCTTCTGCTGGCCATGCTCGACCTCGACCATTTCAAACGCATCAACGATAACTATGGTCATCTGGCGGGCGACAAAGTGCTGAAAATCATCGCCACGGTGTTGCGCAAGCGCCTGCGCGGGACAGATTTCATTGCACGCTTTGGCGGAGAAGAATTTGTCCTGTTAATGCCCGGCACAGTGCCGGCCGTCGGCGCAAAGCTGTTGGAAAGCTTGCGAGCGGCGGTAGAAGCCTGCCCGTTCCATTTCAAAAGCGAGCCGGTGACCATCACCATTTCCATGGGACTGACAGCGTTCAAACCCGGCGAACACAGCGATCTGGTGCTTAAAAGAGCCGATCAGGCGCTGTATCGCGCAAAACATGCCGGGCGTAACCGAGTGGAACTGGGCTGACAGCCAATTGTTCCATTTTGTTTAAAAGCTCGCGCCGACCATTCTCGCGCAAGGCAGTACGTTACACTGTTGCATTACTGTCTTGCGCGTACTGTCTCTACCATGAAATTTCTCACCCTCTTCGTGTCGCTGATCCTGTTGGCCGGCTGTGCCAGCGGACCTCGGTTCGACACCAGCCATCCTTCGGCCAATCACGACAGCCGCGTTCAATTCGTGGTGGTGCATTACACCTCGGCATCGCTGGAACGCTCGTTGCAGCTGCTGACCCACGGCGAAGTCAGCAGCCATTACCTGATCGGCGACGACAAAAACGCCACTATCTATAAGTTGATGGACGAAAACCAACGGGCATGGCACGCCGGAGAGAGTGAGTGGCAGGGTCGGACCTGGCTGAATTCCAGCTCCATCGGCATTGAAATCGTCAACCCAGGATTCAAGGAACTCCCGACCGGAGGGCGTTACTGGTATCCCTACAGCGAAGCTCAGGTCCAGTCCTTGATCGTCTTGCTAAAAGACATCAGCAAACGTCACGCCATCAACCCTCACAGCATTATCGGCCATAGCGACATCGCGCCATTCCGCAAGCTGGACCCGGGGCCGCTTTTCCCCTGGAAGCGCCTGGCCGCCGAAGGCCTTGGTGTTTGGCCAGACGAGCAGGCCGTGGCGCGGCAACAAGTGCAGTTCGACTCGAAACTGCCGAGCGTCAGCTGGTTTCAGGCACAGTTGGCCCGCCTCGGTTACGCCACGCCGCAAACCGGCGAGCTGGATGTGGCAACGCGTCACGTGATCGGCGCCTTTCAAATGCATTTCCGGCCGTCGCGCTTCGACGGCATGCCGGATGCGCAGACAGCTGCACTTCTCCAGGTGTTGAATCAGACAAAATAATGACGCCCGCCCGACGGTGCGGGCTTTTTCCCAATCAGCAGCTATAACTCATTGGTAATTCTTCGGATATTCCCATATGCCTGCTGCTCGAGAGACGCTTCGTAGCTGGTTCTATCGCCCATGGTTTTTGGCGATGCTGGCGGCCGCCCTGAGCAGCGTGTTGCTATTGGCGCTCAGCCTGTTCGTGGCCATTCATCAGATTGAGCAAAACGAAAGTCTGGAAATGAACGCGCAAGGCGAACGATTTCTTTCGCGCCTGGAGCAGTTGTTCGGGCAACTGCGCGAAGGCCTTGATGATCTGGAGGCCCAACCGCTGCGAACCTGCGACAAAGACATGATCGCCACTTTGCAGCAGGTCACCTTCAATTACCGCTTCGTTTACGAGGCCGCGTATATGGATGCCTCGAAGATCTGCTCCAACCGACCGAGCCAGGAAGGACTGTCGCTGACACGAGCACCGGACATTCAAGACCCCACTTACAGTTATTGGCTGAACACCACCACCGAACCTGATGAAAACCGCGCCGCGCTCATGCTCGGACGGGGCAACTTCCGAGTCGCGACCTCTCGCGGACATTTGACCGACATGGTCGACCTGTCGCCGGGCAGCAGTCTTTTGGTGATACTCGACAACGGCACCCGCGCGATTCCGGTGCTGGGCTCCCCGCAAGCCTGGCCACCGACCGTGCCTTGGCCACCGAAAAGCAGCGAAGCCTTGCAAGTCACCCCGACTCGCTTGATTTACCTCATGCCGACCAAAAGCCCCGAATACCAATTGGTGCTGATCACCCCGCGCACCGCCGTGAATGTGCCCACCGCCTGGTGGTGGCTGGTGCCGGCCAGCCTGGCATTGGGAATACTGGTGGGCTTCATGGTGTTTCTGCTGGTGCGTCAGCGGCAGTCGCTGGACGCCGAATTGACCGGTGCGATACGACGTGGCGAGTTGCAGGTGTTGTATCAACCGATCTTCGACCTCGACAGCCGCAACTGCGTCGGAGCCGAAGCCTTGCTGCGCTGGCGCCGGCCGGATGGCACCCTGACCAGCCCCGACCTGTTCATTCCGATGGCGGAGAACACCGGGCAGATCCGGCAGATGACCGACTTCGTCCTGCAACGCCTGCTGGAGCAATTGGGGCAGTTGTTGCGGGCCAATCCGCAGCTGTACATCTCGGTCAACCTCGCAGCGTGCGATGTCATGGTGCCGCGAATCGGTCAGGTGATGGCGCGCCTGCTGACCTTGCACCGGGTCGCGGCCAAGCAGATTGCCTTTGAGGTGACCGAGCGGGGATTGATTGACGTGGTGGTGGCCCGGGAAAACCTGCAGGCCTTGCGCGATGTCGGGCATCAGGTGTTGATCGATGACTTTGGCACCGGCTATTGCAGCCTCGCCTATCTGCAAACCCTGCCGGTGGACTGCCTGAAAATCGACAAGGCGTTCATCGATGCGCTGGGGCATGACGCCGCCAGCAGTGGCGTGGCGCCGCATATCATTCACATGGCCCAGTCGCTGCACTTGAAGGTGATTGCCGAAGGCATCGAACATGAAGCCCAGGCCGCATTCTTGAGCAGTGAAGGGGTGAAGTTCGGTCAGGGCTGGTTGTTCGCCCATGCATTGAGCGCCGTACAGTTCATCGAGCTGATTACCCGGGGTCGGCGACTGGCCGGCCGACGCCTGGATGACGAAGCGTAAACGCGCGTTAAACCGCCAACGCCATGTAGAACTGCGTGCCCTGCCCCGGCCGCGAATAAACCCCCATCCGCCCACCGTGCAACTGCACGATTTCCTTGCACAACGCCAGGCCGAGCCCCGCGCCACCCTTCTTGCGCCCGACCTGCACAAAAGGCTCGAAGATTCGCCCCTGCTGGCCGTAGGCGATGCCCTCGCCATTGTCCTCGACGCTGATGATCACCCGCTCCCCATGACGCCGCGCCTGCAAGCGTATCTGGCCGTCAGGGCCGGTATGGCGCAAGGCGTTGTCGATCAGGTTGTCGAGCACACGGTCCAGTTGCGGTTGATCGGCCTGCAACCACGGTAACGGACCTTGCACCTCCACCAGCAGGTTGATGCCCTTCTCTTGCGCTGTATCAGCGAACCGCGACCGGGCCCGCTCGAGCAGCTCCTCGATGGAACACGGCGCCAGCGAGAGTTTCTGCAGACCGTTCTGGTAGCGGGAGAAGTTCAGCAAGTCGTTGATCAGTTGCATCAAACGCTGCATCTCTTCATTGACGGTGTCCAGCAGGTCCGCTTCTCGCGAGTCCTGCGCAAAGTGCGTGCGCTCCCGAAACAGGCCGAATGCCATGTGCATCCCGGTGACCGGCGTTCGCAGCTCATGAGACGCACGCAACACAAACTCGCTGCGCACTCGCTCGAAAGCACGCTGCTCGGTGACGTCATGCAACACCATTACCGCGCCCAGAATCTGGGCCTGGGTATGACTGACCGGCGTCAGGCTGTACGTGAGCAACCGCGACTCGCCATCGACCTCGATACTCAGGTCCTCCGGCGCCCGCTCCAACGTGCCGCCACGCAGCACCAGTTGCAGCTGTTGATCCAGCTCGGGGCGTTCGAGCGCGGCACCCAGCCCCTGACCAAGACGATCGGTGTCCCAACCCAACTGGCGCTGCGCCACCGGGTTGAGGTGTTCCAGATGGCCGTCGCGGTCGATCATCAGCAGCCCGTCATCAATGCTGTCGAGCACCGCCTGCAAACGCTGCTGGCCGGCGAGCAATTCGTCGATATTAGTGGCCTGATGCTGACGCAAAGCCTCGGCCATGATCCCGAAACGCTTGGTCAGCAGATTCATTTCCACTGCCGAGGAAATCGGCAGGGTTACCTCGAAATTGCCTTGGCCGATGTTATCGGCGGCCTGGGCCAACGCCTCGATCGGTTCACCGAAACGACGTGCGATCGCATGAGCAGTGATGAAACCGATGATCAGCACCGCCAACCCGACCAGACCGAGCAGGCCGGCAATCAGCAGCGCTCGCTCCCGCGCCTGACGTTGCGTTTCATTGATGGTATCCAGCGCTCGCTTTTGCTCGGTAATCAGCCCGTTGCGCAACACGTTGAGTTTTTCGGCGAGGTCTTCGTTGCCACTCAGTACATGGGACGGATCGTGTGCCTGGTCCAGCGCCTGAAGAAACCGCAGGTAATCGTCCTTGGCCTGCCTGAAACCGTGTTGGCCGCTCTCTTGATTCTGCTCATGGGCGATGCCTTCATCCACCAACTGAAGATAATGCAGCCTGGACGTTTCAAACGCCGCTGGATCCGATTTTTCGCCCAGCATGAGGATCAGTTGATCGCCCAGGGTCTGGCGCATCTTCAGGCCCAGGTCCAGGGTGACGAAATTGTTGCGAATCAGCGCTTCCTGGGTTCCCGCCATCTGCATCACGCTGACCAGACCGAGCAAAAGCCCCAGCAGCGCCACGGTGATCAAGGCGGAAATACTCAGAAAAAGCCGAGTACGCAACTTCATCGCCAGTTTCATCGCGCAGGGCTCACAAGTTGTACTGCTTGCGTTTGCGGTAGAGCGTCGAAGCGTCGATGCCGAGCGTCTTGGCGGCCTGATCCAGGGTGTCGGCGGTGGCGAGGACCGCACCGATGTGGGCCTTCTCCAGTTCATCCAGGCTCAGCGCAGCGCCGATGCGTGGCGCATTGTTGACGGGGGTTTCGGCCATGCCCAAGTGGCTGATTTCAACCCGTTCCTGTGGACAAATAATGCTTGCTCGCTCGACCACGTTGCGCAGCTCGCGGATGTTCCCGGGCCAGCGATAGCTGAGCAGCGCTTCACGGGCTTCTTCACTGAAAACCCGCGCCGGACGCGCGTATTCCTTGACGAACCGGGCCAGAAAACGCTCAGCCAGGTTCAGAATATCTTCCCGCCGTTCGCGCAGCGGTGGCAGGTGCAAGGTGATGACGTTCAGGCGATAGAGCAAATCTTCACGGAAGCGGCCGTCGCGGACCATGTCTTCAAGATTGAGGTTGGTCGCCGCGAGGATGCGCACATCGGCGCGGCGGGTGACCGGATCGCCGACGCGTTCATATTCTTTGTCCTGGATGAAACGCAGTAATTTAGGCTGCAACGTCAGGGGAAAATCGCCGATCTCGTCGAGAAACAGCGTTCCGCCGTCAGCCTGGTTCACTCGCCCGAGCGTGCTTTCACTGGCGCCGGTGAACGCGCCACGGCTGTGACCGAACAGCTCGCTTTCCATCAGTTCGGCGGTCAGCGATGGGCAGTTGATGGTGACGCAGGATTTTTTCGCACGCTTGCTCCAGCCGTGAATGGCCTGGGACAGTTCACCCTTGCCGGTACCGGACTCGCCGAGGATCAGGATGTTGGCATCCGTGCTGGCCACCTGGCGGGCGGTTTCAAGCACCACTTTCATCGCCGGGCTGTGGGAATCCAGACCGTCCTTGGGTTTGCGCACTTCACCTTCCAGCGCCTCCAGACGGGCCGACAGTTGCCGCACTTCCAGTTGCTTGGCGGTGGCAAGGCGCAATTGATCGGGGCTGCACGGCTTGACCAGATAATCAGCGGCGCCGGCCTGAATGGCATCCACCGCGGTGTCCACAGCCGAATGTGCGGTGACAATCACCACGCGCATCCACGGCGCCTGAATGCGCATCTGCGCCAACACGTCGAGGCCATTGTCCTCGCCGAGGCGCAAATCGAGGAAGCACAGGTCGAACACCTGGCGTTGCAGCAGCGCATCGGCCTGCGCCGCGCTGGTGGCGGTAGCGACGCTGTAGCCTTCATCTTCGAGGCAGTATCGGAACGTTCGCAGGATGGCGGATTCGTCATCCACCAGCAGAATGCGGCCTTGATGCTCAGTGGCTGATTCCATTTTCCTACGCTCCTTAAAGAATGATCTTGGTTTAGTCCCGGAATAATCGGGCAAGTTGCATGGTTGATTCTGGTCGATTCCGGCTACAGCAGGGTAGCTCGCCCCTCACCCTACGGCTAATCACCTGATTTTGTTGTTTTTTTATCAGATAGCCGGTTTTCAGTTGATTCCCCATCTTTCCTTGTGACATCCGCGCCCTCCCCGCAATTCAAAAAAAATGAAAGTTCCTACAAATCCATCGTGCATTACGCACGACTGTGGAAGAGCCATCGTGCAGGATGCGTCCGGCATGAATTTCATAGAAATCATAACTAGCTGATTTTATTGATATTTATCGTCGTTAAAAGCTGGCATGCAGGCTGCAACAACCTGATTAACCAGGGCATTCAGAAACGAGGCCCATAACAAGATCACTACAGAGTGGGAGGAGCTTCAGGATGAATCGCCAACGTGCCGCCCAATTGCGTATCTCGCCACTGCATATCCAGCAAGGCCTGTTTGCTGTTCTGGCGCTTTTGATCACCTTGATCGGCGGCCAGCAGTTTCAGCGTTGGGAGCAGAGCCAGCAGCAAGAAGCGCCACGCGTGTCGATTCAGCATCCGACCCAAACCCACTTCAGCGCCGTCAGCAGCAGCTTCGCTGACAGCGCCCCGACGCGAATGATGGATGTCGACCAGGCTCAGCCTGCGGACGAGCTGACACGTCAGGAGCGTTGGGTGTTCTAGACACACGAACTTGGCGCGCTCGCGGCGCCGGGAAACGCACCACAAGTAGCCTCTCTAAATAGAAGCGTAAGGAGAATCACCATGTTGAGCTGGGCAATCACATTCTTGATCATTGCCATCATCGCTGCAGTACTGGGCTTCGGTGGTATCGCGGGCACCGCCACGGGTATCGCCAAGATTCTCTTTGTCGTGTTCCTGGTGATGTTCATTGCTTCGTTCTTCTTTGGCCGTCGCGGTCGAGGTTGAAGATGAGCGTTTCACCCAAAACGTTGGCAGCCGCCCTGCTCCGGGGCGGCAGTGCCATCGCGATGGCGGCCAGGCACGGCGAAGAAAACAACTGAAGAATGATCCGGGCTGGTACCGAATTTGTCACACGAAAGAAGCAACATTGCTTCTCTCCAATGCGCTACCTGAGGAAGGTAGACGCATGACCAAGGGGTCGGGACGTTCTGCCTGTTTCAGGGGCGGAGTGACCTACGGGTACAGGGAGTACCTGCGAAAGGGCCGGGTCAGGAAAAAGCTGCGACGCAAGTTCGTCGTCCCTCCGTGGCTCGACGGGCTTGCGAAGAGCTTGCGCGCAACGCTTTGAAATAGAGCGATCCATCCGGTTTCGCTGTTCCAACCTCTCATTCGCACGACTATTCACCGGAAAATACTTTTCCCGGTGTTTCTTTCGTGACCGTACATCGAGAAAAAACCGCCTTATTTTGCAGCGATTTCTCACCTCTGATTGTCGGATTTTTCTGAAATCCCCCTCCCGCACCACTGATCAAAAAACACCCAGCCTGCCCGGAGATGGCCGGTTCACGGCACATATGCCTGCCGAAATGTCATATTCGAACCGTTTGCGACGTCGCTTTCAGTGAAAAAACCTCATGCCGATTCGGCATAGGGTAGGCGTTTACGGCATTAGACGTCGCATCCTTGCATCGGAATAGTTGCGCCTTTTTTCGCCTGCCAGAGAGCCATAAATACTCGCTCCGGGGCACCTTATACGGGGGCAGATGCACAAGACTTTTTCGCCAAAAGCGTTCCAGTTCCCGCATCTGCCTGAGTCAAACGCAAGTAAGGGTAAAGATATGAAGAAGGCAAAGCTTAGCCTCGCCTGGCAGATCCTAATCGGTCTGGTATTGGGGATTGCAATCGGTGCGCTGCTCAACCATTTCAGTGCCGAGAAGGCTTGGTGGATCAGCAACGTTCTGCAACCAGCAGGCGATATCTTTATCCGTCTGATCAAGATGATCGTGATCCCGATCGTGATCTCGTCGTTGATCGTCGGTATTGCGGGCGTCGGTGACGCGAAGAAACTCGGCAGCATCGGCCTCAAGACGATCATCTACTTCGAAGTCGTCACCACCATCGCCATCGTCGTTGGCCTGCTGCTCGCCAACCTGTTCCACCCGGGTGCCGGCATCGACATGAGCACCCTGGGTACCGTGGATATTTCCAAGTACCAAGCGACCGCCGCCGAGGTACAGCATGAACACGCGTTCATCGAAACCATCCTCAACCTGATCCCATCCAACATCTTCGCGGCCATGGCCCGCGGCGAAATGCTGCCGATCATCTTCTTCTCGGTGCTGTTCGGTCTCGGTTTGTCGAGCCTGAAGCCCGAGTTGCGCGACCCACTGGTAACGATGTTCCAGGGCGTGTCGGAAAGCATGTTCAAGGTCACCCACATGATCATGAACTACGCCCCGATCGGCGTATTCGCACTGATCGCGGTGACCGTAGCCAACTTCGGCTTCGCGTCCCTGCTGCCGCTGGCCAAACTGGTAATCCTGGTTTACGTCGCCATCGCCTTCTTCGCCTTCGTGGTGCTGGGCCTGATCGCTCGCCTGTTCGGTTTCTCGGTGATCAAGCTGATGCGCATCTTCAAGGATGAGCTGGTACTGGCCTACTCCACCGCCTCCTCCGAAACCGTGCTGCCGCGCGTGATCGAGAAGATGGAAGCCTACGGCGCGCCGAAGGCCATCTGCAGCTTCGTGGTGCCAACCGGTTACTCGTTCAACCTTGACGGTTCGACCTTGTATCAAAGCATCGCGGCAATCTTCATTGCCCAGCTCTACGGCATCGACCTGTCGATCAGCCAGCAATTGCTGCTGGTACTGACCCTGATGGTCACCTCCAAAGGCATCGCCGGCGTTCCGGGCGTGTCCTTCGTGGTGCTGCTGGCAACCTTGGGCAGCGTGGGCATCCCGCTGGAAGGCCTGGCGTTCATCGCCGGTGTCGACCGCATCATGGACATGGCGCGTACTGCTCTGAACGTGATCGGCAATGCCCTGGCCGTGTTGGTCATCGCCCGTTGGGAAGGCATGTACGACGACGCCAAGGGCCAGCGCTACTGGAACTCCCTGCCGCACTGGCGCAGCAAGGAAAAGCTGCCGGTCGGCGAAGTGTCCAACAACTGACCCTGTAGGAGCCGGCTTGCCGGCGATGAACGATAACGTGGTGTGACTGACACACCGCGGCGTCTCGATCGCCGGCAAGCCGGCTCCTACAGGACGCAGTTGCACGTACATTATGTGTACGACGCAATTGCACAAACGAACCCCGGAGAAATCCGGGGTTTGTCGTTTCTGGCTACCCCGCTATCATTCGCCGCATTCTTCGGGGGATTTACTGATGCTCAATGGCCTTTGGCTTGGCTTCTTCATTGTGGCGGCCGTGTCGGCGCTGGCGCAGTGGCTGATCGGCGGGAATGCCGGGATCTTCGCGGCGATGGTGGAAAGCATTTTCGCCATGGCCAAGTTGTCGGTCGAGGTCATGGTCCTGCTGTTCGGCACCCTCACCCTCTGGCTCGGTTTTCTGCGGATCGCCGAAAAAGCCGGGATCGTCGAGTGGCTGGCCAGAGCACTGGGCCCGTTGTTCCTGCGCCTGATGCCGGAAGTGCCGGCCGGTCACCCCGCCATCGGCCTGATCACCCTGAACTTCGCCGCCAACGGCCTGGGCCTGGACAACGCCGCCACGCCGATCGGCCTTAAAGCCATGAAGGCGCTGCAAGAGCTCAACCCCAGCGACACCATTGCCAGCAACGCGCAGATCCTGTTCCTGGTGCTCAACGCCTCCTCCCTGACCCTGTTGCCGGTGACGATCTTCATGTACCGCGCGCAGCAAGGCGCGCCGGATCCGACGCTGGTGTTCCTGCCGATCCTGCTGGCCACCAGTTGCTCGACCATCGTCGGCTTCCTGGCTGTCGCGTTCATGCAACGCCTGCGCGTGTGGGACCCGGTGGTGCTGGCCTATATGATTCCCGGCGCCCTGATCCTTGGTAGTTTCATGGCGTTGCTGGCAACGCTCTCGGCCACCGCGCTAGCCAGTTTGTCGTCGATCCTCGGCAATCTGACGCTCTTCGGGATAATCATGCTGTTCCTGGTGATCGGCGCGCTACGCAAAGTGAAGGTCTACGAGGCCTTCGTCGAAGGTGCGAAAGAAGGCTTCGACGTGGCGAAGAATCTGCTGCCGTATCTGGTGGCGATGCTCTGTGCCGTCGGTGTACTACGGGCGTCCGGCGCGCTGGATTTCGGCCTCGACGGGATTCGGCACCTGGTGGAATGGGCCGGTTGGGACACGCGTTTCGTCGACGCGCTGCCGACGGCGATGGTCAAGCCGTTCTCCGGCAGCGCCGCGCGGGCGATGCTGATCGAAACCATGAAGACGTCCGGGGTAGACAGCTTCCCTGCCTTGGTAGCGGCGACGATTCAGGGCAGTACGGAAACGACGTTCTATGTGCTGGCCGTGTACTTCGGCGCGGTGGGGATTCAGCGGGCACGGCATGCGGTGGGGTGTGCGTTGCTGGCGGAGCTGGCCGGGGTGCTCGGCGCCATTGGCGTCTGCTACTGGTTCTTCGGGTGAGTTTGGGATTTTTCGCTGGCAAGCCAGCTCCTACAGGATTGTGGCGTTCACGCACCATGCGTACAACACCGAACCTGTAGGAGCTGGCTTGCCGGCGATAAGGTCCGCAGGACCTTCAGGGCCTAACTGGCGGCGCGACTTTCTGTCCTTGCTCAACCGCCCAGTCCACCAACTGCGCCGTCAGCTGATCACTCGCCAGGCCAAACCCGGCCACCACCGCCGGCACCTTCACATCGCTCAGCGGCTGACGCACTTCGAAGCGCCGGCTGGCGAGAATGCGCTGGTCGTAACCACGTACCAGCAACGCATCCAGACGCACAACAACACTCGCCGCGGTGCCTTGGTATTCAGTCTGGAACGCTTGCAAACTCCCGCCCAACTCCAGATCCGCCTGGAAATTGCTGTCATCGGTGCTCAACAACGGCACCCGGCCATCGCGCTGGAAACCATCGAGCAGACGATTGCGCAGCAGCACCGGCGCCGGATCGCTCCAGCGTGAAGCCTTGTAGCTGCTGATCAGGTCGCCTTGCGGTATCACGGCGATTTGCGGACTGTTCAACGCCTCGCTGGCCTGCGGTTTGGTGAGGCGCAGTGACCAGCGTTGCGCCGTGCCATAACTGCCCGAAACGCTGCCCTGGACCGAGGGCAACCGATAGACGTCGGACGGTTCGGACTTCGGCAGGATCGAGCAGGCGCCGGTCAGCGCAAAAACGCCGAGGAGGGCGATGTGAGTCAGCTTCATGGCGTGAACTCCTTGTTCTTGTCATTGCCCAGCAAGTAACCGCTCGGGTTGGCTTCCAGGCGCTGGGAGATGGCGCGCAACGAGGTCAGGGTGTCGCGCAACTCACGTACAGCCGGGGCCAGGCCATTGAGGCCTTGCATGCCGCTGTTGAGCGAATCCTGGTTGTTGGTGAGCAACTTGTTGATGGTCGCGCTGCTTTGTTCCAGCGACTTCATGGCTTGCTCGGCGCTGCCGAACATCTGCTTGCCCTGATCGGTAAGCAGGCCGTTGGCGTTGCGCATCAGGGCGGCGGTCTGTTCCAGCGTCGCTGTCGCTTGTTTACCGATGGCAGAGAGTTGCTGCATCGCCTGACGGATGTCACCGCGCTGATCGGCGATGGTGCCGGTGGTTTGTTCCAGGTGCTCGAGGGTCTTGCTGATGCGCTCGACGTTCTCCGACGAAAACATCTGATTGGCGTTGTGCATCAACACGTTCACGCCGGCCATCAAGTCGTTGCTGTCGTTGAGCAAACGGGCGATGGGCGAGGGCGAGGCCACAATCGTCGGCAAGTTGCCGTCGTGGCCCTTGAGCGTCGGGCTCTGCGGCGTGCCGCCACTGAGCTGGATGATCGAGGTCCCGGTGATCCCGGTCAGCGCCAGTTTGGCCTGGGTGTCTTCCTTGATCGGCGTATCGCCGCCGAGGCGAATCCGCGCCAGCACGCGACGCGGGTCTTTCGGGTCCAGGCGCAAGCTCACCACATCGCCGACCTTGATCCCGCTGTACTGCACGGCGCTGCCCTTGGACAGGCCGCTGACCGCCTCGTTGAAGACGATCTCGTAATCCTTGAACTCGGTGTCGACACTGGACTTGGCCAGCCACAGGCCGAAGAGCAGGGCGCTTGCCACCACAATCACAGTGAACAGGCCGATCAATATGTGATGGGCTCGGGTTTCCATGTCAGACCTCGTTAAGCTGTTGAGCGGCTGACAGCGCCGCGCGGCCGCGAGGGCCATGGAAGTATTCGTGAATCCACGCGTCGTCGGTTTCCGACACCTTGTCGATGGCGTCCGCCACCAACACTTTCTTCTGCGCCAGCACCGCCACGCGGTCGGTGATGGTGTAGAGCGTGTCGAGGTCGTGGGTCACCAGAAACACACTCAGCCCTAACGCGTCGCGCAGGGTCAGGATCAATTGATCGAAGGCTGCCGCGCCAATCGGATCGAGGCCGGCGGTGGGCTCGTCGAGGAACAGGATGTCCGGGTCCAGCGCCAGCGCCCGGGCCAGCGCCGCGCGCTTGATCATGCCGCCGGACAGCGAAGCGGGGTACTTGTCCGCCGCCGACAGCGGCAACCCGGCCAACGCCAGTTTCACCGCCGCCAGGTGTTCGGCATCGTTGCGGCTCAGCCCGGCGTGTTCGATCAGGGGCAGGGCGACGTTCTCGGTCACGGTCAGCGAAGAGAACAGCGCGCCTTTCTGAAACAGCACACCGAAGCGCCGTTCGACCATCGAGCGCTCGTGTTCGGACAGGGTCGGCAGGTTTTTACCAAACACTTTCACCACGCCTTCGCTGGGCTGGCGCAGGCCGACAATGCTGCGCAACAGCACCGACTTGCCACTGCCGGAACCGCCGACCACCGCGAGGATTTCGCCCTTGTACAAATCCAGGTCGAGGTTCTCGTGCACGCTCTGGCGACCGAAGCGATTGCACAGCCCACGGACCTCTATCACCGCCTCGGAGGGCGCTCGGGGTAGACGACTCACCAGCCCATCTCCATGAAAAACAGCGCGGCCACAGCGTCGAGCACGATCACCACGAAAATCGACTGCACCACGCTCGACGTGGTGTGCGCCCCGACGGACTCGGCGCTGCCGCTGACCTTGAAGCCTTCAAGGCAACCAATGGCGGCGATCAGGAAGGCGAAGATCGGCGCTTTGACGATGCCGACCAGAAAGTGCTGAACGCCGATGTCGGTTTGCAGCAGCGACAAGAACATCGCCGGCGAGATATCCAGCGCCACGGCGCAGACCACGCCACCGCCGACAATCCCCGAGAGCATCGCCACAAAGGTCAGCATCGGTAGCGCCACCAGCAGCGCCAGCACGCGTGGCACCACCAGCAACTCCATCGGGTCGAGACCCAAGGTGCGGATGGCGTCGATTTCTTCGTTGGCTTTCATCGAGCCGATCTGCGCGGTAAACGCACTGGCGGTGCGCCCGGCCATCAGGATTGCGGTCAGCAATACGCCGAATTCACGCAGGAAGGAGAACGCCACCAGGTCCACGGTGAAGATGCTCGCACCGAAACTCGCCAGCACCGTCGCGCCGAGAAACGCCACCACCGCACCCACCAGGAAGGTCAGCAGGGCAACGATGGGGGCAGCGTCGAGGCCGGTCTGTTCGATGTGCGCGACCATAGGCGTGATGCGCCAGCGCTTCGGGCGGAACAGCCCACGGGCGATGGTTTCCAGAATCAGACCGACGAAGCCCAGCAGCTGCAGGGTGTCTTGCCAGACGGCATCCACTGCGCGGCCGATACGGGTCAGCAACTGAATGCCGACGCTGATTTCCGCTTCCTTGATCGGTACGCAGAAATCGGTCATCGAGCAATAAACGGTCTGCAACAACGCACGATCGGCGACAGACAAGGTGCAATCAGGATGCTCAGCGGATTTGCCAAGACGGTCCGAACCGAGCAATTCCACCAGCAGCGATGCGCCGGCGGTGTCGAGCGCGCCGAGGCCATTGAGGTCGATGTGGGTTTTGTCGTCGTATTGGCCGCGAAGCTTTTCGCTCAGGTCCTTGAGTTCGGCGTAATGGGCAAGCGTCCAGTCACCCGTCACCCGCAACTGAGCGGGGGAGTGAGCGGCGTCCAGTTGGGCATTGCCGGCCATTGTGCTGCTGGTCATAAGCTCCGTGCTTGTTCGGCTGTTACGCAAAGCTACGTAATAGCACGAACCGCATTACTTTTCTTTGGTCGGTGTGCTGTCCGTGATCTTGAAGCGCAACACGCCGATCAACTGGCCGTCTTCGGTCAGCACCCGAACCTGCCACTTGCCCGCCGGGTTACCGGGGAAGTTCTGCTTGTGGGTCCAGGCGCGATAGCCTTCCTTGCGCCCGCCGTGGATGTCCAGGGCGATACGGTCGACCTCTTTGCCGTTGAACTGCCACACATGGTAAATGCGCTCGTCGAGACCGCGCGGAGCGTTGATCGCGGTGTAGGCGTACAGGCCATCGCCACGGATCTGCTCGGCACTGACCTCTTCCAGACTCTTGCCCGGCGTGCGGTCCTGCATTTGCGTACTGATCGCCACATCGGTCATCCACAGCGTAGCCGGCGGCACCCACGAGCGCAGCACCCAACCCACGCCGCCGATGCCAACGGTGATGCTCAGGATTGCCAGTGCGTTACGCACGGTGCGAATGGGGAAGATCGACGCCAGGCTCGGGAACGACAGTACGACGGCGGTGCCCAGCGCCAGTTTGAAACTCTGGGAGGTGGTCAGGTGCAGGATGACGGGCAGGGCGGTCAGCAGCGCGGCAAACAGCGTCAGCGTATGCAACGCCAGGAACGCCCAGCGCCGGGGCGCCAGCCACTTGTAGTAGAGCGGATCAGTGATGGAAATAAGCGCGGCGATGCCCAGCAGCCCGGTGAAGAACAACTGGCCGCTGTTCCAGGTGGTGGTTATGAAAAAGAACGGCAGGACGAAAAACAGGCTTTCCTGGTGAATCATCTGCGTGGCGTAGCGCAGCAACGGCTGGGGAATTTCCCGTTTGAAGATTCGGGTGAAGAGCTTGGTGAGGCTGTTTTCCAGCATCAGCCAGATCCAGCTCAACACCATGATGATGGTGATCCACGTCGCCAGGCCTTGCTGACGATCCACCAGCATGAAGCTGCCGACCCCGGAAATGAAACCGCCGAGCGCAATGACCCCGGGATAGCGCTTCATCAGTTCGAGGATGCGCTGTACGAACAAGGTCAGGGTAGGCATTCGGCGGTTCACAGTAGTCGTAGGAAAAAACCCCAACAGGGTACCGCCCGGGGGGCGGTGTGGCGAGGGTCAACCGTATTCACGGATACACGCCGAACTGTAGGAGCCGGCTTGCCGGCGATGGACGTAAGGGCGCCGGGTTTATCCAGTAAACACGCGTTATCGTTAACGATCATCGCCGGCAAGCCGGCTCCTACAGGGGGCCTCGGTGTTTGCGGTGGATGCGCCACGCCAACAGCCCGAGCACCATCAAAGCGAACGCCCCGGCAATTGCCCACAGCACCTGGTCATAACTCATCAACGGCTTCTCGATACGCAGATAACCCGGTTGCAGGAGCAATTCACGCATGGCCTTGTTGGCTTTTTCCAGCGTAACCCCCTGGAGCTCCTTGGCCGGGTCGGCGAAGCGACCGTCTTCGTAGTCGCTCAACGCGCTCCAGTAGTAATCGGCCAACGCGCTGTTGCCTTGCACGGCCCAGGCCTGGCGCGCGATGGCGGCCTGCTTGAGGCGGTTGAAGGTGGCGGCGTCCAGGCCGTCCTTGAGTAACCCGGCCTTCAACTCATCCAGCACCTGTTCCGCCGCTGTCACATCGTCGCGCTCAAGGTCGGCGTTGAGGCTCATGAAACCCACGCCGCCAAACACTTCGCGCTCGGCGGAAGGGCCGTAGGACAGACCATGGGCGAGGCGCATCTGGCGATAGAGTGCCCAATCCAGATAATCCTTGAGCAGGTCGAAGGTTTCATCGTGCTGATCCGCCAGCACGGGCTCCGGCACCAGCCAGTGCAACTTGGCACCCGCGCCGACGATACCGTGACTCAGCGTGCGTTCATGGGCTGCGCTGGCGTTGATTTCCGGCAGCGGCGGGTGATCGGTAGGGTCAACCGCATCAAGCTCGCCCCAGGCCCGCTCCAGATAACCCGGCAGCAAGCGGTCGAGGTCGCCGACCACGATCAGGGTCATGTTATTGGGCGCGTACCAGGCCTTGCGTACCTTCTCCAGTTGTTCGCGGGTCAGGTAATCGACCTCGGCCCGCTCCGGGCACTTAAGGCCCAGTTCCACGGCCAGTTGATTGCTCGCGGTGTGGCCCAGGTCCTGACGATCCAGCCACCGTTGCAGGTGCGAGTAGTGGCCTCCGTCTTCGCGCTCGACCACTTTCTTGGCAGCGTTGATCGCGTTGTCGTCGATTCGGGTCTGGGTCAACAGCGCCAACAGCAGGTCGAGGACCTTGCGCTGGTTTTTCGCCGGGGCCTCGATGACGAACGTGGTGTCGGCGTTGCTGGTGTAGGCGTTCCACTCGCCGCCCAGCGCCTGCATGCGCTCTTCCAGACCACCTTCGCCGGTGGCGTCGATGCCACTGAACAGCAAGTGTTCGAGCAGGTGCGGAAGCTCCTTGTCGGCGCAGTTGAAATCATCGATGCCGACGCCGACCACCAGGCGAATCGCCACATGCCCGCGCTCGGTGCCGGGCTTGAGCAGCAATTGCAGGCCGTTGGGCAGCGTATAGCCCTCGACCTGGAAGCGGTCCAGGGCAAAGGAGGGGAATGATCCGAGCAACAGGCAGGCGAACAACAAACAACGCATAGCGAGTTTCCATACGGCCAATTGGAGATCCGTGTTGTCCTTCAGGCCGCCATCGCGAGCAGGCTCGCTCCCACAGTGGATCGTCGGTCTCACTTAAATCAACTGTGGGAGCGAGCCTGCTCGCGATGGCGGCGTGAAGGCTGAATACATGTTACTGACTGACCACACTGCCAGACGTTCAAGGCGAATGTGTGATGTCAGCCAAATCATCTACAGCGAGCGCACCGGTGTCAGACGTTTCCAGCACCACGTAAGCACTGCTGCAAAACAGAGAATTCAGACGCTTCATGTCGGCGATCAGCTCCAGGTGCAGCGAGCTGGTCTCGATACTCTGCACAATCTTACGTTGCAACCGGCTGACGTGAGCATGGGCCAGGCGGCGTTCCTGTGCACGAAAGCGACGCTTCTCCCGCAGCAGTTGGCGGGCACTTTCCTTGTCGGCGCTGAGGAACACCGACAACCCCAGGCGCAAATTGGAAATCAGCTGGCTGTGCAGCCCCGCCAATTCGTCCAGGCCGACCTCGGAAAAAGACCGGCGCTGCGAGGTTTTCTGTTGCTGCACCTTGCGCAACATGCGCTCGATCAGGTCGCTGGCGAGTTTGAGGTTGATCGCCAGTTCAATGATTTCCGCCCAACGCCGACTGTCTTGCTCACTGAGGTCTTCACGGGGCATTTGCGCCAGATAGAGCTTGATCGAGTTGTAGAGCGCATCCACATCATCGGTCAGGCGACGCATTTCCTGGGTGACGGCAGTTTGCTTGCCGCGCAGCACGTCGAGCATGGCTTCAAGCATGCTGTCGATCAGATCGCCGATGCGCAGGGTTTCCCGGACGGCGTTGGCCAGCGCTAGGCTGGGGGTCACCAGCGCCGTCGGATCAAGGTGCCGTGGTTTGGCCGTGCCGTTGATTTCCGGGCGCTCCGGCAAGAGCCATGCGCACAGCCTGGCCATTATCCCGACCGTCGGCAGCAAGATCAGGCAGCGAGCCGTGTTGTAGAGCAGGTGGAAGCCGATGACCATTTCCTGGGGGCTGAAGTCGAGGCTGTCGATCCAGTGCACCAACGGGTCGAGCACCGGAATGATCAGCAACAGGCCAATCAGCTTGTACAGCAGGCTCCCGAGCGCCACCTGACGGCCCGCGGCGTTCTGCATGCTGGTGCTCATGAACGCCAGAATGCCGCTGCCAATATTGGCGCCGATCACCAGGCCGATGGCCACCGGCAAGCTGATCACGCTGGCGCCTGCCAGGGTCGCGGTCAGCAGGACGGCGGCCAGGCTGGAGTAGGAAACCATCGCGAACAGGGCGCCGACCAAGGCGTCGAGCAGGATGTCGCCGGTCAGCGAGGCGAAGATGACCTTGACCCCTTGCGCCTGGGTGATCGGCGCCGCCGCTTCGACGATCAGTTGCAGGGCCAGAATGATCAGGCCCAGACCGATGGCCACCCGGCCCATCTGGCCGAGCCGCGTCTGTTTGCGCGACAGGAAGAAAATCACCCCGAGAAAAATCAGCAGCGGTGACAGCCATGACAAATCGAACGTCAGCACCCGCGCCATCAACGCCGTACCCACGTCGGCGCCGAGCATGGTCGCCAGCGCAGGCATCAGCGCCATCAGGCCCTGGCCGACAAAGGAGGTGACGAGCATGGCGGTGGCGTTGCTGCTCTGGACCATGGCGGTCACGACTATGCCGGCGATGAACGCCAGCCAGCGCTTGGACATGTTCTGGCCGATCACATGACGCAGGTTGGAACCGTAGACCCGCAGGATGCCGGTTCGGACGATGTGCGTGCCCCAGATCAACAAGGCCACGGCAGATAACAAATTGAGCAGGGTGAGCATAAGGGCCCCCTGTGGTGGTAGCGCCCCAAAGGAGCAAGTTGACGGTGCCGCGCGACTTTCTACGTTGTGTACTTAAGCTGTAGTTGGCTAACGGTCTGCGCGCCAGCATCGCATAGCTAAAGAGGTGATTGAAACAAAACTGTCATGAAAACAGGGCCTGGCGGCCGCACAAAAAAAATGTGGGAGCGAGCCTGCTCGCGATGAGGCCGTCACATTCAACATTGATGTTGACTGACTGGCCGCTATCGCGAGCAGGCTCGCTCCCACAGGTTTTACATTCGGCTTACTGCCCAGGAATATCCTTGCGCAGTTTCACCGGATCCTGCTGTTTCTTCTTCTTCGCAATCGCGGTGCGCATCTTGATGTTGATCGCTTCCACGGCCAGCGAGAACGCCATGGCGAAGTAGACGTAGCCTTTTGGCACGTGCACATCGAAGGATTCGGCAATCAGCACGGTACCGACGATCAGCAGGAACGCCAGCGCCAGCATCTTCAGCGACGGGTGCTTGTCGATGAACGAGCTGATGGTGCCGGAAGCCAGCATCATCACCAGCACAGCCACAACAATCGCCGCGACCATGACCGGTACGTGGGAGACCATGCCGACGGCGGTGATCACCGAGTCCAGCGAGAACACGATGTCGATGATCGCGATCTGGACGATGGTGTAGAAGAAGTTGCCGCCCTTGCCACCCGGCTCCTCGTTGGATTCGTCTTCACCTTCCAGCGCGTGGTACATCTCTTGCGAGCTCTTCCACAACAGGAACAGACCACCGAAGAACAGGATCAGGTCTCGCCCGGAAATGCCCTGGCCGAACACTTCGAACAAGTCTGCGGTGAGGCGCATGACCCAGGTGATCGACAGCAGCAACAGAATCCGCGTGACCATGGCCAGCGCCAGGCCGAAGATTCGGGTGCGCGCCTGCATGTGCTTGGGCATGCGGCTGACCAGGATCGAAATCATGATGATGTTATCGATACCCAGGACGATTTCCAGGGCGGTCAGGGTAAAGAAGGCAACCCAGATTTCAGGGTTGGTCAGCCATTCCATGTGTATTCCTTTGAGCGAGTGTTAAACCACAAAGGGCCCGGGCTTCAAACAACGAAGCCTGGACCCCCAGTGGTGAGTCTTGGGCTTATAGAGTGCTGAACAGCGGAAAAATCCCCATCAGCAATGCTGCAACCAGTATGCACATGCACACCAGCACTGCCCATTTCAGGGTAAAGCGCTGATGGTCACCGAAGTCGATACCGGCCAGGGCCACCAACAAATAGGTCGATGGCACCAGCGGGCTCAGCAAGTGGACGGGCTGACCGACGATCGAGGCACGTGCCATTTCAACCGCGGTTATACCGTAATGACTGGCCGCTTCGGCAAGTACTGGTAACACGCCGTAATAAAATGCGTCGTTCGACATGAAGAACGTGAACGGCATGCTCACCAGCGCGGTGATCACGGCCAGGTACGGGCCGAGGAAATCCGGGATGACCGCCAACAGGCTCTTCGACATCGCATCGACCATGCCGGTGCCCGACAGGATACCGGTGAAGATGCCTGCCGCGAAGATCAAACCGACCACTGCCAGCACGCTGCCGGCGTGGGCCGCAACGCGATCCTTCTGCTGTTGCAGGCAAGGATAGTTAACGATCATGGCAATACTGAACGCCACCATGAACAACACCGGCAACGGCAGCAGGCCTGCGATCAGGGTGCACATCAGTGCGAACGTCAGGGCACCGTTGAACCAGATCAGCTTTGGACGACGGGCGTCCGGGAACTGCGAAACGCTGATTTCGCTGTGGTCGATTTCATCGCCCACCAGGTGCAGCTCACCCAGACGCGCACGTTCACGTTTGCCGTAGAAGTAAGCGATGGCCAGGATGGCCAGGACACCGGCACCCATCGCCGGAATCATCGGTACGAAGATCGCCGACGGGTCCACATGCAACGCACTGGCTGCACGGGCAGTCGGACCGCCCCAGGGCGTCATGTTCATCACGCCACCGGCGAGGATGATCAGGCCAGCCATAATCCGCGGGCTCATGCCGATGCGGCTGTAGAGCGGCAGCATGGCGGCCACGCAGATCATGTAAGTGGTCGCGCCGTCACCATCGAGGGAGACGACGAGCGCCAGTACGGCGGTGCCGACCGAAACTTTCAACGGGTCGCCCTTGACCAGTTTGAGGATCTTGCGCACGGCCGGGTCGAACAGGCCGGAGTCGATCATCAGGGCGAAGTAGAGGATGGCGAACATCAGCATCACGCCGGTCGGCGCAAGCTTGGTGATGCCTTCGAGCATCATCGGGCCGATCTTCGGCGCAAAACCGCCGAACAGGGCGAAGACGATTGGAATGATGATCAGGGCGATCAGCGCGGACAGGCGCTTGGTCATGATCAGGAACATGAACGTGATGACCATGGCGAAGCCAAGGAAAGTCAGCATGGGAATACTCCAGGCGTAGCGCGGCTAGGGAATGGGCAAACCGGGTAGGTCAGCGCAGAACGGGAAGCACGAGGCGTACGGGCGGAGTTGCGGCGAAGCGGCGGGTATCAAAGGACATCAGGGTCACCATTGTTGTTGTTAAATGGGCTGTGCGAGCGATAAAACACTGGCATTGGCCGACCGGTCTGTTGCCGGTAGTGGGGGCGATCCTAATCGGGGAAGCTTTCACCCAGCTTTCGCCGATGAAAGCATTGACCGGATGTGCGACCGGTCGTCGGACGGGGGCTAGGCTTTAAACCGCGTCGACACGATCGCGAGCAGGCTCGCTCCCACATTGATCTCGGTCGCCCCCCATTCTGTATTCACTGAAGATCTAATGTGGGAGCGAGCCTGCTCGCGATAGCGTCGGTGCATACGCATCAGGAGGAAACAGCATGGCAAACATTCACACAGGCGGCTGCCACTGCGGACAACTGCGCTATCAATTCAGCGGACCTTTGAGAGACATCGCCCACTGCCACTGCTCAATCTGCCGACGAGTCAGCGGCGGGATCGTGACCACCTGGATCACCGTGCCCGCATCGACCTTTGAATGGCTGAAAGGCACACCGGCGCAGTACGCCTCGTCATCCAGTTGCGTACGATATTTCTGCCCGAACTGTGGGGCGCAACTCGCGCTGGTGACACACCTCAGTCCCGAAAGCATCGACCTGACCATCGCCACGCTCGATCATCCCGAGCAGGCTCCGGCCGAGCGGCACATCTGGACCGACAGCCGTCTGCCCTGGCTGCATCTGGACGAATACCTGCCGGGCGAAGCCGAAGAAACACTCTGATCAAAAAATAGACAGGTCCAGCGGCCGGATCGCCCCCATCCAGATGGCATGTTCGGTGTGGTCGAGCAGATCGTCGCCGGTGTCCGGGTGCAGGAACACCACCAACCCCTTGCGGTTGAGCGCCAGCCACGGCAATACGTCGCCGATGAGTTCCGGCCCGAATGCCAGTTGGCAACTCCAGTCCGGGTGCGGGCCGACCGGACGTTCGTGCACCCGCCCCATTTTCAGCGGGAACAGCTGCGCCGCCCGCTCACACAAGGCTCGCGCCTGGTCGATGGTGCTGGCGTCGAAATACACGTGGGCGTGGTAACCCTTGATCTGTTGCATCTGAAACCCTCTGAATCCCTGTCGAACCCTAACCGTCTCCCACAGGTCAAATGCTATACACCCAGGAAACGGAGCCCAGCCATGAAAAATGCCGAAACCCCGGTGGTAAAAGTGGTGCTTTATGGTGCCATGAGTAGCCTGGGCAGTGCGCTGATGGCTGAGATGCTGCGGCGGCAACACGAAGTGATCGCCATCCTCGATGACTTGACGGCACTCGCGCCACGTCCGGGTTTACGCACCAAGACGGGCGACCTGTTTGAGGCCGAGCGCGTCAAACAAAGCGTCGCGGGCTGTTCGGCCGTCATCTGTCTATTAGACGCACCAGGCTTGCCGTTCAACAGCGAACACGTTGAAAAAACCATTGTTCCAGGCCCGGTCGAACAGGTGCTCGCCGTCGATGCGCTGATAGCCGGCATGCAGGCTGCCGGCATTGCCCGACTGTTTCTGGTGGGGGATTTCGAGGTGTTGGACGATCCGGAGATCGAGGATCAACTGCAACGCCACGCCGCCGAAGAAATCCGCGAATCCCTGCAAAGCAGTAAGTTGCACTGGACGCTGGTGAATGCACCGCGTGGCATCCCGGGGCTGACGATCGAGCATTTCAGCCACGCCAGCAGCAGCCTGGAACCGGGGCTGGCCGAACCGCTGGATCGCTTGAAACGTGTCGCGATAGGGATCGCCGATGAATTGCACTTCAATCTTCACGTGGGTGAACACGTGAATTTCGTGGCGACTTCAGAGTAGTGAACGCTCGGGCCGCGTCCGGACGACCTTTTTGCTTTCACACCGCAATCGAAGGCAAAGGCAGGCCATTCAGCGATTGCGCACTGCTGGCCTGCTCGGCCATCAACCAATCCACAAACTGTTGAATCAACACCCCACGCCGTTTGCGTTGGGGCAGGACCACGTAATAGCCCTGCCGGGACATCACCGTTTCAGAAATTGGCCGACACAACAAACCTTGCGCCAGCAAGTTATCCACAAGGTGCCGCCAGCCAATCGCCACGCCCTGGCCGCCAATCGCCGCTTGAATCAACAGCGTGTAATTGTCGAATCGCAACTGCCCGGGCGCTGGCGCCGAAGTAATCCCCAACTCGCGGAACACGCCACTCCAGTCGAACCAGTTGCTGCTGTTTTCGCCACGCAGGTGCAGCAGCGGAAATTCCAGCAGCCCCTGGGGCGGCAAGGGCAGGGGACGGTCCTTCAATAGCAGCGGACTGCACACCGGGAACACTTCTTCGCTGAACAGCCAATGGCTTTCACCCTGTTTAAAACGCCCGTCACCAAACAGCACGGCAACATCGATATCGGTGCGCAGCATGTTGAGACTGCGTTCGCTGGTGACCAGGCTAACGTCCACGTGAGGATTGGCCGCGTGAAAGCGGTGCAATCGGGGCATCAGCCAGTAAGCGGCAAAAGCAAAATCGGTGGCGACCTGCAACACTTCATGCTGTTGCTGTGCACTGATCGCACTTAACCCTGCGTCGATATTCTGCAAACCGAGCTGAACCTGCTCGAAAAGAATAGCCCCGGCCTCGGTCAATTCGATCCCGCGATAAATGCGATCGAACAGCCGTGTGGCGAGTTGATCTTCCAGCCGTTTGATCTGCTGACTGATGGCCGGTTGCGTGGTGCCGAGCTCTACCGCAGCGGCGGTGAAGCTGTGATGCCGGGCGGCCGCTTCGAAGGCGCGAAGCAAATCCAGAGACAAATCACCGAGGGCGTCATACATAAGCTGTGCTTATCCTAGTCATTGCCTGGCATGGGCTTTACCACAAATCACATGGACTCCATGCTCGATTGCAGCACTCTCGCATAAATATTCACTATGGAATGCCGCGATCACATGAAGCGCAAGAATATTCTTTTCATCATGGCCGATCAGATGGCCGCGCCAATGTTGCCGTTCTACGGCCCTTCGCCGATCAAATTGCCCAATCTCAGCCGCCTCGCAGCCGAAGGCGTGGTGTTCGACGCCGCTTATTGCAACAGCCCACTCTGCGCGCCGTCGCGTTTTACCCTGGTCAGCGGTCAGTTACCGAGCAAAATCGGCGCCTACGATAACGCGGCCGATTTCCCTGCCGACGTGCCGACCTACGCCCACTACCTGCGGCGCCTCGGTTATCGCACCGCGTTGTCCGGGAAAATGCACTTCTGCGGCCCGGACCAACTGCACGGTTACGAAGAACGCCTGACCAGCGACATTTACCCGGCCGACTACGGTTGGGCAGTGAACTGGGACGAACCGGACGTGCGTCCGACCTGGTATCACAACATGTCGTCGGTACTGCAGGCCGGGCCTTGCGTGCGTACCAATCAGCTGGATTTCGATGAAGAGGTGGTGTTCAAGGCCCAGCAATATCTGTTCGACCACATTCGTGAGGACGGCGACCAGCCGTTCTGCCTGACCGTGTCGATGACTCACCCACACGACCCGTACACCATTCCCAAGGCTTTCTGGGATCTGTACGACGACGCCGACATCCCATTGCCCGAAACCCCGGCACAAACCGAACTCGATCCGCACGCCCAGCGTTTGCTCAAGGTCTACGACCTGTGGGACAAGCCGCTGCCTGTGGATAAGATCCGCGATGCGCGCCGGGCTTATTTCGGTGCTTGCAGCTATATCGACAGCAACGTCGGCAAACTTCTGCAAACGCTCGAAGATACCGGGCTGATCAACGACACGATCATCGTGTTCTCCGGCGACCACGGCGACATGCTCGGCGAGCGTGGCCTCTGGTACAAAATGCATTGGTACGAGATGGCCGCACGAGTACCGTTATTGATCAGTTCACCCGGCCAGTTTGGCGCCGGACGGGTCAGCGCAGCGGTTTCCACCGCCGACCTGCTGCCGACGTTTGTCGAGTTGGCCGGTGGCGCTCTGGAACCGGGCTTGCCGCTGGATGGCCGGTCGCTGGTTCCGCACCTGCAAGGGCAGGGCGGTCACGACGAGGTCTTCGGCGAATACATGGCCGAAGGCACCATCAGTCCGCTGATGATGATTCGCCGCGGTGCCTATAAATTCATCTACAGCGAAGACGATCCGTGCCTGCTCTTCGACGTACACAACGACCCGCGTGAACAGGAAGAACTCAGCCAGTCTCCGCAACATCGGCTCCTGTTCGATGAATTTCTTGCCGAAGCACGGGCCAAATGGAACATCCCGGCGATACACCAACAGGTGCTCGCGAGCCAGCGTCGTCGGCGTTTCGTCGCCGAGGCACTGACCATCGGCAAGCTGAAGAGCTGGGATCACCAGCCACTGGTGGACGCCAGTCAGCAGTACATGCGCAACCACATCGACCTCGACGATCTGGAGCGTAAAGCACGTTATCCACAACCCTGCCAAAACCAATAATGTTAAGGGGAAGTCCATGCAAAAGTTATCCACAGTACTGACGGTCGGACTGCTGGCTCTGGGCAGTGCGTCGGCGTATGCCGATCAGAGCTGCGAGACGGTGAAAATGGCCGACCCTGGCTGGAGCGACATCGCCGCAACCAACGCCATCACAGGGTTTCTGCTGGACGGCATGGGCTACAAGCCCAAAGTCGACACCCTCGCGGTGCCGATTACCTTTGGCGGGTTGAAGGATGGCCAGGTCGACGTGTTTCTCGGCAACTGGATGCCGGCGCAGCAGGGTTTCTATGACAAGTTCGTGGCCACCGGCGACGTCACGCAACTGGCGAAGAACCTCGATGGCACCGAGTTCACCCTGGCGGTGCCGGATTACGTGTGGGACGCGGGTGTGCATAGCTTCGCCGACCTGAACAAATTCGCCGACAAGTTCGACAAGAAGATCTACGGCATCGGCTCCGGCGCCCCGGCGAACATCTCGCTGCAAGAAATCATCAAGAAGAACGACTTCGACATGGGCCAGTGGAAACTGGTCGAGTCCAGCGAACAGGCGATGCTGGCCGAAGTGTCTCGTGCGGTGAAGAAACAGAAATTCGTGACCTTCCTTGGCTGGACGCCACACCCGATGAACGTGCAGCTGAAAATGCATTATCTGAAGGGCGGCGAGAAATACTTCGGCGACACCGGCAGCGTCCATACCCTGACCCGCAAGGGTTACGCCGAAGCCTGTCCGAATGTGGGCAAGTTGCTGACCAACCTGAGTTTCACCCAGGAGATGGAAAACAGCATCATGGCGGATGTGGTGAACAAGAAGGTCAGCAATGCGGATGCGGCCAAGGCGTGGATCAAGGCCAATCCGGCGGTGCTGGATAAATGGCTGGAAGGCGTGAAGACCGCGGACGGCAAGGATGCGTTGCCGGCGGTGAAAGCCAAGCTCTAACCCTTTGGGTGGCTACCTGTAGGAGCCAGCTTGCTGGCTCCTACAAGGTGTTGTGCTGATACCCTTGCGCAAAATTTTCAACCGAGAGGACCCATGGCCTTCCCCAGCCGCCATTCACTCTTCCCCTTCCTCACGTGGTTGCCCCGGCAGACCCGCGCCAGCGTCGGCCGTGACCTGATCGTCGGCCTCAGCGGCGCCATTCTCGCGTTGCCGCAATCCATTGCCTACGCGCTGATCGCCGGTCTCCCACCGGAATACGGCTTGTACGCCGCCATCATCCCGGTGCTGATCGCCTGCCTCTGGGGTTCATCGTGGCATTTGATCTGTGGGCCTACGGCAGCGATCTCCATCGTCCTGTTCGCCAGTGTCAGTCCTCTGGCCGTCCCTGCGTCCAAGGACTACATCACGCTGATCCTGCTTCTGACGCTGCTCGCCGGCATTTTCCAGTGGCTACTGGGTTTGCTGCGGTTCGGCGCGCTGGTGAATTTTGTCTCGCACTCGGTGGTATTGGGCTTCACCCTCGGCGCCGCCGTGGTGATTGCCATCGGTCAAATGCCCAACCTGCTGGGGCTGGACTTGCCCAGCCAGGCCACCGCACTGGACAGCTTTTTGATGCTGCTGCAGCACCTCGATGCGGTGGATAAACCCTCGCTCGTGCTGGGGCTGGCAACAGTCGTCGTCGGCATAATCCTGAAAGGGTTGCTGCCTCGCTGGCCGACGCTGCTGATCACCCTGATCCTCGCCGGGCTGCTGGTTTGGCTGTGGCCATCGATGTTCGGCCACGTGAACCTGGTGAGCGCGTTTGTCGGGCGGCTGCCGCCCTTCAGCCCGTTGCCACTGGATCTGGACATGATTTTGCGATTGCTGCCCAGCGCAGTAGCGGTGGGGATGCTCGGACTGGTGACGAGCCTGTCGATTGCCCGTTCCTTGTCGGCGCGCTCGCAGCAATTGCTCGATGCCAATCAGGAAGTCCGCGCGCAGGGTTTATCGAACATGGTCGGTGCGTTTTTTTCCGGTTCGCTGTCAGCCGGTTCCTTCACCCGTTCCGGCCTCAGCTACGAAGCGGGCGCCTGTTCGCCAATGGCGGGGGTGTTTTCCGCTTTGTGGGTGGCGCTGTTTGCGATCTTCGGCGCCAACCTGATTGCGCATATTCCGATCCCGGCCATGGCTGGCAGCATCCTGCTGATCGCCTGGGGGTTGGTCGATCATCGCGGCATTCGTGCGTTGCTGCGGGTCAGCCGCGCCGAGTTCATGGTGATGGCGCTGACCTGTGTCGCCACGCTGTTGCTGGAATTGCAGACAGCGATCTATGCCGGCGTGCTCGCGTCGTTGTTTTTCTACCTCAAGCGCACCTCGCAACCACGGGTACAGCATTGGCGCGACGGCGATGAAGACATTCTGCGGGTCGGCGGTTCGATCTTTTTCGGCGCCAGCCATTACCTGCAAGTGCGCCTGCAACGCATGCACGGGGCGCGGGTGGTGATCGAGGCGCAGCAGATCAACTTCATCGACTATTCGGGGGTGGAAATGCTGCACCAGGAAGCGCGGCGACTACGCAAGCAGGACCGTAGCCTGACCTTGCGCGGGGCGAGACCGCCGGTGGTGGAGGAGTTGCGAAAGCTCGAAGGCGCGGAGAAATGCCCGATTCATTTCGAAGATTGAAACACACCCATCTCCGGACAATGACCGCGATCACGGCATACCAACCGACTGTAGGAGCCGGCTTGCTGGCGATTCAACGATAACGCGGTTTGCCTGATGTACCGCGGCGTCGCCATCGCCAGCAAGCCGGCTCCTACAGTGTGCGTAGTAAGAGTGTGTTTACGCCGCCAGTTGGCGGCGCAGTTCGGCCAGCACCGGCGCGGTGTCCGGGCGTACGCCGCGCCACAGCAAGAAGGCTTCTGCCGCTTGTTCGGCGAGCATCCCCAAACCATCCATCGACACGGCAGCGCCATGCGCCGTAGCCCAACGGCAGAACGAGGTCGGTTCCTTGCCGTACATCATGTCGTAGCAAACGGTCTTGCCCGGCTCGATCAGACTGCCCGCAATCGGCGGTACATCGCCCGACAAACTGGCCGATGTCGCGTTGATGATCAGGTCCACCGATTCCCGCAACCAGTCGAAACCACTGGCCGACACCGGCCCCAGATCCGCAAACAACTCAGCCAGCAGCTCGGCTTTTTCCACCGTGCGGTTGGCGATGATCACCGAGGCGGGTTGCTCGGCCAGCAGTGGCTCCAGCGCTCCGCGCACTGCGCCGCCGGCGCCGAGCAGCAGGATGCGTTTGCCCTTGAGGCTGAAACCGGCGTTGACCGTCAGGTCCCGCACCAGCCCGGCACCATCGGTGTTGTCACCCAGCAGCGTGCCATCGGCGAGCTTGCTCAGGGTGTTCACCGCGCCAGCCCGCTGCGCTCGCGCCGTCAAACTGTCGGCCAGACGGAACGCCTCTTCCTTGAACGGCACCGTCACGTTCGCCCCGCGACCTTCCAGGAAAAACTCCCGGGCAAAGTCGGAAAAATCGTCGAGCGGTGCCAGCGAAGTGCTGTAGTCCAGTTGCTGAGCGGTCTGCTCGGCGAACAGACGATGGATCAACGGCGACTTGCTGTGGCCAATCGGGTTACCGAATACGACGTAACGATCCATCAGAAATCCTCAGGCCTGGGCCAACCAGTCGCGGTCTTGCAGGAAGTACTCGGTCAGGCGTGCTTCTTCGCTGCCGGGCTCGGCTTTCCAGTCATAGCTCCAGCGAACTTGCGGCGGCAACGACATGAGGATCGACTCGGTACGCCCACCCGATTGCAGGCCGAACAGCGTGCCACGGTCGTAAACCAGGTTGAACTCGACGTATCGGCCACGGCGGAATTCCTGGAATTCGCGCTGTTTTGCAGTGAACGCATCATTTTTGCGGCGCTGCACGATCGGCAAGTAGGCGTCGATGTAAGCGTCACCGATGGCACGCATGAAAGCGAAGCTGGTGTCGAAATCCCACTCGTTCAAATCATCGAAGAACAGGCCGCCGATGCCGCGCGGTTCGTGGCGATGCTTGATGTGGAAATAGCTGTCGCACCAGGCTTTGTAGCGCGAATAGACGTCCGGACCGAACGGCGCGCAGGCCTGCTCGGCGACGCGGTGCCAGTGCACGCAGTCATCGATGTTGCCGTAATAAGGGGTCAGGTCGAAGCCGCCGCCGAACCACCAGACCGGTTCTTCGCCTTCTTTTTCGGCGATGAAAAAGCGCACGTTGGCGTGGGAAGTCGGCACATGCGGATTGTGCGGGTGAATCACCAGCGACACGCCCAGGGCTTCAAAGCCACGGCCGGCCAGTTCAGGTCGATGTGCGCTGGCGGACGGTGGGAGACCGCTGCCAAACACGTGGGAAAAGTTGACGCCGCCCTTTTCGATGACCGCGCCGTTCTCGATCACGCGGGTGCGACCGCCACCACCGGCAGGCCGGGTCCAGGCGTCTTCGACGAATTGCGTGCCGCCGTCTTCGGCTTCCAGGGCAGCGCAAATGCGGTCTTGCAGGTCGAGCAGGTAGGCTTTTACGGCCTCGGTGCGGGTCGTCATGTCTTCACCTTGAATCGGGCAAAACTACGCGGCGCTCCATGGGAGCGGGGGCCGGCGCAAATGGGCGCGTAGCATAACATTGCAGATGGACTCGCCACAGTTGACGGGGATCAAGCTTGGGAGTTCGATAGGGCGCTTGGCACTACACCTCTAGTAGCTGAAGACCTAAGGAGAGTTCTGATGGCAAAGCGTATCCAGTTCCGCGCCCATGGCGGCCCCGAAGTGCTCGAATATGTGGATTACCAACCTGCCGAGCCCGGCCCGCAGCAAGTGCGCGTGACCAACAAGGCCATCGGCCTGAACTTCATCGACACCTATTTCCGCAGCGGCCTCTATGCGCCGCCCGCCTTGCCGTCGGGCGTGGGTTCGGAAGGTGCAGGCGTGGTCGAGGCGGTGGGCAGCGAAGTCACCCGCTTCAAGGTCGGTGATCGCGTGGCGTACGGCAGCGGCCCATTGGGCGCCTACAGCGAGGTTCACGTATTGCCGGAAGCCAATCTGGTGCACCTGCCGGACGCGATCAGCTTCGAACAAGCCGCCGGGGTAATGCTCAAGGGCCTCACCGTGCAGTACCTGTTGCGTCAGACCTATGAACTCAAGGGTGGCGAAACCATTCTGTTTCACGCCGCTGCCGGGGGTGTCGGTTCGCTGGCCTGCCAATGGGCCAAGGCGCTGGGCGTGAAGTTGATCGGCACGGTCAGCTCGCCGGAGAAAGCCGCGTTGGCAAAGGCCAACGGTGCGTGGGCGACCATCGACTACAGCCACGAGAACGTCGCACAACGCGTACTGGAATTGACCGACGGCAAAAAAGTCCCGGTGGTGTACGACGGTGTCGGCAAAGACACCTGGCTGACTTCGCTGGATAGCACAGCGCCTCGGGGCCTGGTGGTGAGTTTTGGCAACGCTTCGGGCGCGGTGGACGGGGTAAACCTGGGGATTTTGTCGGCGAAGGGATCGTTGTACGTGACCCGGCCAACACTGGCGACTTATGCCAACAACGCTGAAAACCTGCAGCGGATGGCGGATGAGTTGTTTGAGATGATCATCAGCGGGAAGCTGAAGGTGGAGATCAGCCAGAAGTATTCACTGGCTGACGCGGCGAAGGCGCAGACCGAGTTGTCGGCACGGCGGACGACAGGTTCGACTGTTCTTTTGCCTTGAGGGCCTCTTCGCGGGCAAGTCGGATCGCCGCCCGCTCGCTCCTACAGTTTGTATGCGATCCCTGTAGGAGCGAGGCTTGCCCGCGAAGAACGATGACGCGGTCTCAACCCGGGCGAATGACGCTCCCGGTCGCCAGATCGCGAATCACGCTCGGATTCTTGCGCCCACCGAGGTTGCCGCCAAGAATCAAATCAAGCTGCCCGCGGAAATACTGCTCCACGCGAATCCGCGTCCGCGCCGCCGGCCGGCCCTGCGGGTTGGCCGAGGTTGACACCAACGGCCCGACCAATGCGCACAAATCCCGCACCAACGGGTGATTGCTGACCCGCAACGCCACCGTTTCGTGCACGCCGGTAATCCACTGCGGCAACTGATTCCGATGCGGCACCAGCCAGGTATTCGGCCCCGGCCAAGTGCTGGCCATGCGGTCCATCCACAGCTCAGGGAAGTCTTCGAACAGGAAGTCGAACTGGCGGATGTTGTCGGCGACCAGAATCAGGCCCTTGTCCACCGACCGGCCCTTTAGCATCAGCAGACGCTCGACCGCTTCTTCATCCCACGGGTCGCAACCCAGGCCCCAGACCGCCTCGGTTGGATAGGCAATCACCGCCCCTGCGCGAATGGCTTGCGCGGCTTGTTGCACACGCCAACTGTTGACCATGAAAAACTCTCCGGAATAAGGCTCTGCGCAGTTTACCGATGTTCCTTATAAAACCTAGCTCACCCGCGCAAACCAGCGCCCGCTTTCGCAGACCGCCCGGCCGTCCATTTCCAGTTCCGTCAGCGCCGCCAGCACTTTGGGCAGCGCCCAGCCGCTGGAGACGGACAACGCTTCACTGGTGTGCGGCGCCGCGTGCAGCAGCATCAACAGCGGATGAGCCACCGACGGAGCCTGCATGGCTAACGGCAACTGCTGCCAGCCGCGCAACGCTTCGAGGATATGTTCGATGGTTTCCACCAGCATCGCGCCGTCGCGAATCAGCTGATGACACCCCTTGGCGCCGGGATGATGGATCGATCCCGGAATCGCATACACCTCACGACCTTGTTCCGCCGCCAGCCTCGCGGTGATCAAGGAACCGCTGGCGACACTGGCCTCGACCACCAGCACGCCGAGGGACAAACCACTGATGATTCGATTGCGTCGCGGGAAGTTGCTGGCCGTAGGCCCGGCGTCCAGCGGGAACTCTGAAAGCACCGCGCTGCCCGACGCAATCATGGCATCGGCAAGCCTGCGGTTGCGCTGTGGATAAAACTTTTCAAGTCCCGTGCCAAGTACGCCGACCGTTTGCCCGCCCACGTCCAGAGCGGCTTGGTGCGCGGCGGCATCGATCCCCAGCGCCAGACCGCTGGTGATGACAAAACCGGCGCCAGCCAGACTGCGCGAAAACGCGGCGGCCGTGTCCATCCCCGGACGGGAAGCGCGACGACTGCCGACCATCGCCAATTGCGGTTTTTCCAGTATGCCCGGATCGCCCGCGACGAATAGCAGTGGCGGCGCGTCGCTGATTTCCGCCAGCAATGCCGGGTAGTCAGGCTGGTCCCACATCAGTAAATGCTGGCCGGGACGGTCTAGCCAGGCCAATGCGTGGCTGGCGCCGTCCCGGACATCATCGGCCCGGCGAGCCTCGGCGCAAGCAAACGGCAAGCCCAGCGAACGCCAGGCACTGGCCGGCGCGCTGATAGCTTTGGACGCCGAGCCGAAGGCTTCGAGCAGTTTCCTGAAACGCGCAGGACCGAGCTCCGGCAAACGATGCAGACGTAAACGGGCTTCCAGTTCCGCAGGGGAAACCGGTGTAACAGCAGGCAGCGACATGGATCATCCTTGATCGTTATGAGCCCCGTTCAAACGGGAATAAGCTGTGGATAACTCTGTTGGTAACTTGTGGAGCCTGCTTACGGATTTCGCACCTTGTCCATCACTGCCAAGGAGCGCGATGCGGTGAGCACCAATCCGTAACTGAGTTTGTCGTAGGTGCGGAACACCATCAGCAAACCGGCGCGTTCATCGGGAATTTTCAGAGGCTGGCCGGAGACCCGGTCACGCACGGTTTCGCCGGTTTTCATCACCACCAACACGTTGCCTTCGGCGAGACCGTCGCGTTGGCCCCGGTTCAGCGTCACGACATCCATCGCGCCGATCTGGGTAACCCCGCGCGGTACGTCAATGATCAGGCCGTTGATCGGGTTTTTTGGCGCACTGGGCATGAAGGTCGAGTTGATCGATCGTTCCTCGCCGCTGAACAAGCGATCGCCGAGGCGAACTTCCTGAGTGGTGCGTTGCAGTGCCAGCGTCGCGACATCACCCTCGGTAGCGACGATTTCACCACCGCCGATGTCGTCGGCATTGATCCCCAGGAACTCCTTGCTCTCGGGGTCGGTATAAACCTTGCCTTGGCGGAAGATGCCGTAGACCGGCTGGATCGGATCGAAATGGCCGCGGGCGAAAATCCGGTCGCCGGTGCCGCTGAGCACCCGTTCGGCATCGCCGGCGACGATGTAAGGCGCCTTGTCGAAATCCTCGACCTTGTCGACGATGCGGTTGCTCAGCAGAAAACTGTTGATCGACTGCAACGGAATGCTCGGGATGGCGTCGGCCACCGGCGAACTGTGCACCCGTGGCGAGAGCTTGATGGTGCCCCGGGAAGCCCCGCGATTGAGGGTCAGACGCGGCTGACCGTCAACGTAGACCAGCGACAGCAAATCGCCGGGGTAGATCAGATTGGGGTTCTGGATCTGCGGATTGGCCTGCCAGAGCTCGGGCCACTTCCACGGCTCACGGAGGAATTTCCCGGAGATGTCCCAGAGTGTGTCACCCGCCGCCACTGTGTATTGCTGTGGAAAACCTTCCTTGAGTTGCACTTGCCCATGCGCCAAACCGGCCGAGGCCAGAAGGAGCAAGGCGAGTAGTGATTTCCTCATGCGGTGAATCCCTTTATTATGTGCGTTCGCGTGAAACGCCAGAGCCCTCGTGGCTCGCTCCCGACTCTTTACCTAAAAGAAAAGGAGCTACGCTTCACAACGGTAGCCTGCATCTTCGGACCTGCCAGGCCATCGACCCGACTTTACCTCACACGTGCAGCAATCAAGCTTATGGCCATTTTAGACATCCTCGAATTCCCCGACTCGCGCCTGCGCACTATCGCCAAACCTGTGGCCGTAGTGGACGACGAAGTGCGTCAGTTGGTCGATGATATGTTTGAAACAATGTATGAAGCGCCAGGCATCGGCCTCGCCGCGACCCAGGTCAACGTGCACAAACGTATCGTCGTGATGGACCTCTCCGAAGACCGCACCGAACCGCGGGTGTTCATCAACCCCGAGTTCGAGCCCCTGACCGACGAGATGGAGCAATACCAGGAAGGCTGCCTCTCGGTGCCGGGCTTCTACGAAAACGTCGATCGCCCGCAGAAGGTCAAGGTCAAGGCCCTGGACCGCGACGGCCAGCCTTACGAACTGATCGCCGAAGGCCTGCTCGCCGTGTGCATCCAGCATGAATGCGACCACCTGAACGGCAAATTGTTCGTCGACTACCTGTCGAATCTCAAACGTGACCGAATCAAGAAGAAACTGGAAAAGCTCCATCGCCAGAACGCTTGATGCCCTCCTTTCAAAGGCTTGCTGCGGCAAGCCTTTTTCTTTTGCGACTGCTTTGTAAATGAGAGCTTCCCATGACTGAGCCACTGCGCATCGTCTTTGCCGGCACCCCGGAATTCGCCGCCGAACACCTCAAGGCCCTGCTCGACAGCCCTTACGAGATCGTCGCGGTCTACACCCAACCGGACCGTCCGGCGGGTCGCGGGCAAAAGCTGATGCCGAGCCCGGTCAAGCAGTTGGCACTGGAAAACAACATCCCGGTGCTGCAACCGCCAACCCTGCGCAACGAAGACGCTCAAGCCGAACTGGCCGCGCTGAAGCCGGATTTGCTGGTGGTGGTCGCCTACGGCCTGATCCTGCCGCAAGTGGTGCTGGATATTCCGCGCCTGGGTTGCATCAACAGCCACGCGTCGTTGCTGCCACGCTGGCGCGGTGCGGCGCCGATCCAGCGCGCCGTCGAAGCCGGCGACAGCGAAAGCGGCGTGACCGTCATGCGCATGGAACTGGGCCTCGACACCGGGCCGATGCTGCTCAAGGTCACCACGCCGATCAGCGCTGAAGACACCGGCGGCAGCCTCCACGACCGCCTGGCGGAACTCGGCCCACCGGCAGTGATTCAAGCCATTGCCGGCCTCGCCGCCGGCACTCTGGAAGGCGAAGTGCAGGACGACAGCCTCGCCACCTACGCACACAAATTGAACAAGGACGAAGCGCGCATCGACTGGACCCGCCCGGCCATTGAGCTGGAACGTCTGGTCCGCGCCTTCAATCCATGGCCGATCACCCACAGCACGTTGAATGGCGAAGCGCTGAAAGTGCTGGCCGCGAGCCTCGCCGAAGGCAAGGGCGCACCAGGTGAAATCCTCAGCGCCAGCAAAGACGGTCTGATCGTCGCCTGCGGTGAGCAGGCTCTGTGCCTGACCCGCCTGCAATTGCCCGGCGGCAAGGCGCTGAACTTCAGCGATTTGTTCAACAGCCGTCGTGAGAAATTCGCCGTCGGCACCGTGCTCGGTCAAACGGCGGACGCTCAATGAATCCACGTCTGGCCGCCGCCAAGGCACTTGCTGCAGTTCTCAACGGAAAAGCCTCACTCAACAGTTCGCTGCCGACACAAATGGACAAGGTCGAAGACCGCGATCGCGGCTTCACCCAGGACCTGGCGTTCGGCACCGCGCGCTGGCAGCCGCGTTTGTCGGCGCTCGCGGCCAAGTTGCTGCAGAAGCCGTTCAAGGCTGCCGACGCCGATGTCGAGGCGTTGCTGCTGGTCGGTCTCTATCAACTGCTTTACACCCGCGTCCCGGCGCATGCCGCCATCGGCGAAACCGTCGGTTGCGCCGACAAGCTGAAGAAGCCGTGGGCCAAAGCCTTGCTCAACGCCGTGTTGCGCCGCGCCCAACGTGAAAGCGAAGCGCTGCTGGCCGAGCTGGAACACGACCCGGTGGTGCGCACCGCCCACCCACGCTGGCTGCAAAAATCCCTGAAAGCGTTTTGGCCTGAGCAGTGGGAAGCCATTTGCGCGGCAAACAACGCGCATCCGCCGATGATTTTGCGGGTCAACCGTCGCCATCACACTCGCGATGCGTACTTGGGTCTGCTGACCGAAGCGGGCATCGCCGCCACGGCGTGCGTTTACAGCCGGGACGGCATCATTCTCGACGCCGCCGCCGACGTACGCAGCCTGCCGGGCTTCGCCGAAGGCTGGATCAGCGTGCAGGACGAAGCGGCGCAACTGGCCGCCGACCTGCTCGACCTGGCGCCGGGCCAGCGAGTACTCGACGCCTGCTGCGCACCGGGCGGCAAGACCTGCCACATCCTCGAAGCCGAACCCGCACTCGCGGGCGTCGTCGCCGTGGATCTGGAAGCCAAGCGTCTGGTGCGTGTGCGAGAAAACCTCGCACGCCTGGGCCTGAGCGCCGAACTGATCGCCGCCGACGGCCGCGACACGGCCACCTGGTGGGATGGCAAACCGTTCCAACGCATCCTGCTCGATGCGCCATGCTCGGCCACCGGCGTGATCCGTCGTCACCCGGACATCAAGCTGACTCGCCAACCGGATGACATCGCCGCGCTGGCAGTGCTGCAAGGCGAGTTGCTGGATGCCATGTGGATAACTCTGGAGGTGGGCGGGATTCTGCTTTACGCCACCTGTTCCACGTTACCAACCGAGAACACCGAAGTCATCGAAGCCTTCCTCGCCCGCACGCCGGGCGCCCGTGAGCTGGACCTCGCCACCACGGCCGGCATCAAGCAGCCCCACGGTCGCCAGCTGCTGGCACAGGAAGGCGGCCACGACGGGTTCTATTACGCCAAGCTGATCAAGATCGCCGCCGCGCGCGGTTAACCGGTTTTAAGGGAGTGACTGGATGAAAATCATCATCCTCGGCGCAGGGCAGGTCGGCGGTTCGCTGGCGGAACACTTGGCCAGCGAGGCCAACGACATCACTGTGGTCGACACCGATGGCGAACGCCTGCGCGACCTCGGCGACCGGCTGGACATCCGCACCGTGCAAGGCCGCGGCTCGCTGCCGACGGTGCTGCGCCAGGCCGGCGCGGACGATGCCGACATGCTGGTGGCGGTGACCAACAGTGACGAAACCAACATGGTCGCCTGCCAAGTCGCCCACACCCTGTTCCACACCCCGACGAAAATCGCCCGCGTCCGCGAAGCGGCGTATCTCACGCGCTCCGAGCTGTTCGATAACGAAGCGATTCCGGTGGATGTGCTGATCAGCCCGGAACAAGTGGTCACCAACTACATCAAGCGCCTGATCCAGCATCCGGGTGCGTTGCAGGTGATCGATTTCGCCGAAGGCAAAGCGCAGCTGGTCGCGGTGAAGGCGTACTACGGCGGACCGCTGGTGGGTCAGCAACTGCGTCAGTTGCGTGAACACATGCCGAATGTCGAAACCCGCGTAGCGGCAATTTTCCGCCGTGACCGGCCGATCCTGCCTCAGGGCGATACGGTGATCGAGGCGGACGACGAAGTATTTTTCATCGCCGCCAAGGCGAATATTCGCGCAGTGATGAGCGAAATGCGCCGCCTCGATGAGAGCTACAAGCGCATCGTCATCGCCGGGGGCGGGCAGATCGGTGAGCGTCTGGCCGAGGCCATCGAAAGTCGTTATCAGGTGAAGATCATCGAGATGAACCCGGCCCGCTGCCGCCATCTCTCGGACACCCTCGACAGCACCGTGGTCTTGCAGGGCAGTGCCTCCGACCGCGATTTGCTGATGGAAGAGAACATCGCCGACGCCGACATCTTCCTGGCGCTGACCAACGATGACGAAGCCAACATCATGTCGTCGCTGCTGGCCAAGCGCCTGGGCGCGAAGAAGGTGATGACGATCATCAACAACCCGGCTTACGTCGACTTGATCCAGGGTGGCGACATCGACATCGCCATCAGCCCGCAACTGGCGACCATCGGCACCTTGCTGGCCCACGTGCGGCGCGGCGACATCGTCAGCGTGCATTCATTGCGCCGTGGTGCGGCGGAGGCCATCGAGGCGATTGCCCATGGCGATGCGAAGTCGAGCAAAGTGATTGGCAAGGCCATCGAGAACATCGGTTTGCCGCCGGGCACCACGATTGGCGCGATCATTCGTGATGAAGAAGTGATCATTGCCCACGATGACACGGTGATCGCGGCGGGCGACCATGTGATTCTGTTCCTTGTGGACAAGAAGCATATTCGGGATGTGGAGAAGTTGTTCCATGTGGGGCTCAGCTTCTTCTGATCCGAAGGCCTCTTCGCGGGCAAGCCTCGCTCCTACAGGGATATGCATGTTACCTGTAGGAGCGAGGCTTGCCCGCGAAGGCGATTCCGAAGCTCCCCCAAAAACCGAGGTGCACCATGATCGAATCCCTGGAAAAAATGCTCGCCAAGGGTGTGGATAACTCATTGCTGCGCTTCGGCCTCGGCAAGGGTTATCTGGATCTTGGGGAAAACGCCAAGGCTGCCGAGCATTTCCAGCGTTGCGTCGAATTCGACCCTAAGTATTCAGCGGCCTGGAAGCTGTTGGGCAAGGCTCATCTGGCGCTGGCGGACTATCCGGCCGCGCGTCAGGCGTGGGAGCAGGGTCTGGAAGCTGCTCGTGCTCACGGCGACAAGCAGGCGGAGAAGGAGATGACGGTGTTCCTGAAGAAACTTGAGCGCCAGGCGCACTGATCAGAGGTAGCGCAGGCCGATACCGTCAGCGTCTACCAGCACCACTTCCATGCGAACCCGCGGCGCGCCTGTGGGTAAATCCTGTACCTGACCATAGACCACCGCCCCCTTGGGCAACGCCGACAAGCCCGGATGCTTGACGTAGACGCCCGTGGTCGAGAGATTTCGGGTCTGGCCAAGGCATTCGCCGAAGCTTTCGTGACTGATCTTGATGCGAAACGATTTGCGGTGTTCGGACATCTTCTGCGCCCTTTTTATGAACAGTTGTGGATAACTTGTAGGAGCGAAGCTTGCTCGCGAAGGCGATATCACATCCAACATCAATGTTGAATGTAATGGCCTCTTCGCGAGCAAGCTTCGCTCCTACAGGTTCAAGTTATCCACAGATCATGCCAATCAACTCAATACCAGCGCTCTTCACCCGGCGGCCGCTTCTTGAAGCGCTTCATGCTCCACATGTACTGGCTCGGATACGCCCGCACATAACGCTCGACCACCTTGCTCATGGCTGCGCAGGACGTCTCGGTATCAGTGCTGTACATGGCCTCTGGCGCCGCTTCGAGGATCACTTTGTAGCCCGAACCGTCCGGCAGCCGCAGGGCGTGCAGGAACACGCCGACCGCTTTGCCGCCTGCCAACATGTTCGGCACAAACTTGCTGGTCAGTGCCTGAGTAGCGAAGAACGGCACGAAGATCCCGGCGGATTCGGCCGGTTCCGGGTCAGCGGGAATGCCCACTGCACCACCTTTGCGCACTTCCTTGATGACGCTGAGGATGCCTTCCTTGGTAGAGGCGGCGACCCTGTTACCCAGTTGCACTCGCTGCTTGCGCAGCAATTCATCCACAGCCTTGAGCTTCGGCGGACGATAGAAAATGATCGGTTTGCACTGGCTGCAATAGAAGTGGTTCAACACTTCCCAGTTGCCGAGGTGGCTGGTGATGCCGACCACACCTTTGCCGGAGGCGAGGGCGTCTTTCAAGACGTCGAGCCCTTCGACTTCGCGTACCAGATCGATGGAACGCTGCGCCGGCCAGATCCACGCGCAGGCACTTTCGGTCAGTGATTTGCCGATGTCTTTCAGGCTCTGGCCGACCAGACGCTCGCGCTCGGCAGGGTCCATCTCCGGAAAACACTTGGCCAGATTGATCCGCACCACGTCGCGGGAACGGTTAGGGGTTTTCCACATTACCCAGCCGATGGCCGAGCCAACCGTCTGCACTGCTCGCCAGGGAAGTAGGGCAAACAGCCGCAGAGCGCCTACCAGCAAGGCGCCTTTCAACTTATCCACAGGTCACTCCTGATCTTGTGCTGTGCGCGAGGCGGCTATTCTAACCGCCGATCGACAAGGTCGCGTAGCGATCGCAATCCTTGGTGTGATCCATGACCATCCCCGAAGCCTGCATCAGCGCGTAGCAAATGGTCGGGCCGACGAAGGTGAAGCCGGCCTTTTTCAGGCCTTTGCTCATCTCCACGGCGACTGGCGTGACCGCCGGGACTTCAGTGCGATCCTTGAAATGATTGATCACAGGCTTACCGCCGACGAAAGACCAGAGAAACTCGACCGGGTCTTCAAGCGCCAGCCACGCCTGGGCATTGCGCCGGGCGGCGTTGAGTTTGAGGCGATTGCGGATGATCCCGGGATCGAGCATCAATTCATCGATTTCGGCGTCGCTCATTTGCGCCACGCGCTGTACATCGAAGCCGAACAGCACCTCTCGATATCGCTCGCGTTTGCGCAACACGGTGATCCAGGAAAGGCCGGCCTGGAACCCTTCGAGCAAAAGCAACTCGAACAATCCCTGCGCATCGCGTAGCGGCGTGCCCCACTCCTGGTCGTGATAAGCCATGTACAGCGGATCTTCGGAACACCAAAAGCAGCGTGGCATAAGGCTCCAGGGGGCGTGCGCAGCAATGAATCGGGTATACTCCCGCTCTTTAAATCGCAGCCCAAGAAACAGGTGAATTTCGTGAGCCAGCCTACGCCAGCCGTGCGTACCTTCCAAGACTTGATCCTCGCCCTCCAGCAATACTGGGCCGAGCAAGGTTGCGTGGTACTTCAGCCCTACGATATGGAAGTAGGCGCCGGGACTTTCCACACAGCCACGTTTCTGCGCGCCATCGGCCCGGAAACCTGGAACGCCGCTTATGTGCAGCCCAGTCGTCGCCCGACTGACGGCCGCTACGGCGAAAACCCGAACCGTCTGCAGCACTACTATCAGTTCCAGGTGGTTCTGAAGCCGAACCCGGACAACTTCCAGGAACTGTACCTGGGCTCCCTCAAGCATGTCGGCCTGGACCCGCTGGTCCACGACATTCGCTTCGTCGAAGACAACTGGGAATCGCCGACCCTGGGCGCCTGGGGTCTGGGCTGGGAAGTCTGGCTCAACGGCATGGAAGTGACGCAGTTCACTTACTTCCAGCAGGCGGGCGGCATCGAGTGCTACCCGGTGACCGGTGAGATCACTTACGGCCTCGAGCGTCTGGCCATGTACCTGCAAGGCGTGGACTCGGTCTATGACCTGGTCTGGGCTGACGGTCCGTTCGGCAAAGTGACCTACGGCGACGTGTTCCACCAGAACGAAGTGGAGCAATCGACCTACAACTTCGAACACGCCAACGTCGAGAAACTGTTCGAACTGTTCGACTTCTACGAAAGCGAAGCCAAGCGCCTGATCGAACTCGACCAGCCGCTGCCGTTGCCGAGCTACGAAATGGTGTTGAAGGCGTCCCATACCTTCAACCTGCTGGATGCGCGCCGGGCGATCTCGGTGACTGCGCGTCAGCAATACATCCTGCGTGTGCGCACCCTGGCGCGTTCCGTTGCGCAAGCCTACCTGCTGGCTCGCGCCAAGCTGGGCTTCCCGATGGCGACCCCGGACCTGCGTGACGAAGTACTGGCCAAGCTGGAGGCTGCACAATGAGTGCTCAAGATTTCCTGGTTGAACTGGGCACCGAAGAACTGCCACCCAAGGCCCTGAACACCTTGGCCGAAGCATTCCTGGCCGGTATCGACAAAGGCCTGCAAGCCGCTGGCCTGAACTACGAGACCAAAACCGTCTACGCCGCGCCGCGTCGTCTGGCTGTGCTGATCACCGCGCTGGCTACCCAGCAACCGGATCGCAGCATCAACCTCGACGGCCCGCCACGTCAGGCGGCGTTCGATGCCGAAGGAAACCCGACTCAAGCGGCACTGGGTTTCGCCAAGAAGTGCGGCGTCGAGCTGAGCGAAATCGATCAGAGCGGTCCGAAACTGCGTTACAGCCAGAGCATCGCCGGCAAGCCGACCGCGAGCCTGCTGCCGACCATCGTCGAAGACTCCCTGAATGACCTGCCGATCCCGAAGCGCATGCGCTGGGGTGCGCGCAAGGAAGAATTCGTTCGTCCGACCCAATGGCTGGTCATGCTGCTCGGTGACCAGGTCATCGATTGCACGATCCTCGCCCAGAAGGCCGGTCGCGACTCCCGTGGTCACCGCTTCCATCACCCGGAAAGCGTACGCATCACCTCGCCGGCCAACTACCTGACCGACTTGCGTGCCGCTTACGTTCTGGCCGACGCCAACGAGCGTCGCGCGATTATCAGCAAGCGCACCGAAGAACTGGCGACGATGCAGGAAGGCACGGCGATCGTTCCGCCAGCCCTGCTCGACGAAGTGACCGCGCTGGTTGAATGGCCGGTGCCGCTGGTGTGCTCGTTCGAAGAGCGTTTCCTCGACGTGCCGCAAGAAGCGCTGATCACCACCATGCAGGACAACCAGAAGTATTTCTGCCTGCTGGATGCCGACGGCAAGTTGCTGCCACGTTTCATTACCGTGGCCAACATCGAAAGCAAAGACCCGCAGCAAATCATCGCCGGTAACGAGAAAGTGGTTCGCCCACGCCTGACCGACGCCGAGTTCTTCTTCAAGCAAGACAAGAAGCAGAAACTCGAAGACTTCAACCTGCGCCTGCAAAACGTGGTGTTCCAGGAAAAACTCGGCAGCGTCTACGACAAGGCCGAGCGCGTTTCCAAGCTTGCTGCGTTCATCGCGCAACGCATTGGCGGCAACGCGGCATGGGCTTCCCGTGCCGGCCTGCTGTCCAAGTGCGACCTGGCGACCGAGATGGTCGGTGAGTTCCCGGAGATGCAAGGCGTCGCCGGTTACTACTACGCCCTGAACGATGGCGAGCCGGAAGAAGTCGCGCTGGCGCTGAACGAGCAATACATGCCGCGCGGTGCCGGTGCTGAACTGCCGACCACCCTGACCGGTGCGGCCGTGGCCATCGCCGACAAACTCGACACGCTGGTCGGCATCTTCGGGATCGGCATGCTGCCAACCGGTAGCAAAGACCCGTATGCCCTGCGCCGTGCTGCGCTGGGCGTATTGCGCATCCTGATCGACAAGAAGCTCGACCTCGACCTGAACGACGCCGTGGCCTTTGCCGTGAATGCGTTCGGCGCCAAGGTCAAGGCTGCTGGCCTGGCCGACTCGGTACTGGAATTCGTGTTCGACCGTCTGCGTGCCCGTTACGAAGATGAAGGCGTGGACGTGGCGACTTACCTGTCGGTTCGTGCCCTGAAGCCAGGTTCTGCGCTGGACTTCGATCAGCGCGTACAAGCGGTGGAAGCGTTCCGCAAATTGCCTGAAGCGGCGGCCCTCGCTGCAGTGAACAAGCGCGTTTCGAACTTGCTGAGCAAGGTCGAAGGTTCTGTTCCTACAGTCGTTGAAGCCAAGTACTTCGACAACGCCAACGAATTCTCCCTGTACTCGGCGATTCAACAGGCAGACCAGGCGGTTCAACCGATGGCAGCTGCGCGTCAGTACAGCGAGTCGCTGGCACGTCTGGCAGCCTTGCGCGAGCCTGTGGATGCTTTCTTCGAAGCCGTCATGGTCAACGCTGAAGATGCCAAGGTCCGTGCCAACCGCTATGCGCTGCTGGCGCGTCTGCGTGGCTTGTTCCTCGGCGTCGCCGATATTTCGTTGCTGGGGTAAGACTGTTTGAAACTGCTGATTCTCGATCGGGACGGGGTGATCAATTACGACTCCGACGCTTACATCAAGTCGGTGGAGGAGTGGAAACCGCTCCCCGGTTCGATCGAAGCCATCGCGCAGTTGAGCAAAGCCGGCTGGACGGTAGCAGTCGCTACCAACCAGTCCGGCATCGCTCGCGGCTATTACGACCTCGCCACCCTGGACGCCATGCACGAGCGCTTGCGCTCGTTGGTCGCGGAGCAGGGCGGTGAAGTCGGGCTGATCGTCTATTGCCCGCACGGGCCGGACGAAGGCTGCGATTGCCGCAAGCCAAAACCCGGGATGCTGAAAACCATCGCCACGCATTACAACGTATCGCTGACTAATCTATGGTTCGTCGGCGACAGTCTTGGTGACCTGGAAGCCGCCAAAGCCGTCGATTCTCAGCCAGTTTTGGTAAAGACCGGGAAAGGCGAAAAGACTTTGGGCAAAACCCTACCGGTAGGCACTTTGATTTTTGACGATCTCGCGGCGATTGCCGCAGAACTTATCCACAATTAGAGCGTTTTCGAGATTCCTGACCAAGGATTGATCGGGAGTGCGCTTTATATAGACGGGCAGAGCCCGCACGGTAAACGTCGCCATGTCGATATTGCAGGCCATCAGAACCTTCCTCTTTTACCTGCTGCTGGGCACCAGCTCCTTGCTTTGGTGCAGCCTGAGCTTTTTTATCGCGCCTTTTCTGCCGTTCAAGGCGCGCTATCGTTTTATCAACGTGTACTGGTGCCGATGCGCCTTGTGGCTGAGCAAAGTCTTTCTGGGCATCAGCTACGAAGTGAAAGGTGCCGAGAACGTGCCTGACCAGCCCTGCGTGATTCAGTCGAACCACCAGAGCACCTGGGAGACGTTCTTCCTCTCGGCCTATTTCGAGCCGTTGAGCCAGGTACTGAAGCGTTCATTGCTGTTTGTACCGTTCTTCGGTTGGGCCATGGCCATGCTGCGGCCGATCGCCATCGATCGCGACAACCCGAAGGCCGCGCTCAAACATGTAGCGAAGCAGGGCGATGAACTGCTGAAGGATGGCGTCTGGGTACTGATATTCCCTGAAGGAACGCGGGTCCCTTACGGCACCATCGGAAAATTCTCACGAGGTGGTACGGCGTTAGCCGTCAACGCCGAACTTCCGGTGCTGCCGATTGCGCACAATGCCGGCAAATTCTGGCCGAAAACCGGTTGGGCCAAGAAGCAGGGCGTCATCACTGTGATCATCGGCGAGCCGATGTACGCCGAAGGCAGTGGCCCCCGCGCGATTGCCAACCTCAATGACCGGGTTCAGGCCTGGAACGAGCAGATGCAACGGGAAATGGGCTCGCTCCCACCCGCTCCGCAAGCACCGGCTGCCAATGATCAGATGGCTGTCTGAGATTCTGTGGATAACCTGTGTACCGTTTTGCTGAAAAGTAACGTATTTAGTTTGTAGGCTTATGATTTATATACATATTTCTTAAGCTCATAAAATATGGAAAAAGGTGCATAAGTTTTTTTCGGACGTAAAAAAACCGGCTGATATAGCCGGTTTTTTTATGCCTGCGAATTGAGCAGCGAGGCTTAGCTGATAATCGGAGCACGCCAGTCATCAGAACCGGAAGTACCACAGGCTTCGTGAGTCCAGGTGATTTTTCGATAGGTGAAATACACATCTTCGAGATGCGTAAAGTGGGCCATATTGGGATCCTGGCAGCTTGGCATTCTTGTCTGCACATCGACGATCACTGCGTCTTCCAGCTCGATGCTGAAGTAATGTTCCTGTTTCCCCGCCGACGAAGTCCGATACCAAGCGATATGGCAGCTATTCAACACTTCTCCGCTCGTTAACGCGTTAAAAATCAACGGTGATGATTTATCAAATACCTTTGAGATCATCAGCGGCTTATGCACACGCTGGCCCGTTGGCTGACCCGATTGGGGATCTCTCGGAATGATAATTTGGTGACTGAATGCCTGGACCAGGATTTGGTCTTCGTGCCCCTCCTGATAGACGTTACCAACCGACTCCGGAGTAAATGTCCCGGCAGTAATCATCCCTTGCCGATTTCCATTTATAACTAAATACGCGGGTGTTGGCATAACTGCATTCCCTGTTCGATATCCCAAAAATGATAGCTCCCGTCAGTCATACACTTGACGAAGAGGCTGTAGGATAAAGAGCACTCGGGATAGCGTATGTAGGACTTATCTGTGAGGATCCGAGGCAAAACGCCTGCGTTCCATACGATTTGGCACCGCCGCTGAAGGGCGAAATAGCGTAATAAAAAAGGCCAGCGCAATGCGCTGGCCTTTTTATTGTTGGCAGAACCGCTGGATCAGAAGTCCAGGTTAGAAACCGCCAAGGCATTGCTTTCGATGAAGTCACGACGAGGTTCGACCGCATCACCCATCAGGGTGTTGAAGATCTGGTCCGCGCCAATGGCGTCTTCGATGGTCACTTTGAGCATCCGGCGCTGGCTTGGGTCCATGGTGGTTTCCCACAGCTGATCCGGGTTCATCTCACCCAGACCTTTGTATCGCTGGATGGTGTGACGCTTGGTGCTTTCAGCCATCAGCCATTCAAGGGCTTCCTTGAACTCGGTGACCGGCTTCTTGCGTTCGCCACGCTGGATGTACGCGCCGTCGTCCAGCAGGGTGCTCAGCTGAGCGCCCAGGGATACGACAGTCCTGTAATCGTTGCTGCCGAAGAAGTCGCGGTTGAACGTGACGTAGTTCGACAGGCCGTGGGAGATCAGCTCGACCTCTGGCAGCCAGACGTTACGCTCACGGTCTTCACGCAGGCTGGCCTTGTAGACCAGGCCGGACTTCTCGACGGTGCGCAGACGGACTTCATACTTGGCCAGCCAATCCTGCATCGCTGCGTGATCGGACAGTTGCTCCATGCTCACCGCTGGCAGGTAGATGAAGTGCTCGGTCAGTTCCTGAGGGTACAGGCGCGACAGACGCTTGAGGGTCTTCATCACCAGACGGAAGTCGTTCACCAGACGCTCAAGGGCTTCGCCGGAGATACCCGGGGCTTCCTCGTTCAGGTGCAGGCTCGCATCTTCCAGGGCCGACTGCGTCATGTACTCTTCCATGGCGTCGTCGTCTTTGATGTATTGCTCTTGCTTGCCTTTCTTGACCTTGTACAGCGGTGGCTGAGCGATGTAGATGTAGCCACGCTCGATCAGCTCTGGCAGCTGACGGAAGAAGAACGTCAGCAGCAGCGTACGGATGTGCGAACCGTCGACGTCAGCATCGGTCATGATGATGATGTTGTGGTAGCGCAGCTTGTCGATGTTGTATTCGTCGCGACCGATACCGCAGCCCAGTGCGGTGATCAAGGTGCCTACTTCTTGCGAAGAGATCATCTTGTCGAAGCGCGCCTTCTCGACGTTGAGGATCTTGCCCTTCAACGGCAGGATGGCCTGGGTTTTACGGTTACGCCCCTGCTTGGCGGAGCCGCCAGCAGAGTCACCTTCCACGAGGTACAGTTCGGAAAGGGCAGGGTCTTTTTCCTGGCAGTCAGCCAGTTTGCCCGGCAGGCCGGCGATGTCCAGCGCGCCTTTGCGGCGGGTCATCTCACGGGCCTTACGTGCTGCTTCACGCGCACGTGCCGCGTCGATCATCTTGCCGACGACCAGTTTGGCTTCGTTCGGGTTTTCCAGCAGGAAGTCGGAGAAGTATTTGCCCATTTCCTGTTCGACCGCGGTCTTCACTTCGGAAGAAACCAGCTTGTCTTTGGTCTGGGAGCTGAACTTCGGATCCGGCACCTTCACCGAGATGATCGCGGTCAAGCCTTCACGGGCGTCATCACCGGTGGTGGCGACCTTGTGCTTCTTGGCCAGGCCTTCAGCTTCGATGTAGGTGTTCAGGTTACGCGTCAGTGCGGAACGGAAACCCACCAGGTGAGTACCGCCATCACGCTGCGGGATGTTGTTGGTGAAGCACAACAGGTTCTCGTTGAAGCTGTCGTTCCACTGCAGGGCGATTTCCACGCCGATGCCGTCTTCACGCTGGATGTTGAAGTGGAACACCTGGTTGACCGCAGTCTTGTTGGTGTTCAGGTATTCAACGAACGCACGCAAGCCGCCTTCGTACTTGAACAGCTCTTCCTTGCCGCTGCGCTCATCCTTGAGGACGATGCCGACACCGGAGTTGAGGAAGGACAGTTCACGAATCCGCTTGGCCAGGATGTCCCAGCTGAAGTGGATGTTCTTGAAGGTTTCAGCCGATGGCTTGAAGTGAATCTGGGTGCCCGTGGTTTCGCTCTCACCAACGATTTTCATCGGCTCTTGCGGGACGCCATGGACGTAAGTCTGTTCCCAGATCTTGCCGCTGCGGCGAACGGTCAGGACCAGTTCCTTGGACAGTGCGTTCACTACCGAAACACCTACACCGTGCAGACCGCCGGATACTTTGTAGGAGTTGTCGTCGAACTTACCGCCGGCGTGCAGCACGGTCATGATGACCTCGGCTGCCGAAACGCCTTCTTCTTTGTGTACGTCTACCGGGATGCCACGACCGTTGTCGCGAACGGTGATGGATTCGTCCGGGTGGATGATGATGCTGATGTCGTCGCAATGGCCGGCCAAAGCTTCGTCGATCGAGTTATCGACCACCTCGAACACCATGTGGTGCAGACCGCTGCCATCGTCGGTGTCACCAATGTACATACCGGGACGTTTGCGTACGGCATCCAGGCCTTTCAGCACTTTAATGCTCGTTGAGTCGTACGTATTTTCTTCGCTCAATGCCTTCACTCCCGATGGTCGTGGGTCTGGGTGATACGGCCCTGTTCCACGTGGAACAGAGCGACTGGCGTTTCCGTCTGCCAGCCTTCCCTCAATAATTCGTGATCTACACAGGTGATAAACACCTGGCAGCGTAAGTCTTCCAACAAGCGGCAAAGCGCGCGGCGGTGCTGCTCGTCCAGTTCGGACGGCAAGTCATCCACCAGATAAATACACTGGCCGCGTCGGGCCTGGCTGACCAGGTGCCCTTGGGCAATCCGCAATGCACAGACCACCAACTTCTGCTGACCGCGGGACAAGATGTCCGCGGCGTTATGTGCGCCCAATCTGAGGCGCAAATCAGCGCGTTGTGGTCCGGCCTGGGTATGACCCATCTGCTGGTCTCGCTGAACGGACCCAGCGAGCACTGCACTCAATTCGCGGTCTTTGTCCCAGCCTCGGTAATAGCTGAGCGTCAAACCTTCAAGCTCAACCAGTTCGCTCAAGGTCTGTTCAAAGACTGGTTTCAAGGCTTTGATATAGGCACGGCGGTATTCATCAATTTCAGCGCTGGCCTGGCACAGTTCCCTGTCCCAAACCGCTTGCGAAACGGCGTCAAGTGTACCATGCCGCAGCCAAGAGTTTCTCTGGCGCAGGGCCTTCTGCAAGCGCTGCCAGGTGGACATGAACCGCGGTTCCACGTGGAACACGCCCCAGTCGAGAAACTGCCGGCGAATCTTCGGTGCGCCTTCAAGCAGGCGGAAGCTATCAGGGTTGATCAGTTGCAGCGGCAGGATCTCCGCCAGCTGTGCCGCACTGCGCGCGTTCTGCCCGTCAATACGGATCTGGAACTCGCCTTGGCGGTCCCGTGATATCCCCAGTGCGCTGTGCCCGCCCTCAGCCAACTCAACCTGACCGAATACGGTGCAGGCCAATTGCTCGTACTGAATAACCGGCAAAAGGCGGGTACTACGAAACGAACGGGCAAGCCCCAGCAGGTGAATGGCTTCCAGAACACTGGTTTTGCCGCTGCCGTTGGCGCCGTAAAGAATGTTGATTCGGGGGGAGGGGGAGAAGGTCACCGGGTGCAGATTGCGCACCGCGGTGACCGAGACGCGACTTAATGACATCTAGCTTCTGCTGAGCATGATTACAGACGCATCGGCATGACAACGTAGGCCGAGTCATCATTGTCGGACTCTTGCACCAGCGCACTGCTGTTGGAGTCGGACAGGATCAGGCGAACCTGCTCAGTGGTCATCACGCCCAGCACGTCGAGCAAGTAGCTCACGTTGAAGCCGATTTCCAGATTGCCGCCGTTGTACTCAACGCCCACTTCTTCTTCCGCTTCTTCCTGCTCCGGGTTGTTGGCCTGGATCTTCAACTGACCGCTGGCCAGTTGCAGACGGATACCGCGGTACTTCTCGTTGGACAGAATCGCGGTACGGCTGAAAGCTTCACGCAACGCCTGACGATCGCCGAGCACCAGTTTGTCGCCGCCCTTCGGCAGAACACGCTCATAGTCCGGGAATTTACCGTCGACCAGTTTAGAGGTGAAGGTGAACTCGCCCGTGGTGGCGCGGATGTGATGCTGACCCAGGACGATGCTGACATTGCCGTCCGGCTCAGTCAGCAGGCGCGCCAGCTCAAGGATACCCTTGCGCGGCACGATGACCTGGTGGCGATCCGGCTGACCGATGTCGGCCTGCATCGAGCACATGGCCAGACGGTGACCGTCGGTGGCCACGGCCCGGATGATCCCGGCCGAGACTTCCAGCAGCATGCCGTTAAGGTAATAACGCACGTCCTGCTGGGCCATGGCAAAGCTGGTGCGTTCAATCAGACGACGCAGCTTGCTTTGCTCAAGGCTGCAAGTCAGCGAACCCGGGCCTTCTTCAACGGTCGGGAAATCGTTCGCCGGCAGGGTCGACAGGGTGAAGCGGCTACGGCCAGCCTTCACCACCAGCTTCTGCTCGTCGACCTTGATGTCGATCAGCGCGTCGTTCGGCAGGCTTTTGCAGATGTCCATCAGCTTGCGCGCAGGCACAGTGATGGAACCCGGGTCAGCCGGCTCTTCGAGTTGTACACGACCGACCAGCTCGACTTCCAGGTCGGTACCGGTCAGCGACAGTTGCTGGCCTTCGACAACCAGCAGCACGTTGGAGAGCACCGGCAAGGTCTGTCGGCGCTCGACGACGCCTGCGACCAGTTGCAGGGGTTTCAACAGGGCTTCGCGTTGAATGGTGAAATGCATGGTCTAGTCCCTTGCCTTAATAAGCTGCGCTGGTGTTCATCAAGTTGTCAGAGTACGCAGCAGGTTCTTGTAGTCCTCGCGGATGTCCGCGTCGGATTCCTTAAGTTCGTTGATCTTGCGGCAGGCGTGCAAAACAGTCGTGTGGTCGCGTCCGCCAAACACATCGCCGATTTCCGGCAGGCTGTGGTTAGTCAACTCTTTGGACAACGCCATGGCAACCTGACGCGGACGAGCGACCGAGCGTGAACGACGCTTGGACAGCAGGTCGGAAATCTTGATCTTGTAGTACTCGGCGACGGTGCGCTGAATGTTATCCACAGAGACCAGTTTGTCTTGCAGCGCCAACAGATCTTTCAGGGATTCGCGAATCAGCTCGATGGTGATATCGCGGCCCATGAAGTGCGAGTGGGCGATTACGCGTTTAAGCGCACCTTCCAGCTCACGGACGTTGGAGCGAATACGCTGGGCGATGAAGAACGCCGCGTCGTGGGGCAGATCGACTTTGGCCTGGTCGGCCTTTTTCATCAGGATCGCGACACGGGTTTCCAGCTCCGGCGGCTCGACGGCTACCGTCAGGCCCCAGCCGAAGCGGGATTTGAGGCGCTCTTCAAGGCCTTCGATTTCTTTAGGGTAGCGGTCACTGGTGAGAATGACCTGCTGGCCACCTTCGAGCAGGGCGTTGAAGGTGTGGAAAAACTCTTCCTGCGAACGTTCCTTGCGGGCGAAGAACTGAATGTCATCGATCAGCAATGCGTCCACCGAACGGTAGAAGCGCTTGAACTCGTTGATCGCGTTCAGTTGCAGAGCCTTGACCATATCGGCCACGAAACGCTCCGAATGCAGGTACACGACCTTGGCATTCGGGTTCTTCTTTAATAGATGGTTACCCACAGCGTGCATCAAGTGAGTTTTACCCAAGCCAACACCGCCATAAAGGAAGAGCGGGTTGTAACCGTGCTTGGGGTTGTCCGCCACCTGCCAGGCCGCAGCCCGGGCCAGTTGGTTGGACTTACCTTCGACGAAGTTCTCGAAGGTGAAAGTGCGGTTCAGGTAACTGGTGTGCTTGAGCGCACCTTCGACCTGCACCGTGCGCTGCTCGGAACGCACCGGGGCCTGTTGAGAACTGGCGCCGGCCATCGGATCGAAGCTGTCGCGCGATGGCTCTTCACTGACTTCGGCAACTTTCTGGGTCGAACGCTTGGTCGGTGTGGCCGTCGGGGCAGGTGCCGGAGCACTGACAGGCGCTTGAGCCGCCTGTGCCTGAGACGCGGCGGCAGCCAGTGGCGCATTCGGGGCAGCCCGTGGAGCCGAACTGCGTTTGCTGCCTATTAATAAGGAAAGCGCCGGCGCCATGCCGTTGCCATGCTCATCCAGCAGTTCAAGGACGCGGCCCAGGTACTTTTCGTTGACCCAGTCGAGAACAAAACGATTCGGTGCGTAGACACGCAACTCGTCGCCTTCGGCTTCGACCTGTAGTGGACGGATCCAAGTGTTGAATTGTTGGGCAGGCAGCTCATCGCGCAAAAGCTCCACGCACTGCTGCCAAAGTTCCACTGACACGGATATCCCCTAAGTTGAAAGCCGGTGAGGCAAAAACAAGCGGCCATTGTAGCGACCAGACGCCGACTTATCCACACGTAGGTGGGTTACTGACCAAGAAGAATCAACGTTTTATACGTAAAAAAGACGACCAGTGGTCTGTGCATAAGCTCTGTGGATAACCGCCCTTGAGGTCGTTGCACAAGTGGGGGCGAAACTCGGTGGATAACCTGCCTGTGGATAACAGCCCCTTTCACACACAGCTTATCCGACAGCGCAGCACAGGCTGACCACCGTTTTCCACCGTAGTTGTCATTCTCTGTACATCACGGGATAGAAGGCTTGAAGGTAGTTATCCACAGATGATCGGTGCCCTAGCTTTTATAAGCTTTACAGAAAAGCTTTAAATACTTTCCTTCTTTATTTTTATATTTGGCTGGAGGTGAAGACGAGCAAAACGTCTGGAGATCTATTTATAAGGAAACGTTGGTTGGAAATTGACCTAGAGGCTTGCTTTCTCTAGAATCCCCGGTCTCTTAAAACGGGGGCCATTCCGGCCCGTTGTGGACGAACCAGGTAACACGACAATGAAACGTACTTTCCAACCAAGCACTATCAAACGCGCTCGTACCCACGGTTTCCGTGCTCGCATGGCTACCAAGAACGGTCGTGCCGTTCTGTCGCGTCGTCGCGCCAAAGGTCGTGCGCGTCTGGCAGTTTGATAAGCCGGCACTGGAGGTGAGTCAGGACTTCAGTCGGGAAAAGCGTCTGCTTACTCCCCGGCATTTCAAGGCAGTCTTTGACTCCCCTACCGGCAAGGTTCCGGGGAAAAATCTCCTGCTCCTTGCGCGCAACAACGATCTTGATCACCCCCGTCTCGGGCTGGTTATCGGGAAAAAGAGCGTAAAGCTCTCCGTCGAGCGCAATCGCCTCAAACGTCTGATGCGCGAATCGTTCCGTCTGAACCAGGATTCACTGGTCGGCTGGGATATCGTTATCGTCGCGCGCAAAGGTTTGGGTGACGTAGAAAACCCCGAATTGATTCAGCATTTCGGCAAACTCTGGAAGCGTCTGGCACGCAGCACGCCGGTACCAGCAGTCAAAACCGAAACTGTAGGGGTAGACAGTCCCGATGCGTAAACTGGCACTCGTTCCGATCCAGTTTTATCGCTATGCCATTAGTCCTCTGATGGCCAGTCACTGTCGTTTCTACCCCAGTTGTTCCTGCTACGCGTTAGAAGCCATAGAAAATCATGGCCTTCTGCGCGGTGGCTGGCTGACCTTTCGTCGTTTAGGTCGCTGTCATCCGTGGAATCCCGGTGGTTATGACCCGGTTCCACCTATCCCTACCTCCCGTTCTTCTTCGATGGCCGAGTAATCATGGATATCAAACGCACGATCCTGATCGTCGCCCTGGCAATCGTGTCCTACGTTATGGTTCTTAAATGGAACCAGGACTATGGCCAGGCTGCCCTGCCGACTCAGAATGTTGCTTCCAGTACTTCCGCACCGGGCCTACCGGATACGGCGACTGGCAATAATGCTTCTGTCAGTGACGACATTCCGCGCGCCGCAAGCGATACCAGTGCCACTGCACCTGCTGAAACACCAGTAGCTGCAAGCAAAGACCTCATCCAGATCAAAACGGATGTGCTCAACCTGGCTATCGATCCACAAGGTGGCGATGTTGCACAGTTGACGCTGCCGCTGTATCCACGTCGCCAGGACCATCCGGAAATTCCATTCCAGTTGTTCGATAACGGCAACGAGCGGACTTATCTGGCTCAAAGCGGTTTGATCGGTACCGATGGTCCGGACGCAAGTCCTGCCGGTCGTCCGGTTTACTCCTCCGAGAAGAAGATCTACCAACTGGCTGACGGTCAGGACCAATTGGTCGTAGACCTGAAGTTCAGCAAGGACGGCGTCAACTACATCAAGCGTTTCACACTGAAACGTGGCCTGTACGACGTAACCGTTTCCTACGTGATCGACAACGAAAGCGCCAAGCCTTGGTCCGGTGCGATGTTCGCCCAACTGAAGCGCGACGCCAGCTCCGATCCTTCTTCCAGCACTGCCACCGGCACCGCGACTTACCTGGGCGCCGCCCTGTGGACAAGTAACGAGCCGTACAAGAAAGTGTCGATGAAGGACATGGACAAGGCTCAGCTGAAAGAAACCGTGAACGGTGGTTGGGTTGCCTGGTTGCAACACTACTTCGTGACCGCATGGATTCCGGCGAAGGGCGAAAACAACGTCGTCCAGACCCGTAAAGACAGCAAAGGCAACTACATCATCGGCTACACCGCCCCGGCAATGACTGTTGCGCCAGGTGCGAAAGCCGAAACCAGCGCTGTTCTGTACGCCGGTCCGAAAAGCCAGGCTGTGCTGAAAGAGTTGTCCCCAGGTCTGGAACTGACCGTCGACTACGGCATTCTGTGGTTCATTGCCCAGCCAATCTTCTGGCTGCTGCAACACATCCACGCGCTGGTCGGTAACTGGGGCTGGTCGATCATCTTCCTGACCATGCTGATCAAAGGGATTTTCTTCCCGCTGTCGGCAGCCAGCTACAAATCCATGGCCCGCATGCGCGCAGTGGCACCGAAACTGGCCGCGCTGAAAGAGCAACATGGCGATGACCGGCAGAAAATGTCGCAAGCCATGATGGAGCTGTACAAGAAAGAGAAGATCAATCCGCTGGGTGGTTGCTTGCCAATCCTCGTGCAGATGCCGGTTTTCCTCTCGCTGTACTGGGTTCTGCTGGAAAGCGTTGAAATGCGCCAAGCGCCGTTCATGCTGTGGATTACTGACCTGTCGATCAAGGATCCGTTCTTCATTCTGCCGATCATCATGGGTGCAACCATGTTCATCCAGCAGCAGTTGAACCCGACTCCTCCGGATCCGATGCAGGCCAAGGTGATGAAGCTGATGCCAATCATCTTCACCTTCTTCTTCCTGTGGTTCCCGGCTGGTCTGGTGCTGTACTGGGTAGTGAACAACTGCCTGTCCATCGCCCAACAGTGGTACATCACTCGTAAAATCGAAGCGGCTACTAAAGCAGCTGCCTGATTTACACTGTGGATAACCACTCAAAACGCCCCCTAGTGGGGCGTTTTGCTATCTGTCACTTTTGTCTGGATACCGGTTTATGAGCGCTCCTCGTGAAACCATCGCCGCCGTCGCCACCGCTCAAGGTCGTGGCGGCGTAGGCATCGTCCGTATTTCCGGGCCGCTGGCGAGCGTTGCGGCCAAGGCCTTCAGCGGTCGTGAACTCAAGCCGCGATTCGCCCACTACGGCCCGTTTTTCGATCAAAACGAAGAGGTGCTGGACCAGGGCATTGCCTTGTATTTTCCGGGCCCGAACTCGTTCACCGGCGAAGACGTGCTGGAACTCCAGGGCCATGGCGGCCCGATTGTTCTCGACATGCTGCTCAAGCGATGCCTTGAACTGGGGTGCCGTCTGGCACGACCAGGTGAATTCAGCGAGCGTGCGTTCCTCAATGACAAACTAGACCTGGCACAGGCCGAAGCAATCGCCGACTTGATCGAGGCCAGTTCTGCACAGGCCGCCCGCAATGCATTGCGCTCCTTGCAGGGGGCATTTTCCGATCGTGTGCATAACCTCACCGAGCAACTGATCGGCCTGCGGATTTACGTAGAAGCGGCCATCGACTTCCCGGAAGAAGAAATCGACTTCCTTGCCGATGGCCATGTACTGAGCATGCTCGACAAAGTCAGGGACGAGTTATCCACCGTGCTGCGCGAAGCCGGGCAGGGTGCGTTGCTGCGTGACGGCATGACGGTGGTGATTGCCGGTCGGCCAAATGCCGGTAAATCCAGTTTGCTCAACGCACTGGCGGGTCGTGAAGCAGCGATCGTGACCGAGATTGCCGGCACCACCCGTGACATTTTGCGCGAACATATCCACATCGATGGCATGCCGCTTCACGTGGTAGATACCGCTGGTCTGCGAGATACCGATGACCATGTGGAAAAAATCGGTGTTGAACGGGCTTTGAAAGCCATTATCGAAGCTGATCGAGTGCTGTTGGTGGTCGATGCCACCGCACCGGAAGCGCTTGATCCGTTTGCGTTGTGGCCAGAGTTCCTGGAAACCCGCCCGGATCCGGCAAAAGTCACGTTGATCCGTAACAAAGCCGACCTCACGGGCGAAGCGATTGCCCTGGAAGTCAGTGAGGATGGCCATGTGACCATCAGCCTGAGTGCCAAGTCGGCCGGCGAAGGCCTGGAACTGCTGCGTGATCATCTCAAGGCCTGCATGGGTTATGAACAGACGTCGGAAAGCAGCTTCAGTGCTCGCAGGCGTCACCTTGAGGCGTTGCGTCATGCCAGTGCATCCCTCGAGCACGGCCGTGCGCAGCTGACTCTGGCGGGTGCCGGTGAGCTACTGGCCGAAGATTTGCGCCAGGCTCAACATGCCTTGGGCGAGATCACCGGTGCATTCAGCTCCGATGACCTGCTGGGACGGATCTTTTCCAGTTTCTGTATCGGCAAATAGCCCTTTCGTTGTCCACAGACAGGCCATTCGCGCCTGTCTGTTCTCACCCCTTTTCCTGAATTGCCTCCAGTGCCGAGCAGATTCTTTCTGCCCGGGCGGATTTTCTGCGCCCGGGATTTGATCAATCGGCGCTTTTCTGTGGATTAAGCCCTGTGAATAACTGCCGCTAAGGGCAGTTGATAACAGGGCCTCAAAACTGAAGATAACCGCCTCTGTGGATAACCCCCCCTTTCATCCACAGGCTTACACCGGTTATCCAAGGGCCTCATTGGCACATGACCACAGGGTTTTGATTCTCTGTACATATTGAAAACAAAGGGCTGTACGAATCTATCCACAGAAATGGTGCTCAGTAGAAATAAACATAAAAACAAAGATTTAATAAATTTCTTTCTTTTTAATTTCTATAACCCGACTTCTCCACAGCTGGTTAAATTTTGTGCAAAGGGTTCTTTAGGAAGGGCGAAGTCCCTATACTTGTCGACCAGGTCCAAAAACCTGAGCTCAAACTATTCCTGAATTACCTACTTAAGCAGGCACGAGGTGCGTGGTGGATTTCCCTTCCCGTTTTGAAGTGATCGTCATCGGCGGCGGTCATGCCGGTACCGAGGCAGCACTGGCCTCAGCACGTATGGGGGCAAAAACCCTGTTGCTGACGCATAACGTGGAAACCCTCGGTGCCATGAGTTGCAACCCGGCCATCGGCGGGATCGGCAAAAGCCACTTGGTAAAAGAAATCGATGCCCTCGGCGGCGCGATGGCCATGGCTACCGATAAAGGCGGCATTCAGTTTCGCGTGTTGAACAGCCGCAAAGGCCCGGCCGTGCGTGCAACCCGCGCCCAGGCAGACCGGGTTCTGTACAAGGCCGCTGTCCGCGAAGCATTGGAAAACCAGCCGAACCTGTGGATATTTCAACAAGCCGCTGATGACCTGATCGTTGAACAGGAACAAGTGCGCGGTGTTGTCACCCAAATGGGCCTGCGTTTCTTCGCCGACTCCGTGGTGTTGACCACTGGCACCTTCCTCGGTGGACTTATCCACATCGGAATGCAGAATTATTCCGGTGGTCGTGCCGGTGATCCGCCGTCGATCGCCCTGGCTCGCCGTCTGCGCGAATTGCCACTGCGTGTTGGCCGATTGAAAACCGGTACTCCGCCGCGTATCGACGGTCGGTCTGTGGATTTCTCGGTGATGACCGAGCAAGCAGGTGATACGCCGATCCCGGTGATGTCGTTCATGGGTTCCAAAGAGCAGCATCCAAAACAGGTCAGCTGCTGGATTACCCACACCAACGCCCGGACCCACGAAATCATCGCAGCGAACCTCGACCGTTCGCCGATGTATTCCGATGCAGGGTTGATCGAAGGTATCGGCCCGCGTTACTGCCCGTCGATCGAAGACAAGATCCACCGCTTTGCCGACAAGGAAAGCCACCAGGTCTTCATCGAACCGGAAGGTTTGACCACTCACGAGCTGTACCCGAACGGGATATCCACATCCCTGCCGTTCGACGTGCAATTGCAGATCGTGCAATCGATTCGCGGCATGGAAAACGCGCACATCGTGCGTCCGGGCTACGCCATCGAGTACGACTACTTCGACCCGCGTGACCTGAAGTACAGCCTGGAAACCAAAGTCATCGGCGGTCTGTTTTTTGCCGGGCAAATCAATGGCACCACCGGATACGAAGAAGCCGGCGCCCAGGGTTTGCTGGCCGGGGCCAACGCTGCACTGCGTGCGCAAGGCAGAGACGCCTGGTGCCCGCGTCGCGACGAGGCTTACATCGGTGTGTTGGTTGACGACCTGATTACCCTTGGAACTCAAGAGCCGTACCGGATGTTCACATCCCGCGCCGAGTACCGTCTGATCTTGCGTGAAGACAACGCGGACCTGCGCCTGACCGAAAAAGGTCGCGAGCTGGGTCTGGTGGATGACGCGCGTTGGGCGGCGTTCTGCACCAAACGCGAAAGCATCGTGCTGGAAGAGCAGCGCCTGAAAAGTACCTGGGTTCGCCCGGGCACCGAGCAGGGCGATGCGATATCCGAAAAATTCGGCACGCCGCTGACTCACGAATACAACCTGCTCAACCTCTTGAGCCGTCCGGAAATCGACTACGCTGGTCTGATCGCCGTGACTGGCGGGGGCGCAGAAGATCCACAAGTCGCCGAGCAGGTCGAAATCAAGACCAAATACGCCGGTTATATCGATCGTCAGCAAGATGAAATCGCACGTCTGCGGGCGAGCGAAGACACGAAACTGCCTGTGGATATCGATTACACGAACATTTCCGGTCTCTCCAAAGAGATCCAGAGCAAGCTCGGTGCGACCCGTCCAGAAACACTGGGCCAGGCGTCACGCATTCCGGGTGTTACACCGGCAGCCATTTCGCTGTTGATGATTCATTTGAAAAAACGCGGCGCTGGCCGTCAGTTGGAGCAAAGCGCTTGAGTTCGTTGGTCACCTCGCAACACGCCGAAGAGTTATCCACAGGTGCTCGCCAGCTCGGTGTCACATTGACCGAAACCCAGCACGCGCAGTTGTTGGGTTATCTGGCCCTGTTGATCAAATGGAACAAGGCCTACAACCTGACCGCCGTGCGCGATCCGGACGAAATGGTCTCGCGTCACCTGCTCGATAGTCTGAGCGTGATGTCGTTCATCGAAAACGGTCGCTGGCTGGACGTTGGCAGTGGCGGCGGCATGCCGGGCATTCCACTTGCCATCCTGTTTCCAGAGTCCCAAGTGACCTGCCTGGACAGCAACGGCAAGAAAACCCGCTTCCTGACCCAGGTCAAACTCGAACTCAAACTGGATAACCTGCAAGTTATCCACAGTCGCGTCGAAGCCTTCCAGCCTGCACAGCCTTTCAACGGGATCATTTCCCGGGCGTTCAGCAGCATGGAGAACTTCAGCAACTGGACGCGCCACCTTGGCGATGCCGATACACGTTGGCTGGCAATGAAGGGCGTTCATCCGGCCGATGAGCTGGTAGCATTGCCGGCAGACTTCCACCTCGATAGCGAACACGCCCTGGCTGTACCTGGTTGCCAAGGCCAACGCCATCTGCTGATACTGCGCCGCACGGCATGATTGGGAACACAAGCAAGAATGGCTAAGGTATTCGCGATAGCGAACCAAAAGGGTGGTGTGGGTAAAACCACCACCTGCATCAACCTCGCAGCTTCCCTGGTTGCTACCAAGCGCCGGGTGCTGTTGATCGATCTCGATCCACAGGGCAACGCCACCATGGGTAGCGGTGTGGATAAACACGGCCTGGAAAACTCGGTCTACGACTTGCTGATCGGCGAATGCGATCTGGCCCAGGCCATGCACTTCTCCGAGCACGGTGGTTACCAGCTGTTGCCGGCCAACCGCGACCTGACCGCGGCCGAAGTGGTTCTGCTGGAAATGCAGATGAAGGAAAGCCGCCTGCGCAGCGCGCTGGCGCCGATCCGTGAAAACTACGATTACATTTTGATCGACTGCCCGCCGTCGCTGTCGATGCTCACGCTGAACGCTTTGGTCGCGGCTGACGGGGTAATTATCCCCATGCAGTGCGAGTACTTTGCGCTCGAAGGCTTGAGCGACCTTGTGGATAACATCAAGCGCATCGCAGAACTGCTGAACCCGAACCTGAAAGTCGAAGGCCTGTTGCGCACGATGTATGACCCGCGCCTGAGCCTGATGAACGACGTGTCGGCGCAGTTGAAAGAACACTTCGGCGAGCAGCTCTACGACACGGTTATCCCGCGTAACATCCGCCTGGCCGAAGCGCCAAGCTATGGCATGCCGGCGCTGGCTTACGACAAGACTTCGCGGGGCGCCATTGCCTATCTGGCACTTGCCGGCGAGATGGTTCGCCGTCAGCGCAAAAACTCACGCACTGCCGCAGCTCAGGCAACTTAAGGAATCCCCATGGCCGTCAAGAAACGAGGTCTCGGACGTGGACTGGATGCACTGCTGAGCGGTCCGACCGTCAGCTCGCTGGAAGAGCAGGCTGTACAAGCCGATCAGCGTGAGCTGCAGCATTTGCCCCTGGACCTGATCCAGCGCGGCAAGTACCAGCCGCGTCGGGACATGGACCCGCAGGCGCTGGAAGAACTGGCGCAATCGATCAAGGCCCAGGGCGTGATGCAGCCGATTGTGGTTCGCCCGATCGGCAGCGGCCGCTTCGAAATCATCGCCGGCGAACGTCGCTGGCGTGCCAGCCAGCAGGCTGGCCAGGAAACCATCCCGGCGATGGTGCGCGATGTGCCGGATGAAACCGCCATCGCCATGGCGCTGATCGAGAACATCCAGCGCGAAGACCTCAATCCGATCGAAGAAGCGGTGGCCCTGCAGCGTTTGCAGCAGGAATTCCAGCTGACTCAGCAACAAGTGGCCGAAGCGGTGGGCAAATCCCGCGTGACTGTGGCCAACCTGCTACGCTTGATCGCATTGCCGGAAGTTATCAAGACCATGCTGTCGCACGGTGACCTGGAAATGGGTCATGCCCGTGCTTTGCTTGGTTTGCCGGAGAATCAACAGGTTGAAGGGGCGCGACATGTTGTCGCACGGGGGCTGACTGTGCGCCAGACTGAGGCACTGGTTCGCCAGTGGTTGAGTGGCAAACAGGAGCCTGCCGAACCGGTAAAACCGGACCCGGATATCGCCCGACTCGAGCAGCGTCTGGCTGAGCGCCTAGGCTCTGCGGTGCAGATCCGACACGGAAAGAAGGGGAAAGGGCAGTTGGTAATTGGTTACAACTCCCTTGATGAGCTTCAGGGTGTGCTCGCACACATTCGCTGAAACATTTCCTCATGTAGCGTGCAGTCGGAAATCACTACCTGACAGTTGAATAGGGGCAGAACCGCCCCTATACTCTGCGCGCATTTTGTCGGCACAAATTATGCCAAGTTATTGAATTCTGGCAGCCGACCATTGGGGAGTATTAGTGATGGAAACCCGCACGCCAAACCGCTTGCCGTTCCATCGCCTGGCAGTTTTTCCGGTGTTGATGGCTCAGTTTGTCGTGTTGCTGATCGCCGCTTTGGCGCTGTGGCAATGGCACGGAGTCGTTGCCGGGTACTCAGGACTCTGCGGAGGCCTGATAGCCTTGCTACCCAATGTTTATTTCGCTCACAGGGCATTTCGGTTTTCCGGCGCCCGAGCAGCTCAAGCCATCGTCCGGTCTTTTTATGCCGGCGAGGCGGGCAAACTGATTTTGACGGCAGTGCTTTTTGCATTGACGTTTGCAGGTGTGAAGCCATTGGCGCCGCTAGCTGTATTCGGCGTCTTCGTGTTGACCCAACTGGTCAGCTGGTTCGCGCCCCTGCTGATGAGAACAAGACTTTCGAGACCTTAGGGCGTTTGAGGCAACCATGGCAGAAACAACCGCTTCGGGCTATATCCAGCACCACTTGCAGAACCTGACCTTCGGTCAGCACCCAACCGGCGGGTGGGGTTTTGCCCACACCGCAGCAGAAGCCAAAGAAATGGGCTTCTGGGCTTTCCACGTCGATACCCTCGGCTGGTCGGTCGCTTTGGGTCTGATCTTCGTTCTTCTTTTCCGCATGGCGGCAAAGAAAGCGACTTCCGGTCAGCCTGGTGCTTTGCAGAACTTCGTTGAAGTATTGGTCGAATTCGTCGATGGCAGCGTGAAAGACAGCTTCCATGGCCGTAGCCCGGTGATTGCACCGCTGGCACTGACCATCTTCGTCTGGGTCTTCCTGATGAACGCCGTCGACCTGATCCCGGTCGACTGGATTCCTCAGCTGGCCATCCTGATCACTGGTGATGCGCACATTCCGTTCCGTGCCGTATCGACCACTGACCCGAACGCTACCCTGGGCATGGCCCTGTCGGTGTTCGCGTTGATCATTTTCTACAGCATCAAGGTCAAGGGCATCGGCGGCTTTGTCGGCGAGCTGACCCTGCACCCGTTCGGCAGCAAGAACATCTTCGTTCAGGCCCTGCTGATTCCGGTGAACTTCCTGCTGGAGTTCGTGACGCTGGTAGCCAAGCCAATCTCCCTGGCACTGCGTCTGTTCGGCAACATGTACGCCGGCGAGCTGGTCTTCATTCTGATTGCTGTGATGTTCGGCAGCGGTCTGCTCTGGCTTAGCGGCCTGGGCGTAGTTCTGCAGTGGGCGTGGGCTGTGTTCCACATCCTGATCATCACCCTGCAGGCGTTTATCTTCATGATGCTGACCATCGTTTACCTTTCGATGGCGCACGAAGAGAACCATTAAGGCCAGTCTCGACTAGTCTGATGTCCCACCCGGTCAAACGGGTGGGGGCCCGAACAGGGCTATGAAACGATTTGTTTTACCGCTTTAAAATCTAAAAAACCTAAACCATACGACGTAAAAGTCGGGAGGAAAGATGGAAACTGTAGTTGGTCTAACCGCTATCGCTGTTGCACTGTTGATCGGCCTGGGCGCACTGGGTACCGCAATTGGTTTCGGCCTGTTGGGCGGCAAGTTCCTGGAAGGCGCAGCGCGTCAGCCAGAAATGGTTCCAATGCTGCAAGTTAAAATGTTCATCGTTGCCGGTCTGCTCGACGCCGTAACCATGATCGGTGTTGGTATCGCTCTGTTCTTCACCTTCGCGAACCCATTCGTTGGTCAACTCGCTGGCTAATCACTCGAACCTTCGAGTGATTGGTTTGATGTGCAACGAACGAGCGAGGTGTTGGCGTGAACATTAATGCAACCCTGATTGGCCAGTCCGTTGCGTTCTTCATTTTTGTACTGTTTTGCATGAAGTTCGTGTGGCCTCCGGTCATCGCGGCTTTGCACGAACGTCAGAAGAAGATCGCGGATGGACTGGACGCTGCCGCCCGAGCAGCTCGCGACCTGGAGTTGGCCCAAGATAAAGCGGGTCAACAACTGCGCGAAGCTAAGGCTCAGGCAGCTGAAATCATTGAGCAAGCCAAGAAACGCGGTAACCAGATTGTTGAAGAGGCTGTTGAAAAAGCCCGTATCGACGCTGACCGTGTGAAGGTTCAGGCTCAGGCCGAGATCGAGCAGGAACTGAACAGTGTCAAAGACGCGCTGCGTGCCCAACTGGGTGCACTGGCCGTTGGCGGCGCCGAGAAGATCCTGGGTGCCACAATCGATCAAAACGCGCACGCGGAGCTGGTAAACAAACTGGCTGCTGAAATTTAAGCGAGGGCGATCATGGCAGAATTGACCACGTTGGCCCGACCTTACGCTAAGGCAGCCTTCGAGCACGCCCAGGCCCACCAGCAACTGGCCTCTTGGTCAGCCATGCTCGGCCTGGCTGCAGCAGTGTCGCAAGACGACACCATGCAGCGCGTGCTCAAGGCCCCGCGACTGACGAGCGCAGACAAGGCCGCCACGTTTATTGACGTGTGCGGCGACAAGTTTGATGCCAAGGCACAGAACTTCATCAACGTCGTTGCCGAAAACGACCGTCTCCCGCTGTTGCCGGAGATATCCGCTCTGTTCGACCTGTACAAGGCCGAACAAGAGAAGTCGGTAGACGTTGAAGTGACCAGTGCTTTTGCATTGAACCAAGAACAGCAAGACAAACTCGCCAAGGTTCTCAGTGCACGACTCAACCGGGAAGTGCGCCTGCAAGTCGAGGAAGACAAATCCCTTATTGGGGGCATTGTCATCCGCGCCGGCGACCTGGTTATCGATGGCTCGGTTCGCGGCAAACTCGCGAGCCTTGCCGAAGCATTGAAATCTTGAGTTTGAAGGGGCAGCAGAGCAATGCAGCAACTCAATCCTTCCGAAATAAGTGAAATTATCAAGGGCCGCATCGACAAGCTCGATGTGACCTCCCAAGCCCGTAACGAAGGCACTGTCGTCAGCGTATCTGACGGTATCGTGCGGATTCACGGTCTGGCCGACGTAATGTACGGCGAGATGATCGAGTTTCCGGGCGGCGTCTTCGGTATGGCCCTCAACCTGGAGCAAGACTCTGTAGGTGCCGTTGTATTGGGCGCATACCAGACTCTGGCTGAAGGCATGAGCGCCAAGTGCACCGGCCGCATCCTCGAAGTTCCGGTTGGTAAGGAACTGCTGGGTCGCGTAGTCGACGCACTGGGTAACCCAGTTGACGGCAAAGGTCCGCTGAACAACACCGAGACCGACGCGGTCGAGAAAGTTGCTCCAGGCGTGATCTGGCGTAAGTCGGTAGACCAGCCTGTACAGACTGGCTACAAGGCTGTCGATGCCATGATCCCTGTCGGCCGTGGCCAGCGTGAGCTGATCATCGGTGACCGTCAGATCGGTAAAACCGCTCTGGCGATCGACGCGATCATCAACCAGAAAAACAGCGGCATTTTCTGCGTCTACGTAGCGATCGGTCAGAAACAATCGACCATCGCCAACGTGGTTCGCAAGCTGGAAGAAAACGGCGCACTGGCTAACACCATCGTCGTGGCAGCGAGCGCTTCGGAATCTGCAGCACTGCAATTCCTGGCACCGTACTCCGGTTGCACCATGGGTGAATTCTTCCGCGACCGCGGTGAAGACGCGCTGATCGTTTATGACGATCTGTCCAAGCAAGCAGTGGCTTACCGCCAGATTTCCCTGCTGCTGCGCCGTCCACCAGGCCGTGAAGCTTACCCAGGCGACGTGTTCTATCTCCACTCCCGTCTGCTGGAGCGCGCATCCCGCGTTTCGGAAGAATACGTAGAGAAGTTCACCAACGGCGCAGTGACCGGCAAAACCGGTTCCCTGACCGCACTGCCGATCATCGAAACCCAGGCTGGCGACGTTTCCGCGTTCGTTCCGACCAACGTGATTTCCATCACCGACGGTCAGATCTTCCTGGAATCGGCCATGTTCAACTCCGGGATCCGTCCTGCTGTGAACGCCGGTGTTTCGGTATCCCGTGTGGGTGGTGCCGCTCAGACCAAGATCATCAAGAAGCTCTCCGGTGGTATCCGTACCGCTCTGGCTCAGTACCGTGAACTGGCGGCATTCGCCCAGTTCGCTTCTGACCTGGACGAAGCGACCCGTAAGCAACTTGAGCATGGTCAGCGCGTTACCGAGCTGATGAAGCAGAAGCAATACGCACCAATGTCGATCGCTGACATGGCGCTGTCGCTGTATGCCGCTGAGCGTGGGTTCCTGACTGACGTTGAAATCGCCAAGATCGGCAGCTTCGAACAAGCGCTGATTGCTTTCTTCAACCGCGATCACGCCGAATTGATGGCGAAGATCAACGTGAAGGGTGACTTCAATGACGAAATCGACGCTGGCATGAAAGCCGGTATCGAGAAGTTCAAGGCCACCCAAACCTGGTAAGCCGCAGCGGGAGCCGCAAGGCTCCCGCTTGCTAACCTGATAGGTGTTACATGGCAGGCGCAAAAGAGATTCGCAGTAAGATTGCGAGCATCAAAAGCACGCAAAAGATTACCAGCGCCATGGAAAAAGTGGCGGTCAGTAAAATGCGCAAGGCACAAATGCGCATGGCTGCTAGCCGTCCTTACGCGGAGCGCATCCGCCAGGTTATTGGCCATTTGGCCAACGCTAACCCGGAATATCGCCACCCATTCATGATCGACCGTGAAGTAAAGCGCGTTGGTTATGTCGTGGTGAGCAGTGACCGTGGTCTGTGTGGTGGCTTGAACACCAACCTGTTCAAGGCTCTGGTCAAGGACATGGCGGTAAACCGCGAAAACGGCGTCGAGATTGATCTGTGTGTTGTTGGTAGCAAGGGTGCGGCTTTTTTCCGCAACTTCGGCGGTAACGTCGTAGCAGCTATCAGCCACCTGGGTGAAGAGCCGTCGATCAATGACCTGATCGGCAGCGTCAAGGTGATGCTGGATGCCTACCTGGACGGCCGTATTGACCGCCTGTCCGTGGTGTCCAACAAGTTCATCAACACCATGACGCAAACGCCTACCGTGGAGCAGTTGATTCCACTGGTGGCAACCCCGGATCAAGGACTCAAGCACCACTGGGATTATCTGTACGAACCGGACGCCAAAGAGCTGCTTGACGGCTTGATGGTCCGTTACGTGGAGTCGCAGGTCTACCAGGCGGTGGTCGAGAACAACGCGGCTGAACAAGCTGCGCGGATGATCGCGATGAAGAACGCTACCGACAACGCCGGTGATTTGATCAGCGATTTGCAGCTGGTCTACAACAAGGCGCGTCAGGCTGCGATCACCCAAGAGATCTCGGAAATCGTCGGCGGCGCTGCCGCGGTTTAACGGTTCAAATATTCAGAGGATCCAGCTATGAGTAGCGGACGTATCGTTCAAATCATCGGCGCCGTTATCGACGTGGAATTCCCACGCGACAGCGTACCGAGCATCTACAACGCTTTGAGTGTAAAAAGCGATGCAGGCACCACTCTCGAAGTTCAGCAGCAGCTGGGCGACGGCGTGGTTCGTACCATTGCGATGGGTTCCACCGAGGGCTTGAAGCGCGGTCTGGAAGTCACCGACTCTGGCGCAGCCATCTCCGTACCGGTCGGTAAAGCGACTCTGGGCCGGATCATGGACGTACTGGGCAACCCGATCGACGAAGCTGGCCCGATCGCCACCGAAGAGCGCTGGGGCATTCACCGTCCTGCGCCAACCTTCGCTGAGCAAGCGGGCGGCAACGACCTGCTGGAAACCGGCATCAAGGTTATCGACCTGGTTTGCCCGTTCGCCAAGGGTGGTAAAGTTGGTCTGTTCGGTGGTGCCGGTGTAGGCAAAACCGTAAACATGATGGAACTGATCCGTAACATCGCCATCGAGCACAGCGGTTATTCCGTGTTCGCCGGTGTGGGTGAGCGTACTCGTGAGGGTAACGACTTCTACCACGAGATGAAGGACTCCAACGTTCTGGACAAAGTGGCACTGGTTTACGGTCAGATGAACGAGCCGCCGGGTAACCGTCTGCGCGTAGCACTGACCGGCCTGACCATGGCCGAGAAGTTCCGTGACGAAGGTAACGACGTTCTGCTGTTCGTCGACAACATCTATCGTTACACCCTGGCCGGTACTGAAGTATCCGCACTGCTGGGCCGTATGCCTTCCGCAGTAGGTTACCAGCCGACCCTGGCCGAAGAGATGGGTACTCTGCAAGAGCGTATCACTTCGACCAAAAACGGTTCGATCACCTCGATCCAAGCGGTATACGTACCTGCGGATGACTTGACTGACCCGTCGCCAGCGACCACCTTCGCCCACTTGGACGCGACCGTCGTTCTGTCCCGTGACATCGCTTCCCTGGGTATCTACCCAGCGGTCGATCCACTCGACTCGACTTCTCGCCAGCTGGACCCGAACGTAATCGGCCAGGACCACTACGATACCGCTCGCGGTGTACAGTACGTTCTGCAGCGTTACAAAGAACTGAAGGACATCATTGCGATCCTGGGTATGGACGAGCTGTCGGAAGCCGACAAGCAGTTGGTAAACCGTGCTCGTAAGATCCAGCGCTTCTTGTCGCAGCCGTTCTTCGTGGCTGAAGTCTTCACCGGTGCCTCGGGTAAATACGTTTCCCTGAAAGACACCATTGCTGGCTTCAAAGGCATCCTCAACGGTGACTACGACCACCTGCCAGAACAAGCGTTCTACATGGTCGGCGGCATCGAAGAAGCGATCGAGAAAGCCAAGAAACTGTAATCCCGGCGCCCGGCAACGGGCGCTAATTTAGGTTGAGGCAATCAGATGGCTATGACAGTCCATTGCGATATCGTCAGCGCGGAAGGAGAAATCTTTTCCGGCCTGGTCGAGATGGTGATTGCGCACGGTGCACTGGGTGATCTTGGTATCGCCCTGGGCCACGCGCCGCTGATCACTAATCTCAAGCCTGGCCCGATCCGCCTGGTCAAGCAGGGCGGGGAAGAGGAGGTGTATTACATCTCCGGTGGTTTCCTCGAGGTTCAGCCGAACATGGTCAAGGTTCTTGCCGACACCGTGCAACGAGCTGCCGACCTGGACGAAGCCTCCGCTCAGGAAGCCGTTAAGGCTGCCGAGAAGGCCTTGCATGAGCGGGGCGCGGAATTCGATTACGGTTCTGCTGCCGCACGTCTGGCCGAGGCTGCAGCTCAGCTGCGCACCGTCCAGCAGATCCGCAAGAAGTTTGGCCACTAACAGGCCATCACTTGTTGCGCGATTGATTAAAAAGGGTAGCCTCGGCTACCCTTTTTTCTTTTCCGATTTTCATAACCTGGTCGCAGCCGCTGACCATCCAGGATTGGTAGCCAGTCATGTCTCTTGAAATTGTTATCCTCGCTGCCGGCCAAGGCACTCGCATGCGCTCGGCACTGCCGAAAGTCCTGCATCCGATTGCCGGCAACTCGATGCTTGGCCATGTTATCCACAGCGCGCGGCAACTTGATCCACAGCGCATCCACGTGGTGATTGGCCATGGTGCCGACGCCGTACGTGAGCGACTGGCAGCCGATGATCTGAATTTCGTCCTGCAGGACAAACAGCTGGGTACTGGCCACGCGGTTGCTCAGGCAGTGCCGTTCATTGAGTCCGACACCGTCCTGATTCTTTACGGCGACGTGCCGTTGATCGAAGTCGAGACCCTTCAACGTCTGCTCAAGCAGGTTGCACCGCAGCAATTGGGTTTGCTGACCGTTCAGCTGGATGATCCAACCGGCTATGGCCGCATCGTTCGTGATGCTGCCGGCAAGGTGACGGCTATCGTCGAGCAGAAAGACGCAAACGAAGCCGAGCGTGCGATCACTGAAGGCAACACCGGCATTCTCGCGCTGCCGTTTGCGCAACTGGGCGGCTGGATGAGCCGTCTTTCCAACAACAACGCCCAGGGCGAGTACTACCTGACTGACGTGATTGCCATGGCAGTCAGCGATGGTCTGGTGGTGGCGACCGAGCAGCCTCACGATGCGATGGAAGTGCAGGGCGCCAATGATCGCAAGCAGCTTTCCGAGCTCGAGCGTCATTATCAACTGCGCGCGGGTCGTCGTTTGATGGCCCAGGGCGTGACCCTGCGCGACCCGGCACGTTTCGATGTCCGTGGTGACATCACTGTCGGTCGCGATGTGCTGATCGACATCAACGTGATTCTCGAAGGCAAGGTTGTCATCGAAGATGACGTGGTGATCGGCCCGAACTGCGTGATCAAGGACAGCACTTTGCGCAAAGGCGTGGTGATCAAGGCCAACAGCCATATCGAAGGCGCGATCATGGGCGAAGGCAGTGATGCCGGTCCATTCGCACGCTTGCGTCCCGGCTCTGTGCTGGAGGCTCGCGCGCATGTGGGTAACTTTGTCGAGCTGAAAAACGCTCACATGGGCGAAGGCGCCAAGGCCGGTCACTTGGCGTATCTGGGCGATGCCGAGATTGGCGCACGCACCAACATCGGTGCGGGTACCATCACGTGCAACTATGACGGTGCCAACAAGTGGAAAACCGTGTTGGGTGAGGATGTGTTCATCGGTTCCAACAACTCGTTGGTGGCGCCTGTGGATATCTCTAGCGGTGCGACCACTGCGGCCGGATCGACAATTACGCAGAATGTGGATAAAGAGCAACTGGCCGTCGGACGTGCGCGCCAGAAGAATATCGATGGCTGGAAACGGCCAGTGAAAATCAAAAAGGCCTGAGTTATCCACAGTTCATGACATCGCCTTCGCGGGCAAGCCTCGCTCCTACAGGATTCGTTCACTATCGGAGAACGACGTGAAATCTGTAGGAGCGAGGCTTGCCCGCGAAGCTTTTATCCACAGACCTTTTTATCGCCTCGCGCTTGACGAAGTTTCGCCAATAGGTTTTGATTGCTTCCGTTATCTTTCGAATCGAAACTTACCAGGTCATGTCGAAGCGCAATACACCTCAACGCCGTCACAATATCCTCGCCTTGCTCAATGAGCAGGGCGAAGTCAGTGTTGATGAACTGGCCAAGCGCTTCGAAACCTCGGAAGTTACGATTCGCAAGGACCTGGCGGCGCTCGAAAGCAATGGTCTTTTGTTGCGCCGGTATGGCGGTGCGATCACCATGCCTCAGGAACTGGTCGCCGATATCGGGCAACCGGTTTCCAGGTACAAACAGGCAATCGCCCGCGCTGCCGTTGCGCGGATCCGCGAGCATGCACGGATCATCATCGACAGCGGCAGCACCACGGCAGCGATGATTCCGGAACTCGGTCAACAGCCGGGCCTGGTGGTGATGACCAACTCGCTTCATGTCGCCAACGCCTTGAGTGAACTCGAGCACGAACCGGTGCTGCTGATGACCGGCGGTACCTGGGACCCGCATTCCGAGTCTTTCCAGGGGCAGGTCGCCGAGCAAGTACTGCGCTCCTACGATTTCGATCAGTTGTTCATCGGTGCCGACGGCATCGACCTGGTGCGCGGTACCACCACTTTCAATGAATTGCTGGGACTCAGCCGCGTCATGGCGGATGTTGCCCGTGAAGTGATTGTGATGGTGGAGTCCGACAAGATAGGCCGCAAGATTCCCAACCTGGAGCTGCCATGGAGCAGCGTCCATACCCTAATTACCGATGATCGCCTGCCGCTGGAGGCACGCGATCAGATACAAGCCCGCGGTATCACGCTGATATGCGCGGCTGTCAGTCAGGAGAAATAGCATGTGTGGAATTGTCGGTGCAGTCGCAGAACGTAACATCACTGCCATCCTCCTCGAAGGCCTCAAGCGCCTGGAATACCGTGGCTATGACAGCGCCGGTGTGGCGGTCTATACCAATGACCAACAGCTCGAGCGCATGCGTCGTCCGGGTAAAGTCAGCGAGCTGGAACTGGCGCTCGAAGCCGAGCCGCTGGCCGGCCGCCTGGGCATCGCCCACACTCGCTGGGCCACTCACGGTGCGCCGTGCGAGCGCAACGCTCACCCGCATTTTTCCGGTGATCTGGCGGTGGTGCACAACGGCATCATCGAGAACTACGAAGCCCTGCGCGAACAACTCAAGGCATTGGGTTACGTGTTCACATCGGACACCGACACTGAAGTCATCGCCCACCTGCTGAACCACAAACTCAAGGATCTGAACGACCTGACCGTGGCCCTCAAGGCCACCGTTAAAGAGTTGCACGGTGCTTACGGCCTGGCCGTGATCAGCGCTCGGCAACCGGATCGTCTGCTCGCCGCTCGCAGTGGCAGCCCGTTGGTGATCGGCCTTGGCCTGGGTGAAAACTTCCTCGCTTCCGACCAATTGGCCCTGCGCCAGGTTACTGACCGCTTCATGTACCTGGAAGAAGGCGATATCGCCGAAATTCGTCGCGATAGCGTGCAGATCTGGGACGTTAGCGGCAAGGTCGTCGAGCGCCAAACCGTGCAGTATCGTGACGGTGCCGACGTGGCTGACAAGGGCGAGTTCCGCCACTTCATGCTCAAGGAAATCCACGAACAACCGGCTGTGGTGCAGCGTACCCTCGAAGGTCGTCTGAGCCCGGACGGTGTGTTGGTGCAAGCTTTCGGCCCACAGGCTGCCGAGCTGTTCGCCAAAGTGCGCAACGTGCAGATCGTCGCCTGCGGCACCAGCTACCACGCCGGCATGGTCGCCCGTTACTGGCTGGAAGAACTGGCCGGCATCCCGTGCCAGGTCGAAGTCGCCAGTGAATTCCGCTATCGCAAAGTCGTGGTGCAGCCCGACACCCTGTTCGTGACCATTTCCCAGTCCGGCGAAACCGCCGACACCCTGGCCGCGCTGCGCAACGCCAAGGAGCTGGGCTTCCTCGCCAGCCTGGCGATCTGCAACGTCGGCATCAGCTCGCTGGTGCGTGAGTCCGACCTGACCTTGCTGACCCAGGCCGGTCGCGAAATCGGCGTGGCCTCGACCAAAGCCTTCACCACTCAATTGGTTGGCCTGCTGTTGCTGACGCTGTCCCTCGGTCAGGTGCGCGGCACTTTGGCCAAAGGCGTCGAAGCCACCCTGGTCGAAGAACTGCGTCGCCTGCCTACCCGTCTTGGCGAAGCCCTGGCCATGGACAGCACGGTGGAGAAAATCGCCGAGCTGTTCGCCGAGAAACACCACACCCTGTTTCTCGGTCGTGGCGCGCAATTCCCGGTAGCGATGGAAGGTGCCCTGAAACTTAAGGAAATCTCCTACATCCACGCTGAAGCCTACCCGGCCGGCGAACTGAAGCACGGCCCGTTGGCGCTTGTGGATAACGACATGCCGGTAGTGACCGTGGCGCCCAACAACGAACTGCTGGAGAAGTTGAAGTCCAACCTCCAGGAAGTGCGCGCCCGTGGCGGCCAACTGATCGTCTTCGCAGACGAACAGGCCGGCATGACCAACGGCGAAGGCACCCACGTTGTGCACATGCCGCACATTCACGACATTCTGTCGCCGATCCTCTACACCATCCCGCTGCAGTTGCTGTCGTACTACGTCGCGGTGTTGAAAGGCACAGACGTTGACCAGCCGCGCAACCTGGCGAAGTCAGTCACCGTGGAATAAGTTATCCACAGCTGAATCGAGGGGCAAGGTTCCTGTTGTTCACAGGACCTTGCCCCTTTTACATTCAGCTCAGAATTTTTCCTCTATCAATCGCAGTGGATAATCCGGCTCTCGATAGCTGCCTGGCTTCTGGCGTTTGGGCAACTTCACGGGCTCCCTCGGAACATCCTTATAGGGAATGCGGCTGAGCAGGTCGGTGATGATGTTCAGGCGAGCCCGTCGCTTGTCATTGGAGTTGGCCACGAACCAGGGGGCATGTTCGGTGTCGGTCATCTTGAACATGTCGTCACGGGCGCGTGAATAGTCGTACCAGCGGCTGTATGACTTGAGATCCATGCCGGTGAGCTTCCAGATTTTGCGTCCATCCTTGATGCGTGCCTGAAGACGTCGTGTCTGTTCCTCTTGGCTGACCTCCAGCCAATATTTGATCAGGATGACGCCCGAATCGACGATTGCACGTTCCACCAACGGAATCGACTTCAGGAAACGGTCAACCTGCTCCTGGGTGCAGAACCCCATCACACGCTCAACGCCCGCACGGTTGTACCAACTGCGATCGAAGATCACCACTTCGCCAGCCGCCGGCAGATGCGGCAGGTACCGCTGGACATACATCTGGGTTTTCTCACGTTCGGTCGGCGCGCTCAACGCCACCACCCGAAAGATACGTGGGCTCACCCGTTCAGTCAGGGCCTTGATTGTCCCTCCCTTGCCGGCACCGTCGCGGCCCTCGAAAACAATGCACACCTTGATCCCTTTTTGCCGTACCCACTCCTGCAACTTGACGGTTTCGACGTGCAGTCGGCGCAGTTCTTCCAGGTAGTCCTTGTTAGACATCTTCGAGCTGTCGGCAGCGTTCTGCTTAAGCGGGCGCTTCTTATCCTTTGCCATAATCAAGACCTCGCAAATTCCCGGTTATGTCAGACTAGATTGTTTTGAACGCCGTATTGGATTCGCAGCCTGACGGTAGCGATTATCTGAGTAGAGGACATACCCAGTGGACCGATTCCAGGAAATGCAGGTCTTCGCCGCCGTCGCCCAGGACCAAGGTTTTTCGGCTGCGGCGCGGCGTTTGGGCCTGTCGGCGGCCAGTGTTACCCGTGCCGTGGCCGCGCTGGAAAAACGCATTGGCACACGCTTGCTGACGCGCACCACACGCAGCGTGCATTTGAGCGAGGCGGGTCAGCGGTATCTCGAAGACTGTAGGAGGATTCTTGCCGAGGTGCAGGAAGCGGAGGATTCAGCTGCGGGCAGTCATGCCGAACCCCGTGGGCAACTGACGATCACCGCGCCGGTGTTATTTGGCGAGTTGTTCGTTACGCCGGTAATGGTGAGTTATCTGAAGCAGTTTCCTGAAGTCTGCATCAACGGCTTGCTGGTCGATCGGGTGGTGAGCATGGTCGAGGAGGGGATTGATGTGGCTGTGCGCATCGGTGAGTTGCCCGACAGCAACCAGCACGCGATCCGCGTCGGCGAAGTACGGCGGGTGATTTGCGCTGCTCCGCCATTTTTGGAGGCGCAAGGCAGGCCGGTGCATCCTCAGGATCTGGCGCGTGCACCGGTTATTTCGACGTCCGCTATTGGTCAGCTTAAAAGCTGGCCTTTTCAGGATGCGCGCGAGCCACTCAGCGTGCGGGTTGAATCGCGATTGGTGGTGACGGCGAATCAGGCAGCCATTACGGCTGCGTGTCTCGGGCTGGGATTCACCCGTGTCCTGTCTTATCAAGTCGCCAGTAAAGTCGCTTCCGGCGAACTGGAAATCGTATTGGCTGACTTCGAACTGCCGCCATTGCCCATCCATGTGGTGTATCAGGGCGGCCGCAATGCGCCGGCCCGGATTCGCAGTTTTGTCGACTTCACGGTGAAAGCACTGCGCGAACACCCGGCCTTGCAGGGCTGATGGATTATTGCACTGGCTGAAATAATTGATTGCGTTTGCTGGTTATTCTGTTGTTTTGGTTGGGGGTGGAAGATGGCTCCCATCGGCGCTGATCGTTTCAGAACGGCGCCACCACCCAGCGGAGTCGACCATGCAAGCGATCAAACTCTACAACTTCCCACGTTCCGGCCATGCTCACCGTGTGGAGCTGATGTTATCCCTGCTGCAACTGCCGACCGAGCTGATCCTGGTCGATATGGCCAAGGGCGCGCACAAACAGCCGGATTATCTGGCGATCAACCCGTTCGGACAGGTCCCGGCCATCGATGATCAAGGCGTGGTGCTGGCCGATTCCAACGCGATTCTGGTTTACCTGGCGAAAAAATACGGTAACGGTCGCTGGCTGCCAGACGACCCGCTCGGTGCCGCCAAGGTTCAACGCTGGTTGTCAGTGGCGGCTGGACCGATTGCCTTTGGCCCGGGCCGGGCCCGGCTGATCACGGTGTTTGGCGCGCCTTACAGGGCTGAAGAGACGATCGCTTACGCCCACGTCTGGCTCAAACTGATCGATCAGGAACTGGCGGATACGGTTTACCTGACCGGCAGCGAACCGACCATTGCCGACGTGGCCGCCTACAGTTACATCGCCCACGCTCCGGAAGGCAACGTGTCGCTCGAGGACTACGCCAACGTGCGGGCCTGGCTGGCGCGCATCGAAGCCTTGCCAGGGTTTGTCGGCATGCCGCGCACCGTCGCCGGCCTGCAAAAAACTGCCTGATACCTGCGGCCCGGCATTGTCGGGCCGTTCACACTGCGCCTGGCGCGCACGGGAGAAGCCGTAATGGACCAGTCACCTTGGCACGCGGGCGAAAAACAGTTGCAGGCACACGTCGGTGTTGCCCAGCGAATGGAGGAGTTGGGTCGTAGGGTGGTTCGCACTGAGATGCCGGACCAACACCGCAAATTCTATGAGCAACTGCCGTTCATGCTGTATGGCGCAGTGGATGCCGACGGCAATCCTTGGGCGAGCATTCTTGAAGGGCAACCGGGCTTCGCTCATTCGCCCCAGCCAGGTGCGCTGCAATTCAACAGCTTGCCGGGGGCGGATGACCCGGCGCAATTGACTGATGGCGCGGCGATCGGCTTGTTGGGGATCGAACTGCACACGCGGCGGCGCAACCGCCTCAATGGTCGCGTCGGCGCCGTGACGGCGAATGGCTTCGGCGTAACGGTCGAACAGTCCTTCGGCAACTGCCCGCAATACATTCAATTGCGGCAGTTTCGTTCGGTGCCGCTGGCGGATCCCTCGACGCGCATCGCGCAGCACCTGGGCGCTCTGGATGACGCTGCCAAAGCCATGATTGCCGACGCCGATACCTTCTTCGTCGCCAGTTATGTGGATGTCGACGGTCGGCGCTCAGTGGACGTTTCCCACCGTGGCGGTCAGGCCGGTTTCGTACACGTGGAAGGTAATCGTCTGACCATCCCGGACTTCGCCGGCAATCTGTTCTTCAATACCCTGGGCAACCTGTTGATCAATCCACGGGCGGGTTTGCTGTTTATCGATTTCAACTCCGGCGACCTGCTGCACCTCAGCGGTCGTACCGAAATCATCCTTGAAGGCCCCCAAGTCGAAGCCTTTCAAGGCGCCGAGCGTCTGTGGACATTCGAGGTGGAGCAGGTGGTGCGTCGGCCTGCAGCACTGGCTCTGCGCTGGCGCTTCGACGGCGTATCGCCCACCAGTTTGCTGACGGGCACCTGGGAGCAGGCCAACGCACGCCTGCAAGCCCGGGCGCTGGGTGATCATTGGCGGCCGCTGCGGGTGGTGCGCATCGAAGCGGAAAGCCACAACATCCGCTCGATCTATCTGGAGCCCGCCGATGGCGCCGGGTTGCCGCTGTTTCAAGCGGGGCAGCATCTACCGCTGCGGTTCAACATTGGCGGCGAGGTGCATATCCGCACCTACAGCCTGTCGAGCGCGCCGTCCGATGACTTTTTCCGCATCAGCGTGAAGCGAGAAGGGCGGGTGTCTTCGCATCTGCATGAGCAGGTTCGTGTCGGTGACCTGCTGGAAGCCCGCGCGCCTCAGGGGCACTTCACCGTGGCAACCCATGAACGTCGGCCGCTGGTGTTGTTGGCCGCCGGCGTAGGCATTACGCCGCTGCTGTCGATGGTACGGGAGGTGGTGTATCAAGGCCTGCGCACCCGACACATTCGGCCTACATGGTTTTTCCAGAGTTCGCGCACGCTGGCTGATCAACCGTTTCGCTCCGAGCTGGATCGTTTGCTGGATGACGCCGGTGATTCGGTGCGGGTGCTGCGTCTGCTCAGTCAGCCGGAGGCCGATGCTCACGAGGGTGAGGACTTTGACCTGACCGGACGGATAGACGCCGCGTTGCTGAAGAACATCCTTGAAGTGGAGGACTACGATCAGCTCGATTTTGTACTCTGCGGGCCGGGCAGTTTTACCCAGGGGCTGTACGACAGCCTGCGGGAACTGGACATCCGTGACAGCAGGATTCACGCCGAGACCTTCGGCCCGTCGACCTTGCGTCGCCGGCCGGACCCCGATGCGGTGGTCATCGAGCAACCGCCCGCCGCGACCACGTCAGTGCCGGTGGTGTTCGAGCGTTCGGCCAAAGAAGCTCGCTGGCAACCCGACGGCGGCAGTTTGCTGGAGTTGGCGGAAAGCCGCGGTTTGCGCCCGGAGTTCAGTTGCCGCGGCGGTTCCTGCGGGACCTGTAAGACTCGCCTGATCAGCGGTCAGGTGAATTATCCACAGCCACCAGCGGAAGTGCCGGAAGTAGGACATGTCCTGATTTGTTGTGCGATTCCGGCGCAGGGCTCGCAGCCTTTGGTGCTCGACCTGTAGCATCTGACGCGGCGTGTAGGAGCGAGCGATGCGGCGACCCGACTTGCCCGCGAAGCTTTTGGCGGAGTTTAGGACGCCTTCGCGGGCAAGCCTCGCTCCTACAAGATGAGATTCAGGCTTAGGAGATTTATGGTTTTTCTCGCTCGCCTGTCAGGCTTGCTGGTGATGCTGGCTTTGCTTAGCGGTTGCGAACAACAGGACGCACCGCCGCTCGATCAGCAACTTTATGTATGGCAACGACAATGGACGCCGGCCCACGAAGCCGCACTCAAAGACAGCCGTGCGGATTTTTCGACCCTGCGGGTGTTGGCCTTGCAGGCATTCCCCAAGGCGGGCTGGAACCGGGCGCGAATCGACCCGGTGCTGCTCAAACGGGATGGCCGGCCGCTGATTGCGGTGATTCGTCTCGATGGCCAGCTCAAGTCGCTGGATCAGGACGAGGTCTCTGCGCAGATCCTGCAAGTGCTCAGCGATTGGCAGGCGCAGGGGCTGGTGCTCTCCGGCGTGGAAATCGACCACGATGCCGGGAACGCTCGGCTACCGGCTTATCGGAAATTCCTCACGGATTTGCGCGCGGTGCTGCCGGCTTCCATGCCGTTGAGCATTACTGCGCTGCCGGCGTGGCTCGACAGTCCTGAACTGCCTGCATTGTTATCCACAGTCGATAGCAGCGTGTTGCAGGTACATGCGGTGAGCGACCCGCGCATGGGATTGTTTGACCCGGATCAGGCCAGAAAATGGGCCGGCGCCTGGAGCCGCATCACGTCGAAACCTTTTTATCTGGCGCTGCCGGCCTATGGCGTAGCGTTGTTGCCGCAGGCCGGCGGCGCACCCGACGTGGAAAGCGAAGTGCCCATTGAGCGCGTCGGTGAGCGCCGGGAATTGCTGGCCGATCCGCAGCAACTGAGCACACTTGCTACCCAGTTGCGCGACGATCCACCGGCTCATCTGGCCGGGCTGATCTGGTTTCGCCTGCCGTTGGCCAATGATCGCCGGGCCTGGAGCCTGACGACCTTGCGCGCCGTGGCCCGTGGCGATGCCCTCGATAGTCGCCTGACGCTGAAACTCTCGGCGCAGGATGGCCTCTATGACGTCAGCATCAGCAATCAAGGCAACCTCGACAGCGCCTGGCCCGAACGCCTGACGCTCGCCGCGCGAGGTTGTGAGGGCGCCGATGCGCTGGCCGGTTATGCGTTGCAACAAAGCCCGGATCTGCTTACCTTCACCCGCCTGCGCGACGGTCGGATCCCGGCCGGTGGGCAGCGCGCCATTGGTTGGGCACGCTGCACAAACATTGATCAAGGAGGTTCGAATGTTCACCCGTAACTGGCCCCGCCATTTGCTTTGCCTGAGCCTCGGTTTTCCACTGGGTTCGGCAGTGGCCTGCGGGCCGGATTTCCCTATGCGCCTGCTCGACAACCGGGGCCAGTCGCTGGCGGAGCTGCCGGAAGGCAACTTCCGGTTCGAGATCAGTCGTCTCGGGCAGGCGATTACGGGTTTGAAGAACGTCAGCGAAGTCGTCTACAGCATGGACGCGCCTGACTATGCCGTGCAGCGCGACGACGCCGAACAGGCTGGTTTGACGGCGCCGCAGCAGGCGTTGGTCAAACAACTGCGCACGCTGAGCGATGCTCATCAGGTCGAGGCGCAGGGCGCAGGCCTGCCGACCGAGCACAGGCTCTATCTGGCGGGCGCCGTGGCGTTCAGCGCCGGTGACCATGGATTGGCCGCCGATTACTTCCAGAAAGTGCTCGCATTGCCGGCGGATCAACGCGCGTTGCGCAGCACGTGGGCCGCTTATTCGCTGGGCCGGGCGCTGTTTGCCATGAGCAGCGAAGCGGACGCCACGCCCGATCTGCTGACGCAGTCGCGCAAGGCCTTTGAGCAGGCGCGCCAGTTGAGCATCGACGGTTTCAGCGACCCATTGGGGCTTGGCGTCGCCAGCCTCGGCGAAGAGGCGCGTGTCGCTCGCACGGCGGGCGATTGGGACAACGCTATAAAACTCTACGCCACGCAAAACCTCCACGGTTCCGCAGTGGGTTACACCTCATTGAAGCTGTTGATGGCCGATCTGGCGGCGATGCCCGACGAGCAACTGGCCGCGTTGCTTAAAGGCAAACCGGTGCAGCAGCTGGTCACGGCGTCACTGATCAGCCGGTTGGGTTGGTCATTTGGTGATCAACCGCCAAACGAACAAAAACTGATCAAACTGCTGCAGAACAGCACGCGCGGTAGCCTCGACAATGCTGATCGACTGGCCGCCGTGAATTATCAACAGGGCGATTACGCCAGCGCCAAGGCATTTCTTGAACACGCCGGTGACGGTGGCCTGGCATGGTGGCTGCGGGCGAAACTGGCGATGCGCGAGGGTGATAAAACGGCTGCCGCCGCCGCGTACGCCAAGGCTGCCCAGGCCTTCCCGCAGAACGAATCCTGGGGCGAGCGACGGACACCGGACTGGGATTTCGAAACGCTTCAGCCCAAGTGCCGCGTCGAGGGGGAAAGCGCGATCCTGGCCTTGCAACGTGGGGATTATTTGCAGGCATTCGATCAGCTTTATCGCAGCAATGACATTTACTGGTTCGACGCTGCGACCGTCGCTGAGCGTGTACTGACCGTCGATGAACTCAAGCACTACGTCGACACTCAAGTGCCGGCGCCGCCAGCGCTGACTCAACAGGATCGCGATAACTACGTGCCGTTGTCGGTGGCGGCGAAGTTGCGCAACCTGCTGGGGCGGCGCTTGCTGCGTGAGGGCCGTTATGATGAGGCGCCAGGCTATTTCGACAATGCCAACTTGCAGGCCAAGGCCAAGTGGTACGGGGAATTGCGTCACGATGCCGAGTCGAAATGGTGGCCAACCAAACGGGCATTCGCTTATTACCATGCCGCGACCGTGGCTCGTTTCGACGGAATGGAGCTGTTGGGCTACGAGATGTCTCCGGATTACGCCACTTTCGGTGGTAATTACAGTCTCGAGGCTCCCGAGCTCAAGGTCGGCCCGTTGATGGCCGAGGGTGAGGTGAAACGCCAGCAAGCCACGTTGGCGCAACCTGATGAGCGTTTCCATTACCGGTTTGTTGCCACCGCGCTGGCGAGTAAAGCGGCTGATCTTTTACCCCACAGCAGTCAGGCTTTCGCGTCGGTGCTGTGCAAGGCTTCGTCGTGGGGTACGAACCTGCAAGAGCAAAGCGCGTTCTACCGTCGTTATGTCGAGGAAGGCCCGTATGTCGTCTGGGCGGGGGATTTCGGTCACCAATGCCAGGACCCGGACTTTCAGCGCGCCGACAAGCGCTACGTCACCCAGGTCACCGACGCCGTGCGCTCCGAGCTGCGGCCTTACAAAAAAACTTTGCAGATCGGCGGTGTGTTGGCGGTCACGGCAGCGGCATTGTTACTGATCAATCGTCGTCGCCGTAAGTCGCAGTAAGGTTCAAACCTGTTGAACAAAGGTCAGTCGCAGGGCAAAACCAATCAACAGGCTGCCAAACAACCACTGCTGTACGCGCTGGGCCGAAGGACTGCGTTGCAGCCAGCGGCCAAGCGCGGCGCCGGCCAAGGCGTACGCGCTGTCGAACAACAAACCGACACTGACCAGCACCACGCCCAGGGTCGCGAATTGTGCGAGCACCGGCCCTGCATGCGGATCGATAAACTGCGGCAGCAGCACCGAGCAGAACAGCAGCGCCTTGGGGTTCAGCAGGTTGGTCAACAATCCGCGCTGAATGGCTTCGCGCCAACGAGGTTTTCCACAGGCTGAATCTGCGCCGTTCAGGCTCGGGAGCATCGTGGTCCGCAGGCATTGAATGCCGATCCACAACAGGTACGCGGCCCCGGCCAGGCGCACCAAATCGAACGTCCAGGGCGCGGCCTTGAACAGTGCCGCCAGCCCCAGTGCCGCCAACGCCACGTGACAACCCCGGGCAATGCCCAATCCCACCGCCGTGGCCAGCGCCGCGCCTTTGCCCTGACGAGCGCCGGTTTGCAGCAGCAGAATCATGTCCGGGCCTGGGAGCAGGTAAACCACTGCCAGCGCCATGAAAAACAGCCAAAGCCCCGCCATGCTGCACCCCTTTCGTTGTCGATTCGGTAGCGCCAGTCTAGGGCTGAAACACAGGGCAGGTGGTTGCGTAGTTTGCTTCTAAACAGTCTTGAATTGGCATAACCTGCCATTCTCTGACGCCTATACCATCAGGATCTGCCAAACATGAAACTGGACGCTTACGACCGAAAAATTCTCGCGGCCCTGCAACGTGACGGTCGTTTGAGCAACGTACAACTGGCTGACGAGATTGGTCTGTCCGCGTCCCCCTGTTTGCGTCGGGTGCGGATGTTGGAGGAGGCCGGGGTGATTCGCGGCTATCAGGCCAATCTGGATCGCGATGAAGTCGGGTTGGGGCTGACGGTGTTTGTCGGGGTCAAGGTCGAACGCCACAACGACGAACAGGCCGAAGCCTTCCGTGTGGCGGTGATGGCGTTGCCCGAGGTGATTTCGGCGTTTCTGGTGTCAGGGGAATCGGATTTTCTGTTGCAGGTGGTGGTGCCGGATTTGCGTGCTTATGACCGCTTTCTCACCGGGCGTTTGCTGAAGTTGCCGGGCGTGAGCGACATCCGCAGCAACTTTGCGATCCACACGGTGAAAACGCCTGGGGCTTTGCCGTTGGAACACTTGCCGCTCTAGACCGAGTTGCCCCCTTCGCGAGCAAGCCCGCTCCCACATGTGATCTGTGGCGTACACAAAACCAGTGTGGGAGCGAGCCTGCTCGCGATGGCGATAGATCAGTCTCATCAGGTCTCCAGCCCTACATCTGCGTCGCCATCCCCTCCACATTCATCGCCGCCTGGCGCAAAGCCTCGGAGCGGGTCGGGTGTGGATGACAGGTCAGGGCAATATCTTCAGCCGAAGCACTGAACTCCATGGCCACGCAATATTCGCCAATCATTTCACTGACGCTCGGGCCTACCAGGTGTACACCGAGAATCTCGTCGGTGCGCTCATCGGCCAGCACTTTGGCGAAGCCTTCAGTCTCGTGGTTGATCTTTGCCCGGCTGTTGGCGGTGAAGGGGAATTTACCGACCTTGTACGCGCGGCCCTCAGCCTTGAGTTGCTCTTCGGTCTTGCCGACGCTGGCCAGCTCCGGCCTGGTGTAAATGACGTTGGGGATCAGGTCGTAATTGACCTCGCCTGCCTTGCCGACGATCTGCTCGATACAGGCCATGGCTTCATCTTCGGCCTTGTGCGCGAGCATCGGCCCCGACGTGACATCGCCGATGACCCACACGCCTGCCGCTTCAGTGCGATGACCCTTGTTGGCGAGCATGCCGCGTTTATCCGTGGCGAGGCCGACGTTCTCCAGCCCCAGCCCCTCGGTGTAAGGCCGGCGCCCGATGGCGACCAGCACGTAATCGGCTTCGAGTAGTTCGGCAGTACCGCCGGCGGCCGGTTCGACGCTGAGCTGAACGCTGTTCGCCGAGGTCGTGGCGCGGGTGACTTTCGAACTCAGCTTGAAGCTGATGCCTTGCTTGCTCAACGAACGTTGCAGGGTTTTGCCCGCCTCACCGTCCACACCAGGGCAGATCCGGTCGAGAAACTCGACCACGGTTACCTGTGCACCCAAACGCCGCCACACCGAGCCCAATTCCAGGCCAATGACCCCGGCGCCAATCACCACCAGATGCTTGGGTACTTCGGACAAAGAAAGCGCACCTGTGGAATCGAGGATGCGCGTGTTGTCGATGTCCACGCCGGGCAGGGGAGTGGGCTCGGAGCCGGTGGCAATGATGATGTCCTTGGCGCTCAGCTCAGTCTTGCCGCCCTGGCTGTCCGTTACCGTGACTTTGCCCGGCCCGTCGATATGGCCCCACCCCTTGATCCAGTCGACCTTGTTTTTGCGGAACAGAAACTCGATGCCCTTGGTCAGCCCGGCAACACTGTCATCCTTCTGCATCATCATTTGCGCGAGGTTCAGCGTGGGTTTGACCTCGATACCGAGGTTGGCAAATTCCGCACCCATGGCCGCGTCATACAATTCAGAAGCATGCAGCAATGCCTTGGACGGCATGCAACCGACGTTCAGGCAGGTGCCGCCGAGGGTGGCGCGGCCTTCGACACAGGCGGCTTTAAGGCCCAACTGGCCGGCGCGAATCGCCGCGTTATAGCCGCCGGGGCCTCCGCCCAGTATCACGACGTCATAGTTGCTCATGGATGTACTCCTGAATTGGATGGGAATCGGGCTGGATAAACGTAGTTCCTGAATAAAATTACGAGCGTAATATGTGCGCAGCCACGCCTTTCGGTCAAGGCTTCAGCCAAGCGACAGGTTGAGCGTCTTTAGATAAAGAGATTTAGTACGAAAATTTCACGGCTTTCGTTATATCGTAACGAATTGCGACGTGAGCAAAGAAAATCACTGGGGTGGTATGCAAGTCGATCTCGAGATTGAGGGCGCAACGGTAGCCGGGCTACCGCGCTTTCAGCAGGCAGTCTTTCAAGGGCGGCGATTGCGGCAGTTGGCAATCGGCCTCGGCGCGCTCGCAGGAGCAGGCTGGGTGCTGGCGTTTTTCGTCGGGCTGTTTGCACCGCAGTCGCTTTGGCCTGCGGTGCTGGTCAATCAGAGCGCCGGTTTGCTGGTGCTGGTCGCCGGGCTGCAATCGGCGTGGTGGGTGACGCAGTGGCGTGAAAGGGCGATGAACCCTGCGATGCTCCCTGTGGAAGTCGTCGCTGAATCACCGCCGGAGGGCTGGTATGAGCGGCTGCTGGAGCGGATCAGCCAGCGATGGTTGCGGCTGCTGGCGCAGATCGGCGCCTCGACGCTGTGGCTTGGCGCTTGGGCGCTGCTGGTCGTGTTCAGCATCAATCAAGTCTGGAACCTGGCCCTGCCTCCCGCTGCGCTCGGTTTTTCCGCGAGTGTCGCGGCGGCCTTGTCGTTACTGTTGGCCTTCGGTTTGCTGGTGCTGGAGCGGCAACTTGCCCAGGAAAACGTGGCCCAGTGGCCCGAAGCAGGTTCGCTGGCGCAGCTGACGCGCGTGGCAATCATCTGTCTTGTGTTGAGCGCGCTGTGCCTGTTGTTCGGCAGCGAAGCGTCGGTTTGGCCGGTACGTCTGGCTGTACTGATTGGCCTGCTGCCGGGTCTGGTCGCGGTCGAGCTGTTGCTACGCGCGGTGTTGTCACTGTTCAGTCCGCAGCGTGAACAACTCGAACCTGCGTTGCTGGCGCGAAGTTTCGTCGCCGACATGCTGCGCTGGCCGCCCCAACCGTTGCTGGCGCTGCAACACGAATTACATAACCGCTTCGGCATCGATCTGCGGCAGATCTGGGCCTTCACTTACATGCGCCGGGCATTCGTTCCGGTGCTGGCGGTGGTGGCACTGGTCGGTTGGTCGCTCACTGGCATTCACGAAATTTCCCTGCAAGGGCGGGGCATCTATGAGCGTTTCGGCAAACCGGTGGAGGTCTTCGGCCCCGGTTTGCACGCAGGTCTGCCATGGCCGCTGGGTCGAGTGTTGAGTGTCGAGAACGGCGTGGTCCACGAGTTGGCCACCAGTGTTGGCGAAGCGACGGCGCCGATTGTGGCTGAACCGGCTGAAGGTCCGGCGCCGACGACGGCCAATCGCTTGTGGGACGCCAGTCATGTGAACGACAAGTCTCAGGTGATTGCCAGCAGTCGCGCCGACAAACAGAGCTTCCAGATCGTCAACATGGACGTGCGTTTTGTCTATCGCATCGGCCTCACGGATCAAGCGGCGTTGGCCGCGACGTACAACAGCGCCAACGTGCCGGCACTGATCCGCAGCACCGCCAGCCGGATTCTGGTGCACGACTTCGCGTCTCGTACCCTCGACGGACTACTCGGTGAGGACAGGGTAGGGCTTGCCGAAGAGATTGGCCGCGCGGTGCAGGCGGACCTGGAAAAGCTCGACAGCGGCGTGGAGATTCTCGCGACCGTGGTCGAAGCGATTCACCCACCGGCCGGCGCGGCCAACGCTTATCACGGTGTGCAAGCGGCGCAAATTGCTGCGCAGGCCTTGATCTCGCGTGAGCGCGGCGCGGCTGCAGAGGCCACCAATCAGGCGCAATTGCAGGCCAGCATCGCACGGGATCAAGCGACGGCCAGCGCGCGTGAAATCAATGCGGCTGCGCAAGCGGCCGATCTGAAATTCAGCGCCGAGCAAAAGGCCTACGCCAGCGCGGGCCAGGCTTTCGTGCTGGAACAGTATTTCAGCCAGCTCTCCCAAGGCCTGACCAACGCCAGGTTGCTGGTTCTCGATCATCGTCTGGGCGGCAGCGGCAACGCGCCGACCATCGACCTCCGTACTTTCACGCTGCCGGTTGACCCTGCATCGGCGCGTAAAACTGCTCAGCCAGGAGCTGCCAATTGAGCCAGTCGCACACTCACGATCATGATGACCACGCCGGCCACGATCACGGCCATGGCGGGCATCACCACGGGCATCACCATCACCACCACGGCGATCCGCAGGAAGCGGGTCCATTCCCGTGGCGGCGCATGGGGTGGGCGGCGTTGCTGGTGGCGTTTGCCATCGCCGCCGCGAGCCTGGTGCAGGTGCGCTCCGGCGAAGCCACGGTGATCACGCGCTTCGGTAATCCGTCGCGGGTGTTGCTGGAGCCGGGGCTGGGCTGGCGTTGGCCCGCGCCTTTTGAAGCGGCGATTCCGGTCGATCTGCGTTTGCGCACCACGTCCAGTGGTTTGCAGGATGTGGGCACGCGCGACGGTTTGCGTATCATCGTTCAGGCTTACGTGGCGTGGCAGGTGCAGGGCGATCCGGACAATGTGCAGCGCTTCATGCGCGCCGTGCAGAATCAGCCGGACGAAGCGGCGCGGCAGATTCGCACCTTTGTCGGCTCGGCGCTGGAAACCACGGCCAGCAGTTTTGACCTAGCCAATCTGGTGAACACCGATGCCAGCCAGGTGCACATCGCTGATTTTGAAGCGCAGTTGCGTCAGCAAATCGATCAGCAGTTACTCGCCACTTATGGCGTTCGTGTGCTGCAAGTCGGCATCGAACGATTGACCTTGCCGTCGGTGACCCTGACCGCCACCGTCGATCGCATGCGCGCCGAGCGTGAAACAATCGCCACCGAACGCACGGCCATCGGCAAACGTGAAGCGGCGCAAATTCGCTCTGCTGCCGAGCGTGATGCGCGAATCGTCCAGGCCGATGCGACAGTAAAAGCTGCCGACATCGAGGCTCAATCCCGGGTCGAAGCCGCACAGATTTACGGCCGCGCTTACGCGGGTTCGCCGCAGCTGTATAACTTGCTGCGCTCCCTCGACACCTTGGGCACCATCGTCACACCTGGCACCAAACTGATTCTGCGCACCGATGCCGCGCCGTTCCGGGTGTTGGTTGACGGTCCGCCGACGCTCGATAAAAAGTCCGGATCGCAGCCATGAGTTTGGTTCCACGTGGAACAAATGAGTTAAGCAGCCCCTGGATTCAGGCCGGGCGATTGGCTTTTCTCGCCCTGTATGCGGTGACAGTCTTGGCCGCGTTGGCGTGGGCATTCTCCAACGTGCGGCAAATCGACCCGCAAAATCGCGCGGTGGTATTGCACTTTGGCGCGCTGGATCGCATTCAGAATGCCGGTCTGCTGTTGGCGTGGCCGAGGCCGTTCGAGCAAGTGGTTTTGTTGCCAGCGGCGGATCGGGTGATCGAGCGTCGAGTCGATAATCTGCTGCGCAGCGATGCTGCGCTGCAGGCCGACCGAGCAGCCACTTTCGCCACGCCGCTCAGTGATGCGCTGGCAGGTTCCGGTTATCTGCTGACGGGTGACGCGGGTGTGGTGCAACTGGATGTGCGGGTGTTTTACAAAGTCACCGAACCGTATGCGTTTGTTGTTCAAGGTGAACACGTGCTACCGGCACTGGATCGCCTGGTGACCCGCAGTGCCGTGGCACTCACCGCCGCACGAGATCTGGACACCATCCTGGTGGCGCGCCCGGAGTTGATCGGCGCGGATAATCAAGCGGCGGAAAGACGCGAACGCCTGCGCGGGGATTTGGTACAAGGCATCAATCAACGACTCGCGCAATTGTCCGCAACCGGGCAGGGACTGGGGATCGAAGTGGCGCGCGTGGATGTGCAGTCGAGTCTGCCAGGACCTGCGGTCAATGCTTTCAACGCCGTTCTGACGGCAAGTCAGCAAGCCGACAAAGCCGTTGCCAATGCTCGCACTGAAGCCGAGAAACTCACCCAGGCCGCCAACGAGCAAGCCGACCGTGCGCTGCAAGTCGCCCACGCTCAAGCCAGCGAACGGCTGGCCAAAGCCTCCGCCGACACGGCCACGGTATTGAGCTTGGCCAAGGCGCAACAACAAGGCACCGACCCGCAAATGCTGTTGCGCATTTACCGCGAGCGCTTGCCAAAAATCCTCGGTCAGGCCGGCTCGGTGACCACGGTTAATCCGAAAGACGATTCCCGCCTGATCATTCAGGGAGCTGCACAATGACCGCCCAAACTGCCGCCGCACCGAGCATGTTGTCCTCGGCCGAACAACGCAGCGCTGCACGCCAACTGACCCTGGCCATGCTCGCGCTCGGCTTGCTGGCGCTCGGTTTGATCTGGCGCTGGTGGTCGCCGGAGCAGACGGGCGTCAGTCAATTGCTGCTGGGTTTTGCCTCGTTGCTGGTGGCCGTGCCGGTGATGCGTTCGGCCTGGTACAGCCTGCGTTATCCCAGCTTGCACGGGATCACCGATCAGTTGATTGCGTTGGCGATGTTGGGTGCCTGGGCGACTGGCGATCTGCTGACCGCTGCGTTATTGCCGATCATTATGATCTTCGGTCATGTGTTGGAAGAGCGCAGTGTGATCGGTTCTCAGGAGGCGATTCACGCACTCGGCAAACTGACACGCAGCCATGCGCGCAAGGTTCAGGCGGATGGCACCATCGTCGAAGTCGACAACGGCACACTCAAGGCTGGCGACCGCGTGGAGGTCCGCGCCGGTGATCGGGTGCCGGCCGATGGTCGTGTGCTCTCCGGTCAGGCGAGTCTCGATACCGCATCGATCACGGGCGAGTCGGTGCCGGTGGAGGCGGGCGTCGGCATGACGGTGTTCGGCGGGGCGATCAACCTTGATGGCCTGCTGCGCATTGAAGTGACCCGTACCGGCAATGAATCGACACTCGGTAAAGTCATCGCGCTGATGCAAAGCGCCGAGCGTTCCAAGCCGCCAATCACCCGTTTGCTGGAGCGCTACGCTGGTAGCTATATGGTGCTGGTGTTGTTGCTGGCCGCAGTGACCTGGTTCATCACCAACGATGCGCAAGCGATGCTCGCGGTGTTGGTGGCAGCCTGTCCGTGTGCGTTGGTGTTGTCGGCACCGGCCACGGCGATTGCCGGCGTCGCGGTTGCCGCACGACACGGGATTCTGATTCGCAGTTCGGCGTTTCTCGAAGAGCTGGCGGATTTGACGTCGCTGGTGGTCGACAAGACCGGGACGCTGACCTTCGGCACCTTGCGCCTGCAATCGATCGACAGTCCGCTGGAAGATCGCAACCACGTGCTGAAACTGGCTGCCAGCCTGGGTTCCGCCAGCAGTCACCCGGTCAGTCGCGCGCTCGCCGGGTTGGTTAGCCAGGAACATTTTCTGCTGCTCACGGACATTCACGAACGTCAGGGCCTGGGCGTGGTAGCGATGACTGAGCAGGGTGAAGCGGCGCTCGGGCGACCGGAGTTGTTTGCGCAATTGGCAATCGCCACTTCAGCGGTTCCTGAACACGATGGCCCGATCGCCGGGTTGGCGCTCAAGGGTGAATTCCTGGCCTGGTTGTTGCTCGCGGACAGCGTGAAGCCTGAAGCGCGGTTTGCCTTGAGTGAGTTACGTGAACTCGGATTGGGCCGGCAATTGTTGCTCACCGGCGATCGCCAAAGCGTCGCGAATACGTTGGCCCTGGATGTCGGGATCAGCGATGTCGAAGCCCAGGCCTTGCCCGAGGACAAACTCAACCGTGTGCTGAAAGAAATCGGCAGCGGCTTCCGGCCGATGGTGGTCGGGGATGGCATCAATGATTCTCTGGCACTCAAGGCCGGTGTGGTGGGCGTCGCTATGGGGGCGGGCGGTGCGGATATTGCCTTGGCTTCAGCCGACATCGTGCTGATCGGCAGCGACCTGCGTCGGCTCGGCACTTGCGTACGTTTGAGTCGCCAATGCCGGCAAACCTTGCAGGTCAACGTGATCATCGGTCTGGGCTGGACACTGGCAATTGTCGCTTTCGCTGCCTTCGGCTGGCTCGGTGCGGCAGGGGCGATGATTGCTGCGCTGCTGCATAACCTGAGCACGTTGCTGGTATTGGGCAACGCCGGACGGCTGCTGCGTTTCCAAGAGCCGTTGCTCAAGATGAAGGATGACGTCTAAGCGATGTGAACATTTCAGAACTGTGCGCGAAATTCGCAGTCATCTAGTGTGAGGGCAATCACTTCTGTGATTTTGCGGCGCTTTTTTCCAGCGCTGCAAATCATAGAAAACGGCTATTAATTCGATAGCCTGCTATTTTTCAAGGATGGTCTACCCTCACATCAGACGTCTGAAACAAGGGGGATATTCCATGCTCGCGCAACTTCCACCGGCCTTACAGAATCTGCAGTTACCGCTACGCCTGCGACTCTGGGACGGCCATGAATTTAATCTGGGGCCGACGCCCAGCGTCACGATTGTGGTCAAGGACCCACAAATGGTTACCCAGTTGACTCATCCCAGCCTCGATGCGCTCGGAGCGGCATTCGTCGAGGGCAAACTTGAGCTGGAAGGCTCCATCAGCGAGGTGATCCGCGTCGTTGATGAATGGAGTCAGGCCTTGCTGGGCGACATCGACAGTCAGCCTGTTCGCACTGCCCACGACAAGGAAACCGACGCCAAGGCGATTTCCTATCACTACGACCTGTCCAACGCGTTTTATCAGCTGTGGCTCGACAGTGACATGGCGTATTCCTGCGCCTATTTCGAGACCGGCAGCGAAACGCTTGAGCAGGCCCAGCAAGCCAAGTTCCGCCATCTGTGTCGCAAACTACGCCTGCAACCTGGGGAGTATCTGCTGGATGTCGGCTGTGGCTGGGGCGGTTTGGCGCGCTATGCGGCGCGGGAGTTTGGCGCGAAGGTCTTCGGGATCACACTGAGCAAAGCGCAACTGGCCCTGGCCCGTGAGCGGGTGAAGGAGGAAGGCCTCGACGATCTGGTCGAGCTGCAACTGCTGGACTACCGCGATCTGCCTCAAGACGGGCGCTTCGATAAAGTGGTCAGCGTCGGCATGTTCGAGCATGTGGGGCACGAGAACCTGGCCGAGTACTGCAAAACCCTGTTCGGCGCGGTGAAAGAGGGCGGCCTGGTGATGAACCACGGCATCACCGCAAAGCACACCGATGGCCGGCCGGTGGGACGCGGCGCGGGTGATTTTATCGAGAAGTACGTGTTCCCCAACGGCGAGCTGCCGCACCTGTCGATGATCTCTGCCGAGATCAGCGAAGCGGGGCTGGAGATCGTCGATGTCGAGAGTTTGCGCCTGCACTACGCGCGCACCCTGGACCATTGGAGCGAGCGCCTGGAGGACAACCTGGAAGCGGCCGCCCGGCAGGTGCCGGAGCAGGCCTTGCGAATCTGGCGGCTGTACCTGGCGGGATGTGCTTATGCATTCGCCCGGGGCTGGATCAACCTGCATCAGATCCTCGCAGTGAAAGCCCACCCCGATGGCAGCCATGAACTGCCCTGGACCCGCGACGACATCTACAACCCTTAAAGTATCGGTGAAATAAGCCGGGCGATCCGCATGCCGACCTGTTGCAGGCGGTGGGTCTCCCGGCTTTCTTCTTTGGCGACTTCATGCGCCTGATCGAAGTCGTCGTTGAGCATCTGTTCCACCTCGCCGGCAAACACTCGGTCGACAGTCAGCAACATCACTTCAAAATTCAGCCGGAACGAGCGGTTGTCCATATTGGCGCTGCCGATGGCGCTGATTTCGCTGTCGATCAACACCACTTTCTGATGCAGGAAACCGGGCTGGTAGCGAAATACCCGCACACCGGCGCGCACGGCTTCGAAGGCATACAGGCTGGAGGCGGCGTAGACGATGCGGTGATCCGGTCGTGAAGGAAGCAGCAATCGCACATCCACGCCGCGCAGAACCGCCAGCCTCAAGGCGGCAAACACCGCTTCATCGGGGATGAAGTAGGGGCTGGTAATCCACACCCGCTCGGTCGCCGCGTGAATGGCTTCGACAAAGAATAATGAACAGGTTTCGTAGGAATCTGCCGGTCCGCTGGCAAGCAATTGGCAGAGCACCCCGTTGTCCGGATACGCGTCCGGCAGTATCAACGGGGGCAACGAGCGCGCTGCCCAAAACCAGTCTTCGGCGAAGGACTCCTGCATGCACGCCACCACCGGCCCGCGCACCCGCACGTGGGTATCGCGCCAAGGGGCGAGGGGTGGTTTCTCGCCCATGTATTCGTCGCCTATGTTATGCCCGCCAACGAAGCCCAACACGCCGTCCACCACGACGATCTTGCGATGGTTGCGGAAGTTGACCTGAAAGCGATTGAGCCAGCCGCTACGCGTCGCGAAAGCTTTGACCTCGACACCGGCATCGCGCAACGGCTGCACATAACTGTGGGGCAGGGAGTGGCTGCCGATGCGGTCGTACAGTAAATAAACGGCGACGCCTTCGGCGGCTTTTTTCAGCAACAAGGTTTGCAGGCGTTGACCCAGACGGTCGTCGTGGATGATGAAAAACTGGATCAGCACGGCTTCCTTAGCCTGGCTGATGGCCTCGAAGATCGCCTCGAAAGTGGCGTGACCGTTGATCAGCAGGCTGACTTCGTTGTTCGCCAGGCAGGGCATGCGGCCCAGTTTTGGCATCGCCCTCAATGATGCGTAGGCGTTGGAGGCACGGGCGGTCAGTGCTTCTTCGACCCACGGGCGCCAGTTCAAATCGGAGATGGCCTTGCGCATTTCCTCGTTGGCCTGCCGCCGTGCCTTGATGTAGCCATCGAAGGTGCTGCGGCCGAAGACCAGATAGGGAATGAGCGTGAAGTAGGGAATGAACAGCAGCGACAAGGCCCAGGCGATCGAGCCCTGAGCGGTCCGAACGGACAACACGGCATGAATGGCGGCGATCATGCCTAACGAGTGCAGCAGGGCGATCAGGTAACCGAAAATGTGCGGTCCAAAGTAATCCATGGGGGCAGCCTTGCTCCTGAAGATTCAGTGCTTAACAGACCATGTTCCGTGCAGAATGTCGCTATTTAATTGGCCCATGAACCGAAGCCCGTGGCTGACGTCTAACGGCCACTATCGATCAGGAGTTACTCAATGAACGTTCGTCTGCTGGGTTTGGCCGTAGCTTTAGGTTTAGCACTTCCGGTGGCCGCTCAGGCGCAGATGCTGCAGCCGGGTTTGTGGGAATTGACCTCGAGCAACATGAAGGTCGATGACCAGAACATGCCGGATCTGCAACTGATCCTCGGCCAGATACAGAGCCAAATGACGCCTGAACAGCGCGCGCAGCTGGAGAAGCAGGGCATCACCATGGGCGGCAAGGGGATCCGGGCTTGCCTGACGCCGGAGCAAGTGAAGACCGACAACATTCCGCTGACGGATCCGCAATCGGGCTGCAAGCAGGAAATCACCGAGCGCACCGGTAACCAGTGGAAATTCCGCTTCAGCTGCCCGAAAGCGCAGGGTGCGGGTGTGGCCACATTCCTCAGTGATCGTGAGTTCACCACCAAGGTGAATGGCACGTTCAACGCTACCGGCATTCAGCAGAAGGGTAGCCTTGATACTCGCGCGGTGTGGTTGGGGCAGGATTGTGGAACAGTGAAGCCAAGGGCTTAAAAGCTTCGCGGGCAAGCCTCGCTCCTACAGGTTTTACACCGTCCCTGTAGGAGCGTGGCTTGCCCGCGAAGGCGTCATTTCAGGCACCCGCAATCCCCGTTGATCTCAGCCAATCACACACCGCCTCAATGGCCATCCGGCCAAAATCCTCTCCGGTGCGACTGCGCACGCTGACAAACCCGCCTTCTTTTTCTTTCTCCCCGATCACCACCAGATACGGCACTTGCTGACTGTGTTCGCGAATCTTGTGGCGGACCTTCTCGTTGCGCAGGTCCGCACGGGCGCGTACGCCGCTTCGGCGCAAGGCCTCGGTCACCCACTGTGCGTAATCCGTTTGGCGATCATCCATGCTCACGACCATCACGTGCGGCGGTGCCCGCCAGTCGTCCAGTTCCTCCTGGCAAGACCAGCACGTGCCATAGATCCGCTGTGGCGCAAGGCCGCTGATGTGATCGAGCGCGAATGCCTGCAACACTCTGGTTGCCGGAGCATGCGGGCCCATCGACACACATTCGAAGTCCCCGAGCAGGTAGGTCGCAAGTTTTTCCATGTACTTGGAACGCGGTGACGGCTCGCGCCGGCGGATCGAATGATTGGTCGCCGCCAGGGTCTTCATGCGCGCTTCGATGCCCGCAAGGTCGTCCAGGTTTAACGGTCGTTCAAAGGCAAACTCATAATAGAACCCGTCACCCAGCGCCGATCCGGTCTGCAATTGCGCTTTTGGATAGAGCTGTTTCACGGCCATCGCCAGCATCAATGCGCAGGAGCGGCGCAGTATCTCCAGGCCATCGGGTTCTTGAGGCGTCACGATGCTGACCCGGGCATCGGCCTCGATCAAGAACTGACAGTCCACCAATACGCCGTCCACCCGGCCGGCGACGGCTGCTTTGGCAAGCCCAGGACCAATGCTCGCGGCGAACTCGTACACCGACAACGGTTGGTCGTATTCACGCAATGAACCATCGCTCAGAGTGATGTGGATCATGTCGGTGCTCTCGAGTGCTGCACTAGCGTGTAAACCGTAGCGGTAAACCCTGGCAGCTGTCATTAAGACATTTGTCGTGCCACGCCATTTGCCCCGATACCAACGTAGTGCTCACGCTGTGGCGAAAGCGCCGTTGCGCGAAGGGCGTCCAGCCGCATTGAGACAGGATCGGCTGTTGGGAGACGGCAACGCCACCAGGTTCGGGTTTGATCAACACCAGGTCGGCCCAATACCCTTCGCGCAAATAGCCTCGGTCGGGAATCGCAAACAGATCGGCGACACGGTGACTGGTCTTGGCCACAAGGGTGGTGATCGGTAGAACGTCATCCGCCACCAACTCCAGCAGGGCGGGCAGGGCGTGTTGCACCAATGGCAAGCCGGACGGTGCCTGGCAGTAGGGACGTTGCTTTTCGTCCCAGGTGTGAGGCGCGTGATCGCTGCCGATGACGTCCAGTCGATCACTCATCAGGGCCCGGCGCAAGGTGTCTCGGTCGGCCTGGGTCTTGATCGCCGGGTTGCATTTGATCAAGTTGCCGAGCGTTGCGTAGTCGCGATCGTCGAAGAGCAGATGGTGCAGACAGACTTCGGCGGTAATGCGTTTTTGTGCCAGTGGCTTGTCTTCGAACAACGCCAGTTCGCGGGCGCTGGTCAGGTGCAACACATGAAGCCGGGTGCCATGTCGCTTGGCCAGATCCACGGCCATCGAGGACGAACGGAAGCACGCCTCGGCATTGCGGATCAGCGGATGGGCTGAGGCGGGAATGTGCTCACCGAACAGCGCTCGCAGGTTCGCTGCATTGGCGTCGATGCTCGGCGTGTGTTCGCAATGGGCCAACAGAATCGTCGGCACTTCAGCGAATAGCCGCTCCAGGACCTTGGGATCGTCTACCAGCATATTGCCCGTGGACGCGCCCATGAACACTTTTACGCCGGCCACTTCGCAAGGATTGAGCGCGGCGACAGTGTCGAGATTGTCGTTGCTCACGCCGAAGTGAAAGCCGTAGTTGGCCACCGAATTGATCGCTGCGCGGCGCTTCTTGTCGGCCAATGCAGCCAGCGTCAGGGTCGCCGGATTCGTGTTGGGCATGTCCATGAAACTGGTGATACCGCCGGCCACCGCTGCTCGCGATTCGGTGTAGAAACTGCCCTTGTCGGGCGAGCCGGGATCGCGGAAGTGCACCTGATCATCGATCATTCCAGGCAGCAACCACTGGCCGTCAGCATCGATTTCGACGGCAGCATTTTCCCCTTCGATGCTGCTCGCGATCTTGACGATGCGACCATGGCCGACCAACAGATCACCGTCAAACTCACGTCCTTCATTCACCAGCCGGGCATTGCGAATCAGCACGTTGTTCATGGTCAGAACTCGTTTTGCAGGGCTTTGTAGCCACGCACCAGATCGACGTTGGTGCGCGCCACGTCTTCGGAAAACTCCGAGGCGCTGACGCTCACCGGCGGGAATTGCGACAGGTCGGTGTTGGGCCCGATGCGGGTGGTGGAGGGCACATAGAAGTCGGTGGGCAAGTCGCGACCGTCGACCACCGAGTTGTGCCGCACCACGCAGCCATCACCGACGGCGCAGTTGAACAGCACGCTGTTGAACCCGATGAACACCCGGTCGCCCACGGAGCACGGTCCATGAACGATGGAGCGGTGGGCGATCGAGCTGAACTCGCCGATCGTCACCGCCGCACCGGACTTGGAGTGGATCACCACGCCGTCCTGGATGTTCGAGTTGGCGCCAATGGTGATCGGCTCCATCTCGCCCGAGGCGTCGACTTCGTCCGCGCGAATCACCGCGTAGGGGCCGACGAAAACGTTCTCGCCGATCACCACTTTGCCGCAGATGATCGCGGTCTTATCGACGTAGGCGGACTCCGCAATCAGCGGCAAATCACCTGAGGGATTCTTGCGGATCATGGCTTGCTCAACGCCTCGTACAAGGTGTTGAGGTTGTACTCGAACAACCCGGTAAAGGTGCTCGCCGGACCGGTGGCGGCGAGCGCATCGGAATACAGCGTGCCGCCGATGTGTGCACCGCTTTCATCGGCAATCTGCTTGAGCAGGCGGGCGTCCTTGATGTTCTCCATGAACACCGCTTTGACCTTGGCCTGGCGAATCTGGGTGATCAGCGCAGCGACTTCGGCGGCGGAAGGTTCGCGCTCGGTGGACAGACCTTGCGGCGCCATGAAGTCGATGCCGTAGGCCTGACCGAGATAACCGAATGCGTCGTGGGACGTGACGATCTTGCGGTTGCCCGGTGGCAGCGAACCGAGCTTGGCTTTGGCTTCGGCGAGCAGCGCGTAGATCTGTTTCAGGTAGGCCTGGCTGTTGCGTACATAGTCGGCTTTGTTCGCCGGGTCGGCGGCGATCAGCGCCTTGGTGATGTTGCTGATGTACAGCTCGGTGTTCGCCAGGTTGTGCCAGGCGTGAGGGTCGGGGACGGTCTCGCCATCTTCATCCAGCGAGCGTGGGATGACGCCGTGGCTCGCGCTGATGACCGGGGCTTTGGTCTCGGTGCTGGTCACCAGGCGGTCCAGCCACGGCTCGAAACCCAAGCCGTTTTTGATGATGAGTCTGGCCTTGAGCAATGCCTTGGCATCATCCGGGGTCGGCTCATAGGTGTGAGCATCGGCATCGGGGCCAACCATGTTGGTGATCTGGATGTGCTCGCCACCGACCTGATGGGTCATGTCGGCGAGGATGCTGAAGCTGGTGACCACCTGCAGTTTTTCCGCCGCAGACAACGACATCGACAGCATCAAACTGAACAGCACGAGTAAAGCGCGCATCGGGAAACACCTCATTGGGATGTGAGCAAGGGCGGGCGGCGCAGCAAGCCGTGCACCGGTCCGAACACCACGGACAGCAGGTACCCGCCGCCAGCCACCAGCACGATCGCCGGGCCGCTGGGCAGCGAGTAGTAGAACGACAGCAACAAGCCGAGCCACACCGAGAGGCAGCCGAGCAGCCCGGCGATGGCCATCAACACGGGCAAGCGTCGGCTCCAGAAACGCGACGCGGCGGCGGGCAACATCATCAGACCGACGACCATCAACGCACCAATGGCTTGAAATCCGATCACCAGATTCAGCACCACCAATGTCAGGAATACGCCGTGTGCCAGCGGACCAAGACGGCTGACGGTTTGCAGAAACAGTGGGTCGAGGGTGTCCAGCAACAACGGTTTGTAGATGAGGGCCATGGCGATAAGGCTGAGCCCTGAGACCCATAACATGCCGGTCAACGTCGGGCCGTCGACCGCCAACGCCGAGCCAAAAAGCAGGTGCAGCAGGTCCAGGCGTTTGCCGGCGATGCCGAGGATCAGCACGCCGCTGGCGAGTGAGATTGGGTAAATTGCGGCAAGGCTCGCGTCTTCTCTCAGACCTGTGCGGCGGGTGATCCATGCCGCGAGCCCGGCCATGCTCAGGCCCGCACCGAGGCCGCCGAAGGTCAGTGCCGGAAGGCTCAACCCGGCGAACCAGAATCCGAGCGCGGCGCCGGGCAGGATGCCGTGAGCAACCGCGTCACCGATCAGACTCATGCGTCGCAGGATCAGAAATACGCCGAGCGGTGCCGTGCTGCAGGCCAACACCAATCCACCGAGCAGTGCCCGGCGCATGAACACGAACTCGTGGAACGGTTGCCAAAGATGGGCAGCGGCGAGCATCAGGCCACCTGCGTCTGTGGTTGTTGGCGGATAAGCTCGGTGCTTGAGCCGAGGACGCAGCCGCTGCTTTTGATCAGCAGCGTTTGAGGAATGTGTTGGCGCACGGCGGCGAGGTCATGACACACGACCACCAGGGTTCGACCTTCGGCGTGCCAGGCGTGGATGTTTCTCCACAGCAGTGATTGACCGAGTTCGTCGAGGGCGGCGTGAGGTTCATCGAGCAACAGCAAGGGCGCTTCGGCGAGGCTCAATCGGGCGAGCAGGGCGCGCTGCAATTCGCCGCCGGAGAGGGCCATCAATGGGCGCTGCTCCAGACCGGTCAGGCACCAGTTTTCCAGTGCGGCTTTAAGGCGTTGACTTCGGACGTCGGGGGATTGCTTGCTGCCCCAGAAACCCGCGGCGACCAACTCTTGCAGACTGATCGGGAATTGCCGGTCGAGGTGCTGTTGCTGGGGAAGGAACGAGAGTGAGCCTTTGCGTGGAACATCCAGGATCACTTTGCCGGTCAGTGGTTTTTGCAGGCCGGCGATGACTTTCAGCAGGCTGCTTTTGCCTGAGCCGTTGGCGCCGATCACGGCGGTCAGGCTGCCTTGGTTCAGTTCGAAATCTACCGGTGGCGTGAGCGGTTGGCCCGGTGCACCCCAGCGCAACGCCTCGCAGCGAATCATGCGGCCTCCCAATTCCATCGGCTTTCGGCGACGGCGTCGTGGGCGTGCAGGCTCTCGGCGTGGACGACTTTCAAGTGGAAGGCATTGATGCCGGGCGAGCGCCTCAACGCCAGATTCAAACGGCGAGCGGCGTCTTCGCAGAACATCAGGTTTTGACCATTGGCCAGCGCGAAGGCTTGTTCGTCGGCACGCTTTACCGCGGTTTGCACGGCGGTGCCGAGTGCGGCTTCGGCGTCGTTGATCAGCGCAATCAGTGGCAGGTCATCGAGATAATCATCGAGACGCAGCCTCAGCTGTGCATTGCTGCGTTGGCTGTGAGGCGTGGCAACGATGCCTTTTGTGGTACCGAGCCAAGCCAAAACATCGGCGTGTTGCAGTGGTTGGTTGGCAAAGTCGTCGACGAACTGCTGCTGAATCAACTGCCGCGCCAGTGCAGCTGAACAGGGGCAAGTTGAGGAATAGGGGATGTCGATGTTTAGTTCCACGTGGAACATCGCGTTTTTCAAACGCGCATTGATGCTGACTGGATAGGATTTCCAACCGGACAATGGACTGATCAGCGCTGGCCGTTTGAGCAGCAAATCTGCGTGAATGTTCAGGTAAGCGCTGTGGGATAGACCTTCATGGGTATCAAGAAATCGCTGCAAGACACGCCGCAACAGGGCGGGTGTCAGCCGTTCCTGTTCGAGCATTTCCAGCGCCAGGTACAGCCGCGACATATGAATGCCGCGCGCTTCTCCATCGTCGAGGCTCACGCCCGCATCGGCCTTCACGCTCAATCGTTGGCCATCGAACAAAACTGGAAGAGCAATGCCGCACATGCCCACCCATTCAAGTGGCAGGGCTTGGCGTGAGGCCTGCGCGGCGATATCCGGCAGAGTCAGCGCATTCATGAGCAGGTCCATCGTGGAAGTCGGTTCGACATGTTATGTTATTACATTAAAATCGACTACGCCTTTTTCACGAGCGGCTTTCACCATGCACAGACGTCACTTGCTCAACTTGATCCTGGCCAGCGCGGCCTTCGCATTGCCCTTCGGTGTTGGCGCCACGCAAATTCGCAACGCGCGGCTCTGGCGCTCGGATGACAAGCTGCGCCTGGTGTTCGATCTGAGCGGGCCGGTGCAGTACAAAACCTTTTCACTGAGCGCGCCTGAGCGGCTGATCATTGACCTCAGTGGCGCCGACCTCAGTGGCGACTTCAGCCAGCTGGTGCTTGGCAACACGGTGATTCGCTCGATCCGCTCCGGGCACTTTGGTCTGGGCGATACGCGGATCGTCCTCGACCTCAGCGGCCCGGTGCAGCTCAACAGCTTCCTGCTGCCGCCGCAGGACGGACAGGGTCATCGGCTGGTACTCGACCTGAAGACAGCGGCACCCTTGCAAATCGCTGCAGCGCCCATGGCAGCCATCGACAAGGCTCACCCGAAACGGGACATCATCGTGGTGGTCGACCCCGGTCATGGCGGCAAAGACCCGGGCGCGGTCGGTGCCAAAGGTGAACGTGAGAAAGATGTGGTGTTGTCCATTGCTCAGCTGCTGGCCAAGCGGCTGAAACGGGAGAAGGGCTTCGACGTGAAACTGGTGCGCAACGACGACTTCTTCGTCCCGCTGCGCAAGCGCGTGGAGATCGCCCGCAAACACAATGCCGATATGTTCATCTCGGTGCATGCCGATGCGGCGCCGCGTCTCACGGCTTCTGGCGCGTCGGTGTATTGCTTGTCTGAGGGCGGAGCGACGTCGGCCACGGCGCGCTTCATGGCGCAGCGAGAGAACGGCGCGGACCTGTTGGGCGCCACCAGCCTGCTCAATCTCAAGGACAAGGACCCGATGCTGGCCGGGGTGATTCTCGACATGTCGATGAACGCCACCCTCGCCGCGAGTTTGCAGTTGGGCAACACGGTGCTTGGTAGTCTGGCGGGCATCACCACGTTGCATCAGAAGCGCGTGGAGCAGGCAGGATTTGCCGTGCTGAAATCGCCGGACGTGCCGTCGATCCTGGTGGAAACCGGCTTCATTTCCAACGCTCGCGACAGTCAGCGGCTGGTCACGGCGCGGCATCAGCAGGCCGTGGCTGACGGATTGTTCGAAGGATTACAGCGCTACTTCCAGAAGAATCCGCCGGTCAACAGTTACATCGCCTGGCAACAAGAACAGCAAAAAGCGCAGGCCTAGCAGCCGGTGATCCGGCTGCAAGTGAACCTGGCACTGCTGCCACCGGAACTGGAAAACCGGTTGATGGTGGTCCAGCCAACCCGACGGTTGTAGCCCACCCAGGCTTCGCCGTCGGAAGCGATCCCTGTGAAGAATGTCAGTTGCCCGTAGCGACTGTTGGTTTGCGCCCAATAGCGCTTGCCCGCCCGTTCGAAGCCTCGCAAGTAGATCGTGCTGCCGACGGTGTTGACGCTGTAAGCGTTGCCGTCGGCATCCACGCAGGCCAGCAGGTTAGCGCTGCGGGTGCAGCTGGCCAGGCTCGGGATTTGCGCCCAGGCGTCTACGGCGAGCAGCAGCGAAACGCTTATCAGCGTTAATTTCAAGGCAGTGCGCATGGGGTTTCTCTCGGGGCGAACGGGCTTCAGCATCCTGCCCTTTGTCACTGCCGGCAAGAGGGGAGTGGTTTAATTGCATTGTTATACTATAACATTGAATTAAGCCCGACACTGCGACCGGGCATCTCCTGTGAGGACTACCTGATGCCCAATCGTCTCCCCGTGACCGTTTTGTCGGGCTTTCTCGGCGCCGGCAAAAGCACGCTGCTCAACTACGTGCTGCGTAACCGCGACAACCTGCGAGTCGCCGTGATCGTCAACGACATGAGCGAAATCAACATCGATGGCAGCGAAGTTCAGCGTGATGTCACCCTGAATCGCGCCGAAGAAAAACTCGTGGAAATGAGCAACGGCTGCATCTGCTGCACCTTGCGCGAAGACCTGCTCGAAGAAGTCAGCCAACTCGCCAGGGACGGCCGCTTCGATTACTTACTGATCGAATCCACCGGCATTTCCGAACCCCTGCCCGTGGCGGAAACCTTCACCTTCCGCGACGAAGAAGGGCAAAGCCTGGCCGACATCGCACGTCTCGACACCATGGTCACTGTGGTCGATGGCATGAACTTTCTGCTCGATTATCAGGCCGCCGAAAGCCTCGCCTCGCGTGGCGAAACCCTGGGCGAAGAGGACGAGCGCTCGATCACCGACCTATTGATCGAGCAGATCGAATTCGCCGACGTGATCCTGATCAGCAAGATCGATTTGATCAGCAGCCGCGAGCGTCAGGAGCTGATCGCGATCCTCGAACGATTGAACTCGCAAGCCGAAATCATCCCGATGGTCATGGGCGAAATCCCGCTGAAAAAGATCCTCAACACCGGTCGTTTCGACTTTGAAAAAGCGGCGCAGGCGCCAGGCTGGTTGCAGGAGCTTCGCGGCGAGCACGTGCCGGAAACCGAGGAATACGGCATCGCTTCCACGGCGTATCGAGCACGCAGGCCCTTTCATCCACAGCGCTTTTTCAGCTTCATCGACCGTCCGTGGGTGAATGGCAAACTGCTGCGCTCGAAAGGTTTTTTCTGGTTGGCGAGCAAACCCATGGACGCGGGCAGTTGGTCTCAGGCGGGCGGTTTGATGCGCCATGGTTTTGCCGGACGCTGGTGGCGTTTCGTGCCGAAAACCCAATGGCCGCAGGACGAAGAAAGCACCGCCGGGATCATGGAAAACTGGACCGCCGCCACTGGCGATTGCCGGCAAGAACTGGTGTTCATTGGCCAGAACATCGACTTCAACTTACTCACTGCGGAACTCGACGACTGCCTGCTGAGTGATGAAGAAATGGCGTCCGGCGTCGAGGGCTGGCGGTTGCTACCCGATCCGTTCGGCCCCTGGCATGAAGAGGAAGCCGCGTGATGCTGGCGCCGACCTTGAAGTTACGACCGGTCATTTGCCAGGTTCAGGGCGAGACGCCGCAAGCCCTCGCACGGATTCTGGACGACGGTGTGAACCTCGCCATTTGGCAGCGCCGACTCCCGGTGCACATCGTCGATTTCGGCCGTTTGTTGCTGTCCCTGAACGAGCCATTGGCCGAGTCGCTGGTTTTGGAAATGCCCGGTGACGACACCGAGCCCAATCTGCAGGGACTGGCCTCAGGCTTCAGCGATCTCGAGGGCTACGAAGGCTTTATCGCCGACGTTTCCTGGTTGGTCAGCGCATTCGCCTGTCTATTGGGCGCCAAGCGTATTGGCGTGCGTCTACGGGTTCTGGACAAGGCCATGTGCCCGCGTTTTCACGTCGATCATGTGCCCGTGCGCTTGATCACCACGTACGCCGGAATCGGCAGCGAATGGCTGAAGGAAGGGGCAATGGATCGCCGCCAATTGAGCAAGCCCGAAGCCGAACCCACGGATGATTCGCTGATCCAGCACATCGGCAGCGGTTACGTGGCTTTACTCAAGGGCGAGAAATGGCACGGCAACGAAGGCTTTGGCCTGATCCACCGCTCGCCGCAACCCGCGCCGGGCGAGCGCCGCTTGATCCTGACCCTCGACTGGTTGGGTTAGCGAATCAAGGCTTGAGCCAGTTGCCCTGGCTCTGGCCTTCGCAAAACGGCTTCAGATACGCCGCGTCGGTGGCCACGCCGTAATAGTGAATATCCTGTCGGTAAGGCATATTGGCGACTTGGGCGTTGCTGCACACACCGAATGCGCCGCCGGGGCATTGGTCGACGTATTGCACATCGACTTTCTGGCCTGCAAGGTTGGGCTGGCAGAACCCGTCGGCGAAGAGCTTTTCCGGGATGTTGCGGTTCTGCTGGCAGACTTTCACGTCGAGGCGCTCAGCCGTGCTATGTACTACGCAAGCCTGGGCCAGCGCCTCGCCGCAAACCAGCGCCAGAAGCAACGTCCAGCCAATCAACCGCATCCTTTACCTCCTCAGAAAACACCGACCATGTTGCAGAACATTCCCACGCACGTCATTGCCGGCCCCTTGGGCGCAGGCAAGACCAGTTTGATCAAGCATCTGTTGGCGCAGCGGCCGGCGAACGAGCGCTGGGCGGTGTTGATCAACGAGTTCGGCCAGATCGGCCTCGACGCTGCGTTGCTGACCCGGGACGCCGATGGTATCGCACTGGGCGAAGTGGCCGGGGGCTGTTTGTGTTGCGTCAATGGTGCGCCGTTTCAGATCGGCCTCGGACGTTTGCTGCGCAAGGCGCGGCCGGATCGGTTGTTTATCGAGCCGTCCGGGCTGGGCCATCCGGCGCAGTTGCTCAGGCAACTGCAAGAGGCGCCGTGGTTGGGTGTGCTGGCCGTCCAGCCCAGCGTGCTGGTGCTGGATGCCCAAGCGCTGGCGGCCGGCAAACCGCTGCCTGTGACGCAGCAGGAGGCGTTGGGCAGCGCCGGGTTGTTGCTGCTGAACAAGTCGGAAAACCTCGACACGAGCGATCGTCAGCGAATCGTTGCGCAGTTGCCGGCGCGTCGCGTGTACTGGACGCAACAGGCGCGGTTGCCATTGAGCGAGTTGCCCGGCCTGGAGGCGAAGGCTGTGGCGGGTGTGGATAACTTCATCCAACCCAAAGGAATGGCGCAGATGCCGACCGTCTGGACCGATCCCGAGGTGCCGATTTGCTTGAGTCAGGAGCAGGAGGGGGGCTGGAGCATTGGCTGGCGCTGGCATCCGAGCCAGACATTCGATTCCGCGCGCGTTGGCCGATGGCTTGAAAGCCTTGCCTGGCGGCGGGCGAAGCTGGTTATCCACAGCAGCGACGGCTGGGTTTCAGCGAATGCCCTGGATAACTCGACGCTGGATTGGCAGCCCAGCGAATGGCGTCGGGATTCACGGATCGAGCTGATTTTTACTGAGCCGCAGGATATTGAGTTGCTGCAAAGAGGTTTGGCCGACTGTCGGTCGAATTAAAGATCAAAAGATCGCAGCCTGCGGCAGCTCCTACATGGGAATGCGAAATCCTGTAGGAGCTGCCGCAGGCTGCGATCTTATGATTTATGGACGCCATTTTGTGTGTTCTTGCCGCCACTGACTAAGCTCAATCACTTCAGCGCGAGGCTTCGCCACGTCGACCACCGGAGGCGTGTCGTCGAACGGCATCGGGTAGGGCGCCAGTTCGATCTGCGCGCTGTGGGCGCCGAACTGGGTGATGGTGCCGTTGTGGCGGGTTTCGCCGGTCACCGTGAACTCGAAGTTGTACACGCGGGCCAAGCGTCGCCGACCGTTGGCATCCTTGATGAAGGCGATTTTTTTCAGCGCCACGTTGCCGTCCAGCAACTCGATTCCGAGCTTGACGCAATGCAGCTTGACCCGCTCCAGCGCGCGTTCGCGCAAGCCATGGTTGTGCCACAGCCACGCGCCGCCAGTGGCGAGCAGCATCAGCACGAAGATATTTCCGAGGGTCAGCATCAACAGGGTGCTCCAACTAGATAGTGTCAGCTTAACTGCGTCGCCGGCCTGTCGTACAGGCTGCGTTTAGTCGCATACTGCGCGGCTTGAATTTCAATCGGTTTACGGAAAACTCACCGCATGAAACGTACGCCCCATCTGCTCGCCATTCAGTCCCACGTGGTGTTCGGCCACGCTGGCAACAGCGCCGCGGTTTTCCCGATGCAGCGGGTCGGGGTGAATGTCTGGCCGCTCAATACCGTGCAGTTCTCCAACCACACCCAATACGGGCAATGGGCGGGCGACGTGCTGGCACCGCAGCAGATTCCCGAATTGGTCGAGGGCATCGCAGCGATTGGCGAGCTGGGCAATTGCGATGCGGTGTTGTCCGGTTACCTCGGCAGTGCAGCCCAGGGCCGGGCGATCCTGACGGGCGTGGCGCGGATCAAGTCGATGAATCCCAAGGCACTGTATCTGTGCGACCCGGTGATGGGCCATCCAGAGAAGGGGTGCAGCGTGCCGGCCGAAGTCAGCGATTTTCTGCTGGAGGAAGCGGCAGCCATGGCGGACTTCATGTGCCCGAACCAACTTGAGCTGGACAGCTTCTCGGGCCGCAAGCCGCAGTCGCTGTTCGATTGCCTGGCCATGGCGAAAGCGTTGCTGGCACGCGGCCCGCAGGCGGTGCTGGTCAAGCATCTGGCCTATCCCGGCAAACCGGAGGATGTGTTCGAAATGTTGCTGGTGACGAGCGAAGGCAGCTGGCACCTGCGACGTCCAATGCTGGCGTTTCCGCGTCAGCCGGTGGGTGTTGGCGACCTGACGTCCGGCCTGTTTCTGGCGCGTGTACTGTTGGGCGACAGCCTGGTGGCGGCGTTCGAATTTGCTGCGTCGGCGGTGCATGAGGTGCTGCTGGAGACCCAGGCGTGCGCCAGTTACGAGTTGGAGCTGGTGCGGGCGCAGGACCGGATTGCGCATCCGCGCGTGCGGTTTGAAGCCACCGCGATCAGCCTTTAAAAGCTTCGCGGGCAAGCCTCGCTCCTACAGTTTGTATGCGATCCCTGTAGGAGCGAGGCTTGCCCGCGAATGCGATTTAACGGTCAAACGTATCAGGCGTCGCCCTTGATCTCCTGATACCGCTTTTCCAGCTCCTGACGAATCTGCCGACGCTGCTGGGCCTGCATGTAGCGGCGTTTGTCTTCGCTGTTCTGCGGTTGCAGCGGCGGTACGGCGGCGGGTTTACGGTCGTCATCCACCGCAACCATGGTGAAGAAGCAGCTGTTGGTGTGGCGCACCGAGCGCTCGCGGATGTTTTCGGTCACCACCTTGATGCCGACCTCCATGGAGGTGTTGCCGGTGTAGTTGACCGACGCCAGGAAGGTCACCAGTTCGCCGACATGGATCGGCTCGCGAAAAATCACCTGATCCACCGACAGGGTCACCACGTAGCGGCCGGCATAGCGGCTGGCGCAGGCGTAGGCCACTTCGTCCAGGTACTTGAGCAAGGTGCCGCCGTGGACATTGCCAGAGAAGTTGGCCATGTCGGGAGTCATCAGTACCGTCATCGACAGCTGGGCGTTTCCGGGTTCCATAACGTTCTCACGGTTCAAGGCAGGTTTCGGAGGAGTGCACCTCTGCGGGTGCCTGTTCGGTTTTTTCAAACCACAGTTATCGGGACGCCGGGCGGGTGATCGCCGTCACGCCGGATCGATCTGTTTCCATATATTGCACCGCCTTTCTGACGGAAGTCGCGGTGTTAACCTCCGAAAGTCGACCTTAAGGAGCCCCACGCCATGCATGCCATCAGTTTTATTCAGGATCTGGCAGTGATCATGCTGGTCGCAGGCGTGGTGACCGTACTGTTTCACCGCCTCAAACAACCGGTCGTCCTCGGCTACATCGTCGCCGGGTTCATCATCGGCCCGCACACGCCACCCTTCGGCCTGATCCACGACGAGGAAACCATCAAGACCCTCGCCGAACTCGGGGTGATTTTCCTGATGTTCTGCCTGGGCCTGGAGTTCAGCCTGCGCAAACTGTTCAAGGTCGGCGCCACGGCGTTTATCGCGGCGTTCCTGGAAATCGTGCTGATGATCTGGATCGGCTACGAAATCGGCCGCTGGTTCGACTGGAACACCATGGACTCGCTGTTCCTCGGCGCGATCCTGGCCATCTCATCGACCACCATCATCGTCAAGGCACTCAATGACCTGAAGATGAAAAACGAGCGTTTCGCGCAGCTGATTTTCGGCGTATTGATCGTCGAGGACATCCTCGGCATCGGCATCATCGCCTTGCTGTCGAGCATCGCGGTCAGTGGCACGGTCAGTTCCGGCGAAGTGTTTTCCACGGTCGGCAAGCTCTCGCTGTTCATGATCGTCGCGCTGGTAATCGGGATTCTGCTGGTGCCGCGCCTGCTGGCCTACGTGGCCAAATTCGAAAGCAACGAGATGCTGCTGATCACCGTGCTGGGCCTGTGTTTCGGCTTCTGCCTGTTGGTGGTCAAGCTGGAATACAGCATGGTGCTCGGCGCGTTCCTGATTGGCGCGATCATGGCCGAGTCGCGGCAATTGCTGAAGATCGAGCGACTGATCGAGCCGGTTCGCGACCTGTTCAGTGCAATCTTTTTCGTCGCCATCGGGCTGATGCTCGACCCGATGATCCTGCTGCAATACGCCTGGCCAATCGCAGTCATTACCGTCGCTGTGGTACTCGGCAAGATGCTGTCCTGTGGCCTCGGCGCCTTTATCGCCGGCAATGACGGACGCACCTCACTGCGCGTGGGAATGGGTCTTTCGCAGATTGGCGAATTTTCTTTCATCATCGCGGCACTGGGGATGACCCTGCAGGTCACCAGCAACTTCCTCTACCCGGTCGCTGTGGCGGTGTCGGTGATTACCACGCTGCTGACGCCGTATCTGATCCGCGCGGCTGATCCGCTGTCGATCAAACTGGCTGGCGTGATGCCGCAGCGGTTGGGCCGCGTATTGGGGATGTATGGCGAATGGCTGCGCAGCATCCAGCCTCAAGGCGAGGGTGCGCTACTGGCGTCGATGATCCGGAGGATTCTGTTGCAGGTGGGGGTCAATCTGGCGCTGGTGATTGCGATTTTCTTCTCGGGCGCTTTTTTTGCCGAGCGAATGTCTCCCTATTTGCAGGACTGGATCAGCGACCCAAGCTGGCAGAAGGCGTTGATCTGGGGAGGGGCATTGCTGTTGTCGCTGCCGTTCCTCATCGCCGCCTATCGCAAGCTCAAGGCGCTGTCGATGTTGTTGGCGGAGATGGGCGTGAAACCGGAGATGGCCGGCCGCCACACGCAGCGAGTGCGCCGGGTGATCGCCGAGGTGATCCCGATCCTTTCGCTGTTGGTGATCTTCCTGCTGTTGGCAGCCTTGTCGGCCAGTATTCTGCCGACCAACAAGTTGCTGGTGCTGATTGTCGTGGTCGCGGCCGCCGTGGCGGCGCTGCTCTGGCGCTGGTTCATCCGCGTGCACACGCGGATGCAGGTGGCCTTGCTGGAAACCCTGGACAATCACAAGGAATCTTCGGGGCATTGACCACGCGGCGCGTCAGACGGCTCAGCTTTCCAGCCAGACGTCTCGTGCCCAGTGCCACACCGATTCCCAGGTTTCTTCGGCGATCAGCTCTTCTTCGGCTTGCCACAGCACTACAGTGCCGTCTTCTTCGACGCAGTAGTAGTCGTCACCGTCCTGGCAGATCGGGATCAGGCTGCGATCGACACCGGCGTCCCAGGCGTTGGCGGCAACGTCCGGCAGGTAGGTGTGGGATTGCGGGTCGGTGACGGTCACCGGCTCCAGGCTGCCGTAGACCACGTCGCTGACGGTCAGCAAAAACTCTCTGAAAACAAATGGGATGTCGATGAACAGTTGTTCTTCGATTTCGACCAGCAGATCTTCGTCGGGCAGCTCCAAGGGGACCGGTACCGGTTCGTTGGCTTCACGCAGTTGTTCGATGATTTCTTCCACGTCCGGGATCCTCTTGCTTGTATGGCGCGGTTTAGTTGGGGCGGTTTATACAGTAGCTCGCTATAGATGCAACCGTGAAATAGAAAACCCCGGCCGAGGCCGGGGTTTTTGTTGCGACACATTTAACGCAGGTCGGTTCAGCCGTTCTGGCGGATACCGGCAACCAGCCAAGGCTGGTTTTCACCCTGTGGACGTTCCATGTTCCAGCTTTCGCTGAACACTTCGCCCTGGTCGAAACGCGAGGTTTTCGACACGCCGCTGAAGGTCAGGGTGGCGATGGTCTTGTCGGCGCGATCATCGACGCCATCCAGTTGAACATTGAGGTTATCAATGTAGGTGGACTGGAAACCCTCACCCAGATCGGCACGTTCGCGCTTGAGGAACTCAAGCAGCTGCGGGGTCACGAACTCGGCGATCTTGTCCATTTCGTTGGCGTCCCAGTGTTGCTGCAGGGACTGGAAGTGGTTGCGGGCCGCTTCAATGAAGTTCTTTTCATTGAACCAGGCTGGCGCGTTGATGACCGGACGAGCGGCAGCCGGAGCGGCCGAACCACCGAAGATCGAACCCATGGCGCTTGGTTTCTGCTCGAACACTTCACGCTGCATCGGGGCGCCAGCCGGAGCCAGGTGCTCCTGTTGCTTGCGACGACGAGCGGCGATGAAACGGAAGACCAGGAAGGCAATGACGGCCATGATCAGGATGTCGAAGATCTGCATGCCCTCGAAGCCGCCGCCCATGAACATGGAAGCCAGCAGGCCACCGGCCGCGATACCGGCCAGAGGGCCGAGCCAGCGCGAAGCACCGCCGGCCTTGGCGGCAGCGCCAGCGGCACCGGCCGCGCCCGCAGTGGCAGCAGCGCCACCTGCAGCAGAAGAAGGAGCCATTTGGCTGGTCTGGTGAGTCGGCGCAGCGCCGGAGCTCTTGCCGCCACCAAAGCGCTTGGCGTTGGCGTCGAGGCTCATCGTCAGGCCGATGCACAACGCCATGGCGATGCTAAGAAAACGTTTCATAAAGGGAATTCCCATTTGTGGATGGCACGCGCGCCATGTTGCACAGCTGAAGTGTTACTGGCTAGCGGCAGAGTGTTTCGGGCTTTTGCCTGACAGGTCGTGTTCAGCTTCAGTCAGGGCAATAAGGCCTGTTAACTTTGGTCCGTAGGACGAGTGGATAGGTTCTGTAGGAAGGGGCCTAGCGTCGTAGCGCAAGCATGACCACACCGGCCGTGATCAGGCCGATTCCGCCCCATTGGCGCAGGTCGAGTTTTTCACCCAGTAAGATCACGCCGAGCACCGCCACCAGCACCACACTGAGTTTGTCCACCGGAGCGACCAGCGAGGCCGGCCCCAGTTTCAATGCGCGGAAGTAGCAGATCCACGAGGCGCCGGTGGCCAGTCCCGACAGCAGCAGGAACAGGTAGCTCCTGGCCGAGATCGATCCTAATGACTGATATTGGCCCGTGGCGTACAAAATCAAGGCCAGGCTGACCAACACCACCACGGTGCGCAGCAACGTGGCGAAGTCGGAGTTGACGTTTTCGATGCCGATTTTGGCAAAGATCGCGGTCATGGCGGCAAAAGCTGCCGACATCAGGGCCCAGAATGTCCAGGAAGAAAAGAAACCTGAGCCCATGGTTCGCGCCTTTATAAGATCAACCTGCCGAGGTGGATTAACCACAAACCCCTGTGGGAGCGAGCCTGCTCGCGATAGCCGCACCACGGTTTTCTGGATAAACCGCGGCGCCCTCATTCGCGAGCAGGCTCGCTCCTACAGAAAAGCCGATAACCCTTAGATCGCTTCCAGTTTCGCGTAACCCAACATCAGCCACTTGCTGCCTTCGCTGAAGTTCACCTGCACCCGGGCCTGCGCGCCGGCACCTTCGAAGTTCAGGATCACGCCGTCGCCAAACACCGAATGCCGTACGGTCTGACCGAGGCTGAACCCGGTGTCCGGGATCTCGCTGCCGCCAAACAGGCTGCTGGAACTCTGCTGCTGGCCGCCGCCAAACGGGCGACTGACACTGTTGGACAGGCGCACTTCCTGAATCAGGCCTTTCGGCACTTCACGTACGAAACGCGAGACCTTGTTGTAGGTTTCGCTGCCATACAGGCGTCGGGTTTCAGCATAGGTCATCACCAGGTTCTGCATCGCCCGGGTAATGCCGACGTAGGCCAAACGACGTTCTTCCTCAAGACGACCCGGCTCTTCCAGGCTCATTTTGTGCGGGAACAGGCCTTCTTCCATGCCCACCAGGAACACGTAAGGGAATTCCAGGCCTTTGGCGCTGTGCAAAGTCATCAGCTGAATGCTGTCTTCGTGCTCGTCGGCCTGAGTATCGCCAGCCTCCAGCGACGCGTGACCGAGGAACGCCGCCAGTAGGGTCAGGTCTTCGTCTTCTTCAGCGTTTTCGAAGTTGCGTGCGGCGCTGACCAGTTCCTCAAGGTTTTCTACCCGGGCCTGGCCTTTTTCGCCTTTTTCCGCTTCGTGATAGGCAATCAGTCCGGACTGCTCGATGACGGTCTGGGTCATCAGGTGCAGCGGCATTTCCATGCACTTGGCGGCGAGGTTCTCGATCAGCTCGATAAACGCGCCAAGCGCACCCGCTGCGCGACCGGTCAGGCCTTTATTGGCAACCAGCAGGCGCATGGCTTCCCACATCGACACGTCACTGTGGCGCGCATGGTCGCGAATCGCTTCAACGGTTTTTTCGCCGATGCCGCGTGCCGGAACGTTAATCACCCGCTCCAGTGCTGCATCGTTGCCACGACCTTCCAGCAAACGCAGGTAAGCCATGGCGTTCTTGATTTCAGCCCGCTCGAAGAAGCGCTGACCGCCATAGATGCGGTAGGGAATGCGCTCGCGCAGCAAGGCTTCTTCCAAAACGCGGGATTGGGCGTTGGAGCGGTACAAAATCGCGATATCGCTGCGAGCCAAGCCGGTTTTCAGCGCGCTTTCGATGGTTTCCACCACGTAGCGTGCTTCATCGTGTTCGTTGAACGCCGCGTACAGATTGATCGCTTCGCCTTCGCCGCCGTCGGTCCACAGCTCCTTGCCCATGCGCCCGGTGTTGTTGGCGATCAGGGCGTTGGCTGCCTTGAGGATGCCGGCAGTGGAGCGGTAGTTCTGCTCCAGACGAATGGTCTCTGCGTCCGGGAAATCGTCGGAGTACTGATAGATGTTCTCGATTTTCGCGCCGCGCCAGCCGTAGATCGACTGGTCGTCGTCGCCCACCACCATCAGGCTGTCGCCACCCTTGGCCAACAGTCGCAGCCAGGCGTACTGCACGGCGTTGGTGTCCTGGAACTCGTCCACCAGGATGTGCCGGAAGCGCTTCTGATAGTGCGCCAGCAAACCCGGGTGATCGCGCCACAAGTCGAGGGCGCGCAGCAGCAATTCGGAGAAATCGATCACGCCAGCGCGCAGGCACGCGGCCTCGTAGGCCTCATAAATGCTGCGCATGGTGGCCAGGAACAGGTCGCCGCTGGCTTGAATGTGTTGCGGACGCAGACCTTCGTCTTTCTGCCCGTTGATGAACCACTGCGCCTGACGGGCTGGCCAGCGTTGCTCGTCCAGCCCCAATTCGCGAATAACGCGTTTGACCAGGCGTTGCTGGTCGTCGCTGTCGAGAATCTGGAAGGTCTGGCTCAGGCCGGCTTCCTGCCAGTGCGCCCGCAGCAAGCGGTGCGCCAGGCCGTGGAAAGTGCCGACCCACATGCCGGCCGGGTTAATACCCATCAACTGCTCGATGCGATGACGCATCTCGGCAGCGGCCTTGTTGGTGAAGGTCACCGACAGGATTGAGTGGGGCGAGGCGTTTTCGACCTGGATCAACCAGGCGATACGGTGCACCAGCACTCGGGTTTTACCGGAACCAGCACCGGCCAGGACCAACTGACGACCCACGGAGGCAGCTACGGCCTGGCGTTGGGCATCGTTGAGGGAGTTCAGCAGAAGGGAGAGATCATCGCGCATCGGGGCATTCTAGGGGGCGGCGCCACACCGGGCAAACCCCGCTTTGCTTTAGCCGATGAAAGATACGCGAAGGACGACCGGTCGGTCACTGGCTGCAGGCGTTGGTGGGGCTCGCTTCCAGCGTTTTCAGGGGGTAAAAGGGCTCCGGACTTTTGCAGAAATTATGATCTGGAGCAGTTTGGTAAGGGCATTGGCTTGTGTATGCTCCGTCCACGTTTCGGGCTCATGCTCATCATTATAAGAACAAGAACATTGCCTATGACCCTCAGCTCCGACCTGTCGGGCCCCACTGTGGAGCCCCGGGTTATCCGCAAACAGTACGCCATGGAAATGGCGGTCGAGCGCACGCGCCTGCTTTATCAAGGCTCGTTGCTGCCGACGCTGTTCATGCTGATCAATGGCCTGGTGTGTGCGGGATTGCTCTGGAGTCCGCAGCGCTACTTCCTGGTCAGCGTCTGGCTGGTGTGGCTATTGTCGCTGGTGGCGCTGCGGGTGATTCAGGTCGCCGCTTTCGATTCGGCCATTCCCAACCGCCAGGCCCATCCAGTCTGGCGTCGCATGTTTTTGCTCGGTTCGGCCATGACCGGCCTGACCCTGGCCGGCGCCGGAATTGCCCTGGTGCCCGCCGACAATTTCATCCAGCAAGCCTGGGTGTTCGGCCTGATCGGCGCGGCAGCCCTCTCGGCCAGCGTCGCTTATGCCGTCAGCCTGCCAGCCTTCCTGTCATTCACCTTGCCGTGTCTGTTACCGGCCATCGCCTACCTGTTCTGGGGTGGTGACGAGCAGGAGCAGGGCTGGGGCTGGTTCGGCCTGATTTTGCTGGGGGCGTTGAGCGTGGTCGCCTGGCAGGTCAATCGGCTGATTGATCGCGGGTTGTTGCGCCGCTTCCAGAATCAGGCATTGATCGAGCACTTGCAGCAGGCCCAGAGCCGCAGCGACCAGCTGAACCATGATCTTGCCAAAGAAATCGATCAGCGCCGTCGTGCCGAAGACGAGTTGCGAGAAATTCAGATTGGGCTGGAAAGCCGCGTCGCCCAGCGCAGCCTGGAGCTGGATGCTGCCAACCAGGCCCTGAGCAAAAGCGAGGCGCGCCTGGCGCTGGCGTTGAAGGCCAGCGAACTGGGGCTGTGGGACTGGAACCTACAAACCGACGAAGTCCATCACACCCATATTCAGGAGTTGTTCGGCCTGGAGCCGGAATTCGTGACGGCCATGCTGCGTCACCTCAAGCCGCGCCTGCATCCCGAGGACTTGCCGTCGCTGAGGCGCGCACTGGTCGAGCACCTGAAGGGCCGCAGCGAGGACTATCAGATCGAATACCGCGTGCGCCATGGCGATGGTCATTGGGTCTGGATCGAGGACCGCGGTCGAGCGGTGGAGCGCAGTGACGGCGGTCGGGTGATCCGCATGGTCGGCACCCGCCGCGACATCAGCGCCAGCAAGATGCTGGAAGCCCAGCAGCAACTGGCGGCGACGGTGTTCGAGGCCGCCAGCGAAGGCATCATGATTTTCGATCCGAATTACGCACTCATCGCGGTAAACCAGGCGTTCAGCCGCTTAACGGGCTACGACATCGACGACATGCTCGGGCGCAACGTCGTGGAACTGCCGTGCAGTCGCGATGCCCGTCGCCACTACGGGGCGATTCATCAGGCGCTGGAGCAACACGGCAGTTGGCAGGGCGAGCTGGTGGAAACGCGCAAGAACGGCGAGCTGTATCCGCAATGGCTGCAATTGAACGCCGTGCGCGATACGCGGGGAAATGTCAGCCATATCGTCGGCTTCTTCGCCGATCTCTCGGCGCGGCGCGAATCCGAAGAGCGCATGCGCTACCTGACTCACTACGATGAACTGACTGGACTGGCCAACCGTTCATTGTTCCGCGAAAGGTTGCGTGAAGCCCATCAGCGCGTGCGCCAGGGCGGGCGCAGTCTGGCGTTGTTGCACATCAACCTTGATCGCTTCAAGTTGCTCAACGACAGCCTTGGTCATGAAATCGCCGATCAGCTGTTGCAGAAAATGGCCCGGCGGCTGGTCAACGCACTGCCGGAAGCAGACACCATCGCCCGATTGTCCGGCGATGAGTTCGCCGTGCTGTTCGACGCTTACGGCAACCTTTCGAGCCTGGCGCGGGTGGCGACTCGCCTGTCGGCCAAGCTGCGTTTGCCGGTGACCGTCGAGGGGCATGAGCTGGTGGTCAGCGCGTCCATGGGCATCAGCATGCTGCCGGACAACGCACGGGAAATCTCCGCGCTGGTGAGTCAGTCGAACATGGCCATGCAACACGCCAAACACTTGGGCGGCAACAATTTCCAGTTCTACACCGACAGTCTGCAAGCCAGCACGCTTGAGCGCTTGCAGCTGGAAAACCAGCTGCGTAAAGCCATCGAAGAAAAACAACTGAAAGTGTTTTACCAACCCAAGCTTTGCCTCGCCACAGGCCGGCTGAATGCCGCCGAGGCATTGGTGCGCTGGGATCACCCGACCATGGGCCGCGTGCCGCCGTCGGACTTCATCGGCCTGGCCGAGGAAACCGGGCTGATCGGCCCGATCGGCGAGTTCGTGTTGCGTCAGGCCTGCTGGCAAGCCTGCGAATGGCAGCGTCAGGGGCTGGAACCGATTCGGGTATCGGTCAATTTGTCGGTGCATCAGTTGCGCCAGGGCAAGCTGGTCAGCCTGGTGCGTCAGGTATTGGAAGAAACCGGGCTGGCGCCGCACTACCTCGAACTGGAGCTTACCGAAAGCCAGTTGCTGGACAGCGTTGAGCACATCATCGCGACGTTCCAGCAGCTGCGTGATCTTGGGGTGAAGCTGGCCATCGACGATTTCGGCACCGGCTATTCGTCCCTGAGCTACCTCAAGCGCATTCCGGTGGATTACGTGAAGATTGATCAGGCATTCATTCGCGGCCTGGGGGAGGGGAGCGTGGATGCGGCGATCACCCGGGCGATCATTGCGATGGCCCACGGGTTGTCGTTGAAGGTGGTGGCTGAAGGCGTGGAGCGGTCGGAGCAGCTTGAGTTTTTGCAGGCTGAGCGCTGCGATGAAGTGCAGGGGTATTTGATCAGTCGCCCGATAGAAGCGGGTGGGTTGGCGGACCTTCTGCGAGCGCAATCCGCCTACTGAAGGTGTGTCGCACAATCACACCTTCCCGCCACTAAAATGACGGGAAGGTGTTTATAGGCTTAGTTTGTAATCAGAACTTTATCGATGTGGTGAATTTTTTCACCTTTATAAAAGATGCTCACGCCGGAAACATTAGAGTCCCCCAGTGCTTTATATTCGACAACTTTGTCTGTTTCAACTTGCAGCGAAATTTCGTTGGAGTTTTCAAGAATCAACTCCAGTCGCAGATCAAAGGATTTATCCTGAAGATCGGTCATTACCAGCTTGGGGGTAATGCCTGTGTGTGCAACGGTTACGGTGCCGAAAGCGCGGAAAGAAGCTGCGCCAGGCATACGGTCAATTTGTGCGGTCCAGTCTTTGGTTTTAATGCTCATAGTGTGTAACTCCTTTAATTAAGTTTGATTGCTTCCTGCACGATCAAGGTAACTAGGTGAAGTTGTTTTTGGAAGAGGGTTGTTATTTGCATTTGTAAGTTTGAGTGTTTTGTTTTTTGCACTTGTAGCAACTAAGACCCTGCTGCTTTGAGTGAGTCGATCAGGGAGGGTTGTTAGCCTAAGGGTGTGCTTCGGTTGCGCTGCGGCTCTGATAATGAGTGCTACATGAAGCGCGCACGCCTGAAAACGAGGGATTCGGTTGCGCATTGAGCAGGCAAAAAGCCAATTCATGTAGTATAACTACAAGCTTGCTACATCCCCGGCGCCTGCCAATAACAAAGAGTCCAGCCCCTTGAATCTGCTGCAACACATCGCCCAGTCACGCCACCTGTTACGCAAGTCGGAGCTCAAGGTCGCCGACCACGTGCTGCTTGACCCGGCGGCGGTGATGCACAGCTCCATGGCCGACCTGGCCCACAGCGTGGGCATCAGTGAGCCGACCATCGTGCGGTTCTGCCGCGCCATCGGTTGTTCCGGGTTTCAGGATCTGAAACTGAAGCTGGCGCAAAGCCTGGCGGCTGGTGCGAGCTTCGGCCAGTTCGCGATCCATGAAGACGATTCGGTCGCCGACTACAGCCTGAAGATTTTCGACACGACCCTGCACACCCTGATGGAGGTTCGCGAGAAGCTCGACCCGGTGGAGTTGCAGCGAGCGGTATCGCTGATGTCCCAGGCCCAGCGTGTCGAGTTTTATGGCTTTGGCGCGTCAGGCGCGGTGGCGGCGGATGCCCAGCACAAATTCTTCCGTTTGCTGCTGACGGCAGCCGCGTATTCCGACCCGCACATGCAGGCGATGTCGGCGGTCACCTTGAAGCCGACTGACGTGGCGATCTGCATTTCCCAGTCCGGGCGTTCCAAGGATCTGTTGATCACAGCCAACCTGGTGCGCGAAAGCGGTGCCTCGCTTATCACCTTGTGTCCGAGCCAGACACCGTTGGCCGAGCTGTCAACCGTCAACCTGGCCATCGACGTGCATGAAGACACCGAAATCTATACACCGCTGACCTCGCGCATCGCTCATTTGGTGGTGATCGACGTGTTGGCGATGGGCGTAGCCATGGCGCGCGGGCCGAGCCTGGTCAACCACCTCAAGAGCGTCAAGCGCAGCCTGCGCAGCTTGCGGTTGTCGCCCAAATCGGTGAAAGCCCTGGACGACTGATTCGTCTTGAGGGCGTCTTCGCGGGCAAGCCTCGCTCCTACAAACAATGCAAACCTGTAGGAGCGAGGCTTGCCCGCGAAGGCGTTTTCAAATCCGATAACTTTCATCTGCCTGTAACGCACAAGCCGCCAAACCGTCATCCCTCGCGCCCATCCTGTAACTCCCGTAATCGCCTTGGGAGACTCGAAATGGCCCAGCCCTACGAAGAACGCAACAGCGCCGTCAAAACCCGTCGTCAGCAAGAAGACCAGCGCCGCATGGAATTTCGTCGCGCTATCGAAGATCGCTGCGAACGCCGCCAGTTGCTGGCCGAGATCGGTGATTTTCCCGAGCTGGAACTCAACTACTGGCAGGCAGCTCCCGCAACTTCCCGTCGAAACGCTCAACCAGGGCGCTGATCTGCACCCGTTCGCTGCGGATAAACGCAAGGAATGCGTGGGCCACCGGCGACAGCCGTTTGGCCTTGGCCTGCACCAGGCACCAGCTGCGAAACAGTGGCAGTTCTTCGACCGGTAACTCGATCAGTCCGCCGGTCGCCAACTCCAGGTTCAGGGCGTGGCGCGTCAACAGCGCGACGCCCAGACCCGCCAGTACACATTCACGCTGAGCTTCGGCCGATGCGACCTCTTGGGTCTGGTTGAAATGCACGCGCTTCTCTTTGAAATACTCTTCGCACGCCAGTCGTGTCCCCGAGCCGGGCTCGCGCAGTAGCAGCGTGTAGGGTTCGAGGTCCTGCAAGCGCAACGGCCCCATATGGCACAGCGGATGATCCGGCGGCGCCACGGCCACGATCGGATTGTTGAGGAACGGCAGGAACTCCAGCCCCATGTCCTGCGGCACCATGGACATGATCACCAGGTCGTCGCGGTTGTCGGAGAGACGGCGGATCACTTGCCCACGGTTGACCACCGTCAGTTGCAGATTCACTTCCGGATGCTGGCGCTTGAACGCGGCAAACAGGTGCGGTACGAAATACTTGGCGCTGGATTCCACCGCCAGTTTCAGTTGCCCCTGCAGTGATCCCTGCATGTCCGACAGCTGCATGTCGAGGTTTTCCAGGCGCCCGAAAATATCCCGGCTGGCCCGCTGAAGCGCTTCAGCCGCTTCGGTCATGTAGAGTTTTTTGCCGACGTAATCGAACAAAGGCTGACCAATCAGCTCCTCAAGTTGACGAATCTGCAGGCTCACGGCAGGTTGTGTGAGCGACATTTCGTCCGCCGCACGGCTGTAAGACCGTAAATCACAGACCTCATTGAAGATCTGCAATTGACGCAATGTCATACGCATCAATGACTTACGCATTATCTGAAAGCTCCTGCCGCAGGCTGATGCATCAACTATAAGTCTTTACTTATGCCTGACCCAATAATTAATCATTTTTGTTAATCCCTTGCGGGGGCTAGTGTGGGCCTGCGACTGAATTGAAACATTTGGTCACGCGTCGACCTGGTCTAGCAGGTCGTGGGTACCACCGGCTCAAGGGAAACTCCAAGTGATAACAAAGATCCTGATCGCCAACCGTGGTGAGATTGCCGTACGAATCGTGCGAGCCTGCGCCGAGATGGGCATTCGCTCGGTTGCGATCTATTCCGACGCCGACCGCCATGCCTTGCATGTGAAGCGTGCGGATGAAGCCCACAGCATCGGTGCCGAGCCTCTGGCCGGTTACCTGAATGCGCGCAAGCTGGTGAATCTGGCAGTAGAAACCGGTTGTGATGCGTTGCATCCCGGCTACGGTTTCCTCTCGGAAAACGCTGAGCTGGCAGATATCTGCGCAGAACGCGGCATCAAGTTCATCGGTCCATCGGCTGAAGTGATTCGCCGCATGGGCGACAAGACTGAAGCCCGTCGCAGCATGATCAAGGCTGGTGTACCCGTCACCCCGGGTACCGAGGGCAACGTCGCGGACATCGCCGAAGCCTTGGTCGAAGGCGACCGCATCGGATATCCGGTGATGCTCAAGGCGACTTCCGGTGGTGGTGGCCGTGGTATCCGTCGCTGCGACAGCCGAGAAGAGCTTGAACAAGCATTCCCTCGGGTCATTTCCGAAGCCACCAAGGCCTTCGGTTCGGCGGAAGTGTTCCTGGAAAAATGCATCGTCAACCCGAAACACATCGAAGCGCAGATCCTCGGCGACAGCTTTGGCAATGTGGTGCACCTGTTCGAGCGTGACTGCTCGATCCAACGCCGCAACCAGAAGCTCATCGAGATCGCCCCGAGCCCGCAACTGACCCCGGAACAGCGCGCCTACATCGGCGACCTGTCGGTGCGCGCAGCCAAGGCAGTGGGTTACGAGAACGCCGGCACCGTGGAGTTCCTGCTCGCCGAGGGCGAGGTGTACTTCATGGAGATGAACACCCGGGTGCAGGTGGAACACACCATCACCGAAGAAATCACCGGCATCGACATCGTGCGTGAGCAGATCCGCATCGCGTCCGGCCTGCCGCTTTCGGTAAAACAGGAAGACATCCAGCACCGCGGTTTCGCGCTGCAATTCCGGATCAACGCCGAAGACCCGAAAAACAACTTCCTGCCGAGCTTCGGCAAGATCACCCGTTACTACGCACCCGGCGGTCCTGGCGTGCGTACCGATACGGCGATCTACACCGGCTACACCATTCCGCCGTTCTACGACTCCATGTGTCTGAAACTGGTGGTGTGGGCGCTGACCTGGGAAGAGGCGATGGACCGTGGCTTGCGTGCCCTCGACGACATGCGTCTGCAAGGGGTCAAGACCACCGCCGCGTACTACCAGGAAATCCTGCGTAACCCTGAATTCCGTAGCGGCCAGTTCAATACCAGCTTCGTTGAAAGCCACCCTGAACTGACCAATTACTCGATCAAGCGCAAACCCGAAGAGCTGGCCCTGGCCATCGCCGCCGCCATCGCCGCCCACGCAGGCCTGTGAGGAATAGAACAATGAGCAAGCAAATCCACGTTACCGACACAATCCTGCGCGACGCCCACCAATCGCTGCTCGCCACCCGCATGCGCACCGAAGACATGCTGCCGATCTGCGACAAGCTCGACAAAGTCGGCTACTGGTCGCTGGAATGCTGGGGCGGCGCGACGTTCGACGCCTGCGTACGCTTCCTCAAAGAAGACCCGTGGGAGCGTCTGCGCCAATTGCGCGCGGCGTTGCCTAACACCCGTTTGCAAATGCTGCTGCGTGGCCAGAACCTGCTGGGCTACCGCCATTACAGCGACGACGTGGTCAAAGCCTTCGTCGCCAAGGCAGCGGTCAACGGCATCGACGTGTTCCGCATCTTCGACGCAATGAACGACGTGCGTAACCTGCGCGTGGCCATCGAAGCGGTGAAAGCGGCGGGCAAACACGCCCAAGGCACCATCGCCTACACCACCAGCCCGGTGCACACCATCGAGGCATTCGTGAACCAGGCCAAGCAAATGGAAGCCATGGGTTGCGATTCGGTGGCAATCAAGGACATGGCCGGCCTGCTGACCCCATATGCCACAGGCGAACTGGTCAAGGCACTGAAAGCCGAGCAGTCGCTGCCTGTGTTCATTCACTCGCACGACACCGCTGGCCTGGCTGCGATGTGCCAGATGAAGGCCATCGAAAACGGTGCCGACCACATCGACACCGCGATCTCCAGCTTCGCCTGGGGCACCAGCCACCCTGGCACCGAGTCGATGGTCGCCGCCCTTAAAGGCAGCGAATTCGACACCGGCCTGAACCTGGAATTGCTGCAAGAGATCGGTCTGTACTTCTACGCCGTGCGCAAGAAGTACCACCAGTTCGAAAGCGAATTCACCGCCGTCGACACCCGCGTGCAAGTCAACCAGGTACCGGGCGGCATGATCTCCAACCTGGCCAACCAGCTCAAAGAGCAGGGCGCGCTGAACCGCATGAGCGAAGTGCTGGCCGAAATCCCGCGCGTTCGTGAAGACCTCGGTTTCCCGCCGCTGGTAACCCCGACCTCGCAGATCGTTGGCACCCAGGCGTTCTTCAACGTGCTGGCCGGCGAGCGCTACAAAACCATCACCAACGAAGTGAAGCTCTACCTGCAAGGCGGCTACGGCAAGGCGCCAGGCACCGTAAACGAAAAACTGCGTCGCCAGGCCATCGGCAGCGAAGAAGTGATCGACGTTCGTCCGGCTGACCTGCTCAAGCCGGAAATGACCAAGCTGCGTGCCGAAATCGGCGCCGTGGCCAAGTCTGAAGAAGACGTGCTGACCTACGCGATGTTCCCGGACATCGGCCGCAAATTCCTCGAGGAACGCGCTGCCGGCACCCTCACTCCAGAAGTGCTGTTGCCGATCCCGGAAGCGGGCGGCGTAGCCTCTGCCGGCGGCGAAGGCGTGCCGACCGAGTTCGTCATCGACGTCCACGGCGAAACCTACCGCGTCGACATCACCGGTGTCGGCGTCAAGGCTGAAGGCAAGCGTCACTTCTACCTGTCCATCGATGGCATGCCGGAAGAAGTGGTGTTCGAACCACTCAACGAATTCGTCAGCGGCGGCAGCAGCAAGCGCAAACAAGCCACGGCACCGGGCCACGTCAGCACCACCATGCCGGGCAACATCGTCGACGTGCTGGTCAAGGAAGGCGACGTTGTGAAAGCCGGCCAGGCCGTGCTGATCACCGAAGCGATGAAGATGGAAACCGAAGTGCAGGCGGCCATCGCCGGCAAAGTCACCGCCATCCACGTGGCCAAGGGCGACCGGGTCAACCCGGGCGAAATCCTGATCGAGATCGAAGGCTGAGTTAACAGCCTCGATACAACGCTTTAAACCTCGGGGGGGCATGTGCTCCCCTTTTTTTTCGCCTGTTATTCAAGGCACCACATGACCCATGTGGGAGCGAGCCTGCTCGCGATTACGGTGTGACACTCAGCCTCTTCATTGGCAGATTCTCCGCTAGCGCGAGCAGGTATGGTGATGTGTCAGTGGTTGATCAGAACGCCATCCGCCACTGACCCATTACGCCATGAGTGCGGCTATCGCTGCCCATTTCACCCGAGAGCCCCACTCCAATCGTGTTACGTGCGGAAAGCCTGAGGTCCACACCCGCATCGACCATCAGTTTGTCCCGATCCTGTGGCGCACTGTAGACGCTGTAGTCGTTGCCGCCGGTGACAAGGCGTTGCCTGGTTTCTGTGTAGACCTTGCCATACGTGTGTTTCCAGCCTGCGCTGAAACGCGGCGTTAGTTGCATTCCGTTATCCAGCGTATTGAGCTTCGCCAGACGCAGGCCGAATGTGCTGCTGAAGTTTTCCTCGGATTGATCGTGGACTTTCAGCGAAGCATCGCCTCCTTTCTCAGTGAAACTGTCGCGTTGATAGCGCTGGTACCCAAGACTGGCAAACGGTTCGATGATGACGCTGGCGCGGCCAAGGTTGAAACCCACCTCTGCGAAGGCTTGTTGGGTATTGGCCTCGTAACGGCCCTTGGGTCGATCCTTGAAACCGTAAAATTCGACCCGGCGCGTGCTGCTGCCATCATGGTTGTTGTAAGTCGCGCCCAAGCGCAGGGACATTGGCCCGTTCTGGCGAAGTGCGTAAGCCCCCAAGTGCCAGCTGTCCAGATTGCCGTCAAACTCGCGGCTCTTCTGGCGAGTGCGGGATTGACCGCCCATCAGACCTAGACGCCATTGCTCATCAATTTGCCAGTCGGCACCTATCACCAATCCGTGGGTGGAGTGCTGCAGCGGGTCATAGTCGCGATCCAGTTTCCCACTGTGTCCCAGCGCCTGGAGCCAGACTCGGCTATTGGCATCGCTGCCGGCTGCCAGTCGAGGCGCACCATTCTGATTATTGGAAACACTGTTGCTATCGAGCTGGCGCATGGCCGAGAGCAGGGTGGCGCTTATCGGGCCGTCACTGTTCAAGGTCGCCTTGGCGAGGTTGGCGTTGCTGTCGCCGGCCAGAATTTCGAGGGCGTGGGCAGCGGTAGCTCGATCGGATCCGAGCAGGGCGGTGACGGCGGCATTGGTCGTGCTGGAGGTTTTTTGTTCGGTCTGGGTGGCCGTTGGCTCTTCAATGCTGGCACCGAACTGCTTGCCACTTTCCGTATCTGCGATGCTCTCGAAAGATACATCGTTACGTGCGTAGGTCAGGCTGACAATTCTCGGGTCGTCGTAATTCAGTTCAGGTGTCATGAAAACAAGGTTGTTTTCGATGTCGCCGAAACGCCCCACGACGTTGGTCGCCTCAATGAGGGTGTACTGGCTGGTTTGCGGGAAATCACCAGTTGCGGCAATTTTCAGGGTTGCATCGCCAAGGCTCGCCGTGCCATCGACTTTGATCGTCTCGCCTCGGCCATCGGCATTTACTTCATAGGTCAGAACTGCGGTCCTGGACAGTTTCATGTCGCCCGCTACGACAGGTGCGCCGAGTTGTCGATTGACGACAAGCCCGCCGCTTACGTCCAGCCCTCCTACACGGCCCTTGCCACTGAAGGTTCCCGACTCATACACCTCGACGTTTCCGCCGATGCTGCCGTTGTTCACCAACGTGCCTTGAGCGACTGCGCGCCCTTGGATATGTCCGTTATTGGTGAGCATCGCCTGAGGGCGCACTAAGGCACCGATCTGGAAGTCTCCGGAGTCCTTGCCGCCATTCAGGGTCCACGTACCCTGTTTGATATCCAGGCCAGCGAAATCCCGGGTTTCGCCCAATGTGCCCCCTTTGGTGTGATCGAGTCTGATGACGTTGATGCCACCACCGCCGTCCAGTCGCTTGGTCATGCCCCCTCCGGAAAGGACGCTGACCAGATCGTTACGCTCATCCAATTGCAGATTTCGCCACTCCGCGATTTTGTTGATCAAGTGGGGTTGGGTATCGGCAGCTCCGATGAACGCATCGAGTTCCATAATCAAGTCTTCGGACGTTTCGAAAGGTGCGGAAGTTTGATCGGTACTGGTTTGTTGGGCCGCCGCGAATTCAGCGCAGCCCACGGCAAGTGCTATCGAAAATGCGAGGTGTTTGGGTCGGTATTTGTGTTGAACGGGCATCGAATTCGGCCTCTTTTGACAGGAGGCCAAACTCTAAAAGGGAGGCTATATGTGCCGATGTCAGCTGCGTCCGGCAGCGATGCAGGCGGCGTCGGATGGTTGCGTGGAAAAAGAACAGCCAAATGGGGATGGCCGTATTTATCGGTTTTGCCAAGGCGCTTTTTCTTACAGGAATTCTCAACGAATGTTAGAAACGTCAGAAGTGCCCATACCCGAAGACGGTGATTTTTTACCTAACTACGACTCAAATACGCCTTCCCATAATGCCGCTCCATCCGCGCCTGAATCAGCTCCAGCCCAATCGACATCACCCAGTAAATCACCGCGGCCGTCGTCAGCATCTCGATGTAGCGATAGCTCGAGCGCCCATACGACTGCGCCAGAAACATCACCTCCCAAACACCCATCACCGAGATCAGTGACGAGTCTTTGAGCATCGAGATGAATTGATTGGTGGTCGGCGGGATGATGGTGCGCATGGCTTGCGGCAGGGTGACGCGCCAGAAGATCACGGTTTCGCGCATGCCCAGTGCCAGCGAGGCTTCACGCTGGCCGTGGGGGACGCCGAGGATGCCGGCGCGGAAGATTTCGCTCAGGTAGGCGCCGTAGTTCAGCGACAGGGCGATGATCCCGGCGACGACGGCGCCCGGCACGATGCCGAGTTGCGGCAGGCCGAGGTAGATCAGCAGGATCTGGATCAGCAGCGGAGTGCCGCGAAAGAACGAGGCGTAGAAACTTGCAATGCCGAAGGCCACGGCGCTTTTCGACAGCCGTGCGAGGGCGGTGATGAAGCCCAGCAGCGACGACGCGACGATTGAGCACAGGCACAAAAACAGGGTCAGCGCCGCGCCTTGCAGAAAGCCGTTCGGCGCCAGGTGCAGGCCGATCAGGTTGGGCAGTTTGTCGAGGATGATCGAGAACTTCAGGTCGAAGCTCAGGAAGAAACTGGCGAACAGACCCAGCATTGCCGCCCAGGTCAGGTACAGCCGCGTGCGAAAACCGAAGATTCGTTGCAGCCGGGACTCAGCCACCGGTTGTGGTGGCTGAGGTGGGTTGGGAAAGGAAGTCATTTGCTGATGTCGGCGCCGATCCATTTTTGCGAGAGTTTGCTCAGGGTGCCGTCCTGTTTCAGTTGCGCGAAGACGTCACGCACCTTGGCGTCCCACTGTGCATCGCCTTTTTCGATGGCCACCGAGTTCGGCTCCGAGTACAGCGGTTCGCCGGCAAGCTTGAAGCGTTTGTCTTCGGTCAGGCGTGGCTGCGCGGTGACCAGGTTGGTGAGGACCGCATCCAGTCGCACACCAGCGCCCAGCCCCAGGTCCTGGAACGCCACGTTGTCGGTGTCGTACGGGGCGATCTGCACGTTTTCAAACGGGTACTGCAACTGCGTGTCTTCGGCGCCTTCGATCACCAGGTTTTTGTTCAGGTAGCTTTCGTAGCTGGAAGCGCTGGTGAGGCCGACTTTCTTGCCGCTCAGGTCCTTGGCGCTGTGGATGCTGTCGTCCTTGGCGTTGACCACGATCACCGCCGGCGAGGCGTAGTACTCGACCGGGAAATCAAAAACTTCGGCGCGGGCCTTGCTCGGGGTCATGGAGCAGATGCAAATGTCGTAGCGCCCGCTCCAGCGGCCGGCGGCGATCACGTCCCAGGATGGTGTTTCGAGGCGCAGTTTGACCCCCAGTTTATTGGCCACGGCTTTGGCCACATCAACGTCGAAGCCGTCGAGCTGGTTTTGGTCATTGAGGAACGAGAAGGGCGGATAGCTTTCCATCAGCACGCCGACCAGTTCTTTCTTTTGCTCGATGCGGTCCAGCGTGGCGCCGCCGAAGGCTTGGGTGGAGGCAGCCAGAATCGTCAGGCCCAGGGCCAGTAGTGGTTGAAGTTTCACAGTCGACCCCTGATAAAAAAATGGTTGTTATTAACCGGATGGTGCGTATTAAATAGTTATAAGAACTACTCTGGTAGTGAGTTATTTTCATAAGCATATGAGTAAAAAGCATATGAGCGCAGCAAGCACAGTGATTCTGGATGGCGGCATGGGTCGTGAGTTGCAACGTCGGGGTGCGCCATTCAGACAGCCTGAATGGTCGGCGCTGGCCTTGAGCGAAGCGCCGCAGGCCGTCGAGGCGGTGCACGCGGCTTATATCGAAAGCGGCGCGAACGTGATCACCAGCAACAGCTACGCGGTGGTGCCTTTTCACATTGGTGAGGAACGTTTTGCGGCTGAGGGTCGAGCCCTCGCGGCGCTGGCCGGGGAGTTGGCCAGGCGTGCGGTGGACGCTGCGGGCAAACCGGTACGTGTGGCGGGTTCATTGCCGCCGTTGTTCGGTTCGTATCGTCCGGATTTGTTCGATGCAGCTCGGGTGACGGAATTGCTCGCGCCGCTGGTCGAGGGGCTGGCCCCGCATGTCGACCTGTGGCTGGCCGAAACCCAAAGCTCGATCGTGGAAGCGCGAGCGATTCACGCCGGTCTGCCGCAGGACGGCAAGCCGTTCTGGCTGTCGTTTACCCTGAAGGATGAGGACACGGACGAAGTCCCGCGTTTGCGTTCCGGCGAACCTGTGGCCGAAGCCGCTGCGGTGGCTGCGCAGTTGGGTGTCGAGACGTTGCTGTTCAACTGCAGCCAGCCGGAAGTGATCGGTGCGGCGATTGATGCGGCGCGGGCAACGTTCGAGCGTCTGGGGGTGAAGATTCACATCGGCGCGTACGCCAATGCCTTCCCGCCGCAACCGAAAGAGGCAACGGCCAATGACGGTCTGGACCCGTTGCGCGACGATCTGGACCCGCCGGGCTACCTGCATTGGGCGGCGGACTGGAAAGAGCGCGGTGCCAGCCATTTGGGTGGGTGCTGCGGGATTGGGCCGGAGCATATTGCGGTGCTTGCCCAGAAATTGGTGTGATGCCATTCGCGGGCAAGCCTCGCTCCTACAGGTTTGTTGGAGCGTTCAAATTTGCGCAAAACCTGTAGGAGCGAGGCTTGCCCGCGAAGGCGTCCGTCCAGGCGCCGCTGATTTACCCGCGACACTCAGCCAGAGTTTTCACCTGCCCCGACCCCGTCTGATTCTCATCACTCAACCACCGCTCAAACCCCGCCCCAACCACCGGCCATTCCGAATCCAGAATCGAATACCAGGCCGTATCCCGGTTCTGCCCCTTCACCACCATGTGCTGGCGGAACACCCCTTCAAAACTGAACCCCAACCGCTCCGCCGCGTACTTGGAACGCGCGTTGCCGTTATTGCATTTCCACTCCAGACGCCGGTAACCAAGGGCGAACGACTCTTTCGCCAGCAGATACACCGCCTCGGTACTTTTCGGCGAACGCTGCATCGGCGCACCGAAGGTGACGTGGCCGATTTCAATACGGCCCTGAGACGGAACGATCGACATCAAGCTGAGAATGCCTTGCACATCGCCGCTGGCACGGTCGATCACGCTGAAGAAATACGGGTCGCTGTTGGCAGCGTGGTTGTTCAGCCAGTCGTTGAAAACGCTGCGCTCCGGGAAAGGACCGTAAGGCAAATAATCCCAGAGTTTCGGGTCGGCACCGGGGCCTTGCAGGGCTTTGAACAAACCGTCGCCATGGCGTGCCGGGTCGAGTTTTTCCAGGCGGATGAAGCGCCCTTCGATGGTTTGCACCGTTGGCGCCGGGACGCCTTTCCAGTCTGCGAGTGAAGTCGTCATGTCGTTCTCCTTGAACCTTAAAGGGCTTTGCGGAACTGGATGAAACCAGGGCGCTCGGCGATGCGCTCGTAGAGCTGGATCGCGGTGGCGTTGGTTTCGTGGGTCAACCAGTGGACCTTGCAGCAACCGTCCGCTTTGGCGGTCGCGTAGACAAATTCGATCAGTTTGCGGCCGACGCCGGTGCCTCGGGTTTCGGGTGTTACCAACAGGTCTTGCAGGTAGCAGGAGTTTTCGATGCTCCAGTTCGACCGATGGTAGATGAAGTTCACCATGCCGACCGCTTTGCCATCGCTCCACGCCAATGCCGAATGAGTCGGTTCATTCGAGTCGAGCAGGCGTTGCCATGTGCTGTCCGTGACCGCCTCAGGCAGTTCGGTGTTGTAGAAGCGCAGGTAGGCTTGCCACAACGGCAGCCACGCAGCGTGATCAGCAGCGGTGACCTGGCGGATTTCAATCTGACTCATGTTCAATCCTTAGCGCATCAAGTGGGCGAGGGCCTGGTCGTGCACGTCGGGGCTGGCGGCGAGCCCCTCGCGCACACCGGCGATGTCTGCGGTGCTGCGGTTCTGGCTGAGTTTGCGTTTGCCTTCCAGGCGCTGGATCGGCAGGGCAAACCCGACGATGGCCTTGAGCATGCCGTCGATGTAGTCGGCGGGTGCTTCAGCGACTGTCCATGGTTGGGCGCGACCGGCTTCATGGCGATCGGTCAACGCACTGACCAGATTGAGCAGGCGGTCGGCGTCGGTGAAAACCTCTGCGGTGCCGTAAGCGTGTACGGCGACGTAGTTCCAGGTCGGTACGACTTTGCCGTGCTCGGCTTTGCTCGGATAAAAGCCCGGGCTGATGTACGCGTCGGCACCGGCGAAAATGACCAGCGCTTCGGCACCGTTTTGCAGTGCCTTCCATTGCGGGTTGGCCCGGGCGAAATGACCGTACAGGGTGCCATTCGGACCTTGGTCAGGGCTGAACAACAACGGCAGGTGACTGGCTTGCAAGCCTTGCTCGTCGTGGGTGATCACCACGGCCAGGCGTGTGTCGAGTATCTGCTGCTGCAGTTCATGCAAATCTTTGATGGCAAAGCCGCTGGGGTTGTACATGGAAAAATTCCTTGGCGAATGCATCCATCCTAGGCAGGCTATTGGTCTGTTGTAAGAGCCATTAACGACCAATTTCATAGGTCCATTGCCATGAGCGAAGCGCCGCTTTCCCTATCGTTCAACCCCGCCGGTATCGAACTTGATCGCCGTCAGGGGCTTAGTCGTCAGCTCTATCAGGCCTTGCGCCTGCGGGTGCTCGACGGGCGATTGGCCAGTGGCACTCGATTGCCGGCCAGCCGGGACTTGGCGGCGGCGTTGGCGATTTCCCGCAACAGCGTGGTTCGCGCCTACGATCAGCTCTATGCAGAGGGCTTCATCGAGGGGCGTGTCGGGGACGGGACTTACGTCGCGCAATTGCCTCAAGCGGCGTTGCCCACGAAAAAACTATCCACAAAAGTATCCACAGGGTTGTCAACAGGGTTACCCACAGCCTTATCCACAAATCGGCTGGATTTACCTGTGGTTTCATCCAGTAAAGTTATCCACAGCGGAGCGCTGGGGCGCGTTGAAAAGAACCATTTGGCCACGCCGCCCAGCGGTCCGCCTCGGGCTTTTCGGGTGGGCGTTCCGGCGTTCGACCTATTTCCCTTCGAGGTGTGGGCCAAGCTGAATGCGGCTTTCTGGCGTAAACCGGATTTGCAGCAGCTGTGTTATGGCGATCCGGCAGGCGATGCGCGCTTGCGCGGCCTGATCGCCGCTTATTTGCGCAGTTCGCGGGGGATGCAGTGCACGGCTGAGCAAATAGTGATCACCAGCGGCGCACAGCAGGGGATTAGCCTTTGTGCACAGCTGCTGGTGGAGCCGGGCGACGGGGTGGCGATTGAAAATCCGGGGTATCGGGCGGCAGGTCATGCGTTCGCCGTGGCCGGGGCGAAATTGCATGGGGTGGCGGTGGACGGCGAGGGCATCGACTGCACCGAACTGGCCCGGCTCAGCGATTGTCGACTGGCCTATGTCACGCCTTCGCATCAATACCCGACCGGCGTGGTAATGAGCCTGGCGCGGCGTCTTGAATTACTCGCTTGGGCGGAGCGCAACCAAGGCTGGATCGTCGAGGACGACTACGACGGCGAATACCGTTACAGCGGCGCACCCCTGGCGCCGTTGGCGGCACTCGATCGGCAGGGCCGGGTCTTGTACGTCGGGACCTTTGGCAAAGTTGCATTCCCGGCGTTGCGCCTGGGTTATCTGGTGTTGCCGCCGGCTCTGGTGCAGGCGTTTTCTCAACGTCGAGCGGTGGACGTCCGGCATTCCGAAGTCAGCACCCAGGCGGTGATGGCCGAGTTCATGGCCGCCGGGCATTTCCAGCGGCACATCCGCCGCATGCGCCGTGCCGCCCTGAGTCGACGCAATACGTTGCTGGCGGGCTGGCCGCAGAACATCCCCGGCATCGGCAGCCTGCCGAGTGTCGCCGCAGGGTTGCATCTGACAGTGGCGGTCAACTCACAGGTGCGCGAGTACGAACTGATAGAAAAAGCCGCCAGCGTCGATGTCGAGATCAATGCGCTGAGCAGCTATTGGTTGCCGGACTCGCAGAAACCGGCGGACCAGCGTGCCGGGCTGGTCCTGGGTTTCGCGGCCGTGCCCGAGGCGGCCATCAGCACCGCACTCGGGCGACTGGAAAAGGTCTGGCGCCGTTAATCACCACGACGCAAGCCTTACGATTTTGAGGCCGACGGCAGCACCTTCGCGAAAAACAGTGCAGTCGCCAGTTGTGGGCTGATTTCGCTGCGATAGATCGCTATCGCGTGCAGGTCGTCATTTGCACTGCGCGCTTCGGATGCGCCGCCCAGCAGCCGTTGCTGCACGGTTTTCAGATGCGCCGCCGTGAATGTCTGGACAGGCGACGCGGGCTGCGCGTAGTGAAAGTGTGCATACCACAGAACATTTTTGCTGGTGTGGTCACGGACCTCATATTCCTCGAGGTAGTCTTTTTTACGGCTTTTGAGCAAGCGTCGGCCGGGGTTCCTGACGATGTCGACCTGACCTTCGCTTTGCAGCCACTGGACCCGCTCGGCCGTCGGCGGCTGTAGTTTTGTCATGCTGATTCGCATTGTGCGTCCCTGACTGTAGAGGCGGGTTGCTCCGTCATTCAGCTGCTTGACCAGTGTCACGGCAGACCCCGGACCGTCATCGGTGGCGTTGCTGGAAATCAGTGCTTCGTCGATTGCCTTGGCGGCCTCCTGCAGCCGATGGGCTTGCTGATGGAACATCTCCTCGATTTCCACGGGAATTCGCCGCGCTCCTTTCGAATGGGCGTCCGTTCGGCGGATGAACGCCTCCAGCCCGTCCAGCATTGCCTGACCTTGAACAATGCTTGTACCCAAATCGGGTTGGACGACGGCAGGGGAAACCGGTTTCGCGGCCACTCGTTCAACCCAGACACCCGGGGGTTTCTCATGAAAGGTCGAGATGACTTTGCCTGTCAGTGTCGAGGTTACGTCGACCAGTTCTGATCCGTCCGCCACGGCATCGGCGCGTAGTTGGCCGACCACCGTGCCGTTGTAACGGGTCTTGATGATGCGTTTGACAGGAGCGGTCGGCAGACGGGAAGGGCCAGGTTGCGGTTCGAGCGCTTGGCGCTCGCGCAGCAGGCTCGCCAGGTGCTTCACAGTGCGCTGTTGAAACGCGTCGATACGTTGGCGCATCAGGTCGAGCGAGGGTTGCAGGAACTGACCGGGGAACTCGCCGGGCAGATCGATGATGCGCTGATCGGTGACCGTGAGTTGCTCCACCAGATCACTGAGCCCCTCTATTCGCTCCGGCAAGCGCAACACGTCTTCGTCAGCGGCCAGATCCAGTGAAGCCTGGATGGCGAGCGCTGCGTTTTCGACAACGCTCTCCAGCGCCGGGCGTGCTTCATGCGTGAGCGCAACCGAGGGTGCGAGGCACAACTCCTGGGCCAGCGTGATCTGGAACAGTTTGAGGTCCTGTAAATCGAACGTCGGTATGTTGGCCTTGACGTCGCGGATCACTTCCACGGCTTCTTTGCCGAGCAGGTTCAGTTGCTCGAAGCGCGATTGCGCGAATTCGATTTTGTTGATGTAGCCCTCAGCCAGATCGCTCATGTGTTGAAAGGTCTGTCGGGCGGCCTGCGTGTTTTCCGTTGGTTGTGTGTCGAGAAGATTGAGGGAGAGACGCATTTGATTGTCGAAAACAGGACGCTGGTGGTCGAACCATTTCTCCAGCAGCGATAGCTGGAAATCCAGACGGCTGATCATCGCTTTTCGGAAATTGGGAATGGCTTCGCGAGCATTGAACGCTTTCATCTGCTCAATGTTGGCGCCGATGAGTGACATCTGCGCATCGAGCATTTCAAGGTACAAGCGGCGATGGGTGTCGGTGGCGCTCGCTGCCTTCGCGTTTTTTTCAGCTTCCTTGAGTTCTGTTTCCCGGCTTTTGACCTGGCTTTCGAACGCTGTCATTTGCTGTTTCAGTTCAGCCAGACGCACTTTGTTTTGCTGTTCCAGCCGCTGCCTCTCCCTGCCCCCGCCCCGCAGCCTCAGCCGTGTATCGATAAACCATTCGCCGCTGGCGTTCTTGATCAGCAACGGCCCGGTGCGCGGGGGGGACTGGCGTGAGTCAATGATCTGCACGTCGTTATTGTCGTTGAGGGTGACTTCGAACCATCGCTGGCCGACCTTCGCATACCATTTTCCGTTTAGTGAACTGAGGTGCTGGTGAGGGCCGGCCACGCTGGAGGCGACGGCCATTCCCTTGGGTTCGGCGATGGCCAGTTCATCCAGCAAGATGCCCAACGCTACAGGCGGCAGCGTGGCGACGGCGTGCAAAGACGTCTCATGGTCGTGAGGCAGTTGATTAAGGTCGGGCAGGCGAGTGACCGTGATTTTCTGCGCAGGCTTGATGGGCGGTGTGACCGGTGGTGGCTCGAGTTTCTCGGCTAATCGCGAGACCGGTTTATGGCGAGCGGCAGCCCGATGAGCCAGTACCAAGCCGAGCATCAACAGCAAATCGGTCACGGCAGACCAGGCAAGTTGGCTGTCTTCGCTTTCTGCGGCATCGGTGATTTCCTGCAAGTCGTCCATGATCTGCCAGATCCACGCGGCAACCCCGGCAGTGCGCCCGAGGAAGGGCAAGGCGACGTTGAACAGCATCCATGCACCGTGCTTGAACGTTTCCCAGCGAGCTTGTGCATTGGACACTGATTGACGGTCAGCCAACGTCATCATGGCGTTGGCGTTCGCTTTGAACAGCGGCGCCAGTGAATCATCATCAAGGGCTGCCGCACTGAGCGACACCGCGCCCATCTTGCCCAGCGCTGAAGTGGGATCGACCAGCAGTTGGGTCAGGGTCCAGACCGAAGGCAACTCACCGGAAAACACGTACTGGGAATAGTTGAAGCGCACGTCGTCGGCCAGCCATGCCAGGACCGATTGGCGAAGGGGTTTTTCGTGCTTGATCGCGTACAGCAGATTGGCTTCGTTCGGGTACTGCGTCAGCGAGGGCACGAGCAATGGCCGGTAGAGCAGGCATGGTCCTTGATCAGTGGAGCGTGGGCCGATGACGAACATATTGGCGACTTCGTCGCCCTTGCTGTCGGCGCTTTCACTGCTGATAAAAGCCAACGGGCGAATGACAATCTCCTGCCCATTCACCCGGCGGTCGGCCGCGCTTTGCTGCAGGGCTGCGTTGACGTATTGGTAGCCTCGTTCATCAATGCCGGCTTCGCCGCGCATCTTGTGTTGCAGCGCCTGCAAGGGCAACTGGGTGCGCAGATGACGCGTGTAGAGCGTTTGTCGGCGCAACGATTCTCGCGAGTCATCCAGCAGCTTGCGCTTGATCAGTGCCGGGTAGACCGCGCCGATATCGACCTGGGTCACGAGTTCTTCCAGGTAGGCGGGTGTCATCCAGGCGGGCACAGGGTCGCCGTTTTTGTACTGCACCGTCTTGTTGCCCAACGGAACGGCTATCAGGTTTTGCAGTGCCAATTCGATCAGCGACAACGTAATGGTCTGCGTCTTGCCGGGGACCACGAAAGTGCCCAGCACGATGAGGCTGGTGATGCTGATTTGAATGTCTTTCAGATTCAGGTCCGCTGCCGTTGGATGATCCTTGATCATCTGCTCTCGCAGGGTTTGCAGGGTAAATTCCGGCAGTGAAGCGATGCCTTCGTCGAAGGTTTTTCCAGCGTCCTGCTCTCGCAACTGCGCCAGGTCCATCAGGTGTCGGCTGTAACGGGTCAGGTCCGCTGACGATGCGTTGCTCAGCCAGCCTGTCAGTAACCCCTGAACCTGGTTGAAGCGCGACGAAGGCAGGGCTTCAAACTCAGTGAAGCTCTTCGCCGCCGCGCTGATTTGCGGTGAAAGCCTGGTTGGCGTAGTGCTCTGGAATGTATTGAAGGCACCGATGGCTTCGGCTTCGAGTGCGATCAGCGCACACGCTTGATGATGGAAGAAGTTGCCCTCGGGTTCATACAGGCGCCATTGCAGGGTCTGCCCGGTGCTCGACGCCCCAGGGTTTGCAAACAATGTTTCGCCCAGCGCCGCAACAGAGTCGTAACGCCTGAACCCTTCGGTAATCGAGTGGGTCAGCACCAGGGTTCGACTGTCCAACGTACCCACAAACACGGCGATATCCAGAACCCGCAGATGTTTGCTCTGCGCGCTTTCAACGTGTTCGGTATCGATCAGGCAGGCCTTGGTCAAGTACTTGTCCTGTGAGCGCCGTGCTGCCCGATCCGGCTGAGTGAACACGGCAAGGGCCATTGCTTTTTGATCGGCATCCCAGTCGGTGGTCGCATCGAGGTTCCAGATGTCTTGCAGCGCCTGCGAGAGCTGATGCCAGCGTGGGGTCGAAGGGCTTGTCTGCTGATTCCAGTAATCCAGTTGCTGTTGCTGGTAGGCGATGAACAGCTGCGGTGCGAGCGTATTGATCAGTGAACCGATGGCCGTGATGTTCACGGGCAGTTGAGCCGGCGGTACAACGCCCGGTTGCAGGGTCAGGAAATGCTCGCCATCGATGAGCATCACCGTCGAACCCGACAACCCGAGCCGCACCAATACGTCGGTGAGCGATTCATACAGATTATTGCCCGGCGCGACCTCGCTGCCGGTATCGACCCAGGTCGGAGTGACGACCGTGGCGAGCGTCGGATCTATCTTCAACTGCGGGTAAAGCGCGTTGAGTGCAGGCGCCAATGCAGTCGCTGCAACCTCTCTGATCGAGGGGCCGGTGACCAGTTGGGTCAGTACATTTTCTGCACTCGGGGAAGGGGTATCGGACATGGTCGTCTCCTGATTGAGTACGCTGCGGTTGAATGCGCAGCGCTGGATCAGGGGACGGTATCGGGCGAGCTCAGGTGTCTGGCGGTACATAAATATCGCAGGCAAAAAAAGACCCGCATCACGGCGGGTCTTCGCTTTTCAGGGAGGGCTTCAGGTCCCCGACTTGATTTTGGTCCAGGCCCGCGTGCGCGCACGTTCGGCATCACGCGGCAGCGGTTGCAGGGTGTAAAGAGTGGCCATGGCCGTTTCGGTCGGGTACAGGTTCGGGTTGTTGCGGATCGCCGGGTCGACCAGTTCCGTAGCGTCCTTGTTCGGGTTCGGGTAGCCGACGAAGTCACTGACCGGCGCGATCACCTGCGGTTGCAGCAGGTAGTTGATGAAGGTGTAGGCGTCCTCGGTGTTCTTCGCGCCCTTCGGAATCGCGAGCATGTCGAACCAGATCGGCGCACCTTCTTTCGGCAGGCGCATGTCGACGGTCACCCCGTTCTTTGCTTCCTTGGCGCGGTTGGCCGCCTGGGAGAAGCTGCCGGAATAACCGACCGCGACGCAGATGTCACCGTTGGCGATGTCGGCCATGTATTTGGAGGAGTGGAAGTACGTGACGTACGGCCGGATCTTCATCAACAGCGCTTCAGCCTTTTCGTAGTCCGCCGGCTTCTTGCTGTTGGGGTCCAGGCCGAGGTGTTGCAGGGCCAGCGGCAGGATTTCCGACGGCGAATCGAGCAGGGCGACGCCGCACTGCTTGAGCTTGCTGATGTTCTCTTCCTTGAAGATCAGGTCCCAGCTGTCAACCGGCGCGTCGGCGCCCAGCGCGGCTTTGACCTTGTCCGGGTTGAAGCCGATCAGGATGGTCCCGTACATGTACGGCACGGCGAATTTGTTGCCCGGATCGTTGGCCTCGATCAGCTTCATCAGCTTGGGATCGAGGTGGTTCCAGTTCGGCAGTTTGCTGCGGTCCAGCGGTTGGAAAACACCGGCCTCGATCTGCTTGGCGAGAAACACGTTGGACGGCACCACCGCGTCGTAACCGGAGTTGCCGGTCAGCAGCTTGGCTTCCAGCGCTTCGTTGGTGTCGAAGATGTCGTAGATCAGCTTGGTCTGGGTGTTCTGCGCCTTGAAGTCTTCCAGCGCTTTGGGGGTGATGTAGTCGAACCAGTTGTAGACGCGCAACGTGCGCTCTTCGGCGTGAGCGGCCCCGCTGAGCACCGTGGCGCAGAGCGCGGGCACGATGAAACGCTTGAGTGTGTTCATTGTTGTTATTTCCCTTGGGCGCTTTCAAAACCTTCAAGAACGTTCACGGCATTGATGCCGATTTCTTCGACCGCGTAACCGCCTTCCATCACGAACAGGGTTGGCACGCCCAGCTTGGCGATGCGCTCGCCCATCGCCAGGTAATCCGGGCTGTCGAGCTTGAACTGGGAGATCGGATCGTCCTTGAACGTATCGACGCCCAGGGACACGACGACGATCTCGGCACCGTACTTTTCGATCTCTTTGCAGGCTTGTTCCAGCGCTGCGCTCCAGACATCCCAACCGCTGCCGGCGGGCAACGGGTAGTTGAAGTTGAAGCCTTCGCCCGCGCCTTCTCCGAGCTCGTCTTCATAACCGAGGAAGAACGGAAACTCGGCTTCCGGATGGCCGTGGATCGAGGTGAACAGCACGTCGCTGCGCTCATAGAAAATCGATTGGGTGCCGTTGCCGTGGTGGTAATCGACGTCGAGGATCGCGACTTTCTTGTGGCCCTGATCGAGGAACGCCTGAGCGGCGATGGCGGCGTTGTTGAGGTAGCAATAACCGCCCATCAAGTCGCTGGCGGCATGGTGTCCCGGTGGACGGCACAACGCGAAGGCACTGCGCGCACCGCGCTGGATTTCCGCCTGGGCGGTGAGCGCCACTTGGGCTGCGCTGTACGCGGCCTGCCAGGTGCCGGCGGTGATCGGGGCGCCGCCGTCGAAGCTGTAGTAACCCAGTTCGCCGTGCAGGCTGGTGGGTTTGATGCGGCGCAAGGTACGAGCCGGCCAGGTGTAAGGCAGCAAGTCGCCGTCGGTGTTGAACTCGGTCCAGCGTGCCCAGGCGCCTTTGAAGAAGTCGAGGTAGTCGCGGCTGTGGATGCGTGCAATCGGGTCGAGGCCGAAGTCCTTCGGCGCTTCTACCGGGCCGAGGTGCTGGTTTTGCACCCGTGACAGCACATGGTCGGCGCGCGAGGGCATTTCGAAGCAGGGCTTGAGTTGCCCGTCTATCAATTCACAACGGCCGTGGTGCAGGTGGTGATCGTCCGAGTAGATCGTCAGCATTTCTTGTTCTCCGCAGGCTGATTCGGTTGAACACAGTCTTGCGGCGGATGGCGATTCGGAGAACGGCAGGAAAGGCCAAAAGGGGATCGATGTGGCCAAAATAGTTGACCGAAATTCGCCCCTTTTCGATACCGCAACGCCCCCAAATGACGCATTGATCCTGTAGGAGCGAGGCTTGCCCGCGAAGCTTTTGGCGTACCTGAGGACGCCTTCGCGGGCAAGCCTCGCTCCTACAGGGGGGCGTTTATGGGCGGAACTGGCTGGGCGCCACGCCGCTCCAGCGCACAAAGGCATGGCGGAAGCTCGCGGTCTCGCTGAAGCCCAGAACTTCGGCGATCCGGTAGATCGGCATCTGGTCTTCGCAGAGCAGTTGCTTGGCCTGCTCGAATCGCAGCTCATCCAGCAACTCCTGATAACTGCACCCCAGGTCCTTGAGGTGCCGACGCAATGTCCGCGCCGAGCAATTCATCTGCTCGGCCAACCCTTCGAGCCCCGGTGCAGCATTCAATTGCGCGCTGAGCAACTGACGAATCCGCCCCAGCCACGCCTGACGTCCGGTGAACTCGAGGTTCTGCTTGCGGCAGCGTTCGGCCATGGCCTGATGGGTGATGACATCCGCGAGCGGCAGGGGTTGGTCGAGCCAGCGCTTGTCGAAAGCAAAGGCGTTGTCCCGCGCTTCGAAGTGCAGCGGGCAGTTGAAGTGTGCGGCGTAGGTCGCTTGATAGTCCGGCGCGGCATGTTCGAAGCGTGCGGCGATCAACGGCAGCGGGTGACCGAGCAGGTCGTCGCAGGTGACTTTCAATGACACCAGGCAGAACTCGGCATTGAACACCGCCATCGCCGGGCTCTCCCGGTAGTCGGCGGCGACGAACCAGATGCGTTCGCCGTCGTCCTCCAGGCTCAGCTCGAAAAGTGTTCCCAACAGCGCCGGAAAACGTATCGCCAGGCGCAAAGCGTCACCGAAGGTGGCACTGGTGAGCAGCGCATAACCGAGCATCCCGTAGCAGGAAACGTGCATGCGCCGACCCAGCTCCAGGCCGATGTCACGCTTGAGCGCGACCGCGTTGGCGCAGACCTGCATTTCCTGGTTGGTGGTGATGCGCGTGTCGGCACGGTTCAAGTCCGCTGCGCTGATACCGCTCCCCGCGAGCAAGGCGTCGCTGGACAGGCCTTCGGCCTTGAAGGCGTTGAGCACCAGGGAGACAGCGTTGAGGGTGGTGAGGTGGGAGTGCAGCATGAGCGGCTTCCAGCCTTGGGATGGCTGGAACGCAGCAAATTACATGCCGAGCACTTGTAGGAGCCGGCTTGCTGGCGATCCAGTCGACGCGGTTTTCCAGACACACCGCGTTGCATGAATCGCCAGCAAGCCGGCTCCTACAGGGTCAGGTGAGTTCGCCGCAGAGGTCGAGTTCGACCAGTCGCCGCACTTCAGCGGTGTCCAGACCTGCACCCAGCAACCCATGCAACTTGCCGAACGCCGCTTCACGAGTCATGCCGCCACCGGACAATACACCGACACCACGCAACCGGCTGCCGGCCTCGTAAACGTCCAGCTCAACGCCACCTTCATGGCACTGCGTCACTGCAACGACCACCACGCCGTTGTCCCGTGCCCGCGAAAGCGCGGCGAGAAACTCGGGGTTGTCGCTCGGCCCGGTGCCGCTGCCGTAGCACTCAAGCACCAGGCCCTGGATGCCGCTGTTCAGCACGCCATCCAGTTGCTCGGCGCCAATGCCGGGGAACAGCGGCAACACAGCGACTTTCGCCAGTTGCTTGCTCTGGTTGTAGTTCAACGTTGCTGGCAGTGACGGGGCCTTCGCTCCGCCGCCTTGACGCTCCAGGCGCTTGAACGGATGCCGACCGAAACTGCGCACCTTCGCGCAGCGGGTTGGCGCCAGCAGCTCGCCGTGGAAGTACAGATGCACACCCGGCGCCAGACCTTGGCCCAAAGCAACCAGAGCACCACCGAGGTTTTCCCAGGCATCGCTGTCGGTCACGCCGGCCGGCAACATCGAACCGGTGAAGCACACCCGCGCATTCAGGCCGAGCAATTGAAAGCTCATGGCCGCTGCGCTGTAGGCGAGGGTGTCGGTGCCATGCAGGATCAGCACGCTGTCGCAGCCCTGAACGTCGACGGCATCGACCACTGCTTCACGCAGTTGCTGCCAATACGTCGGGGACATGTTGGCGCTGTCGATCAGCGGCGACATCTCGCGAAAGCGCCACTGCGGCACCACCAGCTCAGGCTGGCTGTGCAGGTATTCACGCATCCGCGCTTCAAAACCGGAGGCCGGAGCCAGGCCGTGTTCGCTGGCTTGCATGCCGATGGTGCCGCCGGTGTAGAGCACCATGACGTGCTGGGCGGCAGGGTAGGTCGAGGAATTCATGGAGATGCTCCGAGAACGATGAGTTCCTCTGTGGGAGTGAGCCTGCTCGCGATAGCGGTCTATCAGCCAGCATTAATGTCGCCTGACACGCCCTCATCGCGAGCGGGCTCACTCCTACAGGGTTTTTCGCACTTTAACCGATCAGCGTTGCGCTGCGGGTATGCCTTGCGCTTCAGCTTCAGCCTTGGTGGCAACCGCTGGCGGGTTGGCTGGCCAAGCGTTCAGATCCAGGTCCAGGTCCGGGAACTTGCTCGAATCGAACACCGGTGTCTTGATGCCGGCAGCGCGCTGGTCATCGTAGTCACGCAGGATGCGCATGCCGACCTTGAACAGCAGGAACAGCGCGATCAGGTTCACGAATGCGAGCAGAGTCATGGTGATGTCGGCAAACGCGAACACCGTGCCGAGGTTCTCGATCGCACCCCAGAAAATCAACACCAGTACCAGCGCACGGTAGCCGATCAGCGCCTTGCGGTTTTCACCGATCAGGAAGCGCAGGTTGCTCTCGCCCAGGTAGTAGTTGTAGAGAATCGAGGTGAACACGAACAGCGCCAGTGCCACGGAGATGAACATCCGGCCCCAGTCACCGACCACGGCGGCCAGAGAGTTCTGGGTCAGGGCAATGCCGTCGCCTTCGAAGCCCGGGGTGTAGAAACCCGAGAGCAGGATCAGCAGCGCGGTGCAGGTGCAGATTACAAAGGTATCGAGGAACACGCTGAACGCCTGAACCACACCTTGAGAAACCGGGTGCTCAACCGACGCCACGGCCGCTACGTTTGGCGCACTGCCCAGGCCTGCTTCGTTGGCGAACACGCCACGCTTCACGCCCATGACGATGGCGCTGCCGATCAGGCCGCCGAAGGCCTGGTCCAGACCGAACGCGCTTTTGACGATGGTCATCAGCATCGCCGGTACGTGGTCGAATTGCAGCACGATCACGTAGATGGTCACGCCGATGTACACCAGGGTTTTCACCGGCACCAACAGGTCAGCGACCTTGGCGATGCGCTTGATCCCGCCGATGAACACCAGGCCCAGCAACACCGCCAGGGCCAGGCCGGTCCAGGTGGTGTCGAAGCCGAACGCGTTGTTCAGCGAGTGAGTCACGGCGTGGGATTGCAGGCCGTTGAAGGCAAACCCGAAGGTGATCAGCAGCAGGAACGCCATGATCATGCCCAACCAGCGTTTCTGCAGGCCGTGCTGGATGTAATAGGACGGGCCGCCACGGTAAGTGCCGTCCGCATCGGCGCGTTTGTAGAGCTGGCCGAGGGAGCATTCGAAGAAGCTGCTGGACATGCCGACCAGCGCGGTCACCCACATCCAGAACACCGCACCTGGCCCGCCGAGGGTCACGGCAATGCCGACACCGGCGATGTTGCCCGCACCGACGCGGCCGGCGAGGCTGAGCATCAGGGCCTGGAAGGAGCTGAGTTGACCGGCGCTGCTTTTGAGGCTGTCGCGGAACACCGCGAACATGTGGAAGAAGTGACGCAATTGAACGAAACGCGAGCGGATCGTGAAGTAGCTACCGAGCCCGACAATGAGCACGATCAGTACTTTCCCTGAGAGGAAGTCGTTAATGACTTCGAGCATGGATTATTCCTCGCTGTTTTTTGTGTAGGCAAATGCTGGGCGGTCAGAAACATCGCGTTACACCGCTGTGCGCACGGCACAACAGGCGAGGCGAAGGTTCGTCCCGATTTCATATTGCGGGTTTGTTATTAGTTCGGGTTTCGCATGGGTTTGGGCCTCGTTACCGACGACCGCTCACGCGAAGAGGGGCGGCACTATACCGATGACAGTGCCGTCCGTCTGCACGATTGTGGTGCATTCGGTGAAGCGAAGCCTTTGAAACACCCGACGTTACCGGCGTCGGGCTCTTGTAGGAGCAAGCTTGCTCGCGATGCAGACGCTGCGGTCTTTCAGGTAAACCGCGTTGTCGTTCATCGCGGGCAAGCCCGCTCCCACAGGTTCTGAGTTGTTGCAAAAGAGTTAAAAAAAAGGGCCTGGGGAGTAAATCCCCAAGCCCTCAAAAGGTGAGAGGTGTCTAGTCCCTCGACCTGGTGAGCGGTGCTACAAGTAACGCGTCGGTTCAGGCTTTAAGCGGAACCAGACGCGGAGCAATCATGTTTTCCGGGCGCAGGATGTCGGCGAGCATTTCTTCGTCGAGCAAGCCTTCTTCGCGCACCAGTTCCAGCACGCCACGACCGCTTTCAAGGGCGATACGGGCGATGCGGGTGGCGTTTTTGTAGCCGATGTACGGGTTCAGTGCGGTGACCAGACCGATCGAGTGTTCGACCAGTTCACGGCAGCGCGCTTCGTTGGCGGTGATGCCGACGATGCAGTGCTCGCGCAGCATGTCCATGGCGCGTTGCAGCAGGCGGATCGAGTCGAGGATCTTGAAAGCGATCAGCGGCTCCATCACGTTCAGTTGCAGTTGGCCGCCTTCGGCTGCCATGGTCAGCGCCAGATCGTTACCGATGACCTGGAACGCAACCTGGTTCACGGCTTCCGGGATCACCGGGTTGACCTTGCCTGGCATGATCGAGCTGCCTGGCTGACGCGCCGGCAGGTTGATCTCGTTGATGCCGGTGCGTGGGCCGCTGGACAGCAGGCGCAGGTCGTTGCAGATCTTCGACAGCTTGACCGCGGTACGCTTGAGCATGCCGGAGAACAGCACGAAGGCGCCCATGTCGGAGGTGGCTTCGATCAGGTCGGCGGCTGGAACCAGCGGTTGACCGCTGATCAGGGCCAGACGCTGTACGGCCAGGGCCTGATAACGCGGGTCGGCGTTGATGCCGGTGCCGATCGCGGTGCCGCCCAGGTTGACTTCGGTCAGCAGTTCCGGGGCCAGCGTCTTCAGACGGGCCAGGTCTTCGCCCATCGTGGTGGCGAAAGCACGGAACTCTTGACCCAGGGTCATCGGCACGGCGTCTTGCAGCTGGGTACGACCCATCTTCAGGACGTGGTTGAATTCTTGACCCTTGGCCGCGAATGCCTGAATCAGGCTGTCGAGGCTGGCCAGCAGAGCGTCGTGACCCAGCAGCAGACCCAGGCGGATCGCGGTCGGGTAGGCGTCGTTGGTCGACTGCGCCATGTTCACGTCGTCGTTCGGGTGCAGGTACTGGTATTCGCCTTTCTGGTGACCCATGGCCTCCAGCGCGATGTTGGCGATGACTTCGTTGGCATTCATGTTGGTCGAAGTGCCAGCGCCGCCTTGAATCATGTCCACCACGAACTCTTCGTGGAAGTCGCCGCGGATCAAACGTGCACAGGCTTCGCTGATGGCAGCGTGCTTGGCTTCGCTCAGGTGACCCAACTCACGGTTGGCGTCAGCAGCGGCCTGTTTAACCATGGCCAGGCCGACAACCAGTTTCGGGTAGTGCGAAATCGGAACGCCCGAAAGGCGGAAGTTATTCACCGCTCGCAGGGTCTGGATACCGTAATACGCTTGAGCCGGTACTTCGAGAGCGCCAAGCAGGTCATTTTCTGTGCGGAATGATGCAGCGGAGGACATGATAGAAATCATCTCAATATGGACCCGGTCTGTGCCGGAACACCGCAAATGCTAGGCTTGTAGAGAATTTTCGGCCAATGCTGTTAAACACTGGCCTATGCATATTCGGCATAATGCCCGTGTGACGCCGTGTCTGTGGCGAACGTGTGACCTAATTTGGTGCGTGTCCGGGAGGACTTGATGAATCTGGAAAGCAAATGGCTTGAGGACTTTAGTGCTCTGGCCGCCACCCGCAGCTTCTCCCAGGCTGCCGAACGCCGCTTCGTGACTCAGCCGGCGTTCAGCCGACGGATCCGCAGCCTTGAGGCCGCGCTGGGGCTGCAACTGGTCAATCGTTCGCGCACGCCGATCGAGCTGACGGCGGCGGGGCAGTTGTTCCTCGTCACCGCGCGGACCGTGGTCGAACAGCTCGGCGAAGTGCTGCGTCATCTTCATCACCTGGAGGGCGGGCAGGGTGAAGTGATGCAGGTCGCGGCGGCTCACTCCTTGGCTTTGGGTTTCTTTCCGCGTTGGATCGCGCAATTGCGCAATGAAGGGCTGAACATCGCCACGCGGTTGGTGGCGACCAACGTTGGCGACGCGGTGCATGCCTTGCGCGAAGGCGGTTGCGACTTGATGCTGGCGTTCTACGACCCGGACGCCGCGATGCAGATGGACCCGGAAATTTTCCCGTCGCTGCACCTTGGGCACACGGAAATGTTGCCGGTGTGCGCAGCAGATGCCGACGGCAAGCCGCTGTTCGATCTGGAAGGCGAAGCCAGCGTTCCGTTGCTCGCCTACAGCGCCGGCGCCTTTCTCGGGCGTTCGGTGAACGGCTTGCTGCGCCAGCGTGCGCTGCGGTTTACCACGGTGTATGAAACCGCCATGGCCGACAGCCTGAAAAGCATGGCGCTGGAAGGGTTGGGCATCGCCTGGGTGCCGCAACTGAGTGTGCGTGCCGAACTGGCCCGCGGTGAGCTGGTGGTCTGCGGCGGCCCGCAATGGCATGTGCCGCTGGAAATTCGTTTGTACCGCTGCGCGTTGGTGCGCAAGGCCAACGTACGGTTGTTGTGGCGCAAACTCGAAGGCGGCGCCGCCCAGACCCCCACCGGACTGTAGGAGCCGGCTTGCTGGCGATCCAGACAACTCGGTGTATCAGACAAACCGCGTCGACTGGATCGCCAGCAAGCCGGCTCCTACAGGGGATTTTGATTGACCTTCAGGTCAATAAAACCGGGGTTTTGCGCCGTATGACAGATGGTCGCATCGGGGGCTGTTTATCTGCTTCATTGAGGTATACTGCGCGGCCTTCGGCCGGTTACGACCGGCCATTTTTCGTACAATCAAGCCACGCATTTTGCGTGGCTTGTTGTTTTTTGACGCGCCTGCGGGCGCCCAGAGAGAAGAGGCACGACGATGAGTGCACTGGTTGGCGTGATCATGGGCTCCAAGTCCGATTGGTCCACCCTTAGCCACACCGCCGATATGCTGGAAAAGCTCGGCATCCCTTACGAGGTGAAAGTGGTCTCTGCCCACCGCACCCCGGACCTGCTGTTCCAGTACGCCGAAGAGGCCGAGGCGCGTGGCATCGAGGTGATCATCGCCGGTGCCGGTGGCGCGGCCCACTTGCCAGGCATGTGTGCGGCCAAGACCCACCTGCCGGTGCTGGGCGTGCCGGTGCAGTCGGCGATGCTCTCGGGCGTCGATTCGCTGCTGTCTATCGTGCAAATGCCAGCAGGCATTCCGGTTGCCACTTTGGCCATCGGCAAGGCCGGCGCGATCAATGCCGCGCTGCTGTCGGCGAGCATCCTCGGCGCCAAGCACCCGCAGTTCCACGAAGTGCTGAAGACTTTCCGCGCTGAGCAGACAGACAGCGTCCTGGACAATCCAGACCCACGCATCGCCTGAGGTTGTTGACGATGAAGATCGGTGTAATCGGTGGCGGCCAGTTGGGTCGCATGTTGGCGCTGGCGGGCACTCCGCTGGGCATGAACTTCGCTTTCCTGGACCCCGCGCCGGATGCTTGCGCAGCCGCGTTGGGCGAACACCTGCGGGCCGATTACGGCGATCAGGATCACCTGCGCCAACTGGCCGATGAAGTCGATCTGGTGACCTTCGAGTTCGAGAGCGTCCCGGCTGAAACCGTGGCGTTCCTGTCGCAATTCGTTCCGGTCTACCCGAGCGCCGAAGCCCTGCGCATCGCCCGTGACCGCTGGTTCGAGAAGAGCATGTTCAAGGACCTGGGGATTCCGACCCCGGCGTTCGCCGACATCCAGTCGCAAGCCGATCTGGACGCCGCCGTGGCCTCCATCGGTCTGCCGGCCGTGCTGAAAACCCGCACCCTGGGTTACGACGGCAAGGGCCAGAAAGTCCTGCGCACCGCTGAAGACGTGGTGGGCACCTTCGCTGAACTGGGCAGCGTTGCCTGCCTGCTGGAAGGCTTCGTGCCGTTCACCGGTGAAGTGTCGCTGATCGCCGTGCGCGCCCGCGATGGCGAAACGAAGTTCTACCCGCTGGTTCACAACACCCACGACAGCGGCATCCTCAAGCTGTCCGTGGCCAGCACCGACCACCCGCTGCAAGCCTTGGCCGAAGACTACTCCAGCCGTGTGCTCAAGCAGTTGAACTACGTTGGCGTGATGGCGTTCGAGTTCTTTGAAGTCGACGGTGGCCTCAAGGCCAACGAGATCGCCCCACGCGTGCACAACTCCGGGCACTGGACCACTGAAGGCGCCGAATGCAGCCAGTTCGAAAACCACCTGCGCGCCGTAGCCGGCCTGCCGTTGGGTTCGACCGCCAAGGTCGGCGAGAGCGCGATGCTCAACTTCATCGGTAAAGTGCCGGACACCGAGAAAGTCCTGGCCATCGCCGATTGCCATCTGCACCACTACGGCAAGGCGTTCAAGGTCGGCCGCAAGGTCGGTCACGCCAACCTGCGTTGCGCAGACCGCGAGACGCTGGCGGCACAGATCCTCAAGGTCGAAGCCCTCATCGCCGAATAAATAGTTTCATGTGGCAGCGGCGGAACCATTCAGGGGCCGCCGTTCTCTCATGGCAGGATGCGAAAGTCTGACTAGGCTTCTGCATAGCCACTTACTCAGAGGGAAATGCCATGGGAATTATCGGAACCATCTTTATCGGCTTGATCGTTGGCCTGCTGGCGCGGTTCCTGAAACCGGGCGATGACAGCATGGGCTGGATCATGACCATCCTGCTCGGTATCGGCGGTTCGCTGGCGGCCACTTACGGCGGTCAGGCCCTGGGCATCTACCAGGCCGGCCAAGGCGCGGGCTTCATCGGTGCGCTGGTCGGCGCCGTGGTGTTGCTGGTGATCTACGGCTTGATCAAAAAGAACTGATTCAGGCGACAAAGTCCTCTCGGCTGCGCAGTCCGGGAGGACTAGAATGCTCGGCGACTTATCGTCCTTCCTTTACCGAGCACCTCCATGCGCCGTCTTCTATTGACTGTCCTTTTACTGGGTTCGGGCCTTGCCCATGCTGGCGAACTGCCGGAAACCGACTGGCTCGAACTGATGCCCAAGTCGGACCAGAAAGCCCTCGAGGCCATGCCCGAAATCGATCACAACTCCCCCGAAGCCAATGGCACCTTTACCGAAAAGGGTGGCATGAAGCAGAGCAAGGGGTTGCCGGCGGTGATGTACTCGACCAAGACCGTGGCGTCGATGAACGACAAGAACATCCGCATCGGTGGTTATCCGGTGCCGCTGGAGTCCGACGCCAAGGGCCGCAGCACGCTGTTCTTCCTCGTGCCGTATCCGGGCGCCTGCATCCACGTGCCGCCACCGCCGCCTAACCAGTTGGTGCTGGTGCGTTATCCGAAAGGGTTGAAGCTCAATGATATCTATACGCCGCTGTGGGTGACCGGGACGTTGAAGATCGAGAAGGTCAACAACGACCTGGCTGATGCGGCGTATGCGCTCGATGCGGCGCAAGTGCGGGTGGTGAAAGAATCGGATTTGTAGGCGGTCAAAACTGTGGGAGCGAGCCTGCTCGCGAAAGCGGTGTGTCAGTTAACATCAATGGTGTCTGACACGACGCATTCGCGAGCAGGCTCGCTCCCACATTTGGTTTTGCGGTGTTGCTTATAGCGGTGTGCTGGCGATGCTTACGCCGAGGGTATGGCTCGCACCCGGCGCCAGCGTCACCACATCATCCATCACATTCGCCGTCTCGATGCACAGCATCCGTTGCCAGCCATCATCGGCCATGTCGCTGAACGCCGCTGCGCGATCAATCCACGGGTTCCAGATCACCGCCGAGCGCGAACCACTGCTGGTCAGCTTGATGCGCCGTTCCCAGGCCGGGTCGACAATGCTCAGCTTCGCCGGGGTATTGAGGTAGATGCGATCGGTCTCGCCGGCAAAACGCAGGTCGCCGGTCTGAGTCTTGGTTTTCCAGTCTTCCAGCGTCTCGATGTACTTCAAGCCATCCAGCCCATCAACATGCACATTGCGCACATCGCTGACCGCGAAATAGCTGTGCAGCGCCTGGCTGATCGTGACTTTTTCCGAGCCCTGGTTGTGGCTGGTCAGGCTGATGTGCAGTTGCTCATCCAGACGAATGCTCAACTTCAGATCCACCTGATGCGGCCAGCCGGGGAAGCCGCCATCGGGGTAGGGCAGGACGAACTCAACCTTCAGGCTTTCACCTTCGGTTTCGATGCCGCCCAGTTCCCAGTCCATCGCCCGTACAAAACCGTGGGCGCTCGGCGGTTCGTTGCTGACGCGCATCGCCTGAACGCTCTGCGGGTTGCGCGAAAGGTTGCCGAACCACGGCCAGCACACCGGCACGCCGGCGCGGATGTTCTTGCCGGTCTTGAACACGGCCTCGTCGTTGAGCCAGATCAGCGGCGGTTGGCCGGCCAATTGATAACTGAGGATGTGCGCACCTTGCTGGGCGACCAGCAATTCGGCCTGACCGTGGCGGATGCGCCAGCAGTTCAGTTCATCCAGCTTCACGGCTTCAACGTTGGGCGTGCTCATGGGGCAATTCTCGATCAGGAACAATGACTGCAATGGACCGCAAAACGCTCGCCGTGTTTAACGTGCGCGTGGCGGAACCGAACGGGTGCGACCGCTGCCGTCGATGGCCACGAACACAAACACGGCTTCAGTCACTTTACGCCACTCGCTGGACAGTGGATCGTCGCTCCAGACCTCGACCATCATTTGAATCGAGCTGCGGCCGATTTCCAGCGCCTGGGTATAGAAGGAGAGCTGAGCGCCCACCGCCACTGGCACCAGGAACGCCATACGGTCGATCGCCACGGTCGCCACGCGTCCGCCCGCGACTTTGCTGGCCATTGCGGTGCCGGCCAAATCCATCTGCGCCACCAGCCAGCCGCCGAAAATATCGCCGAAACCGTTGGTTTCACGCGGAAGCGCGGTGATTTGCAGGGCCAGGTCGCCTTGCGGGATTGGATCTTCTTGTTCGAGCTCTATCATTCCGGGGGTGCCTCTGACCCGTGACTCTTCATTGGTACTTCAGGTGAATAGCCGTCTCAGAAAAAACGATTCAGCCCCGAACATACTACGTTCGTCACGTTTTTCGTAAGGCGCCTAAAGGGAAACTCTGCGAAATCGACTGGTAGGCCAGCAGCGTCTTCGCACAGCAACCCTTTCAAACTGTTGCAAGATCCCGAGTATATCGGTCGGTAGACTCCGAGACGACCGTCCGGTTCTCATTTTGACCGTCAAATACGCACCTCTATGTGCTTTTTCGAACAATTTGCTATCGTGCCGGACCTGCCCAAGCCTCCGCCAGCGTTGTTGAGGTTGCAGATCCGACTATAAGAGAAGCCTTGCCATGACCACAGCGCCCTCGAGCATCGCGCAGCCGACCCAGCCCGCACGTCCGTTGACCCGCAATGACTACAAGACTTTATCGCTGTCCGCCCTTGGCGGTGCGCTGGAGTTCTACGACTTCATCATCTTCGTGTTTTTCGCCACGGTGGTCGGCAAGCTGTTCTTCCCGGCCGACATGCCCGAGTGGCTGCGCCTGATGCAGACCTTCGGCATCTTCGCCGCCGGTTACCTGGCGCGTCCGCTGGGCGGCATTGTGATGGCGCACTTCGGCGACCTGCTGGGTCGCAAGAAGATGTTCACCCTGAGTATTTTCATGATGGCGGTGCCGACCCTCATCATGGGTTTGCTGCCAACGTACGCGCAAATCGGCATGTGGGCACCGATCCTGTTGCTGCTGATGCGCGTGATTCAGGGCGCAGCGATTGGCGGTGAAGTGCCCGGCGCGTGGGTCTTCGTTTCCGAACACGTGCCACAACGGCATATCGGCTACGCCTGCGGCACCCTGACGAGCGGTCTGACGGCGGGGATCCTTCTGGGTTCGCTGGTCGCCACCGCGATCAACAGCATTTACACCCCAGTGGAAGTGTCGGATTACGCCTGGCGGATCCCGTTCCTGCTCGGTGGCGTGTTTGGCCTGTTCTCGGTTTACCTGCGCCGCTGGCTGCACGAAACCCCTGTTTTCGCTGAGCTGCAACTGCGCAAGGCCCTGGCCGAAGAAGTGCCGCTGCGTGCCGTATTGCGCGACCATCGCGGCGCGATCGCGATTTCCATGCTGCTGACCTGGTTGCTGTCCGCCGGCATTATCGTGGTCATCCTGATGACCCCGACCGTGCTGCAGACGGTTTACCACTTCGCACCGACCACCGCGCTGCAGGCCAACAGCCTGGCGATTGTGTTCCTGAGCCTGGGTTGTGTGGCTTCCGGCGCGTTGGCCGACCGCTTCGGCGCGGGCCGGGTGTTCGTGTTCGGCAGTGCCGCGCTGCTGATCAGTTCGTGGACCTTCTATCACAGCCTGTTCAACCACCCGGACTGGCTGTTCCCGATGTATTCCCTGACCGGTCTGTTGGTCGGCACCATTGGTGCGGTGCCGTACGTGATGGTCAAAGCCTTTCCAGCAGTGGTGCGCTTCAGCGGGTTGTCGTTCTCCTACAACCTGGCCTATGCGATTTTCGGTGGCCTGACGCCGATGGTGGTGACGTTGCTGCTGAAGGAGAGCCCGATGGGGCCTGCGTATTACGTGGCGATCATTTGTGGCGTCGGGATTGTGGTCGGCGGTTATCTCTGGAAGAAGGGTCGCTAAGCTTCTGACGCCTTCGCGGGCAAGCCTCGCTCCTACAGGTACACCGTTTACCTGTAGGAGCGAGGCTTGCCCGCGAAGAACGATGGCGCGAATTATCCTGTAACGCCAAATACTGGCCTTTCATCCAATTGTCATATTTCAGCCATAGAGTGTTCACACGGCCTGCTGATACTTGGCCCCGACTAACACACTCTATCTGCTAGGAGTAAGGCATGAAACTGAAGCGTTTGATGGCGGCAATGACTTTTGTCGCTGCTGGCGTTGCGACTGCCAACGCGTTCGCCGCTGTTGACCCTGCTATCCCGAGCTACACCAAGACCACTGGTGTGTCGGGCAACCTGTCCAGCGTCGGCTCCGATACCCTGGCCAACCTCATGACCCTGTGGGCTGAGAACTACAAAAAAGAATACCCGAACGTAAACATCCAGATTCAGGCCGCTGGCTCCGCCACTGCGCCACCTGCGCTGACTGAAGGCACCTCCAACCTGGGCCCGATGAGCCGCAAGATGAAGGACACCGAACTGGCTGCCTTCGAGCAGAAGTACGGCTACAAGCCAACCGCTATCCCGGTTGCCGTGGACGCCCTGGCCGTCTTCGTTCACAAAGACAACCCGATCCAGCACCTGACCATGGAACAAGTCGACGCGATCTTCTCGTCCACTCGTCTGTGCGGCGCTAAAACCGACGTGAAAACCTGGGGTGACCTGGGTGTGACCGGCGACCTGGCCAACAAGCCGGTTCAACTGTTCGGTCGTAACTCGGTATCCGGCACCTACGGCTACTTCAAAGAAGAAGCCCTGTGCAAAGGCGACTACAAGCCAAACGTCAACGAACAACCAGGCTCGGCTTCGGTCGTGCAGTCGATCAGCTCCTCGCTGAACGGCATCGGTTACTCGGGCATCGGCTACAAGACCGCTAGCGTGAAGACTGTGGCCCTGGCCAAGAAAGGCAGCCAGGACTTCATCGAAGACACCGAAGAAAACGCCCTGAACGGCAAATACCCGCTGTCGCGTTTCCTCTACGTTTACGTCAACAAAGCCCCGAACAAGCCTCTGGCCCCGCTGGAAGCCGAGTTCGTGAAACTGGTTCTGTCCAAACAGGGCCAGGAAGTTGTAGTGAAAGACGGCTACATCCCACTGCCGGCCAAAGTTGCTGCAAAAGCACTGGCTGACCTGGGTCTGCAAGAAGGCGGCGCTGAAGTCGCAAAAAAGTAAAACCCTAGGTCCGGGTTGATCCCGGACCTGTAGGAGCAAAGCTTGCTCGCGAACGCGGTGGGTCAGTCGACATTGATACTGAATGTGACGACCCATTCGCGGGCAAGCCTCGCTCCTACAAGGCTCAGGGTTGCCATTTCCGGCAGCCCGGCCTCCCCAAATTTTTGATCCACTGCCAGTTCCCGCTGGCGGCGGATTTGTTGCGTCACTGCATTGTCATCTTTCTGTCATACAGGATCGCTAGGGTGTGCGCATGAATGATCTGGCCAATTCCACCATGACTACAAATCCCCCCAAGCGAATTGATTTCAATACGCCTGAGTTGCAACGCAAGCGCCGCATCCGCGCGCTCAAAGATCGCCTGACCCGCTGGTACGTCCTCGTTGGCGGCCTTGCCGTTCTCGGCGCGATCACGCTGATCTTCTTCTTCCTTGCCTACGTCGTCCTGCCCCTGTTCCAGGGTGCCGACCTGACCGCCAAGGAATCCATCACGCCCGCCTGGATGCAGGACGCCGGCAAGCCGCTGATGATCTCCCTGGAAGAGCAGAACCAGGTCGCCATGCGGGTTTCCGACAAAGGGCAGGCACTGTTTTTCGACATCGACAGTGGCGCCGAACTCAAGCGCGTCGATCTGCCGGTTCCGGCCGGCGCTACCGTGACCTCCATCGGCGAAGACCAACCGGGCCATCCATTGGTGGCGGTGGGCTTCTCCAATGGCCAGGCGCTGGTGTTCCGTCACACCTATAAAGTCAGCTACCCGGACGGCAAGAAGACCATCTCGCCGGCCGTCGAATATCCGTACGGCGAAACCCCGATTGCGCTGAACGAGGCGGGCGGTGCGCTGGAGCACGTCAGCCTCAACGCCACCGATTCGACCCTGATGCTGGTCGGTTCCACCGGTTCGCAACTCAATGTTCTGTCGCTGACCAGCGAAGAGAACATGATGACCGGCGAAATCACCAACGAGCAGAAACGCATCGATCTGCCGCAGATGACCGAGCCGGTGAAGAACATCTTCGTCGACCCGCGCCAGCAGTGGCTGTATGTGATTAACGGTCGTGCGCAAGCCGACGTGTTCAGCCTGCGCGACAAGAGCCTCAACGGTCGCTACAAGCTGCTCGAAAACGGCGAAGCCGAGATCACCGCCAGTACCCAACTGGTGGGCGGTATCTCACTGATCCTCGGCGACTCCAAAGGTGGCCTGGCCCAGTGGTTCATGGCTCGCGACCCGGATGGCGAACTGCGCCTGAAGCAGATCCGCACCTTCCAGATGGGCACCACGCCAATCGTTGAAATCACTGCCGAAGAGCGTCGCAAAGGCTTCATCGCCCTCGACGCTTCCGGCAAGCTCGGCGTATTCCACAGCACCGCGCACCGCACCTTGCTGGTGGATCAGGTCGTGGAAGGCCAGGGCCTGTTCGGTCTGTCGCCACGGGCCAACCGCGTGATCGTGGAAGCCGGTGGCAAGATTCAACCGCTGCTGCTCGACAACCCGCACCCGGAAGTGTCGTGGAGCGCGCTGTGGAGCAAGGTCTGGTACGAGAACTACGACGAGCCTAAATACGTCTGGCAATCGACCGCCGCCAACACCGATTTCGAACCGAAGCTGAGCTTGTCTCCGCTGACCTTCGGCACCCTGAAAGCCGCGTTCTACGCCATGCTGCTGGCCGCGCCACTGGCCGTCGCTGCGGCGATCTACACCGCGTACTTCATGGCCCCGGGCATGCGCCGCAAGGTCAAGCCGGTGATCGAGCTGATGGAAGCGATGCCGACGGTGATCCTCGGTTTCTTCGCCGGCCTGTTCCTCGCGCCGTATGTAGAAGGGCATTTGCCGGGCATCTTCAGCCTGCTGATGCTCTTGCCGATCGGCATTCTGGTGGCCGGCTTCGTCTTCAGCCGCCTGCCTGAGTCCATCCGCCTGAAAGTGCCGGACGGTTGGGAAAGCGCGATTCTGATTCCAGTGATCCTGTTCGTGGGCTGGCTCTCGCTGTACATGAGCCCGTTCATGGAGAACTGGTTCTTCGGCGGCGACATGCGCATGTGGATCTCCCATGACCTGGGCATCACCTACGACCAGCGCAACGCACTGGTGGTCGGTCTGGCCATGGGCTTCGCGGTGATCCCGAACATCTACTCCATCGCCGAAGACGCCGTGTTCAGCGTGCCGCGTGGCCTGACCCTCGGTTCCCTGGCCCTCGGTGCCACGCCGTGGCAGACCATGACCCGCGTGGTAATCCTCACCGCCAGCCCGGGTATCTTCTCGGCGCTGATGATCGGCATGGGCCGTGCGGTCGGTGAAACCATGATCGTGCTGATGGCCACCGGTAACACCCCGGTCATGGAAATGAACCTGTTCGAAGGTCTGCGAACGCTGGCCGCCAACGTCGCGGTAGAAATGCCCGAATCGGAAGTCGGCGGCAGCCACTACCGCGTGCTGTTCCTCTCGGCGCTGGTGCTGCTGTTGTTCACCTTCGTCATGAACACCCTCGCAGAACTGATTCGTCAGCGTCTGCGCAAGAAATACTCGTCGCTTTAAGAAAGGTAGAAGTCTGTGAAACAGAACTCCCTGAATGGATGGTTCAAGAGCGGCGCCCCAGGCGTCTGGATCAGCGGTGGCGCGGTGTCCATCGCGGTCATCATGACCATTGGCCTGCTGGCGGTGATTGCCGTGCGCGGTCTGGGTCACTTCTGGCCGGCTGATTTGATTCACGCCAGCTACGACGTGCCGGGCCAGGCCAATCACCTGGTCATCGGCGAAGTGGTACAGAAAGAAGAAGTGCCGCGTGCGCGCCTGAAAAGTGCCGGGCTGCCGGTGCCTGACGAAGGCCCGGAGTTCATGACCCGCGAGCTGATCAAGGTCGGCAACCGTGACTTGAACGGCAACGACTTCACCTGGATCGTCGGCGAGTGGCTAACCAACCAGAAGACGCCACCTGAGCTGATGGCCATCGAGCGTCGCGAGTGGGGCAATTTCTACGGCTACCTGGTCAACGTCAAACAGGACGGCAAGGTCATCGCTGAAGGCGAAGCCGCGTGGCCTGAGTTGCAGGCCCGTGTTGCCCGCGTCAATCAGCTCGCCTCTCAGCTCAAGACCCTGGAAAAAGTCGACATCGGCGCGATCAACTCAGGCCTCGAACGCATCCGTCTGCACGGTCGCAAACTGGAACTGGCCGGCAAGCTCGATGCCACCGCGCAAGCGGATATGGAATCCGAGCGCGCCGAGCTGAACGCACGTTATCAGGACATCGAAGCACGCCTGAACGACCTGCACGCCCAGTTCAATCGCGATAGCCTGACGGCCCGCGATGCCAACGGCAAAGAGATTGAAATCGGCATCGGCAAAGTAGTTCACGCCTATCAGCCGAACGCCATGGGTACGATGACCAAGATCGGTTTCTACTTCAGCAAGGTCTGGGAATTCCTCAGCGACGACCCGCGTGAAGCGAACACCGAAGGCGGGATTTTCCCGGCCATCTTCGGCACCGTGATGATGACCCTGATCATGGCGATGATCGTGACCCCTTTCGGCGTACTCGCGGCGGTTTACCTGCGTGAATATGCCAAGCAGAACACGCTGACGCGGATTATCCGCATCGCCGTGAACAACCTGGCGGGCGTTCCGGCGATCGTTTACGGCGTGTTCGGTCTGGGCTTCTTCGTTTACGTGCTGGGCGGCTCGGTCGACCGGTTGTTCTTCCCTGAAGCGCTGCCGGCACCGACCTTCGGTACGCCGGGTCTGCTCTGGGCTTCGTTGACCCTGGCGCTGCTGGCGGTGCCGGTGGTGATCGTGGCCACCGAAGAAGGCCTGGCGCGGATTCCTCGCACCGTGCGTGAAGGCTCGTTGGCCCTCGGCGCGACCAAGGCGGAAACCTTGTGGAAGATCGTGCTGCCGATGGCCAGCCCGGCGATGATGACCGGCATGATCCTCGCCGTGGCTCGTGCCGCCGGTGAAGTGGCGCCGCTGATGCTGGTGGGTGTGGTGAAACTGGCGCCGTCGCTGCCGCTGGATGGCAACTACCCGTACCTGCACCTTGACCAGAAGATCATGCACCTGGGCTTCCATATTTATGACGTCGGCTTCCAGAGCCCGAACGTCGAAGCCGCACGACCGCTGGTGTACGCCACCGCGTTGCTGCTGGTGCTGGTGATCGCGACATTGAACCTGTCGGCCGTTTATATCCGTAACCACCTGCGCGAGAAATACAAAGCGCTGGATAGCTGATTTAGCGCCGCTCCCTGTAGGAGCCAGGCTTGCCGGCGAAGGCGATTTCAAGGACGCCTTCGCGGGCAAGCCTCGCTCCTACAGGACGGCAACACCGCTGGCCCATTATGTGAGGCCAGCGGACAACCGAACCGAATTTGTCAGCACAGGGAGCTTCCCATGCAGCACGAAACACATACCCACGGCATCAACATGTCTGCCCTGGGCCGCGACAAACAGAGCCTGAGCCTTGCGCAGGAAACCGTGGCCATTGAAGTGCCGGGCCTGAGCCTGTTCTACGGCGACAAACAAGCGCTGTACGACGTCAGCATGAACATCCCGAAACAGCGCGTGACCGCCTTCATCGGCCCGTCCGGCTGCGGCAAGTCCACGCTGCTGCGCACCTTCAACCGCATGAACGACCTGGTTGACGGCTGCCGCGTAGAAGGTGAAATCAACCTCTACGGCAACAACATCTACCGCAAGGGCGAAGACGTGGCCGAGCTGCGTCGTCGTGTCGGCATGGTGTTCCAGAAGCCGAACCCGTTCCCGAAAACCATTTACGAAAACGTGGTTTACGGCCTGCGCATCCAGGGCATCAACAAAAAGCGCGTCCTCGACGAAGCTGTCGAGTGGGCGTTGAAGGGCGCGGCACTGTGGGACGAAGTCAAAGACCGTCTGCATGAATCGGCACTCGGCCTGTCCGGTGGTCAACAGCAACGTCTGGTGATCGCGCGCACCATCGCCGTGGAACCGGAAGTGCTGCTGCTCGACGAACCGTGCTCGGCACTCGACCCGATCTCGACGCTGAAAGTCGAAGAGCTGATCTACGAACTGAAATCGAAGTTCACCATCGTCATCGTGACCCACAACATGCAACAGGCCGCTCGGGTTTCCGACTACACGGCGTTCATGTACATGGGCAAGCTGGTGGAATTCGGCGACACCGACACCTTGTTCACCAATCCGGCGAAGAAGCAGACCGAAGACTACATCACTGGTCGCTACGGCTAGGAAGCTGTTGTTGCTCACTGAACTGACGCTGCGGTCCACCGCACCTTACCGGACGCTCCAAGGACGCCAACATGATTAGCAAAGAAGGCCTTACCCATCACATCTCCCAGCAGTTCAACGCTGAGCTCGAGGAAGTGCGCAGCCACCTCCTGGCCATGGGCGGGCTGGTCGAGAAACAGGTCAACGACGCGGTCACCGCGCTGATCGAGGCCGACTCCGGCCTGGCCCAGCAAGTGCGCGAGATCGACGACCAGATCAACCAGATGGAACGCAACATCGACGAAGAATGCCTGCGCATTCTGGCCCGTCGTCAGCCGGCCGCGTCCGACTTGCGTCTGATCATCAGCATCTCCAAGTCGGTGATCGACCTTGAGCGCATCGGCGACGAAGCGACCAAGATCGCCCGTCGCGCCATCCAGTTGTGTGAAGAAGGCGAAGCCCCGCGCGGCTATGTCGAGGTGCGCCACATCGGCGACCAGGTGCGCAACATGGTTCGCGATGCACTGGACGCGTTTGCCCGTTTCGACGCCGACTTGGCGTTGTCGGTGGCGCAGTACGACAAGATCATCGACCGCGAATACAAGACCGCCCTGCGTGAGCTCGCCACCTACATGATGGAAGACCCACGCTCTATCTCGCGGGTCTTGAGCATCATCTGGGTGCTGCGTTCGCTGGAGCGCATCGGCGACCACGCGCGCAATATTTCCGAGCTGGTGATTTATCTGGTGCGCGGCACCGACGTGCGTCACTTGGGCCTCAAGCGCATGAAAGAAGAAGTTGAAGGCACAAGTGGTGAAACCGCTAATGTTCCGGGCAAAGTTGACGATAAGTAAGATTGCCCAAGTAAAGCGCCCGGCCTTTTGGCCGGGCGTTTTTGTTTACGGGTTTGTGAATTTGAATGCAGCACCCGCGAACGAAAAGTCCCGGCGTGACTGAAGGTTTATGGCGATGCGCCATCAGTAAAGCGGTATGCTTGCCGGGATTTTTTAAAGGGGTGATGGATGAGTAAGGTCAGTGTATTGGTCGTGGATGATGCGTCGTTCATTCGTGACCTGGTGAAGAAGTGCCTGCGCAACTACTTCCCGGGGATCCGGATCGAAGACGCGGTCAACGGCAAGAAGGCTCAGGCCTTGCTGGCGCGGGAAGCGTTCGACCTGGTCCTGTGCGACTGGGAAATGCCGGAAATGTCCGGCCTGGAACTGCTGACCTGGTGCCGCGAGCAGGACAACCTCAAGACCATGCCCTTTGTCATGGTGACCAGCCGTGGCGACAAAGAGAACGTTGTCCAGGCGATTCAGGCCGGTGTATCCGGCTACGTCAGCAAGCCGTTCACCAACGAACAACTGCTGACCAAGGTCAAGCAGGCGCTGAACAAGGTCGGCAAGCTCGACACCTTGATGAACAGCGCGCCGACCAAAATGAACTCGGCGTTCGGCAATGATTCCTTGAGCGCGCTGACCGGTGGTAAGCCTGCCATGGCCAGCGTTGCACCTGCTGCTGCACCGATTGCCCGACCTGCCGCCGCTGCACCAGCGCCCGCACCTGCGGCGGCTGCCCCGTCCCGTGGCCTGCTCAACAGCCCGCCGGTAAAAGCACCGGCGGCGTCTGCAGCACCTACCGGTGGTCGTGGCCAAGGCCAATTGCGCCTGCCCAATGGCATTCAGCAATGCGTGATCAAGGCGTTGAGCCTCAAGGAAGCGCTGCTGGTGGTCAAACGCAGCGAAGCCCTGCCGCAAGTGCTCGACAGCGCCGTGCTCGATCTGGAGCAGGGCGACAACGCTGAAGTCGCCCGCCTGAACGGTTACCTGCACGCCATCGTCGCCCACGAGCAGAAACCCGACAGCGAATGGCTGCAACTGACGTTCCGCTTTGTCGACCAGGATGCGCAGAAGCTGGATTACATCTCCCGTTTGATAGCACGTGGTACGGCGCAGAAGCATTTCGTTCCAGGCGCATAACCTTCGTCGCCTGACAGTCCGCCATCGCTAGCAGGCTAGCTCCCACATTGGAATGCATTTCCCTGTGGGAGCTAGCCTGCTAGCGATGGGGCCATCACATACACCGCACATCTGCGCAACAGCCCATTTTGAAACATCTGCCGACTACCCGGGTCCATTGCAGCTGCTAGGCTCATCCCCAGGCCTTACTCGACAGAATCCTGCCCATGCTCGCGCGCCTGCTGTTTTGCTGTGGTCTGTTCATGGCGTCCTCTACGGCCATGGCCATGACCATCTACAAATCCACCGATGCCAATGGTGTGGTCTCCTACAGCGACCGCCCCACGAAAGGCGCCAAGGTGTTCACTTTTCGTGATCGCATGGTCGAGCACCTTGAGCGTCAGGTGTACCTCGTCATCACCAAGAAAAAAGGCGTGGACAGCGTGTACGTGCGCAACGACCTGTACGCGCCGGTACAGATCGAGTTGAGTTTCGCCGGGCTGCAGAACGTCAGCGGTGCGCCGAGCCGACCGATTCGCCGGGTCATGCCGGCGCGCAGCAGCATTCGTCTGGCGCTGCTCACGGCGACGCGGGCCGAAAGGCCGCTCGCGTACACCCCCAGATTTGAATACTTCCTGGGTGATCCCTCAGGGGCCGCCATGGCCTATCGATACCCGTTCCCCTGGCGCGGTGGACCGTTTCGGCTGAGCCAGGGGGCCAATGGCCAATACAGCCACTTCGGCCCGAAGAACCGCTACGCGATGGATATCGCGATGCCTGAGGGCACGCCGATCATTGCTGCGCGGGGCGGGGTAGTGGTGAAAACCGAGAATGCCCAGACCGGGCGCGGCAACGATCCGTCAGGCAATTTCGTGCGGGTGCTGCACGATGACGGGACGATGGGCGTGTACCTGCACCTCAAGCGAGGTTCAGTGAGTGTTCGCGAGGGGCAGCGGGTGTCGGTGGGCAGTCCGCTGGCGCTGTCGGGCAACACCGGCAACAGCAGCGGGCCGCACCTGCATTTCGTGGTGCAGCGCAATACGGGGATGGGGCTGGTGTCGATTCCGTACCAGTTCAATCAACCGGTGGGGGCATTGCCCAACTTTGCGTTGGGCAAACAGTGATGCGGTGCCTGGGCTGACGCCTTCCTTGTAGGAGCCGGCTTGCTGGCGATGGCAGCGCCGCGGTGTCATGTGAAACCGCGTTATCGTTCATCGCCAGCAAGCCGGCTCCTACAGGGGTAGGGCTCAATCCAGCATCAACACCTTGGCCAAAATAATCTTCGGCCCTTTCATCTTCTTGATGATGATCCGCAAGCCTTCAACTTCCAGCACCTCTTCCTCCTCCGGCACCCGTTTCAGGGATTCATACACCAGCCCGGCGAGGGTTTCGGCTTCGACGTGGTCCAGGTCAATGCCCAGCAGACGTTCGACCTTGAACAACGGCGTATCGCCGCGAACCAGCAACTTGCCCGGCTGGTACGCGAGAATCCCGCGCTCAGCCTTGCGGTGTTCGTCCTGAATGTCGCCGACCAGCACTTCCAGCACGTCTTCCATGGTCAGGTAGCCGATGACATTGCCATCGGCCTCTTCGACCAGTGCGAAGTGCGAGCCGCCTTTGCGGAACTGTTCCAGCAACTGCGACAGCGGCATGTGGCGCGACACGCGTTCCAGCGGTCGGGTCAGCTCAGCCAGGTTGAACGACTCGGGAATGTGGTCCAGCGCGGCCAGTTCCAGCAGCAGGTCCTTGATGTGCAGCAGGCCGACGAACTCCTGGCGATCGCTGTCGTACACCGGATAACGGCTGAACTTGTGGCGACGGAACATCGCCAGGATTTCCTTGAGCGGCGCGTTGAACTCCAGCGTCACCAGGTCTTCGCGGGAGTTGGCCCAGTCGACCACTTCCAGCTCGCCCATTTCCACCGCCGAGGCCAATACACGCATGCCTTGGTCGCTCGGGTCCTGGCCACGGCTGGAGTGCAGGATCAGTTTCAGTTCTTCACGGCTGTAATGGTGCTCGTGATGGGGGCCGGGTTCACCCTGGCCAGCAATGCGCAGGATGGTGTTGGCGCTGGCGTTGAGCAGGTAAATCGCCGGGTACATCGCCCAATAGAACAGGTACAGCGGCACGGCGGTCCACAGCGACAGCAATTCGGGTTTGCGGATGGCCCAGGATTTCGGCGCCAGTTCACCCACCACGATGTGCAGGTACGAGATAACGAAGAACGCGGCGAAGAACGACACGGCCTTGATCACTTCGGCCGACTGCACGCCGACGGCTTCCAGCAGCGGTTCGAGGATGTGCGCGAACGCCGGTTCACCAACCCAGCCAAGGCCCAGGGAGGCGAGGGTGATACCCAATTGGCAAGCCGAAAGGTAGGCATCGAGCTGACTGTGAACGGTGCGCAGGATGTGCCCGCGCCAGCCGTTTTTATCAGCGATGGCCTCGACCCGGGTCGAGCGCAGTTTGACCATGGCAAATTCCGCCGCAACGAAAAATCCGTTGAGCAACACCAGGATCAGAGCAAAAAGAATCATGCCGAAGTCGGCAAAGAGTGTCGCGAGGGTCAAGCCAGGGGAAGGGTCCATGATGGAGTTTTGCGGGTTCCGTGTATTCGAAAAGGGGGTCAATGCGGTGCCTGAAGGGCAGGCACAAGTCAGCCAATGTAGCGGCTGACCGGGTGCTTGCCTAGTGGCGAATGCTGGCCGGTATCAGTCGGCCGTGCTGATGACCCGGGATTTGGTGACCTGGGCCGGCGCGAAATGGCAGGTAAACGTACTGCCGTGGCCCGGCACGCTGCTGATTTCCATTCGTGCGCGGTGGCGCAGCAGCACATGTTTGACGATTGCCAACCCAAGCCCGGTGCCGCCGGTGTTGGAGTTGCGGCTGGAATCGACGCGGTAGAACCGTTCGGTCAGGCGCGGCAGGTGTTTGCTGTCGATACCGATGCCGGAGTCCTGCACGCTCAGGTGCGCGCCTTGCTCGTCGCCCCACCAGCGAATGCGGATATTGCCTTCGGCCGGGGTGTATTTCACCGCGTTGAACACCAGGTTGGAAAACGCACTGCGCAATTCGGCTTCGCTGCCCTTGAGCAGAATCGTCGGATCGGCTTCCAGGGTGATGCGCTGGTTTTTCTGCCCGGACAGTTGCTGAGCGTCGCCCTTGATCGATTGCAGCAAGCCATCGATGGCCACGGGCTGGTTGTCCGACGGGTAATCGGTGGCTTCCAGCTTGGCCAGCAGCAGCAAGTCGTTGAGCAACGTCTGCATGCGCCCGCCTTGCTGCTGCATTTGCTGCAGGGCACGGGTCCAGCGCGGGTTCACGTCATCGACGTTGTCGAGCAGGGTTTCCAGATACCCGCAGATCACCGTCAGCGGCGTGCGCAGTTCGTGGGAAACGTTGGCGATAAAGTCTTTGCGCATCTGTTCCAGCTGATGGATGCGTGTCACGTCGCGCACCAGCATCAAGTGTTCGTTGTTGCCGTAACGGGTGATGTACAGCTGAATGCGCAGTCGATCATTGATCGGCGAAGGGATTTCCAGCGGCTCGGCGTAGCTGTCCTGCTCGAAGTATTCCTTGAAGCGCGGGTGGCGCACCAGGTTGGTCACCGGCTGGCCGCTGTCCTGCGGCGTCTTGAGACCGAGCAGGGTTTCCGCGGCGCGGTTCCACCATTCGAGGTTGCCGTCGGTGTCGAGCATGATCACCGCGTCTTTCAACGCGGCGGTGGATTCCTGGACCCGGTCGATCACCGCTTGCAGGCGTCCGCGCACGCGTTGGTCGCGGCGTTGCAGGTGATAGATGCTGTCGAACACTTCGCCCCACAGGCCATAGCCATCGGGCGGCGCTTCATCGGGTTTGTGCAGGCGCAGCCACTCGTGCAGACGCAGCAATTGCTTGAGGGTCCAGGCCAGGTAAAGGCCCAGGCCCGCAGCGAGGCTCCAGCCGTAGTAGCCGGTAATCAGGCCGATCACCAGGCAGGCGGTGACCAGTAGCAGCATGTGGCGAATCAGGGTGCCATGCCAGTTTTGGTTCACTTGAACGCGCGTCCTTGTCAGCTTGTCGGGCGGGAAAGGGCTGAATCAGGCTTTGGTGGAAAACCGGTAGCCGGTGCCGCGCACGGTTTGTACCAGATTTTCATAGGCATCACCGAGGGCTTTGCGCAGGCGACGGATGTGCACGTCGACGGTGCGCTCCTCGACATACACATTGCCGCCCCACACCTGATCCAGCAACTGACCACGGGTGTAGGCGCGTTCCTGGTGGGTCATGAAGAATTGCAGCAAGCGGTATTCGGTCGGGCCCATCTCGGCGGGTTTGCCGTCGATGGTCACGCGGTGGCTGATCGGGTCCAGCAGCAGGCCGCCGACTTCAATCGGTGCCTCGCCATCGGTAGGGCCGGCGCGGCGCAGCACGGCTTTGAGGCGCGCAACCAGCTCACGAGGGGAAAACGGTTTGGTGATGTAGTCGTCGGCGCCGACTTCCAGGCCCTGGATCTTGTTGTCCTCTTCGCCCTTGGCGGTGAGCATGATGATCGGGATGTCCCCGGTCAGCTCATCGCGCTTGAGGCGGCGGGCCAGTTCGATGCCGGAGGTGCCGGGCAGCATCCAGTCGAGCAGGATCAGGTCCGGTTTGCGGTCGACGATGATCGCGTGGGCCTGTTGCGAGTTTTCGGCCTCCAGGCAGTCATAGCCGGCCATTTCCAACGCAACGGCGATCATTTCGCGAATGGGCGCTTCGTCGTCGACGATCAGAATGCTCCTGCCAACCATGCCTTTAATCCTCTTGTCATTTAACTGTCTTGCGCCGCATTAGATAACGGAATTATTGCAGTCGTGTGACAGTATTTTAGTCGCCCGGCGATTGTCGCGAACCTGAACTAAGCTCTAAGTCCGAATCCTGACAACCACAAAAGGAAGGTTTCCATGAAGAAATACTCGCATTCCTTCAAGGCTTTGATGCTGACCGCAGCCCTGGCGTTGCCGGCAATGGCCTTCGCGGCTGAGCCTGTGATGATGAAAGACGGTGTGATGGCGGACCACAAGGGCATGACCCTGTACACGTTCGACAAGGACACCACCGCTGGCAAGTCGGTGTGCACTGGTGAATGTGCAGAGTACTGGCCACCGTTCAAGCCGGAAGCGGGCGCCAAGGCCGAAGGTGACTGGACAATCGTCAAGCGTGACGACGGCACGATGCAGTGGGCCTACAAGGGCAAACCGCTGTACTACTTCAAGAAGGACGCGAAACCGGGAGACAAGGCCGGTGACAAAATGAAGGACGTCTGGCACGTGCTCCAAGGGCCGAAGATGTAAGCCCGATCCGAAACGGCGGCCTCGTTTCCGTAGGAGCGAGGCTTGCCCGCGAAGGCGTCAGCCGCCTCACCGCACCGCGTAATCCAAAACAATCCCCACAAAAATCGCCAACCCCGCCCAATGGTTGTGCAAAAACGCCTTGAAGCAGCGCATCCGGTCCTTGCCACGGGTGTACCAAAACTCCCACGCAAAACAGCCCGCCGCCGCCAGCAGTCCCAGGTGGAACCAGCCACCCAGCTCGAATTTCGACCCGGCCAGCAACAGGCAACCCAACGCCAACCCTTGCAAGGTCAGGATGATCACCCGGTCCGCCTCGCCAAACAGAATCGCCGTGGATTTCACGCCGATCTTCAAGTCGTCGTCGCGATCAGTCATCGCGTAATAGGTGTCATAACCCACCGTCCACAGCAGGTTGGCGATCCACAGCAGCCACGCCGCCGCCGGCAGTTCGCCGGTTTCGGCGGTGAACGCCATCGGCATCCCCCAGGAAAACGCCGCGCCCAGCACCACTTGCGGGTAATAGGTGTAGCGCTTCATGAACGGGTAAGTGAAGGCCAGCGCCAAACCGCCGAACGACAACCACACCGTTGGCGCATTGGTGCACAACACCAGCAGGAAGCTCACGCCCATCAGCAATGCAAAGAACACCAGCGCTTCTTTGGAGCTGATTTTTCCGCTCGGCAGCGGGCGCTGTTCGGTGCGTTTCACATGGCCATCGACCTTGCGGTCCGCCCAGTCGTTGATCACGCAACCGCCGGCGCGGGTCAGCACCACGCCGAGCACGAAGATCACCACGTTGGCCAGCGACGGCGAACCTTTGCCGGCAATCCACAACGCCCACAGCGTCGGCCACAGCAGCAGGTAAATGCCGATGGGTTTGTCCATGCGCGTCAACTGAATGAAATCCCAGGCCCGAGGGTTCAAGCGGTTCAGGGACTTGAGCAGGCTCTGGTACATCAGCAGTTCTCCGGATGGGCGCGGGTGGCGTGCCACAAGGTCGGCAGGAAAATCTCGGCCACCAGCACGCTCAAGGCGCCACGGTCGAAGCGCGAGCGACGGCCCCACAATTCAGGTGCCCGGCACTCCACCGGCAGCCACTCCTGAGGATAGTGACAAACCTCGATGGCGCGACGCTGAAACGCCTGATCGCAAAACAGCAACTCGCCCAGCGAGCGGCTGCCCAACTCGTCCATGTGCAACCCGTCGCCCTGCAACGCGCTGCGTGCCGCCACACTGCGGGCGAACACCCAGGCTTCACCGTGGCCGCGCAGATACACCTCGCGCACCCAGCCTTCACTGTCTTCGGCCAGGTCCAGTGCCGCACATTCGTCCGCGCGCAGCGGTTGCCAGCCTTCGAAAAGCGGCGTGACGCTGAAGCTGTCATTCGACAGACGGGTCAGCCGTCGGGTCAGCGAACCTTCGTCGAACAACCAGTCGAGGGTAGACGTGTCGGGGAGCGGCGAAAGTCGGCTTTGGGGAAGCCAGAAAGGAGGTTTTGAGTGCGGCACAGTGAGTCATTATTGGCAGCAAATGAGGCGGCGAGCTTACCATGTCGGTCGGTAATTTTGATTGATCCGGCGCCCCATTGCGTCGAACAGGCTTGCATCTGCCGGGCCCGATCAGTACAAAACGCCCTGAGCCGGACGGCAGCGCTGCAACCATCGACCGTTCGCGCCGGCAATAAGCCTGAATCCTGAGGATGTACCTGAATGAAAAAGTGGCAATGTGTGGTCTGCGGCCTGATCTACAACGAAGCCGACGGCTGGCCGGATGACGGCATTGCGCCGGGCACCCTGTGGCAAGACGTGCCGGAAGACTGGCTGTGCCCGGACTGCGGCGTCGGCAAGATGGATTTCGAAATGATCGAAATCAACTAAGACATTTAGAGGAGTAAGGAATGAACGCACCTGTCGTGATCGTCGGCACCGGGCTGGCTGGCTACAACCTCGCCCGGGAGTTTCGCAAACTCGATAGCGAAACCCCGCTGCTGCTGATTACCGCCGATGACGGGCGCTCCTACTCCAAGCCGATGCTCTCCACGGGCTTCGGCAAGAACAAAGACGCCGACGGCCTGAGCATGGCCGAACCCGGCGCCATGGCCGAACAGCTGAAGGCCGAAGTGCGCACCCACACGCGTATCAGCGGCATCGATCCTGGCCACAAACGCCTGTGGATCGGCGAAGAATCAGTGATCTACCGCGACCTGATCCTGGCCTGGGGCGCCGAAACCGTGCGCGTGCCCATCGAAGGCGATGCGGCGGACGCCGTGTTCCCGATCAACGACCTCGAAGACTACGCGCGCTTTCGTGCGGCAGCGGCCGGCAAACGCCGGGTGCTGTTGCTCGGTGCCGGCCTGATCGGCTGTGAATTCGCCAACGACCTGATCCTTGGCGGTTACGAGGTGCAACTGGTTGCACCGTGCGAACAGGTCATGCCGACCTTGCTGCACCCGGCGGCAGCCGCTGCGGTCCAAGCCGGGCTGGAAAGCCTCGGCGCGCGTTTCCACCTCGGGCCGGTGCTCAACCGCTTGCAGCGTGTTGAAGAGGGTTTGGAAGCGCATCTGTCTGACGGTCAGGTCATCCCGTGCGACGTGGTGGTCTCCGCCATCGGTCTGCGTCCGCGCATCGACCTGGCGGCCGCCGCCGGTGTGCAGGTCAATCGCGGCGTAGTGGTCGACCGTCACCTGCAAACCTCCCACGCCAACATCTACGCCTTGGGCGACTGCGCTGAAGTCGACGGGCTGAATTTGCTGTACGTGATGCCCCTCATGAGCTGTGCGAGAGCGCTGGCACAAACCCTCGCCGGCAACCCGACAACGGTGAGCTACGGCGCGATGCCGATCACCGTCAAAACGCCGGTTTGCCCGTTGGTGGTTTCGCCGCCGCCACGGGGTTTGGAAGGCGTCTGGACCGTCGAAGGGCAGGGCGCTGACATCAAGGTTTTATGCCGCGATGCCGCCGGAAAACTGCTCGGTTATGCCCTGACAGGCGCGGCGGTGATGGAAAAACTCGCACTGAACAAAGAGCTTCCACCGCTGCTGGCGTAAATACCGGTCGTTCTGTCGGAATCACCCCTCTTTTGCCCCCACAAACGTCGCGCCGAGACTGGCGCGGCTCTTCCGTGCGTGCCATTCTCACTCCCGTCTGCCGCAGAGTAGAGCACCTGCGGCGCTTTGGGCGCTGTTCCAACGAGAACAGCACGGACATAACAACAAAAAACCGTCAAAGGGGCTTCACTAATGCGTAAACCAGAACTCGCCGCCGCCATCGCGGAAAAAGCAGATCTCACCAAAGAACAGGCCAACCGCGTTCTCAACGCCGTTCTCGAAGAAATCACCGGCGCCCTGCACCGCAAGGACAGCGTGACGCTGGTCGGCTTCGGCACCTTCCTGCAACGCCACCGCGGCGCCCGCACCGGCAAAAACCCGCAAACCGGTGAGCCCGTCAAAATCAAGGCCAGCAACACCGTTGCGTTCAAGCCAGGCAAATCGTTGAAAGACAGCGTTAATCCGTAACACGCACCGACGCCCGCATAGCGGGTGAGCGGAACAAAAAATGGGCACGCCAACCAGGTTGGGTGCCCATTTTTTATGGCTGACGAGGTGCCCTTTGTAGGAGCCGGCTTGCTGGCGATAGCGCCCGATCAACCAACATCAACGTCGCCTGACACACCGCCATCGCCAGCAAGCTGGCTCCTACAGATCTGCGTGCCGGGCGAATTCCCCACTTCCCCCCGCAGCAATTCAGCGACAAGGGCCTCCCCATCTTTTCAGCAGACAACACTCACTGTAGGAGCCGGCTTGCCGGCGATAGCGCCCGATCAATCAACATCAATGTCGCCTGACACACCGCCATCGCCAGCAAGCCGGCTCCTACAGATATACGTGCGTGACGGATCAAACGGTCCGACTTTGTTGCTTGGCGAAAACCGCCGCCATCTCGGGCTCATCCAGATGATCCAGTGCACGCTCCACCAACAAATGCACCCCGTCGGCCATGCGGCTAAGCGCCAGGGCTACGGAGCGGCGTGAGCCGTCCACATCGTCGGCGAGGTCGGCGGCGATGGCGCTGATGGATAGCAGGTCTTCCGAGGCGTTGGCGAGGAGGGCTTCAGTGTTGATGCCGGGGCAGACGCTGAAGAGCTGGCCGTTGCGTTTCGGAGGTTTGGGTTCGGTTGGCGGGAAGTGATGGTCGAGGGCGCGTTCGGCGGCTTCGTTGAGTTTGTTTGAGTCGGGGCTTTCGTATGGGGAAACCGGATCGGTTTCCGGTGGGTTTGGTGTGACCTTGAACATGGTTACTTTCCTTTAGTAGGGCCGTGACCATTTCGCGACTAAACGAAAAGGAGGCGGCTGTGCGCAAGTTAGTCGACCGGTAAAGTCACCAAAACCCGGCGCGCCCAAGGGCGCCATGCGCACAGCCACCATCAAGTGCAGGCAAACACCTGACTGGATGACACTTGTGCAACCGTAGATGACTAGCCGGGCGACTAAACCCGATCACTGATGAGCAGTGACACGAACCAAGTTACCGACCGCCCCCAAGGCGCACAAGCCGGCGGATTCTGGCGTAGCCGTAGGCAACGACGCAAGGTGTTGTAGCTTGCAGGACGTAACCTTGAGGCGTTTTAAACAAGCGCTATTGAGCGGTGTTTAACCATCGGAAATGTTGGCATTCCTTACCAGCTTCCATAGGGGATTCCGAACTTTTCTACGTAAGCCTTGGATGCCTCAGACAAGGGTCGATGCTTGCCACCGGATTTTCCTTCATAGGGACCCCTTGGGTTAATGGTTCCTTCGACTCGAGCAATCTCGACCGACTTCAAGCAAGGACCGCCCAGCCATATCTTGGCAATACCGCCCGGCGCCAGACCAATGCCAATGTCATCGCGGTAATCGGTGATCCATTTACTGTCAGCTCTGCAAAAAGCCTTTTCAGGTTTGCTCATGATCTCCCGCGCCGATTCGGGTATGACGATGTAAGCCTCGTAGGTTTGTGGTTCCGCCAATGACTGCCAGCGCACGTAAATCAGACGAGGCAGGTCCGCGCCAATTACGTCACGACCGGCACCTCGGCCGGGACTTTTAGGCCAACCAGCGGGCTTTCCCTTGTTGTCTCTTGGGGTCAGTACCGATGCGATCCCAGAGCCCGCACGACGAAAAACACGTTCGCGGATATCTACAACGTCCGCTGTTTCAATCCAGACTTCCATGTAATCCGGCGCCCCGAAGCCTAGAGACCAAGGCTCGTCGTTCCTTGATTGCGCAAAACTTTGTGTGTTCGCGATCAACAGCAATCCAAACAGCAGACGGGCGCATTTTGTGATCAATTTGGCCGATTTGATGCTCATCGAGGCCGTGAGGTAGTGGTTACCAAGAGCCATAAGGAATTCCGAACTTCTCAATGTAGGTTTTGGACTCCAGTGACAAAGGCAGAGCATATCGGCCTTCATTTTTGCCCTGGGAGGGACCTTGTGTATTGATGGTGCCCACTACCCGAAGAATCTCGACCGCCTTCAAGCAAGGGCCGCCCAGCCATATCTTGGCAATACCGCCCGGCGCCAGACCAATGCCAATGTCATCGCGGTAGTCGGTGATCCATTTACCGTCCGCTCTGCAAAAAGCTTTTTCAGGTTTACGCATGATCTCCCGCGCTGATTCGGGAATGACGATGTACGCCTCGTAGGTTTGTGGCTCCACCAGCGATTGCCAGCGCACATAGATCAACCGTGGTAGGTCGGCACCAGTGACATGCCGTCCTTTCCCACCCCCGTTACTGCTGACCCAGCCTTTGGCAATGCCTTGATTGTTCGGTGGCTTTGGAACAGAAGCGATACCCCCTCCTGCACCTCGGAATACCCTTTCTTTGATATCCACTACGTCTGCTGTTTCAATCCAGACCTCCATGTAAGCAGGCGCTGAAAAACCCAGGAACCAAGGTAATTCCTTACCGGTTTGGGCGAAGCTCTGCGAGCCACCAGTAAAAAGCAGCGCAAACAGTAAGCCTGTGCATTTGGTGAAAAGGCAGACGGAATTATTCATTGGGATGCACCACACGCTTGTTGTCTTGAGCCGGTCGGTTGATGAAAAAAACGCTCATGTCGCTGCTATTGAAATCTCTGGCTGCGTTCCAACTAGCGGAAATGTGGATGTAGCGACTGCGTAGCAATGCTCGTTCCTGGTGGGTTAATCCCTCGACCGTTGTTTCGCCAAGGGCATACGCCTGCAGCTTTTTGTGAATAGGCTCTAGTTCATCGGGTAATCGCAGGGTTGGAATATCGGGGATTAGCTTGAATGGCACATCGTGCCTGACTGCCAGTTCCCGCATGATCCGCAAATAAACAAGCGACAGTTCGCCTCGCACCGGGCGTTCAATCGCGGTTGCTGCGAAAACCCTCTTCTGTGGTTCGATCTTTGTTCCAGCGGGCCCTTTTTCGTAAGGAAGTGGCTTTTCCCAATACGCCACTTTGACTTTCTTGAGCGGCCCTTCGAAGTCGATAACACCTTTTCCGTACCAAGCGAATGCCTCTTTTTCGGCTGAAAGGTAAGCGGCACTGCGGGTTGCATCCATGCTCTCGTTCACGGTGCTTGTTAAGGGTTTACCCAGCAAAAGTTTTTCATTGGCAATTGGCAAGTAACCACCACCAAGGTCTGAGTGCACACCGGGTAAAACCAGGTCGGTATCGCCAAGGCTGTTGAGGGCAAAATTTTCACGGATTTCGTCTCGCGCGACCAAGTGCACAACTTTTTTGGCACAGTCGTCGGGAAGCCTGAGATTGAGGAAAGGGTTCCTACTGTTGCCGCCGTTGAAGTCCAACACCCATGGGTTGGCTATGGATGCAACAGTATCGAACAGGCCAATGAAGTTGATGGTGACATCAGTTTTTAGACGCCAGTTAAAGTCACTGGACAGAATCGGAGAGCCCGCCGGCAGTGATGCCGCAAGAACGTTTCGCTCGCCCTTGAGTACTTCATTTGCAAAGTGTCGTGCGGCTGCCGCACCTCGGCTGAAACCAAAAATATCGAATTCAATCCGATCAATCTTCATCCCCGGGTTCTTTTCATCCAGTCGGCGTAACTGTTCCATGATTAGCGCCGGACTCTGCTCGACCCGCGCAGCCACCCCAGTTTCACCCCGCCCCGTTGCCTGGGAATAACGCGAGTCTTCACCCCCACTCGTGGTCCCGATGCCCTCAACATAAACGGCGATCGAGGTCTTCGTTGCCTCTGGCAACAGCGTTTCGTCCACTCGATCCTCATAGAGTTTGTAAAGCCGCACGATATTGCTCACATCATTCCCATAACTATTGTCCGGCGAGCTCCCGTTGCCGTCATACCCATAAGCCGCGCAATACTTCTGTACCTCCTCGGCAGCCTCCTCCAATTTGGCGTCCGGCGCATAGCAGGCTGCCACGGTCTCACTGTTGGCTTTGTTGTTCCCCGTACCATCGAAGAACACCCCGATCCGCAACGTAATCCCTTCTTCTTCAACCTCTTCCTCTTCTTCCTCCAGCTCATCCTCTTCCAACGGCTCAGGCACAACCGCCGCCAACAACCCCGCGACCGTCCCCGGCAACAACGCATGCGCCGCCATCCCCGTTCCCGGCGAACCACCGACCTCAACCTCACTACTGCTGAACACCCCACCCGCATCGATCACGACATGGTGACCACCGGCCTTCAACGTAATGCTGGCGCCCGCGTCCAGCACCAGATGGGCGCCAGCCTTGATATGAACGTGCTCACCGGCCTCAACCACCCACGCTTCGCCAATCTGGTTGTGGCTACTCCCGGCAATTTGCAGATAGTCATTGGCCTTGAGCTGAACCTTTCTATCCGCTGTAACCGTGCGATGTTCCTCCGCGCCGAGCACCGCGATGCTGTTGCCCTTGATCGCTTCCCGACGCTCATTCCCCACGTCCAGTCGGCTGTCGTTCCCGACCTTCTGCTCCATGTCCCGCTGCGCTCGCAGGTAGATCAACTCCAGCCCGGCGCGGTCTTCGATCGACAGTTCGTTATAGCCACCGGTATGCGGCGAGCTGTGGCTGCGCAGCACGGTTCTGGTTTTGTTTTCGGGCAAGGGGTAGGGCGCCGGTGTGACCTTGTTGATCAGGCAACCGGTTATGAGTGGGTTATCTGGATTGCCTTCGAGGTAGGTGACGAGGACTTCCATGCCGATGCGCGGAATGGTCACCGCGCCGAAATGATCCCCCGCCCAACTGGACGCCACCCGCAGCCAGCAACTGCTTTGTTCGCTGTTGTGCTCAGCGCGGTCCCAATGGAATTCGACTTTGACGCGACCGTCTTCATCGCAGTAGATCTCTTCCCCGATAGGCCCGGTGACGCGGGCGGTCTGGCAGACGAGCACGGGGCGTTGTGCGGGCATCGGCGGCCGATAAAACACGTCCCAGGGAATCGCGCTGAAGCTGTTTTGGTAGCCCTGGGTAAAACTGCCCTCGGTGTCAGTGATTGACTCTTCCAGCACCTGCGGCTGTTTGCCGATATGAGTAACGCTGAGCAACAGCCACAGGTCGTTGTACGTGGCGCGTGGGTGATCCGTCAGGCTGAAAAAGTGGCCGCTGCGCAGGCACGGTTGATCGCTTTTGCCCTTGGCCAATTGATAGTCGGCGCGGTGCCGCTCCAGTGCTTGCCGAGTGAGCTGTTTGCCGTGCTTTTCGGTCTCGAAAAACAGCGGGTAACGATAGTCTTCAAGCTCGGGGCTGAACTCGGCGATGAAGCGACTTTCCAGCAGCAAGCTCGGGTGTTTCGGGTCGTAGTTTCGGCGGGTGACTTTGCTGGGGCGAGTGCTGTAACGCATGGAAAACTGGCTGACGACCGGATGCTCCGCCACCATGCCGGCGCCTTGCAGGTAGGGCGTTTCGCCCAATTTCGCAAAGGCGGTCTGATCATCGCTGAACACCAGCACATGGCCTTCCCGTGAGTGCTGGTGATGCCACGCAATGCCATCCTCGGCGCACAGTCGCCGGACGAACTCAAAACAACTTTCCCCATATTGGGTGCAGTATTCGCGCTCGGGACTCGTTCTGACGTGGAAGCTAAATGCATCGGCTTGAATGCCATGCCCCTTGAGTACCTGAGCGATGATTTGCGGCGCCGTCAGGCCCTGGAAAATTCGCTGATCGTGACTGAACTGCAAGTCATGCAGCGCCGGCACCAGGTGCATGCGATAGCGGGTCAGGCGCTTGCCGACTTCGCCTACGGACACCCTGGTGACATGGCCATGAATGCCCTCGCCGTTGAGGCCGAACTGTAGAAAGGCGGGTTGGTTGAGCAAGCTTTCCAGATCGAAATCCGGATGCTCGCTGACCAGGTCAACCTGGATCGAATACAAGGCGCTGATGGTTTCCGTGCCTTCGAAGGCCAGCACTTTGAAGTCGTTGCGAATCGTCGGGATAAGGAGGGTGAAGTGGGCAACGTTGGCCGATGCAAGCATGCGCTTATCCTTTTGCTACGTAGTCGCTCGTCCTTAAGCTGAAAGAAAAATCGGCGAAACCGAGCCATACGTGCCCGGATTAAGTCGCCAAAATGCCGGGCACGCTAACAAGGCATGCAAAGTATTGATGTAGGAAGGATCTTGAAGAGTGGTGTGATATTTCCCAAATACCCGAAGTTCCATTTTGGAACTTTGTTTTAAATTCAAAGTGGCCATCATAGTGATGGCACTTTTCTTATCGACAGTTGTCACTCGTCGTTTTGTTCATCGATACCCGTAACATTTCGGAATGCTCCTACATTTATATTTTTTAGTTTTTGGCATGCTGCGCGCCTGCCAAAGGGAGCAATCGGCAATGAATATGCGGTTTATTCAGGTGAAAGAGTCGGAGGCCTCTACCTCAACGGTTTCAGGGCGTTGGGTCGAGCGCTGAATTATTAAACTGACATCAGGGATCCCCTTGCTACATATAGGGAGATCTCCTACGAGAGATAAACGCGCTTCGTCTTATTGTTTAATCGGGTGCTTGCTAGTGGCCATCATCGTGAGTACGATGCGCCCACTTTGAAAGAGCACGATCTCAATTGGATGAGACATTTCGCAGCTCTTTGATTCTGTCTCACGCCGTTGGAACTCCAATGAGCGTATGACCGTAATCCAAACTAAAGGCCATGGATGTCCTACTCAAGCAAACTTTCTGCTCATTACCTCGATCTCGCAAAAGCCTCTGTTTCCAAAGAGAATTTCGCGGGCGAGGATGTTCGCTTTTCGAGCGAATATGAGTCACTGGAAAGCGAGCTGGCCAAAGCCTCGTCCATGCACGAAAGCGGTCAGATCGACTGGCTGAAAATCCGTGAAAACAGCGAAAACCTGCTGCGCACCCAGTCCAAGGATTTGCGCGTCGGCGCTTGGCTGACCTGGGCCCTGTACCAGCGCGAATCCTTTCAAGGCCTGCTCGCCGGCCTCGGTTTGCTGCACTACTTGTGCGAAAGCCACTGGGCCGAAGTCCACCCGAACAAGGCACGTACGCGCTCCGCTGCGATCAGTTGGCTGGTGCCGCGTCTTGAGCAGGTGCTGACCGAAAACGTCGCGATCAAAGAGCAGTTGCCGATGTTCCGCCGTCTGGTGGAACACCTGGAAGGCCTCGACGCCGCGTGCACCGAGCACCTGGGTGACGACGCGCCGTTGCTGTTGCCAATCTCCCGCCGTCTGAAAAACATGGTGCAACGCGCCGCCGACAACCAGCCGGAACCAGGCGTGGTGGGTGCGGCCGTGGCTCAGGTCAAACAAGTCGCGACGCAACTGCTGACGCCCGGCGCGCCGATCGACAACGAAAAAGAAGCCCACAAAGCCCTGCGCGCGCAGCAAGAAAGCGCCCGGCCGTTGTGCGCCTGGTGGCTCAAGCAGAAAGCTACCGACCTGCGCGCCCTGCGCCTCAATCGCACGCTGTTGTGGTTGCCCATCGACGCTGTCCCCGAACGTAATGCCGAGCAGATCACCGTGCTGCGCGGTTTGCCGGCGGACAAGCTCAAGGCCTATCAGGACCGTTACGACCAGGGCAAATACGCTGACCTGTTGGTGGAACTGGAGGCGAGCCTGGCGAAGGCGCCGTTCTGGTTCGATGGCCAGCGAATGGTCTGGGAATGCCTCCAGGCACTCAACGCAGAAATGGCGATGCGCGAAGTGGAAATCCACTTCGCGCTTTTGGTTCAGCGCCTGCCCGGTATCGTCGAATTGCGCTTCCATGACGGCGCGCCGTTTGCCGATCCGGCCACCCGCGCCTGGATCAGCGCCAACGTCATGCCGCACCTGCAAAGCGCCAGTGCGCCGCGCAAAGTCGAAGTCGCCGACACCCAGCCCGCCTGGGAACTGGCCCTCGAAGAGGTCCTGCCGATTCTGCGCAAGGACGGCCTCAAGGCCGCTGTGCAAATCCTCAAGCAGGGCCTGCAAAGCGCCAACGGCGGGCGCGTTCGGTTCTTCTGGCAGTTCGCCCTCGCGCGGCTGTGCTTCATGGCCAAGAAATACGAACTGGCCAAGACCCAACTCGAAACCCTCGACCAAACATTACAGGACTCAGGCCTGCACGCCTGGGAGCCCGATCTTGCGCTGGAAGTGCTGCATTTACTGCATAGCTGCTGCGAGTTGTTGCCGCAGAACCATGCCGTACGTGAACGCAAGGAAGAGATTTATCGCAGGCTGTGCCACCTCGATCTCGAAGTGGTACTCGAATAGGCCCCAGGGCCACAACCGCAAGGAGAAAAGCCATGGCCAAAGAAGGCTCGGTAGCCCCCAAGGAACGCATCAACGTCACGTTCAAACCTGCCACCGGTGGTGCCCAGGAAGAGATCGAACTGCCGTTGAAACTACTGGCAATCGGTGACTACACCCACCGCAAGGACGAACGCAAAGTCGAAGATCGCAAGCCGATCAGCATCGACAAGATGACCTTCGACGAGGTGCTGGCCAAGCAAGAGCTGCAGCTGACACTGAGCGTACCGAACCGTCTTCAGGAAGAAAGCGACACTGAAGAACTGGCCGTGAAACTGCGCGTCAACTCGATGAAGGACTTCAACCCGGCCAGCCTGGTCGAGCAAGTGCCTGAGCTGAAAAAACTGATGGAACTGCGCGACGCGCTGGTGGCCCTCAAAGGCCCGCTGGGTAACGCGCCTGCGTTCCGCAAAGCCATCGAAGGCGTTCTCGCCGACGACGAATCCCGCGGTCGCGTACTGGGTGAGCTGGGCCTGAACGCCGCAGCCCAGGACGTCTGAGTCTCCATCAGCCAAGGAAGCCAACATGAGCACGAGTGCAGCGCAGCAAAAGAGTAACGAGAACGGCGAATACAGCATTCTCGACAGCATCATCGCCGAAACCCGCCTGACGCCGGACGACGAAGCCTACGACATCGCCAAGCGCGGTGTGTCGGCCTTCATCGAAGAGCTGCTCAAGCCGCAGAACAACGGTGAGCCGGTCAAGAAAGCCATGGTTGACCGCATGATCGCCGAGATCGATGCCAAGCTCAGCCGTCAGATGGACGAGATCCTCCACCACCCGGACTTCCAGTCCCTGGAATCGTCGTGGCGTGGCCTGCAGTTGCTGGTCGACCGCACCAACTTCCGCGAAAACATCAAGATCGAAATCCTCAACGTCTCCAAAGAAGACCTGTTGGACGATTTCGAAGATTCGCCGGAAGTGATGCAGGCTGGCCTGTACAAGCACATCTACACCGCTGAATACGGCCAGTTCGGTGGTCAGCCGGTAGGCGCGATCATCGCTAACTACTTCATGTCCCCAAGCTCGCCGGACGTGAAACTGATGCAGTACGTGTCCAGCGTTGCGTGCATGTCCCACGCGCCGTTCATTGCCGCCGCCGGCCCGAAATTCTTCGGCCTGGAAAGCTTCACCGGCCTGCCGGACCTGAAGGATCTGAAGGATCACTTCGAAGGTCCGCAATTCGCCAAATGGCAGAGCTTCCGCCAGTCGGAAGACTCCCGTTACATTGGCCTGACCGTGCCGCGTTTCCTGCTGCGCAACCCGTACGACCCGGAAGAAAACCCGGTCAAATCGTTCGTGTACAAAGAAACCGTCGCCAACAGCCACGAGCACTACCTGTGGGGCAACACCGCCTACGCGTTCGGCACCAAGCTGACCGACAGCTTCGCCAAATTCCGCTGGTGCCCGAACATCATCGGCCCGCAGAGCGGTGGCGCGGTTGAAGACCTGCCGTTGCACCACTTCGAAAGCATGGGCGAAATCGAAACCAAGATCCCTACCGAGGTATTGGTCAGCGACCGTCGTGAATACGAACTGGCCGAGGAAGGCTTCATCTCCCTGACCATGCGCAAAGGCTCCGACAACGCGGCGTTCTTCTCCGCAAGCTCGGTGCAGAAGCCGAAGTTCTTCGGCATCAGCGCAGAAGGCAAGGCAGCAGAGCTGAACTACAAGCTCGGCACCCAACTGCCGTACATGATGATCGTCAACCGCCTGGCTCACTACTTGAAAGTGCTGCAGCGCGAGCAACTCGGTTCGTGGAAAGAGCGCACCGACCTCGAGCTGGAACTGAACAAGTGGATCCGCCAGTACGTGGCCGACCAGGAAAACCCGAGCGCCGAAGTCCGTGGCCGTCGTCCGCTGCGTGCTGCCCAGATCATCGTCAGCGATGTCGAAGGCGAGCCTGGCTGGTACCGCGTCAGCCTGAACGTGCGCCCGCACTTCAAGTACATGGGTGCCGATTTCACCCTGTCGCTGGTTGGCAAGCTGGACAAAGAGTAAGCGGAGCTAACTCATGACTGGATACGGCAGCCTTTTCGAACGCCTGGGTGGCGACGCGGACAAACGCGTCGGCTGGAGCCGCGAGGTCTCCGCCATGGCGTCCGTGGCTGCCCATCTGGCCAAGATGCTCAGCACCCGTGCGGGCAGCGTGCAAACGCTGTCCGATTACGGGCTACCCGATCTCAATGACATGCGCCTGAGCCTGCACGACTCCCTGAGTCAGGCCCGCCTGGCCATCGAAAGCTTCATCGAAGCCTACGAACCGCGCCTGAGCAACGTGCGTGTCATCTCCCTGCCGCGTGACAACGATCAGCTTCGCCTGTCCTTCAGCATCGAAGGCCTGCTGGAAGTTGATGGTTTCAAGCGCCAGGTCAGTTTCGCCGCGCGCCTGGATGGCAGCGGTCAAGTCAAGGTCACTTAAGGAGATTCGTATGTCCGGCAAACCAGCAGCACGCGTATCCGACCCCACCGCTTGCCCGCTCCCCGGCCACGGCACCAACCCGATCGCCGCCGGTTCCGGCGACGTCTTCTTCGACGGCCTCGCGGCCGCCCGCCAAGGCGATGCCTCGGCGTGTGGTGGTGCGATGTCGGGCGGGTTGGCGACGACGGTTTTGATTAACGGGAAACCGGCTGCGATGGTGGATTCCGTTGGGACGCATGGCAACAAGGTTACGGCCGGTTCCGGGACGGTGATTATCGGGAATTCGCATTCGCCGGTGCCGTTTGTTCCGCCGTTACCTGTGATTATCCCCGGGGTATTCAATCGTGTTTTTGCTTTTAAAACGGCCACTGGAAAAGCGGTTGAGGGGCTGAACTACCGAATTACTTCCGAAAGCGGGATCGAAAAAGTGGGTACGGCGTTATCTGGAATGTCTGGATGTTTTTCATCTGGCCAGAAACCTGAAACTGTCACTATCTTAGTAACTTCGGAGTAGGGTCTTGGAAACGATTGTTGAAATTGACGGCGTGCCTTACACCTTTGTTACCGAAGACGGCGCAACTGCATTAAGGCTCGACAATAAAACTACCGCCAGCGACGATACTGATCCGGAAAATTTAAATCTTCCGGAAATCTGGTTAATAACACGCTCGAATGGTGTGCCTTTGTTTGCAGTGCGACCGGATGATGGAGATAAGCCCTTTCGTATTATAAAAGCCGAAGCACTCTATGCAGAGGCGATCCAATGGTTTGAGCCGTTGGCTGATTTCTATCGTGAACGGGTATGGGTCAATCCCGAAAGTAGCGTGGAGGGATCTGAAGCATTTGGCGCCTATAAACAACACACTTGGCAATCGATAATAGACTTCGCCATTGTCGATCGCGAGTCGCTTATGTATTACCGAAACATGCCTGGTGATTGGAAAAAGCAAACAGACGGCGGCAGTGGATTTCTGCTTTGCCTCGTGGAAGGAGACCCTTACTGGACTGATGGGCTGGGCCAGATACCCTTTGCGGTGGATACATTCCGAATGTACTGGCAAGAAACGAATGACATCGATTCTGCAGTCAGAAAAACCGGGGTGACTGGTTTGGAATGGGCGGACGGTTCGCTCGGTGGAAAGGACGATGGAAGTGAAAACGTCTATGACAATTTCATAATTATCAGAGCATCGTTGTGGGCATCTAAAAACTTCCGTCGAGTCGTCGGTACAAAGAGTTTTGGTGGGTTGCGGGGTGCTGGCGGAGATGTGCCAGAGGTAAGTACTGTTTTTGAGCCTGCCTCAGTTGATCTTCTTAAAACTTCGATTACTGCGGATGTTCTTGCAAAATATAAAACGTGGACGCCATGACTTTAAAAGTTTTAGCGGGGCTGGTTATTTATCTATTGGTAGGTGTGGTTTATTTTTTTGTTCATGATTATGGGGTGGCTTTATATAAGTTGCATGCGGGTGGATTTACAGCAAGAGGAGTGTCTATTGGTATAACTGCTGAGTTGACTTTTTATTTTTTTATTTTTGTGAATATGGTTGTTTTTGTACTGCCAAAACTGGCTGCGAAAATTGTAGCAATAATGTTTATGGTCGCTGTTGTTCTGTTTTATTTTCTCCCCGAAAACCCGGTAAGGGCAATGGCATACAGCGGACTTACAAGCAGTATGAGCCTCTTGGCGCTGGTCGCTCGCTTAATAGTCGATCGACTGATTTCCCGACGTAACTCACCATCAGGCAGCTAACCCATGTCCTTTAACCACTACTACCAAAGCGAACTCACCGCACTTCGCCAGTTAGGTCGTCGATTCGCCGAGCGTAGCCCGGCGTTGGCGCCTTTCCTTGGCCAGGCCGGCCGAGATCCAGACGTGGAGCGGTTGCTGGAGGGTTTTGCATTCCTGACCGGTCGCCTGCGTCAGAAGCTCGACGATGAACTGCCAGAGCTCAGCCATTCCCTGATGCACCTGCTGTGGCCCAACTACATGCGGCCGCTGCCAGCGTTCAGCATTTTGCAGTTCGACCCGTTGAAGCGTTCGGGGCCTGCGTTGAGGGTCGAGCGCGATACGCCGATCGAGAGCGTGCCAATCGATGACGTGCGTTGCCGCTTCCGCACCTGCTACCCAACCGAGGTGTTGCCGCTGGATCTGGCCGCGCTGAATTACTCGGTGAAGGGCGACGGTTCGCTGTTGAGCCTGCGTCTGGAGATGAGCGCCGACGGTCACCTCGGTGAGCTGGAGTTGAGCCGCCTGCGTCTGCACTTCGCCGGTGAGCGCTACATCAGCCAGATGCTTTACCTGAGCCTGCTGCGCAATCTGGAAGGCATTGAGCTGATCCCGCTGGACGGCGCCGGCAAGCCCATCAACGGCGTCAACGGCACGCCGATGGCGTTCAAGATGCCCGGCGATCGGGTGCAGCCGGTGGGTTTTGCCGAAGAAGAAGCGTTGATCCCGTATCCGCTGAACACCTTCCGTGGCTATCGCTACTTGCAGGAATACTTTGCCTTCCAGGACAAATTCCTCTTCGTTGATATCAACGGTCTGGACCTGCTCAAAGCCTTGCCGGAAGACACGCTCAAGCAGATGCGCGGCCTCGAATTGCGCTTCGATATTCGCAAGAGCGGCATCATGCGGATGCGTCCGACCCTGGATAACGTGAAGCTCTACTGCACGCCCATCGTCAACCTGTTCGAGCACGACGCCTTGCCGATCCGCCTCGACGGCAAGCAGGACGAATACCTGCTGCTGCCCGCCGAATTCGATCTGCAAAACTGCGGCGTGTTTTCGGTGGAAACCGTGACCGGCTGGAAGCCCGGCGGCCTCGGTTATCAGGAGTACGTGCCGTTCGAATCCTTCGAGCACGACCCGAGTTTCGACGTGCCCAACAGCCGTCCGCATTACAGCATTCGCCAGCGTTCCTCCTTGCTGCACGACGGCCTCGACACCTACCTGAGCTTCGGCATCCGCCACACCGAAGCCCATGAAACCCTGTCGATCGAGCTGATGTGCACCAACCAGAACCTGCCGCGCAAGCTCAAGCTCGGCGACATCTGCATGGCCTGCGAAGAGACGCCGGAGTTTTTGAGCTTCCGCAACATCACCCCGGCCACGTCGAGTTTCGCGCCGCCGCTGAACCGCGACTTCCTCTGGAAGTTGATCAGCAACATGTCGCTTAACTATTTGTCCCTGGCCGACGTCAATGCGTTGAAGGTGATTCTCGAAACCTACGACTTGCCGCGCTACTACGACCAACACGCGGAAAAAGTCAGCAAGCGCCTGCTCGGCGGGCTCAAGTCGATCAAGCACCACCACGTCGACCGGTTGCACAGAGGGTTGCCGGTTCGCGGGTTGCGCACCGAGCTGACCATCGACCCGGAAGGGTATATCGGCGAGGGCGACTTGTTCGTTTTCGCTTCGGTTCTCAACGAGTTTTTCGCGCTTTACGCCAGTCTCAATTCGTACCACGAGCTGCGGGTAAAAAGCACACAGGGAGAGGTGTACCAATGGACACCACGTATGGGCCTGCAGCCGCTTCTTTAAGCGGACTGACCCGAGGAATACGCGAGTACTCGCTGTTTCAGGCCGTGCTGCTGGTGATTGACCGGCTGCGCGAGGCCCACCCGCACCTGAGCGAAGACGACCTGTACGACCAGCTGGAATTCCAGGCCAACCCGAGCCTGGGTTTCCCTGGCAGCGACGTTGATCGCGTGGAGTTTTTCCAAGAGCACGGGCACATGCGTGCGCGCCTGCGGTTCAACCTGATCGGTCTGGTCGGTTCCGGTTCGCCGCTGCCGGCGTTCTACGGCGAACAGGCGTTGGGCGACAGCGAAGACGGCAACCCGACCCGCAACTTCCTCGATCTGTTTCACCATCGCCTGCAACGGCTGATGCTGCCGATCTGGCGCAAGTACCGCTATCGCGCAAGCTTCCAGAGCGGCGCGCTCGACCCGTTCTCGGCGCAGCTGTTTGCCTTGATCGGCCTTGGCGGCGAAGAGATCCGCAAGGCCCAGGAACTGAACTGGAAACGCCTGCTGCCGTACCTCGGTTTGCTCAGCTTGCGGGCGCACTCGGCGGCGCTGATCGAAGCGGTGCTGCGTTACTACTTCAAGCACGCCGAGCTGACCATCGAGCAATGCATCGAGCGCCGGGTGGAAATTCTCGACGAGCAGCGCAACCGTCTGGGCCGCGCCAACAGCCTGCTCGGCGAAGACCTGGTGCTGGGCGAGCACGTGCGCGACCGCAGCGGCAAATTCCGCATTCACATCCGCGAACTCGACTGGCAACGCTTTCACGAGTTCCTGCCAATCGGTTTCGGCTACCAGCCGTTGTGCGCGCTGGTGCGGTTCACCCTGCGTGACCCGCTCGACTATGACATTCGCCTGGTGTTGCGCCAGGAAGAAATCCGCGAACTGCGCATCGGTGAGCAGAACGCCTGTCGCCTGGGATGGACCAGTTGGCTGGGCCGCGAAAAAGCGGACGGCGTGGTGACCCTGGGCAGCAAAATTCATTAAGGACAGATGACCAATGATCAACGTAGACCTGCAACAACTTATCCAGGCGCTGGACGCCGAAACCCGTCGTGATCTGGAAAGTTCTGCCGAGCGTTGCGTCGCCCGTGGCGGCAGCAAGATCCTCGTCGAAGACTTGCTGCTGGGCCTGCTGGAGCGCCCGCAAGGCCTGCTCGCACGCGCGCTGCAAGACGCCGAAGTGGATGCTGGCGAGCTGAGCGCCGCGTTGCAATCGCGGGTCGAGCACAGCGCCTCGCGCAACCCGGTGTTCGCCCCGGAACTGGTGCAGTGGCTGCAAGACGCGTTGCTGGTGGCCAACCTTGAACTGGGCCAGAGCCAGGTCGAGCAAGCCGCGTTGATCCTCGCGCTGCTGCGCAACCCGATGCGCTACGCCGGCAGCCGCTACCAGTCGTTGCTGGCCAAGCTGAACATCGAGCGCCTTAAAGAATTTGCCCTGTCGCAGAAAGAGCAACCGGCCACCGGAAAGCCTGCCGTGCCGGGCGAATCGCTGTTGCAGCGCTTCACTCACAACCTGACCCAGCAGGCCCGCGACGGTAAACTCGACCCGGTGCTGTGCCGCGATGGCGCGATCCGGCAGATGGTCGACATCCTCGCCCGTCGCCGCAAAAACAACCCGATTGTGGTCGGCGAAGCTGGTGTTGGTAAAACCGCGATTGTCGAAGGCCTGGCCTCGCGCATTGCCGCCGGTGAAGTGCCGCAAGTGTTGAAAGGCGTCGAGCTGCTGTCGCTGGACATGGGCCTGTTGCAGGCCGGCGCCAGCGTCAAAGGTGAATTCGAGCGTCGCCTCAAAGGCGTGATCGACGAAGTCAAAGCCTCGCCGAAGCCGATCATCCTGTTCATTGACGAAGCCCACACGTTGATCGGCGCGGGCGGCAATGCCGGTGGTTCCGATGCGGCCAACCTGCTCAAACCAGCCTTGGCCCGTGGCGAGTTGCGCACTATCGCCGCTACCACGTGGGCGGAGTACAAGAAGTACTTCGAAAAAGACCCGGCCCTGGCCCGTCGTTTCCAACCGGTGCAACTGCACGAACCGACCGTGAGCGAAGCGGTGACCATCCTCCGTGGTTTGGCGCAGGTCTACGAGAAGAGCCACGGCATCTACCTGCGCGATGACGCGGTGGTGGCGGCGGCTGAGTTGTCCGCCCGTTACCTCGCCGGCCGCCAGCTGCCGGACAAGGCCGTCGATGTGCTCGACACCGCCTGTGCCCGTGTTCGCATCAGCCTCGCCGCTGCACCGGAAAGCCTTGAACGTCTGCGTGGCGAACTGGCTGAAGGTGGTCGTCAGCGTCAGGCGTTGCGTCGTGATGCCGAAGCCGGTTTGTTGATTGATCACGAAGCGCTGGATGCTTTGGAAGATCGTCTGGCCGCCGCCGAAGACGAAATGGTCGCCCTCGAAACGCTGTGGACCGAGCAGAAAGAACTGGCCGAGCGCTTGTTGGATCTGCGTCAGCAACTGGCCAAGGCTCGCGAGGCTGCTGCCGTCGAGCCGACCGTCACGGTTGAGGAAGACGCCGAAGGCACCGTGATCGAAACCCTCGAAACAGTGAATGACGTCGAGTCCCTCGAAACCGCGCTCAACGAAACTCACAAAGCCCTGACCGATGCTCAGGTCAAAGAACGCCTGGTCAGCTTCGAAGTCTGCCCGCGTCTGGTCGCCGAAGTCATCAGCGCCTGGACCGGCGTGCCGCTGGCGCAACTGGCCCGCGAACACAACGCCAAGGTCGCCAGTTTCGCCACCGACCTGCGCACGCGCATCCGTGGCCAGGAACAAGCCGTTCACGCACTGGACCGCTCGATGCGCGCTACCGCTGCCGGCCTGAACAAACCGGACGCACCGGTGGGCGTGTTCCTGCTGGTGGGCCCGAGCGGTGTCGGCAAGACCGAAACCGCGCTGGCCCTCGCCGACTTGCTGTACGGCGGTGATCGTTTCATCACCACCATCAACATGTCCGAGTTCCAGGAGAAGCACACCGTGTCGCGCCTGATCGGTGCACCACCGGGCTACGTCGGTTACGGCGAGGGCGGCATGCTCACCGAAGCCGTGCGGCAGAAGCCGTACTCCGTTGTGCTGCTCGATGAAGTCGAAAAGGCTGACCCGGACGTGCTCAACCTGTTCTACCAAATCTTCGACAAAGGCGTGGCCAACGACGGCGAAGGGCGTGAGATCGACTTCCGCAACACGCTGATCCTCATGACCTCGAACCTGGGCAGCGACCGCATCAGCGACCTTTGCGAAAACGGTGCACGGCCAACCGCCGAAGTGCTCGAAGAAACCATTCGCCCAGTGCTCAGCAAGCACTTCAAACCGGCGCTGCTGGCGCGGATGCGCGTGGTGCCTTACTACCCGGTCGGCGGCCCGGTGCTGCGCGAGCTGATCGAAATCAAACTCGGTCGTCTGGGCGAACGCCTGAACCGTCGTCAGCTGGATTTCAGCTACTCGCAAGACCTCGTCGATCACCTGGCCGAACGCTGCACCCAAAGCGACAGCGGCGCGCGTCTGATCGACCACTTGCTGGACCTGCACGTACTGCCGCTAGTGGCCGACCGCTTGCTCGACGCGATGGCCACGGGTGAAAGCCTCAAGCGCGTCCACGCGACGCTCGACGGCGGCGCCAGCGTGACCTGCGAGTTCGCCTGAGGTGGGTGTGATGTTCACTCAAGTGCCGCAACCGCTGGTGTATGCCGAAGCGTTGCTGGCGCAGTTCGCCAGCCTGTCGCGCGCGGCGGACGGCGCTGCGCTGCTGGGTGACTTCGTGCGCGGCGTGGCGGAACTCAGCGGTTGCGAGTTGACGCAGTTGTACCTGCTGGACGCGACCCACACGTGCCTGGGGATGAACGCCGAGTGCCTGAACGGCATTCTGCAACCGCGCGAATCGGCGAGCCTGCCGGCGGATTACAACGGTGAACAACTGCTGCAATTCGCCCTGTGCCAGAACCGCGTGGTGAGCCTCGGCGAACTGAGCGGCAGCCTGCACGAAACCAGCTTCCTGCCGCCGCAAGCCACGCCGTGGCAGTCGCTGCTGTGCGTGCCGCTGGTCAATCAGCAGAAGGCGGTCGAAGGTTTGCTGCTGTGCGCCAGCCGTAGGCACATGGACCTGCAAGGCTTTGCCGATTCCCTCGGGCAACTGGGTTCGTTTGTGCTCGGCCAACTGCATCTGCTGCAACGTCTGCGTCAGCCGGTCGGTGATGCACGGCCATTGAAAGCCAGCATCCCGAGTGCCAGTGGTTACGGCTTGATCGGCAAGAGCAAGGCCATGCGCGAAACCTATTCGCTGATCAGCAAAGTCCTGCACAGCCCCTACACCGTGCTGCTGCGAGGCGAGACCGGCACCGGCAAGGAAGTGGTCGCACGCGCCATTCACGACTGCGGCCCGCGCCGTTCCCAGGCGTTCATCGTGCAGAACTGCGCGGCGTTCCCTGAGAACCTGCTGGAAAGCGAACTGTTCGGCTACCGCAAAGGCGCCTTCACCGGCGCGGATCGCGACCGCGCCGGGCTGTTCGACGCGGCCAACGGCGGCACCTTGTTGCTCGATGAAATCGGCGACATGCCGCTGTCGCTGCAAGCCAAGTTGCTGCGCGTGTTGCAGGAGGGCGAGATTCGTCCGCTGGGCTCCAACGACACCCACAAAATCGATGTACGCATCATCGCCGCGACGCACCGGGATTTGTCGGTGCTGGTCAGCGAAGGCAAATTCCGCGAGGACTTGTATTACCGCCTCGCGCAATTCCCGATTGAGTTGCCGGCCCTGCGTCAGCGCGAAGGCGACATCCTCGACCTGGCCCGGCACTTCGCCGACAAGGCCTGCTCGTTCTTGCAGCGCGATGCGGTGCGTTGGTCCGATGCGGCGCTGGATCACCTGTCCGGTTATGCGTTCCCCGGCAACGTGCGCGAACTCAAAGGCCTGGTCGAGCGCGCGGTGTTGCTGTGCGAGGGCGGCGAGTTGCTGGCCGAGCATTTCTCCCTGCGCATGGAAGCCGTGCCGGAAGACAACAGCCTGAACCTGCGCGAACGCCTGGAGCAGGTCGAACGCAGCCTGCTGCTCGATTGCCTGCGCAAAAACGACGGCAACCAGACCCTCGCCGCCCGCGAACTTGGCCTGCCGCGCCGCACGCTGCTGTATCGCCTCGGGCGCCTGAACATCAATCTCGGTGACTTCGATGGCTAGGCAAATGACCGTCGATTTCACCTCATTCGCTTCTGATAGCGCCGCCCGAACGGGCCGGCGCTTTGTGCTTTGTCTACCCCTGGAGACCCTCTGATGTCTGTTCGTCACTGGCAAGCCGTCCTGCTGACCCTCGTCGTTCTATGCGGCCTTGGCGGCTGCAGCGGCAATTACAAATTCAACGACAACACCTATCGCCCATTGGGTGATCCGCAGGCGGTCAATCGCGGCAAGTGACCGCAAGGAGTATCACCATGGAATTGGTTTTCGAAATGCTGAACACCAAGCAGTTCGTGCCCACGGAGCTGTGCCAGAAGACCTTCAAGCAGGCCGGCGGCGTGATTGGCCGGGGCGAGGATTGCGACTGGATCATCCCGGACCGCAAGCGTCACCTGTCCAATCACCATGTGGACATCAGCTTTCGCGAAGGGACGTTCTTCCTGACCGACACCAGCAGCAACGGTGTCCAGGATGGCGGGAGCGGCGCACGCCTGCGCAAGGGCGAACCGATGCGCATCGAGCATGGCAGCACCTACGTGCTGGGTGATTTCGAGATCCGTGCGCGGCTGGTACGCGACCCGGCGACCTTCGACGTCGAAGTCGGTCGCCCACAAGCGGCGGGCAGCATCATCCCGGATGACGCGTTCCTTGATCTCGATCCGCTGAACGCCCTTGATCAGCAAGAGCGCGTGTACTCGGAAATCGAAGAGCTGATCACCCCGAGCACCACCATCGAGGACACCCGTCAGCGCGCCGACTATGCGCGCATCGACATGGAAAGCCTGATGGTGCCGGAGTTGATCAACGCCCCCGCCGATCCTGCGCCAAGCCCTGTCGCAAAAGCGCCTGAGCGCCAGAGCGAAGGTTTCTGGGAGCACTTCGGTGCGGCGCTGGGCGTGGACCTCAAAGGCCTCGACCACGACGCCCGCGAAGCCCTGGCGCTGAACGCGGCACGCCTGCTCAAGCAAAGCGTCGGCGGTTTGCAGCAGAGCCTGCGCACCCGCAGCGAACTGAAAAACGAACTGCGTCTGGCCCAGACCACCGTGCAAGGCACGAACAAGAACCCGCTGAAATTCGCCGTCGATGCCGGTGAAGCGCTGGGCATTTTGTTGCAGCCGAACAAGCCGGGCCAGTTGCCGGCCGAGCAGTCGATCTCCCGCGCGTTCCGCGATTTGCAGGCGCATCAGGTGGCCTTGCTGACCGCCAGCCGCGCCGCCGTTCGCGGCACGCTGGAACACTTCTCGCCGCAGCAACTGACCCTGCGTTTCGAGCGCGACAACAAGCCGTTGCTGGCCACCTCCGGCAGCCGCTGGAGAGCGTACGGTCGTTATCACCAGGCCCTGCGTCAGGACGATGACTGGAGCGAACGCCTGCTGGCCCGCGACTTCGCTCAGGCCTACGAAGAACAGATCCGCCTGATTTCCACCCTTCACACCGACCACCAAGGATGATGCGCATGTCTCGCTGCTCGACCGCTTTTTTCAAGATGCTGACTGCGTTCGCGGTGCTGGTGCTGCTGGCCGGTTGTTCGTCGCTGTCGCCGTATTCCAAAGTGACCAAGGTCAACCTGAAGCTCACCGGCAGCGATCAGCTGAACCCGGACCTCAACGGGCGCCCGTCGCCGGTTGTCGTGCGTCTGTTCGAGCTCAAGCACCCGGTGACATTCGAGAACGCCGACTTCTTCAGCCTGTACGAGCGCGCCAAGGAATCCCTGGCCCCAGACCTGGTGGCCAGCGAAGAACTCGAACTGCGCCCGGGCGAAACCATCGAGCTGAAACTCAGCGTGGAGGAGGGCAGCCGTTACGTCGGGATCCTCGCGGCCTACCGCGACCTGCCGGAAACCAAATGGCGCTACACGGTGCAAGTCACCCCGCTGGAAGTCACCGAGGCTGACCTGACCCTCGACCAGGCCGGTATTCGCAACAGCAACGAAAAGCTCGCCAAGGCGGATGACTGATCATGAATTCCCATAAAGTCATTTGGCAGGAAGGCATGCTGCTGCGTCCGCAGCACTTCCAGCACAACGATCGCTACTACGACCACCAGATGAAAACCCGCACGCAGTTGTTGGGCAGTTACACCTGGGGTTTCCTCAATCTCGACATCGATTTGCAGTTCCTCAACATGGGCAAACTGGTGATCAGCCAAGCCTCGGGGATTCTGCCGGACGGCAGCCTGTTCGAACTCGGCGGCAACACCGAGCCACTGGCGCTGGACGTGCCGCCGAACACCGGCAACACGCCGATTTACCTGGCGTTGCCGCTGGTCACCGGTAACCACATCGAGTCGCGCCGCCCGGAGCAATCCGACGTGCTGGCGCGCTACACCGCGTACGAAGCCGAAGTGGCCGACTCCAACGCCGGCGACGATTCCGCCAGCCAGGTCAGCTGCGGTCGCCCGGACTTCAAGCTGTTGCTCGGCGAGCAGCAGAGCGATCAGGCCTACGTGAAGCTGAAGATCTGCGACGTGCTCGACACCACGCCCGACGGCGTGATCAGCCTCGATCCGGATTTCGTACCGACCTACATTCAGGCGCATTCCTCCAGCTATTTGCTGTCGTGCCTGAAAGAAGTGATCAGCATGCTCGGTCACCGGGGCGACACCATCGCCGAGCGCATCCGCTCCAACGGCAAGGTCGGTGGTGCGGAAGTCGGCGACTTCATGATGCTGCAACTGATCAACCGCACCGAGCTGCTGCTGCGTCACTACCTCGGTCTGGAACAGGTTCACCCGGAAGAGTTGTACCGCACGCTGCTGACCATGCTCGGTGATCTGGCGACCTTCTCCAGCGACAGCAAACGCCCGCGTCTGGACAGCCGTTACCAGCACAGCGATCAGGGCGCGAGCTTCCGCAAACTGATGGAAGCGATTCGTCAGGTGCTGTCGATGGTGCTCGAACAGCACGCCATCGAACTGGTCCTGCAAGCGCGGCAGTACGGGATCATCGTCTCGCCGTTGCACGACCACAAACTGCTGGGCTCGGCGTCGTTCGTGCTCGCGGCCAGTGCCAACTGCGATTCCGAAGAACTGCGCCACCGCTTGCCGGCGCACCTCAAGGTCGGCCCGGTGGAGCGCATTCGCCAACTGGTCAACCTGCACCTGCCGGGCATCAAGGTCAAACCGTTGCCGGTGGCCCCACGGCAGATCGCGTTCCACTCCAACAAAACCTATTTCATCCTCGAACTCAGTTCCGAAGACCTGGCACAACTGGAGCGCTCCGGCGGCTTCGCGTTCCACGTGTCCGGCGAATTCGCCGAGCTTGAATTGAAATTCTGGGCCATCAGGAACTGACCGACATGATCAAGGACATGGAACACCATCAGGACGATAAAACCGTCTTGCTCGACCGCCAGGGCCACGGCCCGGCGCAAAGTCCGCTGACCGACTTCGCTGCACCGCCGCGTTTCGAACAACTCGAAGAGCGGATGATCTACGCCGCGCGCCTGCGCCCGGCAGAGACCTTCAACATCAGCCTCAATTCGCTGGTGGCCGCCGGTTCCGACCTGTTGTCGGAAGTGGTTCGCCTCAAGCACAGCGACAGCCGCGAAGACATGTACGCGCTCAACGAGCGCCTGACCGCCGGGCTGAAACTGTTTGAAGTGCGCGCGCTGCACAACGGCGCCGAAAGCAGCCAGGTGATGGCTGCGCGTTACGTGCTCTGCACCGTGGTCGATGAAGCCGTCGTGACCACGCCGTGGGGCAACGAAAGCGAGTGGTCGCAGATGAGCCTGCTCAGCAGCTTCCACAACGAAACCTTCGGTGGCGAGAAGTTCTTCCAGCTGCTGGATCGCCTGTCGAAAAACCCGGTCAAGCACCTGCCGATGCTGGAGCTGATGTACCTGTGCCTGTCCCTCGGTTTCGAAGGCAAGTACCGCGTGCAAGCGCGCGGCATGCTCGAACTCGAAGGCATCCGCGACGCCTTGTATCGGCAGATTCGTCAGCTGCGCGGCGACGTGCCGCGTGAACTGTCGCCGCATTGGGAAGGCTTGAACGATCAGCGTCGCAGCCTGGTGCGCATCGTGCCGGCGTGGATGGTGGTGCTGTTCACCGTGGTCTGCCTGGTGGTGATGTATTCGGGGTTCGCCTGGGTCTTGGGCGAGCAGCGCGACACCGTTCTGCAACCTTATCAGCCGCTGGATTCCGCCGCGGCCCAGCCGCTGTCGCAGCCGTAAACAGGGACGTGTGATGAAAAAGTTTTTCAAGAAAGTCGGCGCGTTCGTGCGCCAGACCTGGGTCTGGACCTTGCTGCTGGTGCTGTTCGTCGCACTGCTGGTCTGGTTTGTCGGGCCGCTGTTGGCAGTCGATGACTACAAGTTCTGGGAAGGTTCGACCTCCCGCCTGCTGACCATCAGTGTGCTGTTCCTGATCTGGGGCCTGACCATGGTCTTCGTCAGCTGGCGTGCTGGTGTGCGCAAAAAAGCGGTCGAAGAGACTGAGGATGGTCAGGATCGTATCCGCCGTGAAGAGTTGATCGACGAAGAGCAGAAGGAGTTGAAGGAGCGTTTCAAGGACGCCCTGAAAACCCTGAAAACCTCGAGCCTCTATCGCGGCCGCAGCGAGCGCTGGCGCAGCGATTTGCCGTGGTACTTGCTGATCGGCCCGCAGGGCAGCGGCAAGACCAGCCTGCTGGACTTCTCGGGCCTTGAGTTTCCGATCAACAAGATCGACCGCAAACTGACCCGCGACACCCTCGGCACCCGGCATTGCGACTGGTACTTCGCCGACCACGGTGTGCTGATCGACACCGCCGGACGTTACCTGACCCAGGCGGATGCCGAAGTTGACGGCAGCGCCTGGAGCACTTTGCTCGACCTGCTGCGCAAGCGTCGTCGCAACCGTCCGTTGAACGGCGTGCTGGTGACCATTCCCGTGGAATTGCTGCTGGGCGCTAACGAGCAGGATCTGGAGACGCTGGCGCGTCAGGTGCGTGCGCGCCTGCAAGACGTGCATCAGAAACTGCACGTCGATGTGCCGATCTATCTGGTCCTCAGCAAGGCTGACCAGTTGCTCGGTTTCGACGAGTTCTTCGACCAGCTGACCCGCGAAGAAAGCGATCAGGTGCTCGGCACCAGCTTCCGCAAAGAGCAGAGCGGTACCGATGTCACTGTGCTGCGCGCCGAGTTCGAAGAGCTGCTGCGTCGCCTGAACAGCCAGGTGATCATGCGCATGCACCAGGAGCGCGACACCCAGCGCCGTGGCCGCATCCTCGATTTCCCGCATCAACTGGGGCAGATCGGCGAGCGCCTGTGCCTGTTCGTCGACATGGCGTTTACCGGCAACCGTTACCAGCGTGTCAGCCAGTTGCGCGGTTTCTACCTGACCAGCGCACCGCACCTGACCCAGGAAATGGACCAGACCACCGCCGGCATCGGCGCCAATCTGGGGATCAATTCCGGCGTATTGCCGACCCTGCGCAGTGGCCGTTCGCGGTTCATTCACCATTTGCTCAGCCGGGTGATTTTCCCTGAGGCCGATCTGGCCGGTCTGGACAAGCGCGAACGCAGCCGCATCCATTGGGGCCAGCGTGCGTTGTACGTCGGTGCGTTGGCGGCGTTGGGCCTGTTCGGCCTGCTGTGGGCGAGCGGTTTCTCGGCCAACTATGAGCGCCTGGAAAACCTGCGCAACCTGGCACAAACCTGGACGCAACAGCGCTCGGCCCTGACCGCACGTGATGATTCGATGGCGGTACTGAAGACCCTCGACACCAGCTACGCGGCGACCCAGGTGTTTCCGAAAAAGGGTGATGTGGGTTACCACGAGCGTGGCGGCCTGTATCAGGGCGAAGACGTCAACCCGGTGGTCAAGGCGGCTTACGAGCGCGAGCTCGAAAAACAATTGCTGCCGAAGGTCGCGACCCTGCTGGAAGGGCAGATCCGCGCCAACATGAAGGACCGCGAACGCCTGCTCAACAGCCTGCGTGCGTACCTGATGCTGAACATGAAAGATCGCCGCGATGCGGTGTGGCTCAAGGATTGGGTCGCGACTGACTGGTCCCTGCGTTACGCCGGCAACACGGCGGTGCAGAACGGCCTGAACACGCATTTCGAGCGTTTGCTCAAGCTTCCGTTTATCTACCCGCTGAACGATCAACTGGTGGCTCAGGCGCGTCAGGTATTGCGCAGCGAGTCGCTGGCCAACGTGGTTTACCGGATGCTGCGCGAGCAGGCCCGAGACCTGCCGGAATACCGTTTGAGCCAACACCTGGGCCCGCAAGGTGCGCTGTTTGTCGGCACCGATTACGTGATCCCGGGCTTCTACACCCAGCAGGGTTATCAGCAGTATTTCTCGGTGCAGGGCAGCGCGCTGGTCACCGACATCCTGCGTGACAACTGGGTGCTGGGCGAAGGTTCGGGCATCAGCGGCATGGACTTGCGTCGCCTGATGGTCGAACTGGAGCAGCTGTATTTCCGCGACTACGCCAACTTCTGGAGCGAAGCCGTGGGCCAGGTTGCACTGCCTCCGATCAGCGATTTCAGTGAGGGCGCCGAGCAACTGGCGGGCCTGACCTCGGCCAACTCGCCGGTGCTGCAACTGCTGGTGGAAGTGCGCGAGAACACCCGGTTCCCGGCAGAAGCCGAGGCGGTCGATCAAGCGGCTGATGCCGCTGCCGCACTGGGCGAGCAGAAAGGCAAGTTGGGCAAGCTGGGCAAACTGGCGTCTGCCGCCGCGGACAAAGCTTCGGACATGGCAGCGATCAAAAACCTGCCGGACACCGCGAAGAAATCCCTGCAACGCCGCTTCGAACCGCTGCACCGTTTGCTGGATGACAACAACGGCCCCGCCGCTGATTTGACCCCGGCGCTGACGGCGCTCAACGACCTGCAAATGCAACTGTCGAGCCTTGCGCGCGCCAGTGCGCCGGAGCAGGCCGCGTTCGAAATGGCCAAGACCCGCATGAGCGGCCAGCGTGATGCGCTGAGCAACCTGCGCAATGCCTCGAACCGTCTGCCGCGCCCGGTCAGCGTGTGGTTCAACGTGCTGGCCGAAGACACCTGGCGTCTGGTGCTCAACGATTCCTACCAGTACCTGAACCAGCGTTATCAAAGCGAGCTGTATAGCTTTTACGGCAAGGCGATCAACAAGCGCTACCCGTTCAGCGCCCACAGCACCAGTGACGTGGCGATCAGCGACTTCCGCGAGTTCTTCAAGGCGCAGGGCATTGCCGATCGGTTCTTCGATACCTACATGCGTCCGTTCGTGAGTGGCGATCCGGGCAACTACCGTCTGCGCAGCATTGACGGTCACAGCATGCCGATCTCCAAGGTCTACCTCGACCAGATGGCCGCGGCCCAAGTGATCCGCCAGAGCTTCTTCTCGATCAACCCGGCGGAACCGCAAGTGCAGTTCAAACTGGAGCCGTACACCCTCGACCCGGCCGTCAGCCGTTCCGAGTTCAAGTTCGGCGACAAGACCATCGAATACCGTCACGGCCCGATTGTGCCGGTGTCGTTCAAATGGCCGACCGACGCTGAAGACGGGCGCACCAGCCTGGTGATGGACAAGATGGCGGGCCGCCCGATCGGCATCGAGAAGAACTCCGGCCCGTGGTCGCTGTTCCGTCTGTTCGACCTGATGCAGACCGAGTACCTCAGCGGTCGTGACGTGCTGGTGCTGAAGGCGGACGTCGGTGGCCTGCGCGCCAACTACTTGCTGACCAGCCAGCGCACGCCGAACCCGTTCGACATGGGCGTGCTGCGCACCTTCCGTATGCCGGTGCAGCTCTGATGCTGGTTGCCAGTTCCTGGCGCAGCGCTGCGCGCACCGATGCCGGCAAGGTTCGGGCGCGCAACGAAGATGCTTTCCTCGACTGTCCGCAGCAGGGGCTGTGGGTGGTCGCGGACGGCATGGGCGGTCATCAGGGTGGCGACGTTGCCAGCCAGTTGATCGTCGCCAGCCTGGCGGAATTGCCGGCGCAGGATGACTTCGACGAACGACTCAAAGGTATTCGCCAGTGCCTGCACTGGCTGAACCGCCGCTTGGGTCAGGAGTTGACCGTCACCGCCGGGCGCCACGACAGCATCATGGGCAGCACCGTCGTGGCGCTGCTGGTGGAAGGCAATCGCGCGGCCTGCATCTGGGCTGGCGACAGCCGTTGTTACCTGTGGCGCGGCCAGCGTTTGTATCAGCTGTCCAAGGACCATTCGCTGCAACAGCAACTCATCGACGAGCAACAGATGAGCGTCGAAGACGCCAGCGCGCATCCCGCCGCGCATGCCTTGACCCGTGCGGTCGGGGCGGCCGAGCAACTGACGCTGGACGTGCTCGAACTCGAGGTTTACCCCGGCGATGCGTTTCTGTTGTGCAGCGATGGTTTGTACAACGGGCTGAGCAGCGATGCCTTGGGTAGCGCCCTGAGCCTGACCGCGCCGCATGTCGCGCTTGAGCGTCTGTTTGACGGCGCGCTGCGTGGTTCGGCCCGGGACAACCTGACTGCCGTGGTGATCCGCCAATGACCCAACTCATGCCGCCGCTCGACGACCTGCTGATGAGCGAAGAGCAAGCCAATAACCTGACTTACTTTGCGTTCGCCAAGTCGCATCAAGCTGAGCCCGCGTTGGCGCCGACCAAGGCCAGCGTCGGTGAACTGCCGGACGTGCTGGTAGGCCGTTACCGCATCGAGCGCCTGCTCGGTGCCGGCGGCATGGGCGCGGTTTACCGTGCACGGGACTTGCTGAGCGAACAGTTCGGCGATCCCGACCCTTACATCGCGCTGAAAATCCTCAGCGAAGAATTTGCCGAATCGCCGGACGCCAGCGCCTTGCTCTACAGCGAGTTCGCCCTGACCCGACGACTGCGCCATAACAATGTGTTGCGACCACACACCTTTGAAGTGGACACCGATTGCCAGCGTGCCTTCATCACCATGGAACTCATGCGTGGGCTGACCCTGGACAAACTGCTCTGCGAGCGGCCACTCGGCCTGCCGTGGAACGAACTGCGCGACATCGCGCTGCCGCTGCTCGACGCACTGGCCTACGCCCACGCGCGCGGCGTGCTGCACGGCGATATGAAGCCAAGCAACGTGATGCTCAGCGAAGAAGGCGTGCGCCTGTTCGACTTCGGTCTGGGCCAGGCCGAGGAGGGCATCCTCCCAGGCCTGCCACACCTGAGCCGCGACCGCTTCAACGCCTGGACCCCAGGCTACGCGGCACCGGAACTGCTCGAAGGCCAGCCGCTGTCCGCCAGCGCCGACGTCTACGGCGTGGCCTGCGTGCTTTACGAATTGGCGGGCGGCAAACACCCATTCCGCCGCTTGCCCTCGACCCAGGCCCGTGACGAACACCTGGAGCGCGAGCTGCACGCCCCGAAAAATCTACCGAAACACTGCTGGCCAGCCCTGCGAACGGCGCTGGCATTCGATGCGGCCGATCGTACGATCACCGCCGCACAACTGCGTGACGCCATGGGCGCCACTTTGTCTTTGCTGCAACGTCTGCGACTTCGGGCGTAACGGATGACTACCGAACAGGGAGCAAGCAATGTTCAACTCAGCTAACGAAACGCACTTCAGCCTGACTGTCGAAGACTACGTCGGCGACCTGCAAGTGCTGTCGTTCACCGGCACCGAAGGCATCAGCCAGCCGTATCGCTTCGACCTCGAACTGGTCAGCGAAAACCCCGATCTGGACCTGGAAAAACTCCTGCACAAACAGGCATTCCTCGCGTTCGATCCGCAGGGCAGCGGCATCCACGGCCAGATCTACCGCGTCGCCCAAGGTGACGCCGGCAAACGCCTGACCCGCTACAAAGTCTCCCTGGTGCCGCACCTGCAATACCTGCATCACCGCACCAACCAGCGCATCTACCAGCAGATGTCCGCGCCGAAAATCATCGCGCTGATCCTCGAAGAACACGGCATCAAGGGCAACGCCTACAACTTCCAGCTCAGCCAGCCATGCCCGGACCGCGACTACTGCGTGCAGTACGACGAAACCGACCTGCACTTCGTCCAGCGCCTGTGCGAAGAAGAAGGCATTCACTACCACTTCCAGCACAGCGCAAAAGCTCACTTGCTGGTGTTTGGCGACGACCAGACCGTATTCCCCAAACTCGGCCAGCCAACCGCGTACGTGCAAGGCAGCGGCATGGTCGCCGACGAACCGGTGATCAAAGGCTTCAAACTGCGCCTGGAAACCCGCACCAGTCGCACCACCCGCCGCGACTACGACTTCGAAAAACCACGCCTGCAACTCGAAGCTGCCTACAAGCCCGATGTTCAGAGCGACGAACCAGACCTTGAAGACTACGACTACCCCGGCCGCTTCCTCGACCGCGCGCGCGGCAAATTCCTCAGCCAGCGCGTCCTCGAACGCCACCGCGCCGACTACCAGCAAGCCGAAGGCCACGGTGATCAAACCCGCTTGATCAGCGGCCACTTCCTGGAAATGTCCGACCACCCGCGCACCGAGTGGAACGACCTCTGGCTGCTCACCGAAATCGTCCACGAAGGCAAACAACCGCAAGTCCTCGAAGAGTCCGTGACCAGCGACACCACCGACAACAAAGACGACTTCCACCAGGGCTACCGCAACCGCTTCCTCGCCACCCCATGGGCCGTGTTCTACCGCCCGGCGCTGCAACACCCCAAGCCCCGCGTACTCGGCAGCCAGACCGCCAAAGTCACCGGCCCCGCCGGCGAAGAAATCCACTGCGACCAATACGGCCGCATCAAAGTGCAATTCCACTGGGACCGCGAAGGCCAGGCCGACGACAAAACCAGCTGCTGGATGCGCGTCTCCTCAAGCTGGGCCGGCGACCGCTACGGCGCCATCGTCATCCCGCGCATCGGCATGGAAGTCCTCGTCACCTTCCTCGAAGGCGACCCCGACCAACCGTTGGTGACTGGCTGCCTGTACCACAAGGAAAACCAGGTTCCCTACGACCTGCCGGCGAACAAGACGCGCAGCGTGTTCAAAACCCTCAGCTCACCGGGCGGCGGCGGGTACAACGAACTGCGGATTGAGGACAAAAAAGGGGCGGAGCAGATCTTCATCCACGCCCAGCGGGATTGGGATGAAAACATCGAGCACGACCAGAAGATTCGCGTCGGCAATGAGCGGCACGACACGGTGGTGAAGAACACCTACACCGAGCTCAAGGCTGAAGAGCATCGCACCACGATTGCTGATCGCAAGGTTGAGACGCGGGTGGATGATCACCTGACGGTTGGGCAGAACCAGCATGTGAAGTTGGGGACTGCGCAGCTGACTAGCGTTGGGAAAGAGATTCATCTGAAGGCTGGGGCGAAGATTGTTATTGAGGCAGGGTCGGAGCTGACCATCTTGGGTGGTGGCAGCTTTATCAAGCTGGATGGCGGTGGGGTGACGGTTGTTGGGCCGATTGTGAAGATCAATGCGGGTGGGGCGGCGGGGTCGGGGACTGGGATCGGGATTAAACCGCCGGTGCTGCCGGGGGCGGCGGATAAGGATAAGGCGGGGAGTTTGATGGATCAGGCGTTGGGGAATGCGGTGCCAGAGAAAACCACCACTCGACCGATGCGAATGATGAAGTTCTCGGGTTGACCTCCAACGGATCACACAGGATTAGGTAATAGGCAAAATGACGGAACCAGTCAAAGTTAAAAAATGGTCTTATCCCCTCAAGATAGGAAATGTCAGTGGCGCAGACCCACAGCAGTACTACGCTGCTCTGGCCAAAGCAAAGGATGGTTATTACCCTCTCGGTGGTAACGGTTTGTGGCACGGTGGAGTGCATTTTGACGAAGCTTCGGGATTAAATCCGGCTCAAAGCGAAGTGCGCTGTATCACCGATGGACAGGTGATCGCCTATCGTATTGATGAAACCTATCTACCGACTGTATACAGCGACCGTACTGCTGTTGCCTCATCAGGGTTCGTGTTGGTGAAGCATCTACTCGAGGTTCCCGCTCCTCCAGCACCCCCTGCTACCTCAGGTGGATCTCCTGCCCCGGCGGCTGGGCCTCTATTGACGTTCTACAGTCTTTATATGCATCTGTTGGACATGACTGGATATAGAGAAAAGCCGACTTTGGAACGCCCCTCTTACTGGGCCGGTGGCATCTATCAGGTCAAAGCCAATGTAAACGACCCTGTTCAAGGGTTGAATGTGCGTGCTGCGCATAGTGGCAGCGAAGGGTACAGCCAGGTTTTGACTACATTGCCGCGCGGCACCACCGTTACGACAGGGGAGACGAGTGCAGATGGCAAATGGGTAAAAATTATCAGCGTAATGCCAGACGCGGGCCAAGCAGCTGCGATAAACGGCTGGATATTCAAAGGTCAAATGACAAGTCAAGGTGCGGACCAATACCTTATTGGCGAACAGGCGAACGATATACCTGTGAACCAAGCCAAAGGTTTGAGAGTACGTAGTACCGCGGCCAACAACGGTAGCGTGATCTCGGTGTTGCCTGCAGGCACTCAAGTTCAGATCAGCCAGGAAGGGGGATCTGGCAACTACCGAAAACTAATTAAAGTAGTAAGTGGGACGCCAACCCCCGCTCTCACCGCTGACGCAACTGGAAATGTCCCAGGTTATGTGTGGCTTCCGTCGCTTGAAACCAAAACTGAGCCGAAGGATGTGGGGAAGGTTGTTCTACTCGACGAGCCAGCTCCCATCAAGGCCGGAGCATTGGTGGGCTACGCAGGCCATTATCAAGAACACGATGAAAGTACCGCTCGTAACGTGGTTCACGTAGAGGTTTTCACATGCGATGACATTGAGGAGTTTGTTACTCAAAGTCGGAGTAAAGCCGTTGCCTTGCCAGCGGACCAAAAAAGTCTGATGAAGGTTTACAAGGATACGAGGCTAATTACACACCGCGCCGACATCAGTGCGACTAACCCACCACAGGCTAACGATGGTGGCGTGGTGATCGGATACGATCTGATCATTCCGATCGGCGTGTTAGAAGCCTTGCCGGCTTCAAAAAAAATCAAACAATCTGTCACTACCCCTGCTGCGGGCTCTAGTCCTGCAACCTCTAGCACTACTCGTTGGTGGCATCTCGAAGAATTGCTAGGCGATGCGCAAGGTAACCCTATTAGCGGTTGGTTGGGCGAGAAGGACTTGATGACCACTCGCCACAATCCGTGGGAATGGGACGGGTTTAAATTCATTGAAGAGACCGGTAGCAATGCCGAGCATCTCTCTTCATATCTGCATGATCGTGATCTACTCACTGAAGCAGAAAAGGCTACTTTCGTTCCGAAAGCCAGTAATTCGACTAAAGGGCCGGTAAAGGAAGGGTTATACGACATCATTGACACTGACAAGAACGATAAACTGACTACTATAGAAATTCTGGCAGCACTGGCTAAGCCTTGGTTTGCGCAATCTATATCCCAGCTGATTACCAAGTATGAAAGCGAATGGTTTTATGACGCGACAAAATGGGATGCGCTCGACGAATTAATGGGGCATACGACTGATAGACCCAATTTGAACTGGGTTGCGCAAAAGCAGCGAATCAAGGACCTGTCTTGGTGGGAAGAAGTTGCTGCAAGGGAGGCTCTAAGTCCGGATGGAAAGGTTTGGCATATGCATCCCATCGGGCTTATAGGTAACTTTGACCAGAAAAAACAATGCACCTGCAATGCTGTAGCGAAAGTAACGCGATGGGGTACTCATTATGGCCCTGTAGTTTGGGGAGAGGTTAAATTAGGGGATGTGCCGCAATGGGCCGCTTTAGAAGCAGCTGGAAAAGTAACGGCTTTTGAAAAGAAAGTTATTGCCGTTATGTGTGAAAATGAGGGCAAGATCAATACAGTTCAGTCTTATGATAGTGAGCTAATATCTGCAGGCGCGATGCAAAAAACTGTTAACCCTCAGGGTGCCGGTGAGCTCCCAATCCAAGTGAAGAGTTTCAAGGAGCTATACCCTGATGAGTATATTGAGCTTTTTGAAAATCAAGGTTGGTATCTGGACTTAAGTTCTGATAGTCCAAAGATGTATTATAAAAATTCTGAATTTGCAAACGGTGAAAAGCTTGAGCGGGCCGAACTCAAGGCCAAGCTGAGGGTCGGCTGTGGGGAGGCGACTTTTGGTAACGTCATTCAATGTAAGCCTGTGTCTGCTTTGGCTTGTGCCGTAGGATCTCCTTCATATGTTGAGCTTCAGATTTCAGATTTTATAAAGCGCCTGAGAGAGCTTCAGTTAAAAAAACCTAATACGTATGATTTCACGGTTGGTCAATTATTTTTGTCAACTCTCGGGCAGGCTACAGTTTTGGATGAACACGTTAACCGACCTGGTAACGTGGCCGAAAATCTGAAAAAAGCTTTAGACACGTTTTTCTCGGGAAATCCTACTGTTAGTAAAAATGTAAATGCTTGGGGAAACAATCATGCTAACTACGAGCGCCAAATTACTGATATTTACGGTCCGGGTCGTAACGGAATGACAACTCCAGGGGTTCGGTACACCAAACTAAAGGCGGCAGTAAATGTTTAATAAATGCTATGTGGTCACGTGTTTGGTGTTTTTGCTCGCTGGGACGAGTTATGCCGATACACAACCGTTAAAAATTGTCGGTTTTCAAGGCGGTTCTTTAAGCTTTAAGGATTATGAAGAGAAGTATGGGGGGTGGAATGATGTGCAATATCAAGCCGCCACAGATGGGTTCAGCATATACTCGCTCCCAACTAAATTGGCGGGTTCTGAAGATGGCGTCGTTGCAAGCTCAGATATAAGCCTTATCTCTGATGATAAAAAATATGTGATAGTACAGCGAACAAATGCCGGAGAAGTAGTCGATGGCGAAGGGAATGAAATAATTTCCTCTCAGGCATACTGCGATATGGTTTCGCTGGAAACTGGCTGTGTCAAAAATGTGGGTTCAGTTCAGCAATGTGACGGCGCATGGCTGAACAACAAATGGAAAAGTGCGGAAGGAGGGATTTTCGAATTTTCTAAGGGGGGGATTTCTCCGAAGCAACTAATCTCTGACGTGGTTGGCGTGTCTGAGAATGAGTCGCGCGCTAGTGCATTAAGAGACTCTGTTTTCATGGGGGTTCCCTCCTATATGGCGTGCTATCCACCTGAAAAAAATATATCCGAATATAATGACATTGCGTTCTACTTTGCCCAAGGTGGTGAGCACCTTTTGGCAATGCAGATTTATAATCGCTTATTGGCTGTTGCGGCGGACAGAGTGCCCTTGAAGCTTAATATTGCTGACTCTCTCTGGGCACTTGGAAAGCATGATGAGGCGAAGCCATACTATGCTGAATATCGCGATGCGATGAGAAAGAAAGGTATAGCAAGTAAAGTACCTAAGCGAGTTGAGGAACGTTTGCATTAGTAAAGGTGGCTTTATTTTTATACAGCTCCTCGGGAGATTGCTTGCCTTTAGTGAAAATAGCTAGGCTGGATCTCTTTCATGGATAACACCAACATCGGCCCTCTCTGAGATCCGCATGCAAGGATAAAAATTGGGGCGGGTTTATGTATGAGGGAAATTTAGCATTCGCTACCTTTTTAGAAATTCGTTTGTATTGGAGAATTAATATTAAGTATTTTTTCTTGCTTGCCTTCTTTGCTACTGCTGCTCGCGCTACCCCTATCGATGTTTGTTATCCCACGGTAGGGCCTAAGCATTTTTTATCGCAGTGGACCGAGGACTCACGCACAATCGATATGCTTTCACGGGTTGAGGGCGAGAAGTTTTCAATTGAGGAAGGGAAAATCGTCTATAACGAAGACTTCAATGGTGATGGCGTGAAGGACTTTATTTTTCTTTCATATTCTAGTGCAGGTTCTAGTGGTGATTTTACTTACGGATTTTTAGTCAAGTGCCAAGGTTTTCTGAGGAATGTGGGAGGCGATTATTTTGCAGATGTAAAAGTTCTAGATAGCCATCCAGAAAATACTCCATATAAAGATATTAAAATCTATTCTTATAATAGAGATAAGCAAGATCAAATTATGCACAGAGATGGAAAGCCGCTGACTACTCCTCATCTTTGGCGCTTCAATCCAGAAACGAAGCTGTATGAAGGTGAGTCAAGGTAAGTGAGGTTAAAGGGAGTTGGGGCGGATTTATTTTCTAGTCCGTCCCGTTCACACCTCTTAAAAATTTATTTATCAGGCTAGTTGTGACTATAAATAAATTTTTCTCCTGTCGCTGTCCCCTTTGTCGCTGGGATTTGAACTGATTGAATTAAGGAGTTGAAGACAGTGAAACGCTTTTTTTGGTGCTTTGTTTGCGCGTTAGCGTGCCAAATCACTCTGTCGTTTTCGCCTGCGCTCGCTACTCCGCAGGTTATCAAGAAGATTCCGGTCAGTTTAATGGGTGATGCATCACGTCAAAACGTGTTTGTGCTGACTGGTGATACCGATGAAGCTTATCACCGACTGCTGATCGCGCCTGAGCCTGGGGCCAGCGACGACATTCTGCTGGATACATCCAAAGCGATACCGTTAATCAAAAGCCAATACTCGGCGGCCATGAGTGAAGGCTTCAGTATCAACGTGATCAACAGTCCGGCAGGTGTGCTTACGGTTGTCGATATGCAAGGGGAGCCCGTGTCAGTCAAGCAGTCTTCCGCTGAAGCAGGGGACGCGCTTGTGCTGGTCAGTAACGAAGAAGATAACGGCGTTTACAACTTCAATCTGGTGTTCCGCTACAACAAAAACTCAAAACAGTTTGAGCTGAGTAGCCTAGTGCAGGTAACCAACAACGAGTCCTGTGATCGCTCGGTAGTCAGTGTTGAAGAAGTACCCAAAAGCATGATCGGCGAAACCTCGTTGTCGTCGTTCGATGGGCGCAAGGTGTTTGAGCAGTTGCATGACTTGCACGTTAAGCGACCCGCCGAGGGCTACAAAAAACTGATGATGTCGGATATCGCGTACCAGCTCGACCAAGCGCTGATGCTGTATCGAAAAGGGCAGAAAGAGGCCGTTTCGACGGTGATGGCGAATTTTCTGATGGATGGGGGCGAAGGCCACTGCTATCCGCACAGTTACATCGCGCAAAAGTATGACTTCGCTCAATCGCCAAGCTGGTCTAACGACGTCGGTTTTCTATTGGGCGAGTCCGGCTATTACGAAGAATCCATTGAGTTGTTGAACGCGGTTATTGCCAGAAGCCCCGGCAGAACAGTTGCCTATCTGAATCTCGCGGATAGTTACTGGGGCGTGAAAGATAAGGTGCGGGCGGCGCAGGCTTACAAGCAATATGCCTCGTTGATGACCAGCGCAGGCAAGGGGTCGAAGATTCCTGATCGAGTGGCTGAGCGCAGTAAAGGAGCGGTGGAGTAATGGGCGAGCAGGCTGTGGCGAATCAGAAACTGGAGCTTGGCAGTAGCGTAGGGGCCCAGCAGTGAGCACAACACTTAAGAGGCTTGCGATGGCGTTGACGGGCTTCGTTTTAGCGGCGTCGATGATCTCGGCTAATGCCCAGGAAACCTGCAACCACGACAGCTTCACCAATCCCGATTTGATTACTTGCGGTCAGCAAAGCCTCGAGAAAGTCGATGCCGTCTTGAATGAGCAATACAAGACGGCAATGGCCAGTTTGTCTCCCGCAGACAAGAAGCAACTGATCGATGTGCAAAGAAAATGGGTGCGCTTTAAAGAAGCGTATTGCGAGGATATCTATCAGTCCGCTTTACCTGGAGCGGAGGCGCCCATCGAGAAGCTTACGTGTTTGGCGCAAACAACCAATGCCCGGTTGGGTGAGCTCATTTATCTACAGACAGGGCTGCCGAATGATGGCTTTTACAAAGCTGCATCGCTGATGGCAGGGCCGGATCGAGAAAACGGCCTAAAGGCCTCGATCAACCTGCTAGGCGGAGTTGAATTCGACGATCCGGTTTGGAAGCAATATGCCGATGCGCAGTGCGACATGAGTTTCCGCATGTTGCGCGAAGATCTCGCCTATTGCGCTGTACGAATGCGTTTTCAGTTACCCATGAACCGCTAAAAAAAGACAGGTCTGAACTCGCCGCCCGAGACAGGCTGTCGAGTCAGGGATTATCGAGAAAGGGGACGCCAAGTCCCCTTTTTTACGTCGATTGATGCGCCGCCATCGCCAGCAAGCTGGCTCCTACAGGTCAGCTGACTCGGCTTTGTTGCTTGGCGAAAATCGCCGCCATTTCCGGTTCATCCAAATGATCCAGCGCTCGCTCAACCAACAAATGCACGCCGTCGGCCATGCGGCTGAGCGCCAGGGCTACGGAGCGGCGTGAGCCTTCCACCCCGTCGGCGAGGTCGGAGGCGATGGCGCTGATGGACAGGAGGTCTTCCGAGGCGTTGGCGAGGAGGGCTTCAGTGTTGATGTCGGGGCAGACGCTGAAGAGGTCGCCGTTGCGACGTTTGGATTTTTTATCCGGCGGTGTGCCGAGGTGATGGTCGAGGGCGCGCTCGGCAGCTTCGTGGAGTTTTTTGGAATCTAAGGATTCGTAGGGAGAGGTGGCTTCGTGTTCGGGCGATTTGGATGTCGGATTGGTCATTGGTGTAAATCCTTGGAGTTAATGAATTGTTTTTCTCCGATTTCGGACTTGCACATCCGGTCGCTGATTTCGCGGCAACGAGCAAAGGTTATCGATGAAGATCAGGGATGCCTAGTTCATGAACAACACCACGAGTTGAAGGAAATATCCGATAGCCTCGAGCGTAGAAAGACCAAAAAACCTCAGCTTTTAAACAACAGCGTTTCGTCAATGACTTGGTAGTCATCAGCGTCAAAAACCACGGCATCTTCTTCTAACACTGCGCAATAGTGGCGTTCTCTCTCGAAGCCGCTACACTGCGCCGGCCGTTCATTTTCCTTTTGAGGCTGTGCGCATGAAATTTCGTTTTCTTCTGTGGATGCTGGGTTTGTTGATGGGTAAGGCCAGTCGGACTAATCCTGCGTTTCAGCAGCAGTTGGGTGACAAGGAGTTGGTGTTCCAGCTGCAGACCCTGGACGGGAAAGTGGCGCGGCATTTCTTTGTGAAGGATCAGCGCATTACCAGTAAGTCGGGCGTGTATGCCGAGCCGGCGTTTGCGATTGCGTTTAAAGATGCGGCGTATGGCTTCGCCACGATGCAGGCGAAGAACAAGCAGTTGGCGTTTATGACGGGGATTCAGGACAAGTCGATTCAGATCAAGGGCAACCCGGCGTTGGTGATCTGGTTTCAGGGGTTGACCAAGTATTTGAAGCCGCGGAAGGCGAAGGCTGCCGCTAAGGTTTGAGGTGGTCAGTTAGACCGAGGTGGATTTTTCGCGGGCAAGCCTCGCTCCTACGGGATATCGGTGATCCGTAGGAGCGAGGCTTGGTCCGGGCGGCGTTCCGACGAAGCTTTTAGGCTTGGGTGAATTGCGAAGCGAGCTCGCGCAACAGCACTTCAGCCTCAAGCACTTTGCTGACGACGTCGTTGGCTTTGTCGCGAGTCAAACCGACGCGCTCCAGCAGGGCGTCGGGGATGTCTTCATCCGGGCCGGAGCCAATGCCGCGACTACGCAGCAGGCGCACGGACAGGCACACGAGGTTCGGGTATTCAGCGTAGGCGCCGTCGTAGCTTGGGTCGTGCTGGAAGCGCAACGCGGTGGCCAACTCATCGGGCATGTCCCAATAGCGCATCAGCCATGAGCCGATCTGTTCGCGGCTGATGCCGAGCAGGTGTTGCTCGACGTAGCTGTGGCACAGGTGCGGGTTGACCTCCAGGTGGCGGCAGATCAGCGAGAAGTGCGGCGGGAACACGTGGGCCAGCAGCAAGTAGCCGAAGTTGTGCAGCAGGCCGGCGAGGTAGGTCAGGCCGGCTTCCGGGCGCTGGGCGCGCGGCATGGCGCGGGTCAGGCCTTCGATGACGGCGGCGGTGTAGATCGATTGCTGCCAGTACGGCGTGGTGTGTTGCGGGTGGTCTTTGGGCAGGCTGAGGGTTTTGCCCAGGGCCAGGCCCAGCGCCAGGTTGATCACCAGGTCGAAGCCCAGCACGCGGACGATGGCGTCTTCAACGGAGCGAATCTTGCCCGGCGAGGCGTAGTACGGCGACGCAGCCCAGCTGACGACTTGTGCGGCCAGGGCCGGGTCGGTTTCGACCACGCCGGTGATGTCGTCGATGGTGGCGTTGGGGTCGACGCGCAGTTTGATGATTTTCTGCGCGGTCTCGGCCAGTGGCGGAATTTCGATGGTGGCTTCCAGGCGTTGCTGGATGCGTCGCGCGGTGAACGCCTGGACGGCCTGGGTGATTTCCTCGCGGTCATCGTCGGGGCGGTCGAGGTTCGGGCGGATGCTGCTCACGTTCTCGCCGAAGTTGGCGGCGCTGGCCTTGGTCAGCATGGTCTTGAAGGCTTCGCTGGTGATTTCCAGCAGCACGCCCGGCTCGCCCGAGTTGATCAGCAACTTCGGTTCGCGCAGCAGGCTTTCTTCGTACAGGCAGGGCGAGCTGGTCAGCGCCGGCAGGCCGGGCAGCAGGCTCAGGTTGTGTTTGCCGAGCATCTTTTCCAGGCGCTCGGTCGACACGGCGGCGAGGCGGCGGCCGGTCAGTTCGGCGAGGCGGTTGAGGTCGAGCAACTGGCTTTGCGGGAACAGCACCATCAGCGCGCCCACGGCGTCGTCGAGCAGCACCGCTTGCACTTTGCGCGAGGCGTTCAGGCCGTGGTGGTCGAGGACTTCTTCGTAGGCGATGCCCAGTTTGGCGAGCAGCAGCCGAATAACAGACGGAGCGTGCGGGGTTTCGGGGACGAGGGCAGCTTCAGTCATGGTCTGTATCCGTATTCAAACAATTGCAGGAGTATAACCAGCTTGTTTAAGGGCAGGGTCCAGAAACTGCGACGGTGCTCACACTTGGCCGTATTGCTGCCCGTGGCGCAGCCAGCGGTCGAGCAGCGGGCTGACGTGATCCGGCCAGCGCTCCAGCAATGCCTGGGCGGCGTCGCGCACGGCGGGTAGCAGATCGGCGTCGCGCATCAGGTCCGCGACCTTGAATTGCAGCAGACCGGTCTGCCGTGTGCCGAGCATTTCGCCGGGGCCGCGCAGTTCGAGGTCTTTCTCGGCGATGACAAAACCGTCGTTGGTTTCGCGCATGATGCCCAGGCGCTGACGGCCGATCTGTGACAGCGGCGGATGGTAGAGCAGCACGCAATGGCTGGCGGCACTGCCTCGACCGACGCGGCCGCGCAATTGGTGCAACTGCGCGAGGCCGAGGCGTTCGGGGTTTTCGATGATCATCAGGCTGGCGTTCGGAACGTCCACGCCGACTTCGATCACGGTGGTGGCGACCAGCAGTTGCAGGTTGCCGGCCTTGAATTCGGCCATCACGGCGGCTTTTTCCACAGGCTTCATGCGGCCGTGAATCAACCCGACCTTCAACTCGCCGAGGGCGGCGGTGAGGTCCTCAAAGGTGGTTTCCGCCGCTTGGCAGGTCAGCTCTTCCGACTCTTCGATCAGCGTGCACACCCAATAGGCCTGACGCCCTTCGGCGCAGGCGCCGCGCACCCGTTCGATGACTTCGACGCGCCGGGTGTCGGTGACCAACACGGTGTTGACCGGGGTTCGGCCGGGCGGCAGTTCGTCGAGGATCGAGGTGTCGAGGTCGGCGTAGGCGCTCATGGCCAGCGTTCGCGGGATCGGCGTGGCGGTCATGATCAGTTGATGCGGACACATGCGCCCGCCGACGCCTTTCTGCCGCAGCGCCAGGCGCTGTTGCACGCCAAAGCGGTGCTGTTCGTCGATGATCACCAGCGCGAGGTTCTTGAACTGCACTTCGTCCTGGAACAGCGCATGGGTGCCGACCACCATCGGCGTGCCGCTGGCGATCTGTTCCAGCGCGGCCACGCGGTTCTTGCCTTTGAGCTTGCCGGCCAGCCACGCGACTTCGATGCCCAGTGGTTCGAGCCAGCGCTTGAAGGTGATGAAGTGCTGCTCGGCGAGGATCTCGGTCGGCGCCATCAACGCCACTTGGTAACCGGCTTCCAGCGCTTGCAGCGCGGCAAGGGCGGCGACCACGGTTTTGCCCGCGCCGACGTCGCCCTGAATCAAGCGCAGCATCGGTTCGTGCTGGCTGAGGTCATAGGCGATTTCGTTGCCGACGCGTTGTTGGGCGCCGGTTGGGTTGAAGCCGAGATTGGCCAGGTATTGGGCCGGCAATCGGGTGGCTTTCGGCATCGCTGGCGCGCGCAGGGAACGCATGCTTTCGCGCAGACGCTGCTGGGACAGTTGATGGGTCAGCAGTTCTTCAAAGGCCAGACGGTGCTGCGCCCAATGATGACCGAGGGCGAGTTCGTCGACATCGGCGTCGGCCGGCGGGTGATGCAGGTAACGAATCGCGTCGGCCAGCGGCGCCAGTTGATAGTCCCGCGCCAGTTCGTTCGGCAACCAATCCGGCAGGCTGGTCGGGCCGAGCATCGTCAGGGTTTGCATGCAGAGCTGGCGCAAACGCTGTTGGGTCAAACCTTCGGTGAGCGGGTACACCGGCGTCAGGGTTTCATCCACGGGCGGCGGCTCGTCGCCGGTGAGGGCGCGGTATTCCGGGTGGTAGATCTCCAGCCCCGACGCGCCGGGCCGCGCTTCGCCGTAGCAGCGAATCCGCGTGCCGCGCTTGAGGCCTTCTTTCTGGGCGTTGCTGAAATGGTAGAAGCGCAGGCTGAGCCCGCCGGTGCCGTCCTGCAAGCGCACGACCAGGCTGCGGCGCCGGCCCATGACCACATCGGCGCCGCTGACGGTGCCTTCGATCACGGCATCTTGCCCCGGTCGCAGGTGGCCGATCGGGACTACGCGAGTGCGGTCCTGATAACGCAGCGGCAGGTGAAACAGCACGTCCTGGAGATTCTCCAGGCCGACCTTGGCCAGTTTCTCGGCCATGGCCTCGCCGACACCCTTGAGTGCCGTGACCGACACTTGCGACAACTCGGTCATGACAGCGACTTAAGCCGCAGCCACTGGTGCGGGCGGCTTGGCCACCGAGCACAGGCGAATGGAGTCAGCGAGAATTTCAATGGCCTTCGGACGCGGGAAGCTCGCGCGCCAGGCAATGGCCACGGTGCGGAACGGCACTGGTGCGGTCAGCGGGCGCACTTCAATTACACCGGGGGCGTAGTGATGGCTGTCCACGGCCGACAGCGGCAGGATCGAAATCCCGAGCCCCGAGGCGACCATGTGGCGAATGGTTTCCAGCGAGCTGGATTCCACCGTGGTGTGCTTGGCGCCGTCGTTGCCTTTGGTCAGCGTCGGGCAGGCTTCCAGCACTTGATCGCGGAAGCAGTGGCCTTCGCCGAGCAGCAGCAGGCTCTTGTCGTTGAGCAGGGCGGCGTCGATGGATTCCTTTTGTGTCCACGGGTGCTGGGCCGGCATCAGGACGTAGAACGGCTCGTCGTAGAGCTGCAGGGTCAGGACGTCGGCTTCGTTGAACGGCAGGGCGATGATGATCGCGTCGAGCTCGCCGTTGCGCAGTTTGTCGCGCAGCACGTGGGTGAAGTTTTCTTCGATGTACAACGGCATCTGCGGGGCGACCCGGTGCAGTTGCGGAATCAGGTGCGGAAACAGGTACGGGCCGACGGTGTAGATGGCGCCGACTTTCAGCGGGGCGGTCAGCTGGTTCTTGCCGGCCTGGGCCAGTTCGCGGATGCCTTGGGCCTGTTCCAGGACTTTTTGGGCCTGGGCCACGATGCCTTCGCCGACCGGGGTCAGGCGCACGGCGCTCTTGCTGCGCTCGAAAATCAGCACACCGAGTTCGTCTTCAAGCTTTTTCACGCCCACCGACAGGGTCGGCTGGCTGACGTGGCAACGCTCGGCCGCGTGGCCAAAGTGCTGCTCTTGGGCGAGGGTAACGATGTAGCGTAATTCTGTAAGAGTCATAGCGAGCGTCCATGAAGTTGCGGGCCAAGCATACCGGCTGCAATCGATAGACGCACGTTATCAGAGAGAGTGTGTCGAGTGACACCGGGTAACGCCGGTTTGCCGCTGGCGGATATGCAAAAGGCACCTTTCGGGTGCCTTTTGCATATCTTGTTACTGCCGCAGAATCTGTAGGAGCGAAGCTTGCTCGCGAAAGCGGTATGTCAGTCGAATCATTCGTGAATGACATACCGTTTTCGCGAGCAAGCTTCGCTCCTACAGGGTTCTCTTTAGCGGCGGCGTTCCAGCGAGTAAACAAACGGCGCAACAATTTCGATGGAGCCGTTGTTCAGCATGTCGGCCGGTGGCTTGGGCAGCGGTTGGGCACGCTTGATCATTTCCAGGGTGGCCCGGTCCAGATCGGCATTGCCCGAGCGGCCCACCAGTTCGAACGACAACACGTTACCTTCGCCGTCCACCACGAAGCGCAGACGGTTCAAACCTTCCTTGCCCCGCGCCTGTGCACTGGCCGGGTACTTTTTGTACTTGGCCAAGTGCGCCAGCAGGGTGCCTTGCCAACTGGCCTTGGCCGCTTGCTGCGCAGGTGATGGGCCCGGTGCCGGTTGAGCGGATTTCTCCGTCGGCGCCTGGGTCGGTTGCGCTTCGCTCGGTTTTTCCTCGGACGGTTTTTCCTTCGGCGGCTCCGGCTTTTTCTCCACAGGCTTGGGCGGTTGAGGCTTGGGCTTGGGTTTGACCGGCTTCGGTACGGTGATTTCTGCCTTCGGCACTTCGGCCAGTTTCGGGATCGGCAGCTCTTCCACCGGAGCAGGGGGTTGTGGCGGCGTTATCACCTTCGGCGGTGCCGGAGGAGGTGGTGCCGGAACCGGCGCCAACTCGACCATCATCGCCTGCGGCGGCAGCTCGATAGGTGGGCGCGACGTCCAGTTCAGCGCCAGCGCAATGGCCAGCGCATGGACGCCCAGCACCACGGCCAGGCTACCGCCGTAACGCGTCAGCTTATGGCGCGTCGTGATCATTTCTTCACTGCCGTCTCAAGTCCGACCAGACCGACCTTCAGGTAGCCGGCAGCGCGCAGGTTGTCCATCACGCTCATCAGGTCGCCGTAGTCCACGCCTTTATCGGCCTGGAAGAAGATCGTCGTGTCTTTCTTGCCCTGGGTCTTGGCGTCGAGCGTGGCGCCGAGTGCTTCGGCTTTCACTTCGTCTTCGCCGAGGAACAGGCGCTGGTCAGCCTTGACGCTGAGGAACACCGGTTTCTCTGGCCGCGGCGCCGGTTTGGCGCTGGAGGCAGGCAGGTCGACCTTGATGTCCACGGTGGCCAACGGAGCGGCCACCATGAAGATGATCAACAGCACCAGCATCACGTCGATGAACGGCGTGACGTTGATTTCGTGGTTCTCGGCCAGATCGTCGTCTGCGCCTTCTTTCAAATGCAGGCCCATGGCCGATTACCCCACTTTCACCATGTGCGGTTGCGAGCTGCGCTCAGGCTGGTGGTCGAGGTCGCGGCTGACCAGCAACAGGACTTCTGCCGAGGCGTCGGACACTTGCGCCTTGTAGCCGGCGATGGAGCGGGCGAACACGTTGTAGATCACAACGGCTGGAATCGCGGCAACCAGGCCCAGCGCGGTGGCCAGCAAGGCTTCGGCGATGCCGGGAGCCACGACGGCGAGGTTGGTGGTCTGGGTTTTGGCGATGCCGATGAAGCTGTTCATGATGCCCCACACGGTGCCGAACAGGCCCACGAACGGCGCGGTGGAACCGATGGTGGCGAGGACGCCGGTGCCGCTGCTCATGTTGCGACCGCAGGCTGCGACCAGGCGCTCAAGTCGGAAGGCGACACGTTCCTTGATGCCTTCTTTCTCGCGGCTGTTGGTCGACAGGTGCATCTCTTCCAGCGCATCGTGCACCAACAGGTTGGCGAGGGTGCCGGGCTTGGCTGCCGTTACACTGGCTTCCTTGAGGGTTGCCGCCTTCTTCAGGTGGACGATTTCAGTGCGCAGACGACGCTTGGCACCCATCAGCTCGAAGCCCTTGGCGATCCAGATGGTCCAGGTGATGATCGACGCGATGGCGAGGCCGATCATCACGATTTTCACGATGATGTCGGCGTTCTGGTACATGCCCCACGGCGACAGGTCATGGGCCATGCCCAGGCTGTTGTCGGCTTCGAGGACTTGCGGCGCGTCTTCACCAGCGGTGTCTACGGCCTGGGCCGGATCGGTGGCAACCGGTGCTGCGTGTTCGGCAGAGTGGTCGGCGGGAGCGGGCGCAGTGGCGGCGGCTGGGGTGGCCGGGGCTTGTGCGTCAGCGAAGGCGGCGGTTGGCGCCAGCATCAGGCTGAGCAACAGGGCGGCCACCGCGCTCCAGGCGCGAGGTCGATTGGTTGGCGAAGCGGGGAATTGATTGCGTGTCATGCTGGCCGGACCTGAGAGGAAAAGACGGTAAATGTTCTTCCAGGCCTCGAAGGCCGAGAACAAAAGTGGCGGGCATTATTGCAAGTAATTCTTGTTAACAGAAGTAATAGAGTATCTTTTTTTCCTTCATTGCTAGCCGCTCGTCCATTGCCGGCGCTAGTCTGTGGCTTTCCGATAGGAGTTTTTTGATGTCCGCGCCCTCTGTTTTGATCGCCGGCTGCGGTGATGTCGGCAGTCGTCTGGCTACACAATTGTTGGCTGCGGGGTGGGAAGTTCATGGCCTGCGCCGTGACGTCTCGCGCCTGCCCGAGGGGGTGATTGGCGTTGCCGGTGACTTGTTCAACAAGGATTGCCCGCAAACCTGGCCGGTCGGTGCGGTGGACTACCTGGTGTATTGCGCGGCAGCCACCGATCACGATGAAGCCGGTTACCGCGCCGCTTATGTCGAGGGCTTGCAGCATGTGCTCGAGTGGCTGGACGACTACGGGCAGGTGCCCAATCGCCTGCTGTTCGTTTCAAGTAGCAGTGTTTACGGCCAGCAGGACGGCGAGTGGGTCGACGAAACGTCGCCGACCATCGCTGCCGGCTATTCAGGTCGACTGATGCTGGAGGCGGAACAAGTGGCACTCAACAGTGGCATCCCGGCAAGCATCGTGCGTTTGACCGGCATCTACGGCCCGGGTCGCGAATGGCTGCTGACGCAGGTTCGTCGCGGATATCGCGTGGCGATTGATCCGCCGTTGTATGGCAATCGGATTCACGTGGATGACGCGGCTGGCTTGTTGGCGTTTCTGCTTGAGGCGGATCGGCGCGGTGTGGCGTTGGATGACGTTTATATCGGCGTCGACGACGCGCCTGCACCGCTGGCCGAAGTGGTGGATTGGTTGCGTGAATATCTGGGCGTGACTGAATGGGCTGACGATGCGAGTGTGCGGCGCACGGGCAGCAAGCAGTGCAGCAATGCGCGGGTGAAGGCCTTGGGTTGGGTGCCGAAATACCCGAGCTATCGTGAAGGGTACGCCGCCATTCTTGAAGGCCGCTGCTGATTTCCAGGCCCCACATACAACTGTAGGAGCCGGCTTGCTGGCGATGAGGCCGTAACATCCAACATCTCTGTTGGCTGATACACCGCCATCGCCAGCAAGCCGGCTCCTACAGTTGGTTTTGCGTGGGGCTTGCGGTTACTGCTTTTCCAGCAACCACTTGCGATCACCCGGCGTGAACTGCGGCATTTCGTCTGCCTGCGCGGTGTTCACAGCCTGGAGGATCTCCAGTTCCTTGCCCTTGCGCGCAAAGATCCAGGTGTTGCCCTGGCCCTTGAGTTGCAACCACATGTTGTCGTTGCCGCCGCTCATCGACGCGCAATCGCCCGCCAGGCACAGCGCGTAGCGATCCGCACCCGGCAAACCGGTTACCTGGCCGTCGGCCTGGAACTGCACGGAGCTGCCTTCGCCAGGACCGCTGACGACTTTCCAGTTGCCGCCCATGTAGGCGGAATACAGCGCGCGTTCGAAGCTGGCACCCATCGGTGCGCCATCCGGCACCGAGATCAGCGCGCGGTCGAAGACCTGTGCGGGTTCGTTGTCGCTGGCGACTTGGGCCAATTGCTTGCCATCACGCTTCAGCTCGCTCGCGGAACTGCCGTAGAAGTCGACTTTCCAGGCGCCGGACGCTTCGCCCAGCAGCTTGCCTTCGACGTTCTCAAAACCGTTGGTGTAGCGGGCCTGACCGGCCTTGGTGTTGACGTCCCATTCCAGGTTCGGACCATAAGCCTGGAGCGCTTCGCGCAGGGGGCCGCCTTTGGACGCAGCATCGATCGCCACCTGATTGATCCAGGTGCCGCTGATGTCGCGGTCGGCAGGGTTGCTGGCACATCCGCCCAAGATCAGGGCGACCAGCGAGACAGCAAGCGCAGTGCGCATGGTGGAATCCTTTCAAAACGCTTTTTATACATACGGCATTGGCGCAGCCTTTCGGGCTGCGCCGAACGCATTACTCGATGACCAGAATGGCATCCATTTCAACCTGCGAACCCTTTGGCAGGGCCGCTACGCCGATGGCGGCACGGGCAGGGTATGGCTGGTCGAAGTACTTGCCCATGATCTCGTTGACCTTGGCGAAGTGGCTCAGGTCGGTGAGGAAGATGTTCAGTTTGACGATGTCCTTGAACGAACCGCCAGCGGCTTCGGCCACGGCTTTCAGGTTCTCGAACACCTGGACGGTCTGGGCTTCGAAGCCTTCAACCAGTTCCATGGTTTTCGGGTCCAGAGGAATCTGACCCGACATGTAAACGGTGTTGCCAGCCTTGATCGCCTGGGAGTAAGTGCCGATGGCGGCCGGGGCCTTATCGCTGGTGATAACAGTCTTGGTCATGAATGACTCCTTGTAATAGGTTGGCTTAGGCGCGCATGCGGGTGATGCGGATCACCCCGGTCAGTGCGCGCAGTTTCTTGATCACGCGGGCCAGATGCACACGGTCGTGCACGCTGACCACCAGTTGGACCACGCTGATGCGACCATCGCGTTCGTCCATGCTGATTTTTTCGATATTGCCGTCGGCCGCGTTGACGCTGCTGGCCAACAGTGCGATCAAGCCGCGCTGGTGTTCCAGCTCGACGCGCAGCTCGACGTTGAATTCGCCGGTGACATCCTTGGCCCACGAGAGCTGGATGCATTTTTCCGGGTTGTGGCGTATTTCGCTGATGTTGCGGCAGTTGTCGAGGTGCACAACCATGCCTTTGCCCGCCGACAGGTGACCGACAATCGGGTCGCCCGGGATCGGCGTGCAGCACTTGGCGTAGCTGAGCACCAGACCTTCGGTGCCGCGAATCGCCAGCGGGCCTTCCGCGCTTGGCAGCTGTTCGCCTTCGCCCAGCAGGCGGCGGGCGACGACGTAAGCCATGCGATTGCCCAGGCCGATGTCTTCGAGCAGGTCTTCGATCAGTTCGAGGCGGTACTCGGTGAGCATGGCCTTGACGCGCTCGGCCGGGACTTTGTCCAGGGCGCTGTCGAAACCGTTGAGGACCTTGTTCAGCAGGCGTTCGCCGAGGCTGATGGATTCGGAGCGACGTTGCAGTTTCAGCGCATGGCGGATGTGGGTCCGCGCCTTGCCGGTGACCACGAAGTTGAGCCACGCCGGGTTCGGCCGCGCGCCGGGAGCGCTGACGATCTCGACCGTGGAGCCGCTTTGCAGCGGTTCGGACAGCGGCGCGAGACGACGATTGATCCGACAGGCAATGCAGCTGTTGCCGACGTCGGTGTGCACCGCGTAAGCGAAGTCGACCGCCGTGGAGCCTTTGGGCAGCTCCATGATCCGGCCTTTGGGCGTGAACACGTAGACCTCGTCCGGGAACAGGTCGATCTTCACGCTTTCGATGAATTCCAGCGAGTTGCCGGCGCGTTGCTGCATTTCCAGCACGCCTTTGACCCACTGGCGGGCGCGGGCGTGAGTGCCTTTGGGCTGCTCGTCGCCGCTGGATTTGTACAGCCAATGGGCGGCGATGCCGTTGTTGGCCATCTCTTCCATTTCACGGGTGCGGATCTGGATCTCGATCGGAACACCGTGCATGCCGAACAACGTGGTGTGCAACGACTGGTAGCCGTTGGCCTTGGGGATCGCGATGTAATCCTTGAAGCGCCCCGGCAGCGGTTTGTACAAATTGTGTACAGCACCCAGCACGCGGTAGCAGGTATCGACCTTGTCGACGATGATCCGGAACGCGTAGACGTCCATGATCTCGTTGAAGGCCCGACGTTTGCCGCGCATTTTCTTGTAGATGCCGTAGAGGTGTTTCTGGCGACCGCTGACTTCGCCCTGAATCCCATCGATGGCCAGGCAGTGGCCGAGGGATTCTTCGATCTTGTTGACGATTTCCTTGCGGTTGCCCCGGGCGCGTTTGACCGCCTGGTTGATCCGCGCGGAACGCATCGGGTGCATGGCCTTGAAGCCGAGGTCTTCGAACTCTATGCGGATGGCGTGCATGCCCAGCCGGTTGGCGATGGGCGCATAGATTTCCAGGGTTTCCTTGGCGATCCGCCGGCGTTTCTCACCGGACAGGACTTCCAGCGTGCGCATGTTGTGCAGGCGGTCGGCGAGCTTGACCAGGATCACGCGAATGTCGCGCGCCATGGCCATGGCCATTTTCTGGAAGTTTTCGGCCTGGGCTTCGGCCTTGGTCTCGAAGTTCATCTGGGTCAGCTTGCTGACGCCATCGACCAGTTCGGCCACGGTTTCGCCGAACTGCGCTTGCAGCGCTTCCTTGGCAATACCGGTGTCTTCGATCACGTCATGCAGCATCGCAGCCATCAAGCTCTGATGGTCCATGTGCATGTCGGCAAGAATATTCGCCACCGCAAGAGGATGCGTGACGTACGCCTCGCCACTGCGGCGGCGTTGGCCGTCGTGGGCTTGTTCGGCGTAGAAGTACGCTCGGCGGACCAGGTTGACCTGGTCCTTGCCGAGGTAGGTCGATAAGCGATCGGCGAGGGCGTCTATGCTCGGCATGATGACTCCTGCCGTTCGCTGTGACCCCGCGCCGTGCTACGTCGACCAGGCATAGGCTTAGACGGCCTCGTTGGACTCGTCCTCGAACGCTGCGAACAGCGGTTCATCCTGGACGATTTCTTGCTCGGCGATGAACTCGTAGCTCATCAGGCCTTCAGCGATTTCACGCAGCGCTACAACGGTAGGCTTGTCGTTTTCCCACTGAACCAGCGGCTCTTTGCCACCGGTGGCCAGTTGACGGGCACGCTTGGTAGAGAGCATGACCAGCTCAAAGCGGTTTTCCACGTGTTCTAGGCAGTCTTCAACGGTTACGCGGGCCATGGTATTCCTCGGAGCGAATGCAATATGCGCGCTGCCCGGTTGGGCGAGCGGACTCAACAGTTTAAAAAATCACCAGCGATTAGGGAAGCGCTGATTTTTTGACCAAGCCCTTCAACGCGCTGCAAGTGCCAATGTAAAGCCCTTGCAGCGGTTTTGGGAAGAGCTGTTTAGCCGAGCAATTCAGCCAAAAGTTTGCCGTTGCGCTGCTGCTGACGCTTCTGATGCAGCTGATTGGCACGGAAAATCGCCTGCAAATCGCGCAGGGCATGGGCGAAATCGTCGTTGATGATCAGGTAGTCGTAGTCAACGTAGTGGCTCATCTCGCTGACGGCTTCACGCATGCGGCCGTCAATGATCTCGTCGCTGTCCTGGCCGCGATTGGTCAGGCGCTGGTGCAAGGCCTGCAGGGACGGCGGCAGAATGAAGATCGAGCGGGCCTGGGGCATCAACTTGCGCACTTGCTCGGCGCCTTGCCAGTCGATTTCCAGAATCAGGTCGTGGCCTTCGTCCAGGGTCTGCTGCAGGTGGCTTTGCGAAGTGCCGTAGAGGTTGCCGAATACTTCGGCGCGCTCAAGGAAATCGCCGTGCTCGATCATCTTCACGAACTCGCTGCGTTCGACGAAGTGATAGTTCACCCCGTCCACTTCACCGGGGCGCATGGCGCGGGTGGTGTGGGAGACCGAGACGCGGATCTCCGCATCAGCGTCGGTCAGGGCCTTGACCAGGCTGCTCTTGCCCGCGCCCGAAGGGGCGGAAATGATGTACAGGGTGCCGGTGCTGTGGGTCATGTCGGGTTTGCCTTACTCAATATTCTGCACTTGTTCGCGCATCTGCTCGATCAACACCTTGAGGTTGACCGCCGCCTGAGTGCTGCGCGGGTCGAAGGCTTTGGAGCCCAGTGTGTTGGCTTCGCGGTTGAGCTCCTGCATCAGGAAGTCGAGGCGCCGGCCGGCAGCGCCGCCGGACTTGAGTACCCGGCGAACTTCGATGATATGAGTGCTCAGGCGATCCAGTTCTTCGGCGACGTCGCTCTTCTGAGCGAGCATGACCATTTCCTGCTCCAGACGCTGCGGGTCCATTTCCGCCTTCATGTCGGCGAAGCGGTCGAGGACTTTCTGGCGCTGGGTGGCGAGCATCTGCGGGACCAGTTCACGCAGGGTCACCACGTCTTCTTCAATGGACGTCAGGCGATCGTTGATCAGCCGTGCCAGCTCCGCGCCTTCGCGCTCGCGGCCAGCCTTGAGTTCCTTCAGGCCTTCGTTGAACAGCGCCAGCGCTTCGGCATTCAGGGCTTGCGGGTCGGTGGCATCGCCCACCAGCACGCCGGGCCAGGCCAGGACTTCCAGCGGGTTCAGCGCGGCCGGGTTCTTGATCAGGCCGGCGATGGTCTCGGCGGCCGCAACCAATTGCGCGGCGCGCTCGCGATCCACTTGCAGGGGTTTATCGGTGTTCTCTTCGGTGAAGCGCAGGGTGCATTCGAGTTTGCCTCGGGAGATGCCTTGGCGCAGCGCTTCGCGGACCGCGCCTTCGAGATCGCGAAACGACTCCGGCAGACGCAAGTGCGGTTCCAGGTAGCGGCTGTTGACCGAGCGCAGTTCCCAGCTCAGGGTGCCTTGGACGCCGGCTTTCTCGACGCGGGCGAAGGCGGTCATGCTGTGCACCATGGAGGTACCTCGCAATGCAGGTCGATGCGTTACCAAAGGTTTCGCGGACCCGCTATCTGTGAATTAAAGCCGACAGGCAGCAAAGGCGCAGGATTGTAGCGCAGTGGGGCGGATGCGCCCAAACACACGGTGTGACAAAGGGCTGCAGGCCGTCGGTAAAGCGCTGTTCCAAGCTCAAGCCAGAGCCTTCAATCGTCGGGCGGATTTTTTAGAAGTGCCCAGTACTGGCGCGCGGCTCTATAATGCTCGGCAGTTTTCCGTCCCCCGTACAGGTATTCCCTATGAAACGTCCAAGTGGTCGCGCTGCCGATCAGCTCCGCTCGATCCGCATTACCCGCAACTACACCAAACACGCCGAGGGATCCGTACTGGTCGAGTTCGGTGATACCAAAGTCATCTGCACCGTCAGCGTCGAAAACGGCGTGCCGCGTTTCCTCAAAGGTCAGGGCCAAGGCTGGTTGACCGCCGAATACGGCATGCTGCCGCGCGCCACCGGCGAGCGTAACCAGCGTGAAGCGAGCCGCGGCAAGCAAGGCGGCCGCACCCTGGAAATCCAGCGTCTGATCGGTCGTTCGCTGCGCGCCTCGCTGGACATGTCCAAACTGGGCGACGTCACCCTGTACGTCGACTGCGACGTGATCCAGGCTGACGGCGGCACCCGCACCGCGTCCATCACCGGCGCGATGGTTGCGCTGGTCGATGCCTTGAAAGTGATCAAGAAGCGCGGCGGCCTGAAAGGTGGCGACCCGCTCAAGCAAATGATCGCCGCCGTTTCGGTAGGCATGTACCAGGGCGAGCCTGTGCTCGACCTCGACTACCTGGAAGACTCGGCTGCCGAGACTGACCTGAACGTGGTGATGACCAGCACTGGCGGCTTCATCGAAGTTCAGGGTACTGCCGAAGGCGCGCCGTTCCAGCCTGAAGAGTTGACCGCTATGCTTGAATTGGCGAAGAAAGGCATGACCGAAATCTTCGAACTGCAAAAGGCTGCACTGGCTGACTGACCGGAACCATCCCAGACAAGGAGGACAACATGAGTGACGAGCAAGAGCTGCTTCCCGTCCCGAGCAAAGAAGTTCGGCAATGGGCGATGTTTTGTCACCTGTCCGCCTTGCTGGGGATCTGGATTCCGTTCGGCACGCTGATCGGCCCGCTGATTCTCTGGCAGATGAAGCGCGAGATGGACCCGTTTGTCGATGCGCAGGGCAAGGAGGCGCTGAACTTTCAGATCACCGTCGCCATCGCTTCGGCCATCTGCTTCCTGTTGATGGTGTTGATCATCGGGTTCTTCCTGTTCGGGTTGCTGGCGATCGGTGCGTTGGTGTTGACGATCATTGCTGGCGTGAAGGCCAATGAAGGGGTGCCGTATCGGTATCCGTTCACTTGGCGGTTGATCAAATAGGCGACACCGCCCTGTAGGAGCGAGGCTTGCCCGCGAAGAGGCCGTCACATCCGGCATAAATGTCGGCTGTTAAATCGCTTTCGCGGGCAAGCCTCGCTCCTACAAGAATGAGGCGCCCACAAAAAAGCCGACACTGCTGTCGGCTTTTTTGTGTCTGCGAAACGACGTCTAGATGGTCAGCGTCCAGTCGTAGTCCACGATCAGTGGTGCATGCTGCGAAAACCGTGGCTGACGTGGCAAGCGAGCGCTACGTACAAAGCGGCGCAGGCCCGGCGTCAGTATCTGGTAATCGAAGCGCCAGCCCAGGTTGAGCATCTCAGCCTGCTCATTGTCCGGCCACCAGCTGTACTGATCACCTTCACGGCTGACTTCGCGCAGGGCATCGACATAACCCATGTTGCCGACAATCTCGTCCATCCAGGCACGCTCAGGTGCCAGGAAGCCCGGGGATTGCTGGCTGTCGCGCCAGTTCTTGATATCCAGCTTCTGTTGCGCCACGTACAGCGAGCCACAGTAAATGTACTCGCGACGTTTGCGTCGCTGTTTATCCAGATAACGGGCGAAGTCGTCCATTAGCTTGAACTTCTGGTTCAAGTCTTCATCGCCGTTCTGCCCCGAAGGGAGCAGCAAGGTCGCGATGCTGACCTTGTCGAAATCGGCTTGCAGGTAGCGCCCGTAGCGGTCGGCCGTCTCGAAACCGAGACCGCTGATGACTGCCTTCGGCTGCAACCGCGAATACAAAGCCACGCCACCCTGGGCGGGAACTTCGGCTTCGCAGGCATAAAGGAAGTAGCCATCCAGTTGGAAGGCTGGATCGTCCAGTTCAAAGGCGGAGGCGCGGGTGTCCTGCAGGCAGATGACGTCGGCATTCTGTGCTTGCAGCCAACTGAGCAAACCTCGCTCCACTGCAGCCTGAATACCATTGACGTTCACACTGATGATCCGCATAAATGGCCCCAAAAATCGCGTGCGTGTATGATACACGGCGTCAACCTAATTAGCTAAATCCGTGGTATTTGGGGTTTTTTTCATGCAAGCGTATCAGCGCGATTTCATTCGTTTTGCCATCGATCGCGGCGTTTTGCGCTTCGGTGAGTTCACCCTGAAGTCCGGGCGTACCAGTCCATACTTCTTCAATGCCGGCCTGTTCAACTCGGGTTCGGCCCTGGCGCAGCTGGGTCGTTTCTACGCGGCGGCCATCGTCGAGAGCGGCATTCCCTTCGACGTATTGTTTGGCCCTGCCTACAAAGGCATCCCTTTGGCGGCGACCACCGCAGTGGCCCTGGCTGAACATCACGACCGTGATTTGCCATGGTGCTTCAACCGCAAAGAGGCCAAGGCCCATGGCGAAGGCGGCAGCCTGGTCGGCGCGCCGTTGACCGGCGATGTGCTGATCATCGACGACGTGATCACCGCTGGCACCGCGATCCGCGAAGTGATGCAGATCATCGCTTCCCAGGACGGCGCCAAGGCGGCAGGCGTGCTCATCGCCCTGAACCGTCAGGAGCGTGGCAATGGTGAATTGTCGGCGATCCAGGAAGTGGAGCGTGATTTTGGCATTCCGGTGATCAGCATTGTTTCGCTGAATCAGGTGCTGGAGTTCCTGGCCGACGATCCACAGCTCAAGCAACACCTGCCAGCCGTAGAAGCCTACCGCGCCCAATTCGGCGTTTAACTCTGTAGGAGCCGGCTTGCTGGCGATCAATGCAACGCGGTGTGCCAGGCACGCCGCCATCGCTGGCAAGCCAGCTCCTACAGGGATCTCATCGATTTTGTAGGAGCCGGCTTGCCGGCGATGGCGGCGCCGCGATTTATCAGGCGCACGTCCGCACAAAAAAAGACCCCGCTCAGCCAGGCTGAGCGGGGTCTTTTTGTATGCGCTATCGCTTAGTGACGCTTGCGATTGCTGATCAAAGTACCCACGCCGGTATCGGTGAAGATTTCCAGCAAGATCGCATTCGGCACGCGACCATCAATGATCAGCGAGCTGCCCACGCCACCCTGAACCGCTTCCAGCGCACAACGGATCTTCGGCAGCATGCCACCGTAGATCGTGCCGTCGGCAATCAGGTCGTCGACCTGCTGAGTGCTCAGGCCGGTCAGGACCTGGCCCGACTTGTCCATCAACCCGGCGATGTTGGTCAGCAGCATCAATTTCTCGGCTTTCAGCGCTTCGGCCACCTTGCCGGCCACCAGGTCGGCGTTGATGTTGTACGACTCGCCGTTGGCACCGACGCCGATTGGCGCGATCACCGGGATGAAGTCGCCTTTGACCAGCAGGTTCAGCAGATCGGTATTGATGCCGACCACTTCACCGACGTGACCGATGTCGATGATTTCCGGTTGGGTCATCTCCGGCGTCTGGCGGGTGACGGTCAGCTTTTTCGCACGAATCAGCTCGGCGTCTTTACCGGTCAGGCCGATGGCGCTGCCGCCATGACGGTTGATCAGGTTGACGATGTCTTTGTTGACCTGACCGCCCAGGACCATTTCCACCACGTCCATGGTTGCCGCGTCGGTGACGCGCATGCCATCGACAAAGTGGCTCTCGATCGACAGTCGCTTGAGCAGATCGCCGATTTGCGGGCCGCCGCCGTGAACCACCACCGGGTTAATCCCGACGGCTTTCATCAGCACGATGTCGCGGGCGAAGCCGGTTTTCAGCTCCTCGCTTTCCATCGCGTTGCCGCCGTATTTGATCACCAGCGTCTTGCCGACATAGCGGCGGATGTAAGGCAGCGCTTCGGACAGGACCTTGGCGGTGTTGGCGGCGGCTTCGCGTTCGAGGGTCATTCAGGGCTCCGGGTGAATCAGAACGGTAGTTGGAGATCAGGTGCAACACGCTTCAACTGGACTTTGAAAACGTCCTTGATGCGTTGCAATTCAGCCTCGTCATCGGCCTCGAAGCGCAGCACCAGCACCGGTGTGGTGTTGGAGGCGCGCACCAGGCCCCAGCCTTTGGCATAGTCGACTCGCACGCCGTCGATGGTGGTCAGGTCGGCGCCTTCGCCCCACTTCGCGTCGTGCAATGCATCAATGATGCTGAATTTGCTCTCTTCGGTCACATGGATATTGATTTCCGGCGTAGAAATATCATTCGGGAAGGTCGCAAACAGCTCTTCCGCGGTGGATTTTTCCTTGCTGAGGATTTCCAGCAGCCGTGCGGCGCTGTAAATGCCATCGTCGAAACCGAACCAGCGTTCCTTGAAGAAAATGTGCCCACTCATTTCGCCGGCCAACAGGGCGCCGGTTTGTTTCATTTTCTTTTTGATCAACGAATGACCGGTCTTCCACATTAGCGGGCGACCGCCGTATTCCTTGATCAGCGGCGTCAGGCGGCGGGTGCATTTGACGTCGAAGATGATTTCCGCGTCCGGGTTGCGCGCCACAACGTCGCGGGCGAACAGCATCAGCAGGCGGTCCGGGTAGACGATGCTGCCGGTATTGGTCACTACGCCAACGCGGTCGCCGTCGCCGTCGAAGGCCAGGCCGATGTCGGCGTTGGTTTCCTTGACCTTGGCGATCAGGTCGACAAGGTTTTCAGGCTTGCCCGGGTCCGGGTGGTGGTTCGGGAAGTTGCCGTCGACTTCGCAGAACAGCGGGATGACTTCGCAGTTCAGCGCTTCGATCAATTGCGGGGCGATCACGCCGGCCGCGCCGTTGCCGCAGTCGACCACGACTTTGAGGCGGCGGGCCAGTTTGATGTCCTGGACGATTTCGGTGTTGTAGCGGTCGAGGATTTCGACCTTGGTGATGCTGCCCTTGCCGCTGCTCAGGTTGTTGGTCTTGAGGCGGTCATGCAGGGCCTGGATCTGTTCGTTGGCCAAGGTGTCACCAGCGATGACGATCTTGAAGCCGTTGTAGTTCGACGGGTTGTGGCTGCCGGTGAGCATTACGCCGGATTTGCCAGCCAGTACGTTGGCGGCGTAATACAGCGCCGGCGTTGGCACCAGGCCGACGTCGCTGACGTGGCAACCGGCCTCGGCCAGGCCTTTGATCAGTTGCTCGACCAGTTCCGGGCCGGACAGGCGACCGTCGCGGCCAACGGAGACGTTCGGTTCGTCCTGGGCCAGGCTTTGGGCGCCAATGGCGCGACCGAGCCAGTAAGCGGTTTCAGCGTTCAAGAATTCCGGGACGGTGCCGCGAATGTCGTACGCGCGGAAAATGCTGTCGGGGAACTTGGGTGCGACTTGGGCTGGGGTGCTCATCTGTGGGAATGCTCCATCTCGAAAGTGGCTGGACCTGCGCGCGAAGAACGCTTCGGCGGGTTCGAACTGAAGGGTATGACGGCGTTTTTCGCAGAGAGTTCGTGGTGCGAAAAGGCCATGCCACCAACGCCAACCAGGATTTGGCCAGCCAATGCCTTGTTTTCCAGTGTTAAACCTTCCAGATGACGGCTATGCAATTTTCATTCTGAAAATGCAGAGCACCCTTCAGGCCGGGCAGGGCGCCCAGCCTGAAAACCAGAAATCAATGCTTGCCGGAATGCCCGAAACCGCCCGCACCGCGCTCGGTTTCAACGAACTCTTCGACCATCTCGAAGTGCGCTTGAACCACCGGCACCAGAACCAGCTGGGCCAAACGCTCGCCGACCACCATGTTGAAATCGGTCTGGCCACGGTTCCAGCACGAAACCATCAACGGACCCTGGTAATCGGAGTCGATCAGGCCGACCAGGTTGCCCAGCACGATGCCGTGCTTATGGCCCAGGCCGGAGCGCGGCAGAATCAGCGCCGCCAGGCCAGGATCGCCAATGTAGACGGACAGGCCGGTCGGGATCAGCACGGTTTCACCCGGTTTGATGACGATGTCTTTTTCCAGCATGGCGCGCAGGTCGAGGCCGGCGGAGCCTGGGGTGGCGTATTGCGGCAGCGGGAATTCGGTACCGATGCGTGGGTCGAGGATCTTGGCTTGCAAAGCGTGCATGTAAATTAAACCTGGTTCAGACGTTCGGCGATAAAAGTGATCAGCTGGCGAGCAATCTTGCTCTTGCTGGTCTGGGCGAAAAGTGTGGCGTGGAGCTCACGGTCGATCACGCTGCAGGCGTTTTCTTCGCTGTTGAAGCCAATGCTCGGGTTGGCGACGTCGTTGGCGACGATCAAATCGAGGTTCTTGTCTTTCAACTTGCGCGCAGCGTAATCGAGCAGGTGTTCGGTTTCAGCGGCGAAACCGACGCTGAAAGGACGGTCGGGGCGCGTGGCGATGGTGGCCAGAATGTCTGGGTTGCGCACCATTTGTAGTAGCAAGCCGTCGCCGTTCGTAGGGTCTTTCTTGAGTTTCTGTGGGGCGACGACTTCCGGGCGGTAGTCCGCGACTGCTGCCGAGGCGATGAACAGGTCGCAAGGGATCGCGGCTTCGCAAGCGGCGAGCATGTCGCGGGCGCTGACCACGTCGATGCGGGTGACGCGATCCGGCGTCGGCAGGTGCACCGGGCCGGTGATCAGGGTCACGCGGGCGCCTGCTTCAACGGCGGCTTCGGCCAGGGCAAAGCCCATTTTCCCAGAGCTGTGGTTGGTGATGTAGCGCACCGGGTCGATGTTTTCCTGGGTCGGGCCGGCGGTGATCAGTACGTGTTTACCGGTCAGCGCCTGACGCTGGAAGCAGTCCGCCGCGCATTGGGCGAGTTCGACGGCTTCGAGCATGCGGCCCAGACCAACGTCACCACAGGCCTGGCTGCCCGAGGCCGGGCCGAAGGCCTTGATGCTGCGGCTTTCGAGGGTTTGCAGGTTGGCCTGGGTCGCCGGGTCGCGCCACATGGCCTGGTTCATCGCCGGAGCGACGGCGACCACGGCGTCGGTGGCGAGCACCAGCGTGGTCAGCAGGTCGTCGGCGATGCCTTGGGCCAGACGGGCGATCAGGTCCGCGGTCGCCGGAGCGATCAGCACCATGTCGGCCCACTTGGCGAGTTCGATGTGGCCCATCGCCGCTTCGGCCGCCGGGTCCAGCAGGTCCAGGTGAACCGGGTGCCCGGACAGGGCCTGCATGGTCAGCGGAGTGATGAACTCGGCACCGCCACGGGTCATGACCACGCGCACTTCGGCGCCCTGATCGATCAGGCGGCGAACCAGATCGGCGCTCTTGTAGGCAGCAATACCGCCGCCGACGCCCAGAACGATGCGTTTCCGATACAGCCGCTGCATAGGTCTGCCTTTCATTTCGTTGATGACTGCGTAGCGATACCCCCTCCCCAGGAGTGAAATCGCCCACAAAAAAGATGGGCTACGATATCACAGCGACCGCTACGGAACAGCGGCGCCCACAGACAGGGAGGTGCTATGAGTATTCGCGATTGGCCGGTGGCCGAGCGGCCGCGGGAGAGGTTACTGGAGTTGGGTTCGGCGAGCCTTTCGGACGCTGAGCTGTTGGCGATTTTTTTACGGACTGGCGTGTCGGGTAAAAGCGCAGTGGATCTGGCGCGACATTTGTTGAGTCAATTTGGCAGCCTGCGCGCCTTGCTGGAGGCCGATCTAAAGGCATTCAGCGGACAGTTGGGGCTCGGGCCGGCAAAGTTTGCGCAGTTGCAGGCAGTGTTGGAAATGGCCCGTCGGCATCTGGCTGAGCGCTTGCGCCACAGCTCCGTGTTGGAGAATCCGCTGATGGTGCGTGATTACCTCAAGTCGATGCTGCGACATGAGCCTCATGAAGTATTTGGTTGTCTGTTCCTCGATTCGAAACATCGAGTGCTGGCGTTTGAATCACTGTTTCGCGGCTCTATCGACTGCACCAGCGTTTATCCGCGTCAGGTGGTCAAGCGTGCTTTGGCTCACAACGCCGCAGCTTTGATCCTTTGCCACAACCATCCCTCAGGCAATCCCGACCCTAGTCATGCCGACCGAAAGCTGACCAAGCGCCTGCAAGAGGCGCTGGACTTGATCGATGTGCGGATACTCGACCATTTCATCATCGGCGACGGTGACCCGCTGTCGATGGCCGAGTATGGGTGGATGTAGCAGGACTCTGTAGGAGCCGGCTTGCTGGCGATGAGGCCAGTAAATTCAGCTTGGGTGTTGAATGTGCTGACGCCATCGCCAGCAAGCTGGCTCCTACAAGGTTTTGCGTGTGGCTGTTATTTGAGGTTGACCTTGGAGTAGTCCTGGCGGCCGAAGGGGCTGACCGAGTACCCGTCTACTTCCTTGCGCATCAGCGCGAAGGCCGTCGGGTGGGCCAGCGGTAGCCACAGCGCCTGCTGCTGGATCTGCGCCTGAGCCTGTTCATAGAGCTTGGTGCGTACACCTTGCTCGGAGGTGGTCTTGCCGGCACTGATCAGCTTGTCCAGGTCCTGGTTGCAGTAACGGGCGAAGTTGGTGCCGGACTTGACCGCCGCGCAGGAGAACTGCGGCGTCAGGAAGTTGTCCGGGTCGCCGTTGTCGCCAGCCCAGCCCATGAACAGCAGGTCGTGTTCGCCGGCCTTGGCGCGGCGGATCACTTCGCCCCATTCGATCACGCGTATCTCGGCCTGAATGCCGATTTCCGCCAGGTCCGACTGGAGCAGTTGCGCGCCGAGGCTTGGGTTGGGGTTCAGCAGGCTTCCGGACGGGCGGGTCCAGATCGTCGTCTGGAAACCGTCTTTCAGGCCAGCCTTGGCCATCAATGCCTTGGCTTTTTCAACGTCATGCGCGTAGCCCGGCAAGCCTTTGGCGTAGCTCCAGGTATTTGGCGGATACGGGCCGTTGGCGGCTTCGGCGGTGTCTTCGAACACGGCTTTGACGTAGTTGGCCTTGTCGAACGCGAGGTTGATCGCCTGGCGCACTTCAGGCTTGTCCAGCGGCGGATGTTGGCTGTTGATGGCAACGAACGCGGTCATGAACGCATCAGTCTTTTCGACTTTCAGTGTCGGCTCTTTCAGCGCGGCTTGTACGTCCAGTGGTTTGGGCGAGAGGGCGATCTGGCACTCGTTACGACGCAGTTTCTGCAATCGCACGTTGGCGTCTGGGGTGATGGCGAAGATCAGCGGGTCCACCGAAGGCTTGCCACGGAAGTAGTCCGGGTTGGCCTTGTAGCGAATCGTTGCGTCCTTCTGAAAACGCGTGAACACGAACGGGCCGCTGCCGATCGGTTGGCTGTTGAGCTTCTCCGGGGTGCCGGCTTTCAGCAACTGGTCGGCGTATTCGGCGGAGTAGATCGAGGCGAAGCCCATGCTCAGGGTCGGCAGGAACGTCGATTCCGGATGATCGAGGGTGAAGCGCACGGTCAGCGGATCCAGCGCGTCGATCTTCTTGATCAGTGCCGGTAATTGCATCGATTGCGCGTGCGGGAAGCCGCTCTGCGCCACTTTGTGCCACGGATTTGCCGGGTCGAGCATGCGCTCGAAGCTGAATTTCACGTCTTCGGCGGTCAGTTCGCGGGTCGGACTGAAGTATTCGGTGCGGTGGAATTTCACCTGCGGGTGCAACTTGAACACGTAGGTCAGGCCATCCGGGCTGACTTCCCAGCTGTCCGCAAGGCCGGCGACCACTTTGCCGCTGGCGGTATCGAAGTCCACCAAACGGTTCATCAGCACGTCGGCCGAGGCGTTGGTGGTGGTCAGCGAGTTGTATTGCACCACGTCGAACCCTTCCGGGCTGGCCTCGGTGCAGACGCTCAGGGCGGCGGCGTGGGCCAGCGGGCTCAGTAGAAGCGGGGCGAGCAACAGCGGTAGGGCAGCGAGGCGCATGGTCGGATTCCTTTACAGATCGAAGGCCCATCTGCAAGTGCAGTCTGGAAAAGGCTTACCCTAGAGGGCTCTTTTGTAAATGACTATCCCCTTTTTCATTTTAAGGGGACTATGTGCGATCGTTTTCGGTGAATGCCGGCCGAGAAAACCCCTGGATTGGCCGGTTGGCCGATTTTCTGCGACGAGCGGTCTTTATCGACGATAGCCTTTACCCAAGGCGCTCGCAGCCTGAAAAATGGGGTTTTTATCAAGTCGGTGCGCACGGAATGTTGTTGCACCTCAGTCTTTCTGGTATAAAGCAGCGCTCTTTTCTAGGGGCCCGGTTCCTTCACTGTAGGTGTAGCCGGTAAGACCTCTAAAGAAACGCGGCGCCTGGCGCCAAATGACTGAGAGATTAAGCGGCCAACCCATGCCGGGTTGGGCATGTGGTTTTAGAGGGCTGAGGCATGTCGAGAGTATGTCAAGTTACCGGTAAGGGTCCGGTGACTGGGAATAACATTTCCCACGCAAACAACAAAACCCGTCGTCGTTTCCTGCCGAACCTGCAGCATCACCGCTTCTGGGTTGAAGAAGAGAAACGTTTCGTGCGTCTGCGCGTATCTGCCAAAGGCATGCGTATCATCGACAAGCGTGGCATCACTGTCGTGCTGGCCGAAATCCGCGCCGCTGGCAAGATCTAAGGGAGCTAATCATGCGTGAATTGATTCGTTTGATTTCGAGCGCCGGTACTGGTCACTTCTACACTACCGACAAGAACAAGCGCACTACTCCGGACAAAATCGAGATCAAGAAATTTGATCCGGTTGTTCGCAAGCACGTGATCTACAAAGAAGGCAAAATCAAGTAATTGATTTTTCCCTCTTACGAAAAAGGCCCGTATCGCGAGATACGGGCCTTTTTTGTTGCCTGAGGGTTTTGCGTTTCCTGTTAGGGCCCCTTCGCGGGAAAGCCTCGCTCCTACAGGGCGGACGCAATCCACTGTAGGAGCGAGGCTTGCCCGCGAAGAGGCCGGCCCGAACAACGCAAGTCTTCAGGCCTTCTGTTCAAACGCCACATAAATCTTGCGGCACGGCTCCAGCACTTCCCAGGTGCCACGAAAGCCCGCCGGGATCACGAAGCGATCACCCACGCGCAGTGTCTTGGCATTGCCGTCGAGGTCACGCAGCACTGAAACACCCTGAACGATTTCGCAGTATTCGTGCTCGGTGAAGTTCACCGTCCACTGGCCAACCGCGCCTTCCCACACGCCGGCATTCAACTGGCCGCAAGGGCTGTTGTAGTGGTTGTAAACCACTTGCTCGGGGTCGCCCTTCAAGATTTTCGCCGGGTCCGGCCTGTAACGCTCGGGCTCGGTAGTGGCTTGGCTAAAATCGACGATATTCTGGATGCTCATTATTGTTATCCCCCGTGATTGCGGCGCGAGTGGCTGGAAAGATGGCTGGAAAGCCTAAAGTCTATGTTTATTAAAATGAACACCGCAAGGCCGTTTACCGACCTTATGTCAAATATATTGAAACAACCCCGGCCACTGGTTTAGGGTGACGGTTGCCTTCAGCCGAATTGCAGGCTGGCTGGGCAGAATTCCTGGGGACGTCCGCGAAGAACGCGGGGCGCTCGTATTCAATAAGAGGAGGACACTCGAATGACCACCCTGACTCGTGCCGATTGGGAACAACGGGCTCGCGATCTGAAGATCGAAGGCCGTGCCTACATCAATGGCGAATACACTGATGCCGTCTCCAGCGAGACCTTCGAGTGCATCAGTCCGGTCGATGGCCGTCTGCTGGGCAAGATTGCCAGCTGTGACGCCGCCGACGCCCAGCGCGCTGTTGAAAACGCTCGCGCCACGTTCAATTCCGGCGCCTGGTCGCGTTTGGCCCCGACCAAACGCAAAGCCACCATGATCCGTTTTGCCGGCCTGCTGAAACAGCACGCCGAAGAGCTGGCCCTGCTTGAAACCCTCGATATGGGCAAGCCAATCAGCGATTCGCTGTACATCGACGTTCCCGGCGCGGCGCAAGCCCTGAGCTGGAGCGGTGAGGCTATCGACAAGATCTACGACGAAGTCGCTGCGACCCCGCACGATCAGTTGGGTCTGGTCACTCGCGAGCCGGTTGGCGTTGTCGGTGCCATCGTGCCGTGGAACTTCCCGCTGATGATGGCCTGCTGGAAACTCGGCCCGGCGCTGTCCACCGGTAACTCGGTGATCCTCAAGCCATCCGAAAAATCACCGCTGACCGCCATCCGCATCGCGGCGCTGGCCGTTGAAGCCGGCATCCCGAAAGGCGTACTGAACGTGCTGCCGGGCTACGGTCACACGGTCGGCAAGGCCCTGGCCCTGCACAACGATGTCGACACGCTGGTGTTCACCGGTTCGACCAAGATCGCCAAGCAACTGCTGATCTACTCGGGCGAATCGAACATGAAGCGCGTCTGGCTCGAAGCTGGCGGCAAGAGCCCGAACATCGTGTTCGCCGATGCGCCGAACCTGCAGGAAGCTGCGGAAGCGGCTGCGGGCGCCATCGCCTTCAACCAGGGCGAAGTCTGCACCGCCGGTTCGCGCCTGCTGGTCGAACGTTCGATCAAGGACCAATTCCTGCCGCTGGTGATCGAGGCCTTGAAGGCCTGGAAGCCGGGCAACCCGCTGGACCCGGCGACCAACGTCGGCGCGCTGGTGGACACCCAGCAGATGAACACCGTGCTGTCCTACATCGAATCCGGCCACACCGACGGCGCCAAACTGGTTGCTGGCGGCAAGCGCACGCTGCAGGAAACCGGCGGCACCTACGTTGAGCCGACGATTTTCGACGGCGTCAGCAACGCGATGAAAATCGCCCAGGAAGAAATCTTTGGCCCGGTGCTGTCGGTCATCGCTTTCGATACCGCCGAAGAAGCCGTCGCGATTGCCAACGACACGCCTTACGGCCTGGCTGCTGCGGTGTGGACCAAGGACATCTCGAAGGCGCATCTGACCGCCCGTGCATTGCGTGCCGGTAGCGTGTGGGTCAACCAGTACGATGGTGGCGACATGACCGCACCGTTTGGCGGCTTCAAGCAGTCGGGTAACGGCCGTGACAAATCGCTGCATGCGTTCGACAAGTACACCGAGCTGAAGGCGACCTGGATCAAGTTGTAAGCCAGTAGGGGAGCCTGTCTAAAACAGGTTCCCCCTCAGGACGCGAATCCCCTGTGGGAGCGAGCCTGCTCGCGATTGCGGTGTAACAGTCGACGAAAATGTTGAATGTTGCTCCGTCATCGCGAGCAGGCTCGCTCCCACAGTGTTTTGTGTTGCACAAAAAATATCCACAGGAGCGTGGAACATGCGTTGGGCGACTTATTTCGCCGTGTTGGCGTCTGTCTTGAGTGTCGGCCTGGCCCTGGGTGTCAGCATGCCGCTGGTTTCGTTTCGCCTGGAAGGCTGGGGTTACGGTTCGTTTGCCATCGGCGTAATGGCCGCGATGCCGGCGATTGGCGTATTGCTGGGGGCGAAGATCTCCAGCCATCTGGCGGCTCGCCTCGGCACGGCCAATCTGATGCGCTTGTGCCTGTGGGCCGGGGCGGCCTCCATCGGTTTGCTGGCACTGTTGCCGAGTTATCCGGTGTGGCTGGTGCTGCGGCTGATGATCGGGGTGATCCTGACCCTCGTCTTTATCTTGGGTGAAAGCTGGATCAACCAGTTGGTGGTCGAGCAATGGCGCGGCCGGTTGGTGGCGCTGTATGGCAGCAGCTATGCGCTGAGTCAGCTGGCCGGGCCTTTGTTGTTGGGTGTTCTGGGGACTGAGCACGATTATGGATTCTGGGTCGGCGTAGGTTTGCTGACGGTGGCGCCGTTCCTGTTGCTCGGCCGCAGCGGTGCGCCGACCAGCGAAGCCTGCAGCGTGACCTTCAGCGACTTGTGGGGCTTTTGCCGAGGTCTGCCGGCGATTGCTTGGGGCGTGGCGCTGTTCGCGGCGTTCGAGGCGATGATCCTGACCTTGCTGCCGGTCTATTGCCTGCGCCAGGGCTTTACCACGGAAATCGCGTTGGCGATGGTCAGCACCGTGGTGGTGGGCGATGCCTTGCTGCAATTGCCGATTGGCGCACTGGCGGATCGCTTGTCGCGACGTACGTTGTTCACCGGTTGCGCTGTGGTGCTGATGCTCTCGAGCCTGGCGATTCCATTGCTGATCGACACGTTGCTGATCTGGCCATTGTGGGTGTTGTTCGGCGCCAGTGCCGGGGGCTTGTTCACCTTGTCGCTGATCCTGATTGGCGAGCGTTATCGCGACGATGCGCTGGTACGGGCCAATGCGCATATTGCGCAGTTGTGGGGCATTGGTTGCCTGGTCGGACCATTGGCGGCTGGCGCCGGTAGTCAGTGGATCAGCGGTCATGCGTTGCCGTTGTTGATGGCGGCGGGGGCGTTCGGACTGGTGATTTTGCTGTCGCGCCAAGGTGCGTTCGGCACGGTTGCTGAACCTGCCTGACCCCGAAATGTAGGAGCGAGCCTGCTCGCGATGGTGTGTCAGTCAAACCTGTGTGGCTGACACACCATCGCGAGCAGGCTCGCTCCTACAGGGGTGTTTATTGTGGGTTAGAGCATCTTCTCCAGTCCCACGGCGGTGCTCATCCACCCATTGAAATGGCGCCACCAGCTTCCCGGTTCATCGGTCAATGTGTGCATTTTTCCGTCGTCTTCGGTCACCCAGACGATCTGATTGTTTTCCAGTTTCACCTCATAACTCAGAGGCGGCGCCATACCTTCCAGCGCCGCCTTGCGCACATAGACAGCGAGTTCGGGGCTGTCTACCAGCACCCCGACCTCGGTGTTCCACAGCAGCGAGCGCGGGTCGAAGTTGAACGAGCCGATGAAGGATTTCTGCTGGTCGAAGATCATCGCTTTGCTGTGCAGGCTCGAATCGGAACCCCGGTATGGCTTGCTGTAGAAAATATGCGGCCCGCTGCCGCCGCCTTCGCCGGGCTGGCGACGCAATTCGTACAACTTCACGCCATGTTCCAGCAATGCCCGGCGATAGGGCGCGTAGCCGCCGTGCACCGCCGGTACATCGGTGGCTTCCAGCGAGTTGGTCAGCAGGCTGACAGAGACCCCGGCATCGGCGCGGCCGGTCAGGTAAACCAGCCCTGGCTGACCCGGTACGAAGTAAGCCGAGATCATGATCAGCTCTTTGCTGACCCCGTTAAGCTCTGGCGCCAGTTGCGTGGTCAGCAGCAATTGAGGATCGGGCTCGCCGTCTGACAAAACCTTGCTCGGTGCGTCCCACAACGCCTGGTTCCAGGCCCAGATCAGCTCCCGGCGCCAGATGTCCATGCGCGGGTTTGTGGTGTAAGTCATCAGCCGCTGATACAACGCGTGATTCTGTTTGCGCGTCTCTTCCAGTGATTCTTCCAGGCGCGTGCGGGTGTTTTGCAGGTCCTTTTGCGTCGGTCGGCTCGACAGGAATTCATCGATCGGCTTGCTCAGCGCACTGTTCCAATACTGGTCGAAGCTGTGGCCCAGCTGCTCGGCGACCGGGCCGACGCCGAGCATGTCGATGTCGGTGAAATTCAGGTTGGGCTCGGCATCGAAATACTCGTCCCCCAGGTTACGGCCGCCAACGATGGCGGCGCTGTTGTCCGCCAGCCACAGCTTGTTGTGCATGCGCCGGTGTTGCAGCGACAGGTTGAACAGCCGGCCCATGGTCCGCGTTACGCCGGTGCTGCGGCCCAAGTGCAGCGGGTTGAACAGGCGGATCTGGATCTGCGGGTGCGCCGCCAGCGTGGCGATGATCCAGTCGAGGCCATCGCTGGTGGTGTCGTCGAGCAGGATTCTCACGCGTACGCCACGGTCGGCAGCCTTGAGCAGTTCGTCCACCAGCATCCGTGTGCTGATGCCGTCATGGACGATGTAGTACTGCAAGTCGAGGCTGCTTTGGGCGTTGCGGATCAGCTCGGCACGGGCCATGAACGCTTCGCCGCTATTGGACAGCAGACGAAAGCCGGACTTGCCCTCATGGGGCGCGGCCTGGGCCTGGATTGATCGACCGAATGCCGAGTCGCTGGCGGGCAGCGCCTGGCTCGGTTCGCGTTGAACATCGAGACTGGCGCAACCGCCCAGGAGCGAGGCGAGTAGCAGCAGAGCGAGTAGGGGCTGTCTGACTCTCACGTGGGATCGGTCCGATTGGCGGCAGGTGTCGACATATGGACGCTGGATCTCGGCTAAAGGTCAGTCAGTGAAGTTCTCATTTTCCGCCAGCAGTTTGATTGCCGCCGCGCCGACCTTGCGCACCGCGTCTTCGATCTGTGGTGTTGGCTTGGCAGCGTAGTTCATCCGCAGGCAATTGCGGTATTTGCCCGAGGGCGAAAAGATGCTGCCGACGGCAATCTGTACGCCTTGGTCATGCAGGGCGCGGTTCAGTTTCAGGGTGTCGAAGCCATCGGGCAGTTCGACCCAGAGCATGAAACTGCCTTGCGGCCGACTGGCGCGGGTGCCGGCGGGAAAATAGCGGCTGACCCAGTCGATCATGATGTCGCGATTGCGCTGGTATTGTGCGCGCACCCGCCGCAAATGAGGCTCGAAGTGACCGGCCTTGAGGAATTCGGCGATGGCAATCTGCGGTTGCGGCGCTGTGCTGCCGGTGCTGATGTATTTCATGTGCAGCACCCGCTCCAGATAGCGGCCCGGTGCAACCCAGCCGATGCGCAGGCCGGGTGCCAGCGTTTTGGAGAAGGAACTGCAGAGCAGGACGCGGCCGTCTTCGTCGAAGGATTTGATCGTGCGCGGTCGCGGGTAGTTGTAGGCCAGTTCGCCATACACATCGTCCTCGATGATCGCCACGTCGAAGCGCTGTGCGAGCGTCAACAACGCTCGTTTGCGCGATTCCGGCATGATGTAGCCCAGCGGGTTGTTGCAGTTGGGGGTCAACTGTATGGCCTTGATCGGCCATTGCTCTAGAGCCAGTTCCAGCGCATCGAGGCTGATCCCGGTCAGCGGGTCGGTGGGGATTTCCAGGGCTTTCATGTTCAAGCCCTTGAGCGTCTGCATGGCGCCGTGAAAGCTCGGCGAATCCACCGCGACGATGTCGCCCGGCTCACAGATGGAGCGAATGCTGGTGGACAGCGCTTCGTGGCAGCCGGTGGTGATCACCAGGTCGTTGGCCGTCAGTTGGCAGCCGGAGTCGAGCATCAGGCGGGCGATTTGCTCACGCAGTTCGAGGGTGCCGTGGATGTTGTCGTAATACAGGCCGGGCATGTCCTGTCGCCGACTGATGCGCGCGAGGTTGCGCAGCAACGGTTTCATGGTTGGCGTGGTGATGTCCGGCATGCCGCGACCCAGTTGCACCACGTCTTTGCGCGGCACCGCGCGGATCAGTTCCAGCACCTGGTCCCACTGCGAGATATCCACAGGACGTTGCGCCGGACGGCCAATCGCCGGCAGTTCCGGCAGGTCGCGGCTAGCCGGGACGAAGTAGCCGGACTTGGGTTTCGGCATCGCCAGGCCGCTGTCTTCCAGCACTCGATAGGCCTGCTGCACCGTGCTCAGGCTGACCCCGTGTTCGACGCTCAATGCCCGCACCGACGGCAGCCGGTCGCCGGGGCGATAGAAGCCCTGTTCGATCCGCGTGCCGAGCAATTCGGCGAGGTTGATGTAAAGGGTCATGGCGCAGTCTCGGTGTGAGTGATTCGGTTGACCAGTACAGATCGGGCAAAAAATTGTAATTCAGAGGTTAAAACGGTAAATCTGTATGGAATTAATACAGGCTGGTTGAATCTGTAATGCTTTTCGCCGTCCGCGCATCATGAAAGCTCTGGCTACCCAAGTAAACAGGAGCAATCAAAATGAACGGCTTGAGCGATGTGCGGCTGACGTTACGCAGTCAGGAACTGGCGGCAGGGCAAATCAACGGTACGCGCGAGGCGTTGATGCGCAACGCACCGTCGGGCCTGAGTCGCTGGGGTCTGTTCTGGCATCGTCTGCACACGCGCAAGGCGTTGCTGGAACTGACGCCGGAGCAATTGCGGGATGTCGGGTTGAGCCGGGAACAGGCGCGGGATGAGGGGCTTAAGCCTTTCTGGCGGATCTGAGGTTTGTGGTGTTCATTAGATCCATTCGCGGGCAAGCCTCGCTCCTACAGGATGTGCGTTCAACTGTAGGAGCGAGGCTTGCCCGCGAAGGCGTCATCACTGACGCCACAAATCCCTCAGACCAACTCTTTAAGCCGATGCCACAACATCCCCAACGCCAACAGCGGCGAACGCAAATGCTTCCCGCCGGGGAAGGTAATGTGCGGCACCTTGGCAAACAGATCGAACCCGCCACCCTGCTGACCACTGATCGCTTCGGCCAGCAACTTGCCCGCCAGGTGCGTGGCATTCACGCCGTGACCTGAATAAGCCTGGGCGTAATACACGTTCGGCTGGTCCTTGAGTCGACCGATCTGCGGTAATCGGTTTGCGCCAATGCCGATCATCCCACCCCACTGATAATCAATCCTCGCGCCGGCCAGTTGCGGGAACACTTCAAGCATCTTCGGCCGCATATACGCGGCGATGTCCTTGGGGTCGCGACCTGAATAATGGCAGGCGCCACCGAACAGCAAGCGTCGATCCGCCGAGAGCCGGTAATAATCCAGCGCCACCCTTTGATCACACACCGCCATGTTCTGCGGCAGCAGTTCATGTGCCTGTTCTTCGCTCAAGGGTTCGGTGGCGATGATGTAGCTGCCGGCGGGCAACACCTTGCCGCTGAGTTCGGGGTTGAGTTGGTTGAGGTAGGCGTTGCAGCCCAGCACCAGGGTTTTTGCGCGAACCGAACCTTGAGCCGTATGGACCTTCACCTCCGGGCCGTAATCAATGCGGGTCACTGCCGATTGCTCAAACAGTCTGGCGCCCAGTTGCTGCGCAGCGGCGGCTTCGCCCAATGCCAGATTCAGTGGGTGCAAATGGCCCGAACCCATGTCGATCAGGCCGCCGACGTAGCGATCGGAACCCACCACGCTGTGCATCTCATGGGCTTGCAGCAATCGGGTTTCGTAGCGGTAGCCGAGGTCGCGCAGTTCTTCGGCGTCTTCGGCGAAACCTTCCAGGTCAGGTCGCAAGGGATCTGAAAACGCTCGACGCGCTGTCGGACGATTTCCACGGCTTCCAGGCCCATGAGTTTCATCTGACGCACGCCGTCCGTGCCGATCACGTTGGCGAACTGATCGAGCCCATGACCGACGCCACGAATCAGTTGCCCACCATTACGGCCGCTGGCGCCCCAGCCAATCTTGTGCGCTTCGAGCAGCACCACGCTGAGGCCACGCTCTGCCAGCTCAAGCGCGGTGTTCAGCCCGGAAAACCCGCCGCCGACCACACACACATCGGCTACCAGCTCACCTTTCAACACCGGATGATCGGGCTGCGGCAGGCTGCTGGCGGCGTAATAAGAGGCGGTGTGCTGAGCACGGGCATTCATGCGCATCATCCTGGTTTTTGTGTCTAGAAAATTTGACGGAGCATAAGCCGGACCTTCCGGCGCGGGCAACACTGGTCGGTTGTGGCTGTCTGGATCGGCGCGTTTGCGTCAGAATCGCGCTCCAGTCCGCTTTGGGTCACCGTTTCGATGAGCTGCAACAGTCAGAAAATCCGCACGTTGCGACAGCAGATTCCCTCGTTCGAGTGCGTGCCCGGCTGCCATGACTGCTGCGGGCCGGTGACCACCTCGCCGGAAGAAATGTCCCGCCTGCCGCGCAAGACCCGCGCCGAGCAGGATGCGGCGATGGATGAGCTCAACTGCGTGCACTTGGGGCCCAACGGATGCACGGTGTATGACGAGCGACCGCTGATTTGCCGGTTGTTCGGCACCACCAAGACGTTGCCGTGCCCGAATGGGCGGGGGCCGGTGGAGTTGATTCATCCGCGGGTGGAGAAGCAGATTCATGAGTACATGGCTTCTACCCGGCAGGTGCTCGTCTAAGTCGAGACCGAGTCGCCTGTAATCGCCAGCAGGCTAGCTCCCACATTGGAATGCATTTCAACTGTGGGAGCTAGCCTGCTAGCGATGGGGGCTGAACAGGCACCACAAAGTCTCAATCCGGAATCGGCAGACTCAGACTCTCCTTCACCTCTTCCATCACGATATAACTCTTCGATTCGCGCACATGCGGCAGCTTGAGCAGGATGTCGCCCAGCAGCTTTCGATAAGACGCCATCTCCGAGATCCGCGCCTTCACCAGGTAGTCGAAATCCCCTGACACCAAATGGCATTCCAGCACATGGGGCAGTTTCAGCACCGCGCGTCGGAACTCTTCGAAAGTATCGCCGGATTTGTAGTCGAGGCTGATCTCGACGAACACCAGCAGACTACCCTTGAGGTGCTGCGGGTTCAGCCGGGCGTTGTAGCCCATGATGATCCCTTCGCGCTCCAGGCGCCGGACCCGCTCGGTGCAGGGCGTGGTCGAGAGCCCGACCTTTTCCCCAAGCTCCGTGAAGGAGATACGCCCGTCCGCTTGCAGGATCCGCAGGATGTTGCGGTCGATCTTGTCCAGCTCACGTTTGGTCTGAGTGTTGGTACGCATAGGGGATGCGCCTCCGTGAAAAGCGTTTTTGCCGAGAATTGTCGCCAAATATAGGTGCTTATATAGTGAAATGCACTGGCTAATCTTTTTTAAACTGCCCACATCTACGGTCTGTTCTACAAACGTCAGCGGCACGCCGCGATGAGGGATATGAAAATGCGCGTTATGGTCTTGGGTAGCGGCGTCATCGGTACCACCAGTGCTTATTATCTGGCGCGTGCCGGGTTCGAAGTGGTGGTGGTGGACCGTCAGCCGGCTGCGGCCATGGAGACCAGTTTCGCCAACGCCGGGCAGGTTTCGCCGGGTTATGCCTCGCCGTGGGCCGCGCCGGGTGTGCCGCTCAAGGCCATCAAGTGGCTGTTGCAGCGCCACGCACCGCTGGCGATCAAGGCCACTGCCGACATCGACCAATACCTGTGGATGGCGCAGATGCTGCGCAACTGTACCGCCAGCCGTTATGCGGTGAACAAGGAGCGCATGGTCCGTCTGTCCGAGTACAGCCGTGACTGCCTCGACGAACTGCGCGCCGAAACCGGCATTGCCTACGAAGGCCGCAGCCTCGGTACTACTCAATTGTTCCGCACCCAGGCTCAACTCGACGGCGCCGCGAAAGACATCGCCGTACTGAAAGAGTCCGGCGTGCCGTTCGAACTGCTCGACCGTGCCGGCATTGCTCGCGTTGAACCGGCGCTGGCCAGCGTGACCGATATCCTTGCCGGTGCCCTGCGCCTGCCGAACGACCAGACCGGCGATTGCCAGATGTTCACCAGCCGCCTGGCCGAAATGGCTGTGAAACTGGGTGTGGAATTCCGCTTCGGCCAAGACATTCAGAAGCTCGACTACGCCGGTGATCGCATCAACGGTGTGTGGATCGACGGCAAGCTGGAAACCGCTGACCGCTACGTATTGGCACTCGGCAGCTACTCGCCGCAGTTGCTCAAGCCGCTGGGCATCAAGGCACCGGTTTACCCGCTCAAGGGTTACTCCCTGACCGTGCCGATCACCAACCCGGCGATGGCCCCGACGTCGACCATTCTCGACGAGACCTACAAGGTCGCGATCACCCGTTTCGACAACCGCATCCGCGTCGGTGGCATGGCTGAAATCGCCGGTTTTGACCTGTCGCTGAACCCGCGTCGGCGCGAAACCCTGGAGATGATCGTCAACGACCTTTATCCTCAGGGCGGCGATCTGGCCCAGGCAAGTTTCTGGACCGGTCTGCGTCCGACCACGCCGGACGGCACGCCGATTGTGGGTGCAACGCCGTTCAGCAACCTGTTCCTGAACACCGGTCACGGCACCCTCGGCTGGACCATGGCGTGCGGCTCCGGTCGCTTGCTGGCCGACCTGATGGCGAAGAAAACGCCGCAGATCAGTGCAGAAGGCCTCGATATTTCCCGTTATGGCAGCAAAGTCCAGGAGCCCGCAAAACATGGCAATCCAGCGCCAGCTCACCAATGAGCGCATGAGTCAGATCGTCGCTCACAACGGTACGGTGTATTTGGCAGGGCAGGTCGGCGACGACATGAACGCCGGGATTGAACAGCAGACTCGCGAAACCCTCGCCAATATCGAGCGTTTGCTGGATATGGCGGGTACCGACAAGCATCATTTGCTGTCGGTGACGATTTACCTGAAAGACATCGACGCGCACTTCGAAGGCATGAACGCGGTGTGGGACAAGTGGCTGCCAAAAGGCGTCGCACCGGCCCGTGCAACGGTTGAGTCGAAGCTGTGCGAACCGGAAATCCTGATCGAGCTGTCGGTTGTAGCCGCTCTGCCGTAAGCCTGTCAGAAAGATCCCTCTCCCGGTGCTGTTGGCGGTTCACGCTGTCAGCCAGCGCCGGTTTTTATTCCCATGACCGCCTAGAAGCCCTGCCGCCATGCGTCCAGCCCGTGCCCTGATCGACCTTCAAGCCCTGCGTCACAACTACCGGATCGCCCGTGAACTCACCGGGGCCAAGGCCCTCGCAGTGATCAAGGCGGATGCCTACGGCCATGGCGCGGTGCGTTGCGCCCAGGCGCTGGAAGCCGAGGCGGACGGGTTTGCCGTGGCGTGCATCGAAGAAGCACTGGAGCTGCGCGCTGCCGGCATTCGCGCGCCGGTGTTGTTGCTGGAAGGTTTTTTCGAAGCCGACGAGCTGGCGCTGATCGTCGAGCATGATTTCTGGTGCGTGGTGCATTCGCTGTGGCAGCTTGAAGCCATCGAAAAAGCCGCGCTGAGCAAGCCGATCACTGTCTGGCTCAAACTCGATTCGGGCATGCACCGGGTCGGTCTGCATCCAAAGGATTACCAATCGGCCTATCAACGGCTGCTGGCCAGCGGTAAGGTCGCGAAAGTGGTGCTGATGAGCCACTTCGCCCGCGCCGATGAGCTGCACAGTCAAGCCAGTGCCGAGCAGGTGGCCGTGTTTGAAGCGGCCCGTCAGGGTTTGTCCGCCGAGATAAGCCTGCGTAACTCGCCGGCAGTGCTCGGTTGGCCACAGATTCCAAGCGACTGGGTGCGTCCGGGCATCATGCTCTACGGCGCCACGCCTTTCGAAGAAGCCAACGCCGTGGCCTCGCGCCTGCAACCGGTGATGACCCTGGAATCGAAAGTGATTTGCGTGCGTGAGCTGCCGGCCGGTGAGCCGATCGGTTACGGCGCCAAATTCATCACCCAGAAGCCGATGCGCGTTGGCGTGGTGGCGATGGGTTATGCCGATGGCTATCCGCGTCACGCACCGACCGGTACGCCGGTGATGGTCGCCGGGCAGCTCAGCCAGTTGATCGGCCGGGTGTCGATGGACATGCTGTGCATCGATCTGACCGATGTACCGCAAGCCGGGCTGGGTTCGACCGTCGAGTTGTGGGGCAAAAACGTGCTCGCCAGCACCGTGGCGGAAGCCGCGGACACGATTCCCTATCAGATCTTCTGCAACCTGCGCCGGGTTCCGCTGCTCTATTCCGGGGCTTGACCCGAACCTCGCGGACCGGAAGTCGCTTCGCCGAACAGGATTCAGGCCAAAGTGTTGTAAATACTGAACGCTGTCGCCATGATAACGCTCAATATTCCTACAACCTGAATCCTGGAGGCGCAAGCTTGGACGTCGGTGAACGACTGCAATCCATCCGTAAGCTCAAAGGTCTTTCGCAGCGTGAACTCGCCAAACGCGCGGGCGTCACCAACAGCACCATTTCGATGATCGAGAAGAACAGCGTCAGCCCCTCGATCAGTTCGCTGCGCAAGGTTCTGGGCGGGATTCCCATGTCGATGGTCGAGTTCTTTTCCGAAGAGATCCTGCAGGAAAAACCGACTCAGATCGTCTACAAGGCTAACGAGCTGATCGATATTTCCGATGGCGCAGTGACCATGAAACTGGTCGGCCGGGCTCACCCGAGCCGCGCCATTGCCTTCCTCAATGAAATCTACCCGCCTGGCGCCGACACCGGTGACGAGATGCTCACCCATGAGGGCGAGGAAACCGGGATTCTGGTGGAAGGGCGACTGGAGCTGGTGGTCGGGCTGGAAACTTTTGTGCTCGAAGCCGGTGATAGCTACTACTTTGAAAGTACCAAGCCGCACCGTTTCCGTAATCCGTTCGACGCGCCGGCGCGACTAATCAGCGCAGCCACGCCAGCGAATTTCTAAGAGAAGAGGCGTCCTGCCAGCACGGCAGCGGCACCCAAAGGGTTTTTCCGCGGCGCAACAAGACCCCTTCGACTTTGGGGTTGTTTCAGTGCGGCGGGCTTACCGCTATACTTGCGCCCGCCTGCGAACCGTGGCCGTAGGCGTGACTAGCCACCATTGAGGGTGAACGCGTGAACCTAATTATGAAAATGCTGGCTGCACCAGCAACCGTATTGGCCCTTTGGGCTGTCAGCGCTCAAGCTGCGACGAATGACGATATTGCAAAACGCCTTGATCCAGTTGGCCAAGTTTGTGTTCAGGGTCAAGAGTGCAAGGGGATGGAAGTCGCTGCTGCTTCTGGCGGCGGTGGCGGTGCCAAGGCACCTAAAGACGTGATTGCAAAACATTGCAATGCTTGCCACGGCACCGGCCTGTTGGGCGCGCCGAAAATCGGCGACAAGGCTGCCTGGAAAGAACGCGCCGATCACCAGGGCGGTCTCGACGGCATCCTGGCCAAAGCCATTACCGGTATCAATGCGATGCCGCCTAAAGGCACCTGCGCCGACTGCTCCGACGACGAGCTGAAAGGCGCCATCAAAGAGATGTCCGGCCTGTAACACGCCCGCATCGTCAGCGAAAAAGCCGCCTCCGGGCGGCTTTTTTGTGCCCGTTCACCTGTAGGAGCCGGCTTGCCGGCGATGAACGATCACACGGTTTGTCTGGTTAACCGCGGCGTCTGGATCGCCGGCAAGCCGGCTCCTACAAGGTTTTGTGTTGGCATCCGGGGCTGTTCATTGCAGCAAAGACCCGGCAAGCTCGGTCCAACCCCAATTCATGGAATGTAAGGGAGGATCAGATGGTGCAGCTGTGTTCTATCGAGCAAGCGGTCGATGAGGTGCTGGCGCGGTTGCCGGCGCATATCCACATGGGCCTGCCCCTCGGTCTGGGCAAACCCAACCACTTCGTCAACGCGCTGTATCAACGCGTTGCGCAATTGCCCGAGCGCAAGCTGACGATCTACACCGCGCTGTGCCTGGGCCGTCCTGCATTGGGCGACGGCTTGCAGAAGCGCTTCCTCGAACCCTTCATCGAACGGGTATTCGGCGATTATCCGGAGCTGGATTTCCTCGCGGGCCTGCGCAAGGACAACCTGCCGCCCAACATCCATATTCAACAGTTTTTCATGCAGCCCGGCAGCCTGCTTCATAGCGAATCCGCCCAGCAGGACTACGTGAGCAGCAACTACAGCCACGCCGCGCGGGACATCAACGCGGCCGGTTTGAACCTGGTTGCGCAACTGGTGGCCAGCCACTCCGAACACCCTGATCGCCTGAGCCTGAGCTGCAACCCGGACATCACCCTCGACCTGTTTCCGATGATCGCCAAGCGCAGGGCGGCGGGTGAGACAGTCCTGCTCGTGGGCCAGGTGCATAACGACTTGCCGTACATGCCCGGTGACGCGGAAATCGGCATCGACACTTTCGACCTGCTGGTCGACGAGAAAGACAACACCACGCTATTCTCGACGCCGAACATGCCGGTGGGTTTCCAGGACCATTTCATCGGCCTGCACGCCAGCGCGCTGGTCCGCGATGGCGGCACCTTGCAGATCGGCATCGGCGCCATGGGCGATGCGCTGACGGCGGCGTTGCTGGCGCGGCAGGCGGATAACGACGGATACAAGGCGTTGTTGGCCGACGTAAATCTCAGCCAGTGGGCGCAGTTGATAGACCGCGAAGGGGGTTTGGAACCGTTCGCCAAAGGCCTTTACGGTTGCAGCGAAATGTTCGTCAACGGCCTGCTGGTGCTGGTCGACGCCGGGATCGTGCGGCGCAAGGTCTACCCCGATGTGCCAACCCAACTACAGGCGAATGCCGGCACGCTGGATGAAGCGGCGCAAACCGACGGCATCTCGGTGCACGGCGGATTCTTCCTCGGGCCGCGCAGTTTCTACGAGCGTCTTCGAGAGCTGCCCCAGAGCAAGCGACTCGAATTCAACATGACCCGTATCAGCTACATCAACGAGCTGTATGGTCAGGAGGAACTCAAACGCTTGCAGCGCCTGGATGCGCGCTTTATCAACACCGTGTTCACCATGACGTTGCTTGGCGCCGGCGTGGCCGATCAGCTTGAAGACGGGCGGGTACTGAGCGGCGTCGGCGGGCAATACAACTTCGTCGCCCAGGGCCATGCGCTGGAAGGCGCGCGTTCGATTCTGCTGCTGCGAAGCTGGCGCGAGTCGGGCGGGGAGGTCAGTTCCAACATCGTCTGGGAGTACGGCCATTGCACGATCCCGCGGCATCTGCGGGACATCGTGGTCACTGAATACGGTATCGCGGATTTGCGTGGCAAGACCGATGCAGCGGTGATCGAGGCGTTGCTGAACATCAGCGATTCACGGTTCCAGCCCGGCTTGATCGAGCAGGCGCAGAGTGCCGGGAAACTGCCGAAGAGTTTTCGTCTCGATCCGCGTTTTGCCGACAACCGACCAGAACGTTTACAGGCGATTCAGGCGCGGCATCCGCAGTTGTTTCCGGAGTATCCGCTGGGGAGTGATTTCACCGCGCATGAGCGGGATTTGTTGCGGGCGCTGAACTGGTTGAAGAGCAAGTTCAAGCTGACGGAAATTCTGGAGTTGGGCAAGGCGGCGCTGGATGCGCCGGAGCCGGCAGCGTTTCCCGAGCATCTGGAGCGCATGCAACTGACCAACCCGGAAGGGTTGAAAGAGGACCTGTTTCAGCGGCTGCTGCTCACCGGCCTCAAAGCCACCGCGCAATAACAGCCAACCCAAAACAACTGTGGGAGCCAGCCTGCTGGCGATGACGGTCTGTCAGGCATGAAGATTTTGACTGACACGACGCCATCGCCAGCAGGCTGGCTCCCACAGGGGAAATGCGGTGCTGCTGGTTATTCGATAAAGGTCACGACGCCGCCAGCCAGCGACTTAACGCGAGCCAGCGATTCAACGCGATAACCCTGCGCATCCAGTTCCGCACGTCCACCCTGGAACGACTTCTCGATCACGATACCCAGACCGGCCACGGTCGCGCCGGCCTGTTTGATGATCGAGATCAGCGCTTGCGACGCCTTACCGTTGGCCAAAAAGTCATCGATGATCAGCACGCGGTCGCTGCTAGTCAGGTGGCGCGGGGAGATCGCCACGGTGCTTTCGGTCTGCTTGGTGAACGAGTAAACGGTCGCCGACAGCAGGTTTTCGGTCAGGGTCAGGGACTGATGCTTGCGCGCGAAAATCACCGGTACGCCCAGGTTCAGGCCGGTCATGATCGCCGGCGCGATGCCCGAGGCTTCGATGGTGACGATCTTGGTGATGCCCGAGTCCTTGAACAGCGCAGCGAACTCGTCGCCGATCAGTTTCATCAGCGCCGGGTCGATCTGGTGGTTCAAAAAGGCGTCGACCTTCAGGACCTGATCGGAAAGCACGATGCCTTGTTCGCGAATTTTCTGGTGCAGTGCTTCCATGAAGCGTTCCTCTACTGGCGCCATGTGCGCCTAGTTTGTCAAAAGGTGTCGGTTAAAAAGTGCTCAATTCTAGCGCTTTAACATCGCCCGTATATCGGCCAATGCGGTATTGCCGCGAACGGCTTTGACTTCTACCGGCGTGTCGTCGGTGCCTTCCCAGGCCAGGTCGTCCGGCGGCAGTTCATCGAGGAAGCGGCTGGGCGCGCAGTCGATGATCTCGCCGTACTGCTTGCGCTTGGCCGCGAAGGTGAAGGCCAGGGTCTGACGTGCGCGGGTAATGCCAACGTAGGCCAGGCGGCGTTCTTCTTCGATGGTGTCGGCTTCGATGCTGGAGCGGTGTGGGAGGATTTCCTCTTCCATGCCCATGATGAACACGTAAGGGAATTCCAGCCCTTTGGAGGCGTGCAAGGTCATCATCTGCACGCCTTCGGCGCCGTCTTCCTCTTCCTGCTGACGTTCCAGCATGTCGCGCAGGACGAGTTTGCCGATGGCGTCCTCGACGGTCATCTCGCCTTCTTCGTCTTTCTCCAGGGTGTTTTTCAACGCCTCGATCAGGAACCAGACGTTACCCATGCGGTAGTCGGCGGCCTTGTCGCTGGAGCTGTTGGTGCGCAGCCAGTTCTCGTAGTCGATGTCCATGACCATGCTGCGCAACGCCGAAATCGGGTCTTCGCCGGCGCACTGCTCGCGGACCTTGTCCATGAAACGCTTGAAGCGCGACAGGCGATCGGTGAAACGCGCATCCAGATGCTCGCCCAGGCCGATTTCGTCGGTGGCGGCGTACATCGAGATTTTGCGTTCGGTGGCGTAGTTGCCGAGCTTCTCAAGCGTCGTCGAACCGATCTCCCGGCGTGGCACGTTGATCACCCGCAGGAAGGCGTTGTCGTCGTCCGGGTTCACGATCAGGCGGAAGTAGGCCATCAGGTCCTTCACTTCCTGGCGTCCGAAAAAGCTGTTGCCGCCGGACAACCGATACGGAATCTGGTGGTGTTGCAGCTTCAGCTCGATCAGCTTGGCCTGATAGTTACCGCGATACAGGATCGCGAAATCGCTGTACGGCCGGTCGGTGCGCAAGTGCAGGGTCAGCAGCTCGACCGCCACGCGCTCGGCTTCGGCGTCTTCGTTGCGGCAGCGGATCACGCGGATCTCGTCGCCGTGACCCATCTCGCTCCACAGCTGCTTTTCGAACTCGTGCGGGTTGTTCGAGATCAGCACGTTGGCGCAGCGCAGGATGCGGCTGGTGGAGCGATAGTTCTGCTCCAGCATCACCACTTTCAGGGACGGGTAGTCGTCCTTGAGCAGCATCAGGTTTTCCGGGCGGGCGCCGCGCCAGGCGTAGATCGACTGGTCGTCATCGCCCACCACGGTGAACTGGTTGCGCGTGCCGATCAGCAACTTCACCAGCAAATACTGGCTGGCGTTGGTGTCCTGGTATTCGTCCACCAGCAGGTAGCGGACTTTGTTCTGCCACTTTTCGAGGATGTCGGCGTGTTCCTGGAACAGTTTCACCGGCAGCAGGATCAGGTCGTCGAAGTCCACCGCGTTGAACGCCTTGAGCGTGCGCTGGTAGTGGGTGTAGACGATGGCGGCGGTCTGTTCCTTGGGATTGCGCGAGTTTTCCAGGGCTTCGGCGGGCAGGATCAGGTCGTTTTTCCACGAGCCGATCATGTTCTTGATCTCGTCGACGCCGTCGTCGCCCGCGTATTCCTTCTGCATGATGTCGGTCATCAGGGCTTTGACGTCGGTCTCGTCGAAGATCGAGAAGCCCGGTTTGTAGCCCAGCCGCACGTGTTCCTTGCGGATGATGTTCAGGCCCAGGTTGTGGAAGGTGCACACCGTCAGGCCACGGCCTTCGCCGCCTTTGAGCAGGGTGCCGACCCGTTCCTTCATCTCGCGCGCGGCCTTGTTGGTAAAGGTCATGGCGACGATGTACTGGGCGCGGATGCCGCAGTTCTGGATCAGGTGCGCGATTTTGCGCGTGATCACGCTGGTCTTGCCGGAGCCTGCACCGGCGAGCACCAAAAGAGGGCCGCCGACGTAGCTCACGGCTTCTTGCTGCCGGGGATTGAGTCGGGACATACGTAAATTCAGGAGTCAGTACGAAATGGGCCGGCATTTTAACAGGCTCAGAGAATTGTGCTGCTCTCTCCGACTTGTGACGCAACACGCTATCTATATTTGCCGGTTTTGTTACTTTCACGCAGGATGCGCAACGAATTTGCGACTAATGTTCGTAATTCCGGATACAAAGGCCTCGTTTGATAACTGATGTCGTTGGTCATTGGTTATCGGCACGGCATAATGCCCGCCGCCTACATCATTGCAGAGTCTAGGGAGCTAGCTTGTCTACGCCTGTCGAACCCTTGCGTTTGCTGCTATTGGCCGAAGAGCCAGCGTGGGCAGCGTTGTTGCGCGAGTGTCTGGCTCCGATGGGGAGCTCGGCCGTGCTCATCAGCGCTCCGAGCTGGGAGTCGGTCAGCGCTCTGTTTGATGACAACCGCAGCGCGGTGTTGTTGACGATCCCGGCCCTTCAGCCGGCGCCTGGCCGTTGCAGTTTGCCAACGGTGTTGTTGCTCGAACAAGAGCCGCTGTTGCCGCCCGATGGCGTGAGCGACTGGCTGGTGCGCGATCATCTCGACCCTGGCATGTTGCGCCGTTGCCTGCGCCATGTGCGCGAGCGCGGCGTGCTGGAAAACACCCTGCAACGCCTGGCCGAGCAAGACCCGCTGACCGGTATCGCCAACCGCCAGGGCTTCCAGACCTTGCTGGCCGCGCGACTGGCGGAAAACGACGGCCGTGGCCTGGCCCTTGGGCACCTTGACCTCGACAACTTCCGCCACGCCAACGACGCCCTCGGCCATCAGGCCGGCGACCGCTTGATCCTGCAAGTGGTCGCGCGCCTGAAAAGCCAGCTCGAGGCCGGCGATCAACTGGCGCGGCTGGGCAGCGATGAGTTCGCCCTGCTGATCGACACCCGCCGCGCACCGCAACGCGCCGAATGGATGGCCGAACGCATCACCGAAGCGTTGGCTGAGCCCTATTGGGTCGACGGCGAAAGCCTGTTGATCGGTTCCAGCCTGGGCATCGCCCATGCCCGCGCCCAGGCCGGCGCCGATCCGTTGATGTGGCACGCGCACATCGCCATGCAGCAGGCCAAGAGCACTCAAGGCTGCACCTTTCACATCTTCAACGAACGCATCAACCGCAATGCCCGCAGCATGGCCGACCTCGAAAGCGAGCTGCGCCGGGCGTTGCGTCGCGATGAGCTGGAACTTCATTACCAGCCACGCCTGAACCTTGAAGACGGGCAGATCGTCGGCCTCGAAGCCCTGGTGCGCTGGCGCCATGCCGAGCGTGGGTTGCTGCCACCGAGCGAGTTCGTGCCACTGGCCGAGCAAAGCGGCTTGATCGTGCCACTCGGTTACTGGGTGATTTCCCGCGCGTTGCGCGACATGCAGGCGTTGCGCGAGCTCGGTCTGCCGGCGCTGCACATGGCGATCAACCTGTCGTTCCGCCAGTTTCAGGACAGCCAGTTGCTTTCGACCCTGAGCCGGCTGATTGCCGAACGTGGCGTCGAAGCGCAGTGGCTGGAATTCGAACTGACCGAAACGGCGGTCATGCGCCGCAGCGATCTGGTGAAGCAGACCATGGATGCCCTCGGGCGCCTGGGCGTGCGCTTCTCGCTCGACGACTTCGGCACAGGGTTTTCCTCCTTCGTGCACCTCAACAGCCTGCCGATTGCCTTGCTGAAGGTCGACAAGAGTTTCGTCGGCGGAATGGAAGGGCGCGAAGAGAATCGCAAACTGGTGCACGCGATGATCAACCTGGCGCACAACCTCAATCTGGAAGTGGTCGCCGAGGGCGTGGAAACGCCGGAGCAGCTGGATCTGTTACGCGGGTTTGGTTGCGATCAGGTGCAGGGTTATCTGATCAGCAAGCCGTTGCCGTTGACGGAGCTGATTGAGTATTTGAGTTTTGGCAGCAGTCAGCAGCCGATGCTAGAGATCGTGAGCTAACACTAAATCTGTAGGAGCGAGGCTTGCCCGCGAAGGCGGCGTGTCAGTCGACATTGTTGTTACTGACACGACGCCTTCGCGGGCAAGCCTCGCTCCTACAGGGTTAGGCGATCTCGAAACGCTGAGCTGACGACGGCTCCCGCCGAATCATTCGCTTCATCTTCCACTCGAATGCCAGCGTCAGGCTCACCGCCGCGCACGCCAGGCCCAGCGCCAAGCCCCACCAGACGCCCGTCGGCCCCCAGTGCAAATGGAACGCCATCCACCACGCGGCCGGCGCGCCAATCAGCCAGTAGCAACCCAACCCGACCAGGAACGTGGTCTTGGCGTCCTTGAGTCCGCGAATACAGCCCATGGCGATGGTTTGCGTGCCGTCGAACAGCTCGAACCATGCCGCCACCGCCAGCAGGCTCACCGCCAGTTCGATGACCGGGCGGAAGGCCGGGTCGTTGTGGTCCAGGAACAGGCCGATCAACTGATTCGGCAACAGCCAGAAGACCATCGCGAAACCGAGCATCGCCGCTGCGCCAAAGGCGATCCCGACCCGCCCGGCAAGCCGAGCGTCCAGCAACTGCCCGGCGCCGTAATGCTGGCCGATGCGCATGGTGATCGCATAGGAAAGCCCCGCCGGAATCATGAACGCCACCGAGACGATCTGCAGCGCGATCTGGTGCGCGCCCAATTGCGTACTGCCCATGGTGCCCATGCACAACGCGGCAAAGGCAAACAGCCCGACTTCCACTGCGTAGGTGCCGCCAATCGGCAGGCCCAGGCGCCACAACTCCTTCAGGTACTGCCGGTTTGGCCGCGACAAGCCCTGGCGCAATGGATAGGCGTCGTACGCCGGATGCCGCCGAATATGCAGCGCCAACGCCACGGCCATCAGGTTGGCAACAATTGCCGTGACCAGACCGATACCCACCAGGCCCATTTTCGGCAGGCCGAACATCCCGGTGATCAACGCATAATTGAGCACGAAGTTGGCCACCGTGCCGCCGAGGCTGATGACCATCACCGGCGTCGCCCGGCCAATCGCGCTGGTGAAACCGCGCAGGGCCATGAAGCTCAGGTAGCCGGGCAAGGCGAACGGCAAAATCAACAGGAACTGCCCGGCTGACTGGACGTTGGTTTCGGTCTGGCCAAACATCAGCAACACCGGTTTGAGGTTCCACAGCAGCAACCCGGCGACCAAAGCCATCAACCACGCCAGCCACAACCCGGCCTGGGTCAACCGCGCCGCACCAACGATATCGCCCGCGCCCTGACGGATCGCCACCAACGTGCCGACCGCCGCAATCACGCCGATGCAAAAGATCGACACAAACGAATAGGTTGCCGCGCCGAGTCCGCCGCCGGCCAATGCCTCGGGGCTCAGGCGCGCCATCATCAAGGTGTCGGTGAGGACCATCAGCATGTGCGCCAACTGCGAGGCAATCAACGGCCCCGCCAGCCGCAGGATGGCCCAGAGTTCAATACGTGCTGGATGCTGCATGGTCATCACGCCCGATTATCAAAGAGAACAGGAAAGCGTCGATTCTCGGCGCTCTGCGGGGTTTGCACAAAGGGATAAAAAGGATGGATGGCATGATTAAAACTCATCATGGGGAGTTTCTGATAAGTTGACGAAATTGCGCTATAGGAGCTTTCCGCATGTCTCGTCGTCTTCCTCCCTTGTATGCCCTTCGCGCATTTGAAGCGGCGGCGCGGCATAGCTCGTTTACCCGTGCCGCTGAAGAGTTGTCGATTACGCAGAGTGCGGTCAGTCGGCACATTCGTACGCTTGAAGAGCATTTTGCCTGTCGGCTGTTTCATCGCAGCGGGCGCAATTTGCAATTGACCGAGTCGGCGCGGCTGATCCTGCCGGGCATTCGCGAAGGCTTCACCGCTCTTGAGCGGGCCTGCAATACCTTGCGCGCCGAAGATGACATCCTGCGCATGAAAGCGCCGTCGACCCTGACCATGCGCTGGCTGTTGGCGCGGCTCAGCCGTTTCCGCCACCTGCAACCGGGCAACGAAGTGCAACTGACCAGCGCCTGGATGGACGTCGATTCGGTGGACTTCAACCATGAGCCGTTCGACTGCGCCGTAATCCTCAGCAATGGGCATTTTCCGCCGGACTGGGAGGCGAGCCTGCTGTTCCCGGAGGAGCTGATTCCGGTCGGTGCACCGAATCTTCTGAAGGACCAACCGTGGGACGTCGCGCGCCTGGCCCATGCCGAACTGCTGCACCCGACGCCGGACCGGCGTGACTGGCGCAACTGGCTGGAGCGCATGGGGTTGACGGATCAGGTGTCGCTCAAGGGCGGGCAGGTGTTCGATACGCTGGAGTTGGGCATGATCGCCGCCGCCCGGGGTTATGGTGTGTCGATGGGCGATCTGCTGATGGTGGCCGAAGATGTGGCGCAGGGCCGCCTGAGTTTGCCGTGGCCGACCGCCGTCGCCAGTGGTGAGAATTATTACCTCGTCTGGCCGAAAACCCGCCCAGGAGGTGAACGTTTGCGCCGCCTCAGCGATTTCCTGCAAGGCGAGGTGCGGGCGATGAAATTGCCGGACGTCGAACACTTGTGCTGAATCGATAGAGCCCTTGAAATAGCGGCCTTGAGCCATATCCCGGCTATTTACTCAAGTATTCAGGTTTGCCGCCGAAAATCTGCAGATGGAACCTTCGTGCAGGTTCGACGTAATTCCCCATTATTAGAAATTTTGCTGAGTAGCCGATCAAGGAGGATCAGATCGCTCGGCCAGGAGCTGTCATGTCTCAACCTCGTGCCCGGATCGCTTCACAGCTTGGCCTTGCGCTCGCCATTATCCTGGCGATTGTCATCAGCGGCAGTACCCTGTTTGCCCTGCGTTCACTGGACACGGCCAACCTCGCCACCCGCGAAGAGCACCTGGCCAGTGAGGCGCGGTTGCTGGCCGACCAGTTGAGTACGTTTCACGGCACATTGCGTGAAAGTACCCTGCGCCTTGCGGGGTTGTTCGAAAAGCGTTTCAGTGGCGGGCTGAGCGTGCACCCGGATGCGCCGGTGAACGTGGCGGGCACCCAGACTCCGGGCCTGCAACTGGGCGGCGAAGTGCTCAATAACAACTTCAAGGAAGTGGACGAGTTCAAGCAGATGACCGCCGGCGTGGCCACGGTGTTCGTGCGCAGCGGCGAGGACTTCATTCGGGTCAGTACCAACGTCACCAAACAGGATGGCAGTCGTGCCATTGGCACTGTTCTCGATCATGCGAACCCGGCTTACGCCCGTTTGATGGCGGGGCAAAGTTTCGTCGGACGGTCTTTGCTTTTTGAACGCTACTACATGTCGCAGTACACCCCGGTACGCGACAGCGGCGGCAAGGTCATTGCGGTGCTGTATGTCGGTTTCGACTACACCGACGCGCAGAAAGCCCAGTTCGAAAACCTCAAGCGATTCCGCATCGGCAAGACCGGTTCCCTGGCGTTGCTCGACGAGCAGAACAAATGGCTGGTACCGATCGCCGGCGTGGAAGCGCTGGATAAAGCCGTTCCAGCCATCACCGCCCTGGCGAAAACCCCGAGCGAGGGCGGTTTCTGGAGCGACACGTCCGAAGACTTCTACAGTGTTTCCGTGCCGTTCCAGGACGGCCCGTGGTCGGTCGTGGCGAGCATGCCGCAAGACGAAATCAGCGCGGTGACCTGGAGTGTCGGCATTCAACTGGCGATTGGCAGCCTGCTGGCGATGTTGATCGCGGTCGGCTCGGCAGTCTGGCTGCTGCGCAGCAAACTCGCGCCGCTGGGTGATCTGGTGCGTCAGGCCGAAGCCCTGGGGGCCGGCGACCTGAGCGTGCGTCTGGACGTGTCGAGCAACGACGAGATCGGTCAGCTGGCCCGTGCCTTCAACCAGATGAGCCAGGCGTTGTCGACGATGGTCGAGCACATCCGCCGGGCCTCGCAAGAGGTCAACAGCCGTGCCCAGGCCTTGTCCGGTTTGTCTGGCGGTGCCTATGAAGGCATGGAGCAGCAGTCCGGCGAAATCACCAGCATGGCCGGCGCCGTGGAAGAATTCAGCGCCACCTCGTTGAACATTGCCGACAACATGGGCAGCACTCAGCGTCTGGCGCAGGAAAACGCACAGCAAACCCAGATCGGTCGTACATCGATGGGTGAAGCGTCCTCGTCCCTGGAGCAAATCGCTGGCGCGCTGAACAGCACTGCCACGGTGATCAACACCTTGGGCCAGCGTTCTCAGGAAATCGGTGGCATTGTCGGGGTGATCACCTCGATTGCCGAGCAAACCAACTTGCTGGCGCTCAACGCGGCCATCGAAGCGGCGCGTGCCGGTGAGCAGGGCCGTGGTTTTGCGGTGGTGGCCGATGAGGTGCGCAACCTGGCTTCACGCACTCGCCAGGCCACCGACGAAATTTCCGGGATGATTCAGAGCATCCAGCAGGAAACCGGCAATGCCATCAGCACCATGGAACAGGGCAAAGTCTTGATGCAGGAAGGCTTGTCGCGTAACGCCAACGTCGCCTCGGCACTGGCGCGGATCGATGAGCAAAGCCGTTCCGCCGGTGAGCAGTTCGCCGCGATCACCACCGCGACCCAGGAACAGAGCAGCACCGCGACGCTGCTCAGCAGCAACCTGCAAAGCATTGCGCTGGCGAACAGCGAGCAGCGGGAAGTGGTGTCGAACCTGGCGGTGACCGCCAAAGAGCTGGAGAGCCTGGCGGCGGAATTGCGCCAAGAGGTTGACCGGTTTCGTTGAGTCGCCTCTGAAATCGCCTTCGCGGGCAAGCCTCGCTCCTACAGGGTTTGAGTCGATCGCAATTAAGTGAACGACACCGAACCTGTAGGAGCGAGGCTTGCCCGCGAAGGCTACACCGCAATATTCAGATCTGCCAATCAATCACACTTGGCGTTGCTCGACACTTCCTTGGTTGCGAGTTTCAACTGCTTGGCCAGTTCTGCCGCGTTGGTGCTGTTGTAAACCCGGCCACCGGTGTTTTCAGCAATGCAGCGTGACGGGCCACCGGCACCGATTTTCACCACGTTGACCCGCAGGCGTGGTTGTTCCCTGGCGATTTGGCGAGACACCGCGCAAGCGTCTTTCTGGCAACCGTCCTCACCGTCGACGAACATCACGATCACGGCATCGTTATTACGCCCGTCAACGGTGCTTGCCGCGTAAGCCAGGCTGTCGGCCAGCGGTGTACCGTCATTGGGAACCAGCCCTCGAATCCCGTTGATCAGCCGTGGCCGGTCGCCAAACTTGAACACGCCCTGGTCCGGTGTGCGTTCGCAGCCGGCGAAGGTAATGAGGCGCGTGTCGATCTTCGGGTCAAGCCCGTTGATCATGCCGGCCAGCGAGTCCTTGGCGACGTCCATGCGGCTGGGTTTGGCGAAGATCTGCATGGTGCGGTTCGCGTCCAGGTACTTGTTGAGCTCGTTGCCGAAGAACCAGTCCTCATCGGCTTTTACGGACTTGATGTTCAAATCCATCGAACCCGAGGTATCGAGCACCACCACGAACTGCGGGATCTCTGCGTTTGGCGCTTTTTTGCGGCACGCGAAGTTGTCCAGCGTCGGTGCCGGCGGCGGCGGCGGCGGTGGTGGCGGCGGGGCGGCCACCACAGGTTTTGGCGGCGGGACCGGTTTGGGGGCGGGCACTGGTTCTGGCTCTGGAACCGGTACGGGTTCCGGTTTTGGTTCCACTACAGGCTCCGGCTCCACTACCGGCTCGGGGACAGGCTCAACCGGTTTCTCGATCGGTGTCACCACCGGGGCGACCGGTTCGACCGGGACAACTTTTTCCCGGTGCATAAACCACCAGTAAGCCCAGAGCGCCAGGAGCAACAACAGCAGCGCCAGCAATGCCGCGGCGATCCACCATCCACGGCGCGAAGGCGCCACGGCGGCCACCGGAGCCAGCGGCACCACTGGCGGCACCACCGGTTTTGGCGGGCGCTGGTTCCAGCGCACCACCAACGGCTCACCGTTGAGGCTGTAGAGTTTGTCCAGCTCGGGAGCGCCGAGCAGGCTGCGCAGGTCATCCGCTTCCGTGGGCTGACCGCGTTTTTGCAGTTCGTCCGCCAACTGTCCAAGGGACGTCTGACGCACTTCATAGGTTTCCAGCAATCGCCGTTGAGCGTCCTCGTTGAGGTCGGCATAGGGCGTGGGTTGGCCACCCAGTTCGGTCCACCATTCCAGCACCTCGCCGCTGCCCATTCGCGGGATGGCGAAGAGGCTGGAGACGGTCGGCGGAAAGTGTTTCTGGATGAGGGCGACTTTGGCTTGCAGCGCACTCATCCCCTCTGGTGTGGCTTGCGCATCCCTGATGACCCGCTGCATGACGTCGATTCCTGAAAAGGCTGCAGGCCTCCGGCGGGAGGCCTGCGGGTGAAAAGTTACTCTTCGTAACCGAGGCTGAATTGCAGTTGATTGACCTTTTTCTGCAGCGCCTTCAGTTGTTCCTGCTTGGCGGCCAGGGCCGCCTTTGAAGGCTTGGCCACCGGTGCAGTCTGCGAGTCCTTGAGCTGCTGTTCGAGCCCGGCGATCTGCTTTTGCACCTGGCTTTCATTGCCATGGCGCGCCTTCAGTGAGGTCAGCAACTTGCCCAGCGACTGGTTCAGTTCAGCCTGGGATTTCTGCTGGCTGGCCAAATCGGTTTTGGTGCTGAGCTGCTGGGCCTGAATGTTCTCGTACACCTGACGGAACATCGCGTTTTGCTGGCGGGACTCGGCCAGGGCCTGTTCCTTTTGTTTGACCTGATCGCTGTAACCACCAGAGTAGTCGCAGTTCATCTTGGTCAGCATGCTGCTGTCGCGATTGGTCGCATCGCATTCGCCCGGCTGGGTCGCGCAACCGCTCAAGGCGAGGACGGCGGTCAGGACCGCCAGTTGTCGTAACGTCATGTGCTTAACCCAGAGTGATTGCGGAGCGCTGGCTGTAGAGACCGTCGACTTCCTTCTGCAAGGCAGCGACTTTCTCGTTCATTTTCAGAATGCTTACATCCACCTGCTTCATCTCGGCGCTGGAGCCTTGGGCGCGTTCGGCATCGGCCACTTTGCTGTACTCGGTGACTTTTTTGCGCATGTTGCTGAGGTCTTTGCGCAAGATTGCGATGTTGTTGTCGATCTCGGCGATTTGCGTCTGGGCTTTGGTCTTGTCGACCTTTTTGCTGGCGATGTCCTGTTTGATCTTGGCGATACGCGCCTGGTCATCCTTGATCACTTGCTGAGCGGTCTCGGTGCGGGCAATCACATTGCGCGTGTCTTGCTCGACTTCGCTGTTCATCTTCGCCAGACGGGTGGAGGTGTCGGCGTATTCGCTGCGACGTTGATCCAGATAATAGTTCGCGCCCATGGCCACGCCACACGCGGTAATACCGGCGGCGATGGCGCAGACCGCCTTGTTGCTGCTGTTGGACAGCGCGCAACCGAGGATGCCGACACCGGCGCCGACGGCGCAGGCCTGGTAACCGGACTTGCTGAAGAACTCCGCGTCATTGCCCTGGGTCAGGCGCGGGTCTGCGCCGTCGCTGCCGCCGAGCATCGAACTGCCGGTGTTGGCGCAACCAGTCAGCAACAGGCTGCCGGCAACGACGAATGCGATCTGTAGTTTGAAGCGAGTCCAAAGGCTGCGCGACATGGTGAAACTCCTCGATGACGGTGTTGACGTGTTGTTATTGAGTGACGGTCTTGCAGCTGGTCAGCCAGGCGTCAGTGTCGATCTTCTGTTTTTGCAGGAAGGTCTTCTGATTCGCCCAGTGCGTGCGCAAGTAGGGTTTGAGGTCCTGAAGCTGTTTGTTGCGAGTAATGATTTCTTCCATCACCGGAACCTGTGCCTCGAGCAGCGGCTGACCGTACAACGTCGCCGACTCCACCAGGCTGCTGGCGTAGTAACGGCTGAGTTTGTGCAGGCGATCCTTCTGCTCGTCGAGCTTGCCCTTGCGCATGTCGCAACTGGCGTCTTTTTCGGCGGCTTCGCAATTGAGCTTGTAGTTTTTCTGCAGGAAATCCACGTACTGGCCGTCGTCGAGCATCTTGGTGCACAGGAACGCACCGAGATTGAGGCTGGCGCGAATCGCCTGGTCGCGGGTTTCTTCCTGCTGCTGGTTGCTGGCGCGCAGCTGGTTTTCCAGGGCCTGGAGCTTTTCCTTGAGCGCTTTGTCTTCAACGCCCGAGGCCAGCGTATTCAGCGACTGAACCGTGCCTTTGTCGGCGGATTCGGTTTCCTTGCTGCCGGTGCCGAGTTTCTTCCAGCTGTTTTCGATACTGGCCACGCGTTCGCGAGAGGTCAGGGTCGGCGAGACCAATACCAGGCGCAGGCCGGTGGTCTTGTTTTTTACCTGGCCTTCGGCGTTGTAGTACGGCTCTTCCTTGCGCAACGCGGTGCGCAGGTCGGCCTGGGCGGTCAGGTAATTGCCGCCGCGCACGACGTAGCCACCGGCCTGGCCATGCTGGCGGTCGAGTTTGTTCAGGCGAAACGGCTCGAACATCATTTCGTCAACGTTGCCGAGCATGTCGTGAAGGCCCAGCGGATTGGGCTTTTGCAGGCCGGACAACTGCAGTTTGCCGTTAGACGATTGCGCCCCGGCGAACCACTCGTAAGCGTTGATGCCGTCGGGCATCGGGTAGCGTGTATCGCGGAATTCCGCCGCACCGACTTCCAGGCCACCGCGCGCGGCGAACTCCCACTCGACTTCCGTCGGCAAACGCAGGAAGCCCAAGGCGCCGTCTTCTTTCGGCAGCTTGCCGGCGGCGTTCTTGCGCAGCCACAGGTTGTACTTGTCAGCCGCTTCGACGGCTTGCACCCAGCTCACGGCCACTTGCGGCAGGCGCATCTTGGTTGCTGCGGTGGGGCAGGTTTCATCGGTCAGGGCGGCGTACTGCAACTGACTCATCTCGTACTTGGCCATCAGGTAGTAGCGGGATTTGTCGTTCTTGGCGCCGGTGAAACTGCCGGCGATAAACGTCGGTCGAGTCTGTTCGACATAGCCGTATTCCGCGCCGTCCTGACCGATGTTGATCGGGTAGTCGTCGAGCGGGCCGGTGACCGGAATGAACACCTTGCGAAACACCATCGAGCCTTCGCACGGCATCGGCAAAACGACGTCGCTGGCTTCGGGCATCGGGTTGTAATACTTCTCTTCCCAGCCCGCCGCCGAAGCGTCGAGCAAGTAGCCCAGGCTCAGGGGCAACAGCAAGCCAAAACGTTTATAGCTCACGCAGACTCTCCGCAGGTTGGATGCTGATGGCGCGCACGGCGCCGATCACGGCCACCAGTGTAGCGACCAGAAAGGTCAGAAGCAGGGCGGCGAGGCCATGCCAGAGTGTGATGTGGCAGACAAAGGTGCCGGTGGCCTGGCTGCTGCCGAGCAAGTAGTCGAACAGATGACTGCCGACAGCGTAAAAACCCAATCCGCCGAGGTAGCCGGCCAGGCTCAGCAACAGCGCTTGCACGACCACGAAACCGGCGACCGCCGTGCGCTTGAACCCCAGCAGGCGCAGGACCGCGAGGCTTTTGCGCTTGCGGTCGATGTTGGCCAGGAACGCGCCGACCATCGACGCCACACAGCCAATCAATGCCGCCAGGGCAATAACACCGAAGATCAGCCCCAGCACATGGTTGATGGCTTTGACGTTGTCGATGTCGGCCAGTCGGCTCGACGTTTCGATGTGTTGTTCGTTGAGCCAGCGCTCCAGCGGCGCCACTTGATCGATGTCGTGTGCATACACGCGAGCGCGGGCATACAGCGGTTGCAGATCACCCAGAGGCTTGCCGGTGGTGATGCCGAACGCACTGACCTGATAGCCATCGCGAAAGCGCTCCAGGTCCAGCAGCAACGGCGGGGCGACAAACCCGGCGGCGCGGCCGAAACGGGCACCATCGAGAATCGCCAGCACGCTCAGCGACATCTCGCCGCGCTCATTCACGCCTTCCAGACGGCGCAGCACGCGCAGTTGCACGCGATCGCCGACCTTGGCCTGCAAGCGTTGCGCGGCGCGGGCACTGAGGATCACTTGATCGCCGGTGGGGTTGAGTTCCGGCAGGTTCAGTTGCGGGTCGCCGGGTTCGGTGGCGATGATTTCCGCGCCTTCGACGAAGCGTTGCATGCCGATCAGCAAATCCGCCTGGGTGTTGAGCGAACGGGTCTGGCCGAGGGCAAAACCGGTCTCGGGACGCTGGCGCAGACGCTCGATCCAGGCACTGTCGTAGTTGCCGTTGCTGAGCATCTTCACTTCAAGGTTGCGCGGGTCGCGCAGCAGTTCGTCCTGCAACTGGCTGACCACCCCGTGCTTGAGGCCGAACAGCAACAGCAACGGCGCGATCACCGCCACCAATGACGCGGCGATGCACAGCGACACCTTGCGGTCGTGCCACAGGTCTTGCAGGGCCAGGGTGCCCAGCAGGCGCAGTCGGTCAGTCCATCGGTTCAAACAGAGTCTCTCCCTGGCGGCTGATAGCGCCGAGTCGCGGCAAGCCGAAATCCTTCAACAAGGCCCAGTCATGGGATACCACGAGCGCACTCAGGCCCATGCTCGACACCAGGCTCAGCAGCAATTCAAACAGGCGCCGGGCGCTGTGCGGGTCGAGCGCGGCGGTCGGTTCGTCCGCCAACAGCAGCAGCGGTTCATGGGCAATGGCGCGAACGCAGGCCACGCGCTGGCGTTCGCCGATCGACAGTGCCTGCGGCTTTTTATCCAGCAGTCCTTGCAGACGCAATACCTCAACCGCGTGGTCGATGTGCGCGCTGTGTGCCGACATGCCGAGCAAACGGCGCGGCAGGCTGATGTTGTCGCGCACGCTCAGAAACGGCAGCAGGCCGCCACTTTGCAAAATGAACCCCAGATGCCGCGAACGTACCGCCGCCAAAGCCGGTTGATCATCCGTGGCCAGCAATCGGGCGATGTCCTGATCCTGCGTTGCGCCCAGGCGAAAGCGCTCAAGCTCGACCGGTGCCAGCAGCAGGCCGATGGCCTCAAGCAATGTGCTTTTGCCGCTGCCGCTCTCGCCGGTGATGGCGAGGATTTCCCCGCCGCCGATCTGCAAGTGCGGCAGGCGCACGTGATGGGCCAGCGCGCCTTCACCACGGCGCACCAGCAGGTTCCTGATATCGAGCATGGGCGTCTCGTTAAGGCATCATTTCCAGAGGCACCGGGTACACGTTGTCCCGCGCATCGCTGTCCTTGGCCAACGCCACCCAACGGTCGACGTCAGCGTTGTAACGCTGGTAGTGCCGCAGTTTGGTGTTGAGCGTACGGATGAATTTCTCCTGCGCCAGACCGTCCCAGCTCTTCCAGGTCTCTTCATCCAGGTTCAGCACTTCGCTCTGGTACGGCAGGTCTTCGATGTACTCGCCGAGCACGCCCATGTCCGCCAGTTTGGCGTTGTTGTTCTGCTTGAGCTGGTTCGGATCGGCGCCCATGGTCGCGGCCACCGAGCGCAGGCGGTCGAACATTTCCGTCGGCGAAATCAAGCCTTCGTTGGCAGCGTCGAGAATTTTCTTCATCACGTCGCTCAAGTCGCTGAGCTGTGACTTGGTCAGCAACACCCGCACGTCGGTGGTGGGGATGTTCTGCTTGATCAGGTCACGGTCGGTGATCCACGCCTTGAACACCGGCGGGGACTTGCTGTTGTTCTTCTCGCCCAGATAGGCCAGTTGCATGGCGTGGCCGATCAGCGCGGCGTCCTCGAGCATTTTCTTCTCGGCCGGGTCCTGCTTGGCGTTCGCCGCGCTGCCGATGGCGTCTTCGCCCATGTAGGCGGCTTTCACCTGTGTAGTGATCGCGGTGGCCAGTGCGTCGACCTTGCGCCCGAACTCCTGCACATCACCTGCATTCACCGGGTAGTACAGCGAGGTGTTGGTGCCTGGGTAAGTCGACAGGTTCTGGTACTGCGCCTCGGCCTTGGCGTGATCCTTGACCCCGGCCGGGGTTTTCAAGTGCAGGGTGTAAATCGCCACGCCTGGGTTGGCAGCCTCAATACGCACCTGTGCAGCGCTCAAACCGGTTTTCGACAGTTTGTCGTCACCTTCGATTGCGCCCGCGTCGGTGATCAACACCACGTAGCGCGCACCGAATTGGCTCCAGTCGACCTTGTCGATGCTCTCCATGACGCCGGCAAAGGCATCCTCATCGAAGCTGCTGCTCGACACTTTGGCCTGTTTGAGGTCGGCGATCTTGGCGAAAAAGTCGGCGCTGTCTTTCACCTTGGTAGGGTCGGCGTACATCTTGGTGGTGTATTCGAGGCCCGGCACCGCCTGGGTATTGGAACGGAAAGCCACCATGCCGAACTTGACCTGCTTGCCGAGGTTCTGCGATTCGATCTGCTGATAAACCTTGCGGATCGCTTCGCGGGTACGGTCGATGTATGGGTCCATCGAAATCGTCGAGTCGATGACAAACACCACTGCCGCGCTGAATTCCTTCAGTTGGCTGGCCGCTTTGTCCTCAGCTTCCTTGCCCCCGGCCGCGCTGTTGGCAGCACCGCCCTTGGGGTCTTTTTCGTCGGGCTTGCTGACCGATGCGACATTGAGCAGGCGCGTGCGGAAACCGGCTTCGGTCATGACTTCTTCGCCGCTGAGCACGGGCAACAGGTAGAACTGCTTTTGCAGGTCGACGAAGTATTCAGGTTCTTCGGCCAGCACGCCGGGTGCTTGCTTGCCCTTTTTCAACGTGGCGCGCAGCGGGGCGACTTTGCTCACCGGGTCCGGTGCATTGAGAATGCCTTCGACCGTGGTGCGTTCCTTGAAGAACAGCAGCCGGTCGCGGTTGGCCGGGTTGGTGAAGGCCAGGGTCAGCTGCATTTTCCAGTCGGTGGTGCAGCTTGCAGGCAGCCAGCCAATGGTTTTGCCATAACTGTCGGGGCCGACTTTCAGCCATTCGGCGTTCGCCGCCTGGGCGCGCTCGTACACGTAGAAACGGCTGAACACCGGTTGCGCCTCGCCTGCCGCACCGCCCGCCGTCGGGCTGATCTTGCAGCCCGGGGTGGTCAGCACGCGTTGGAACAAGGTCTTTTTACCGGCCTGGATCAGCGGTTTGTCATCAGCCTGGGACAACGGGCTGATGCACAGCGCCAACAGCGCGGCGCTGCTCAGCAGGAAACGACTCACGGGTGAACGCATCACTTCTGCAACTCCTCGAAACGCTGCTTGGCTTCGGCGTTGTTCGGGTCCTGGGTGAGGATCGTTTCGTACCAGTAGGCCGCGGTGGCGTTATCCGCTACCGGGAAGCACTCGCTGGCCTTCAGGTATTTCGGGTCGTATTCGCGGGCATAGGCGTTGGCGATCAGCGCGTCACCGGCCTGGGCACGGTTGGCGTACAGGCGCTGGGCGACACCGCAGTGTTTGCCGGCCTTGGCTTCGTTGATGATTTCCAGCAGCTTGGCGCTGTCGGGTGCCGCCTTGATGCAGGTCTGGACGAAGGTCAGCTCGGGCAGACTGTTCATGCTTTCCAGCGTGCAGGCTTGTGCGTCGGCACCGGCCGGTGCGGCGGCCGCGACCGTCGGGGCAGGCGCCGGCGTGCGTTTGTAGAACCAGAACCCGGCCGCTGCTGCCAGCAGCAATACCAGCACAAGCGCGAGGCCGAGCAGGCCTTTGTTGCTCTTCTTCACCGGTGGCGGAGCAGGCGTGTATTCGCGTTCGTTGGGCACCGATTCCAGTTCGATTTCTGGCTCGGCGGTGGGCAAGATCAATTCCGGCAGTTCCGGGATTTCCGGGATTTCCGGGATCTCGGGTGCCGCTGGCGCTGGCGCGGTCAAATCTGCGCCGCCATACGTCGAGCGCGTCTGACCACCCGCCGTGGACGGCAACAGCCCGACGCCTGGCCGGACCACGCCTTTGTCGGCATGCCCCAGGCTCTGCTCGCGCAGTTCGATCTGGAATTGCGAGTTGGCGCTGCCTTCCAGCAACGGGTCGACCACTTCCGGGCCGACCTGGGCTTCAAGAGCTTCGCCACTGGCGGCGACAGTGAAGCGCGAAACCTTGAACCAGAACGGGTTGTTGCTCCAGGCCTGTTGGTCCTGGAGGTAGAAACCGTCCTGGTTACGCTGAATGGAAAATTCCAGCTGTTCTTCGCCACCCTGCCATTTCTTCACAGTAAGGCAGGCCCGGCCAGGCACATTGGGCTCTAAGGCGAGCAGGTCGACACGAATTGGCATTGCTTATCTCGCTGCGAAGGCTGTGAGCACTTGGCCCAGCCGTTCGTTCTGTTCAGGGGTGATTTCGCGACCGGCACCATGGCCGGCGTTGTCCTGCGTGATACAGGCCAGGCCCGAAAGCCAGTCGCCGAGATACCGTTGCGCCTGGTTCGCCGGTTGCGGCGGCAACTCCGGCACCTGTCCCGGACCGATGTCGGTATAGAACGAGAACAAGGGCGCTTTGGCACCGGTCCGGCTAGGTGGGCGCTCGCTCACGGGTTTCTGGAGGTAGCCGAACCAGGACACGAAATCGCGCAGCACGCGTTGTACTTCCAGTACCTGGCGCTCAACCAGTTGATCGCGACGCGCACCGCTCTGGGCACGCTTGAGGACGGCGCGGCTCAGTTGCCCCGGCAAATCCTGGCGATAACCGGCAGTGATCAGCTCGTCGACCACCGCTTCGAGCAAGGCCTTTTCAAGTCCCAGCAGGTTGAGCAGGCTTTGCCGGGTGGTCAGTTCGCGCAAGTGCGCGACCCAGGCCTTGAAGGCCGCTTTGGCAAAACGGTGTTCGTTGCTTTGCAGTTCCGGGACCGGCGTGTGGGGCTTGCTGCTGGCCGGTGTGCTGTCGGGGCTGGCGTCATCGCCGAAATCGAAATCGAAACCGGCGTCGTTGCCGTACAGGCTCTGGCTCGGTGTCAGGGCGACCGGCTCATCGCTGACCGCTGGCTCGTCATCGGTTTCGTACACGCCGCTGAGGTACAGGTCGCGCACCTCTTCGCTCGGCATGTCGAGTTGATCGATGAGTTCGCCCAGCACCGCCGGACGACGGCCCAGGGTCGACAGAATCATCTGCGCCTGGGCTTTCTTGGCAGCGGCGGCGCCGTCACCGTCGGCGTGATACCAGGTGCTCAGACCATGCGTGGTCAGGCCTTCAAGGCATTCGTCCAGCTGCTCGCGGATGCGCTGCAGTTTGAATTCGATATTGGCCACGCCCTTGAAACTGCCGCTGAAGTGACTGATGCCACCGTCATCGTTGCGCAGCATTTCTTTCCAGGTGTTGGCAGGATTGCTGACGTGTTTGCACACCAGCGCGTTGCTCGCAAAGCTTTCGCCCAGCGCATCGACGCGTTCCTGGTAACTGGCGTTGATCCCGGTTTCGGCGCCGCTGGCGTCCTGGACGATGAACGCCGCGTCCATACGCGGTTTACGCACCAGGAAGGTGTTCTGGAACGGCGTGCCGGCCCAGTCGTTCATCCAGCTCAGGCTGCCGAAGCGCTCCAGCATGGTCAGCTTGACCATGCCGTTCCAGCTCTCGTCGTACTGATCGGGCGTCAGGCTCAGGGAGTTGGTGATGCGCAGGTCGAGCATGGTCAATGCCCAGATCAGACCGGTGTCGCGTTTGCTGCGAGCGGCCGCGTCGGCGCCCTGGGTTTTTTCGATCCAGCGCGTCAGCACCGGGCCAACGTCGTTGACGTCGCTTTGTTTGGTCGAGCCGGTGCACACCACCAGCGCGTTCATTTCCTGGTTGTCGGTGTAGCGCTCAAACAGGTACGCGACCTTGCCGCGCAGAATCAGCTGCGAGACGGAGTTGTCCTTGGTGGCGGATTCCGGGTCGCTGGAGTTGGCGATCTCGTGCAGCTTCTTGCGTCCGCGATAGCCGGGGAAGTCGAGCAGATCGACCTGGTTGACGATGTCGTCGGCCGGGGCTTCGATCAGGCCGAACGTCATTTCCGCCGTGAGTGCCGCCAGTTGCGCAACGGGAATGCCCTGGCTGTTTTGCAGGCGACCGTCGATGCGTGGCCGCACGTCGATCGGCAAGTCCCGCGGGCTGCCGAAGCGCTCGAGGATGTCGACGTTCATGATGCTGTCGCGCTGGCTGTAAGTGTCGTTTTCGAAACTCACCAAGGCCTTCAACGGCGCGAATACGGTCTCGGGCAGGCCCAGCTTGTGCAGCGCGCCGGCCAGTTGCTGATACACACGCGTCAGCTCGCTTTGCTCACCCCAAAGAATGGCGAACAGCTCGGCACGTTCCTGGAAATTCAGGCGCGGCGCGAGCTGCAAGGCTTTCGGCCAATACAGGTGCTCGAGTTTTTTCACCGAGTTGCGGAAGTTGTCCCGCAGGTAATCCCACAGCGACACCAGATCGTCGGCGCTGACACCCGGCTGCATCGGCCCGGTCTCGCGACCTTCGAACGGCTTGAGGACTCGCTGGATGCGTTCTTCGTCAATCTCGTAGGAAATCCGTTCAAGGTCGAAATCCTTGAACCAGGAGTTGGCGAGAATCTTCGCCAGCTCGATTTCCTTGAACAGCGTCAGCTCCACCGGGAAATCCGGGTCCTGGCTCGGTGTGGCCCGCCGGCTGAAGCGCGTCACCAGGCCGGTGGCTTCCTTGCCGCCACCCACCGGGTTGATGTGCTTGATGAAGTCCAGGCGCTGGCCACCGAAATCGGTTTCCAGTTTGCCGTTCTGCCCGGCCGCGAGGGCCGAGATCAGGTAGGACTTGCCCGCCTGGGACAAACCGAAAAAGCCGATGGTCATCGGCGTGCAGGCCACGCGACCGAGGCTGTGGGCCAGGTTGCGGGCGCGATGCAGGCGGATGTTCAGGTTGTCGGCTTCGCTGTCCAGACGTGGCGCGTTGACACGGGTCTGGCCAATCCATTCCAGCGCCTGACCGGCACCTTCATAAACAGCGGCCCAGCGGGTAGAGAGCTGATGTTGATCGGGGGTCAGGTCATTCATTTGCGTTTCACACTTCCACTGTCGAGCCAGTACTTGGTCTCGCTCAGGCCGGCGTCGAGCATGGTGTTGAGTTCCAGCTCGAGGTCGCTGCGCGGGTTGAAGTTGACGTTGCTGCAGTTGGATTCGATGTTGCGTACCGAGAGGCGGTCGCTGACCAGATCCTGCTTGCGTGTGTACTTGTCCGCCGGTTTGACCTCGAAGCGCACCTTGAGCAGCGGCGCGCTGCCGTTTTCACCGATCGCACGGGAGAACTTCTCCCGACCGGCCTTGGTGAAGCGCAAGGTGTACAGCGGCGAAGCGGCCCAGCGGTCGGCGGCCAGCTGACGGAAACCGAGGCGCAGATCGCCGCGCATTTCCAGCTGAGGCGTGTCGGCGGCGTCGCCCGTGCCGATTTCCGGCAGCTTGATTTTGTAGTCTTCGGACTGAATGTCGCGGTACAGCACGTCGGCATCCTTGATCACGTTGTTCAGGTCGATAACGCCGATGTTTTTGACCGTCGAATACGGTTTGAGTGCCGAAGCGCGGAAGTAGAAGTTCGGCACACTGTGGTTGGCGCACAACAGGCACAGCATCGCGCCGACCGAAGCGGTGCTTTTCGGGTCGTCGATCAGGCCGTTCTTGTGGAACGGGTACCAGCCGCCAGTGCGGTAGTTCTGCAACGCCAGGATGCGCCCCGGTGGCAGCGGCAACACCTTGCGGATGAACGCCTGAATGCCGGGCAGGCGCGAAGGGCGGCCGGTCAGCAGCAGGACGTCGCACGGGTAATGCGCGACCACTTCACACAGCGCACCGAGGATCTTGGTGATGTTGATCTGATCGTTGAGGAATGCGGCATGGAGCTTTTGCAGGTCGAAGCTGATCAACGAATCGTAGAGGTCAAAGGCGCTTTGGCTGCCGACATCACGACGCACGGCGGCATTGACGTAATCGAGCACGGTCTGGCTGATTGCGTTGTCGCCCAGCAATTGGCGGTACGTCTGGGTGCTCACTTCCTGCTGGTCTTGCGGGTCGTAATGCTCGTAGGCCTTGAGCAGCGCCAGGCCCAGTGGGGCAAAAACCTGCAGGTTCAGTTGCTGGCGCAGGATCATGTCCTGGGCGCTGACCGATTCATCGCCACACAGCCGCGACATCAGCGAGACAGGCGATTTGACGCCTGAGATCTGCAAGGCTTTTTCGAAGCTCGGCAGGACGAAGTCCTGAATCACGTCCAGCAGAATGTCGTCGCCGGCCACTTTGAAGCCATCGCGAAAACGCTGCTCGGGCACGATGTGCACGTTGCTGCCGCTGCCGGTGTTGCCGGCGCGGTCGAGGCGATAGTCGGTGATCACCAGGTCGGTGGTGCCACCGCCGATGTCGATGGTCGCCAGGGTGATGCGTTCACGGTCGGTTTTGTCCGGCCGGGCGAGGGTGTCGAAAAACTCTTCCGGGTGCCCGGCGAAGTTCTCGTTGACCTCGGTGTACAGGTACACCAACTGGCCGCAGGAGGCTTCGTCCCATTCGACGCGGATGCTCGGGATCGGCGTGCGCGGGCTGACGGCCTGGTCCTGATGCGGGTCTTCCTCGCCGGCATGCCAGCCGAGGCTTTTCCACACCAGGCCGATGGCTTGCTGCATGCGTTCGTTGAGAATGCTGCGCTCGGCCTGCGGCATGCCCGGCGGCACGGTCAGGGTGATGCTGTTGAGCTGGCGCGGCACACGGGTGTGACCCTGGCGCGAGCGCTGGGCCGGGCTGTTGATTTGCGACAGCGCCTGGGCCAGGACCTCGGCGAGCATGAACGTCATCAGCGAGCTGCGCGAATAACGCGGCATGAACACCGGCAGACGATCATCTTCTTCGAGGCTGTAAAGCGCTTCGCCGGTTTCGTTGATCAGGTGCGAGAACGGCGCGGCAGTGGCGTACGGCTCGCTGTCGGTCTTGATGTACGAGCAGTTGAAGCGCCAGCCGTGGCCGTAGGCGTTTTCGTCCCACAGGTAGCGTTTCGGGCTGGACAGCCCGGTCGAGCCTTCGGTGCCGCGACGACGGCTGGCCAGACGACTGGCCTCGTTGCCGACACGGGCAATCGTCGCCCACTGGAACGCATCATGCCGGCCGCTTTTGACCGAGCAGTGGTCCTTGCCGAAATACGCCTGGGCGAATTCCACACGGCTTTCGAATGGCAGGTTGTAAGTGTGTTCGGGGGTGATCAGGTCGCGCAGTTCCAGCACGTAGTTCTGTTTCAACCCGGAACCGGCCTGACCGTGGTTCTCGATCAGAATGCCGCAGGTGCGAGAGTTGCCGACGTCCAGCACCAGGTCCACCGGAATCGGTTTGACCAGGCCATTGCTGTCGTTGGCAACCACCTTCAATTCAGGGATTTCAACTTTCGGCCGGGCAGTCGACTGCTCTGCCGCCGATGGCTTGCTCAGAAGGCTCAGCAAGTTGAGGTAGTGCGCCAAGTGATAGTTGGCGCGGATGTCGGTGTCCAGCTCTGCGCGCGAACGGTGGGCATTGCCCTCGTTGAATACTTCCAGCAGCCATTCGTTGACCCACGGCTGGGCCAGGAACCAGCGGGTTTCGCTGGCCTTCGTCGCCAGTTTGAAGGACACGCCGGAACTGATGTCTTCTTCGTTTGGCGCCAGGTAAGCGGTGCCGTCACGCTTGGGCATCACGCGGCTGTCGAAGGCCATCGTCAGGCGGTGGGTGTTGCCGTCGATGTCGGGCGTCGCCAGTTTGACCAGGCGCATGCGCGACCAGTTGGTCGGGCCTTCGTCGAAGCGGTGCGGCGGCATGAAGCGGAAAAACGGGGTCGGCAGCCAGACACCGTCGAGCAGCTCGAGGCTGCTTTTCATGTCAACGCTGAACGCAGGTTTGGCTTTTTCGACCTTTTCCGGCTCCGGCTCGTAGAAAAAGAAGTCTTTCTCTTCGTTGTATGACAGGCGGCAGATCAACCCGCTGATCATCGGCGCGAACTCGCCCGCCGGTTCTTTGCGAGGGTCCAGGCGCAGGGCGAAATCCATGAACTGGATGCCGGTGTCGCTGACCAGCGTGACGGTGTCTTCGAATTGGGTGACTTCAGGCAACATGTCGGGTTATTCCGTTTTATTCGGCCACGTGCCGCATGGACATGGGGAATTGTTCTTTGCCGTAACCGCCGGTGCAGTCTGCGACTGTGGTCGCCCCTTTGCGGCAGTTGACCTTGGGCATGTCGTAAGTGCTGCCATCGCCACACACGGCCTGGCCCTGACTGTCGATGGCCAAGCTGCCACCCTTCATAGTAGCGCTCACCGGCCCGGTGCATTTCGTGCCGTCGGCCTGGTGTACGGTGACTTCGCCCTTACCGTCCTTGAGCTGGTATTCCAGACGCAGCGGTTTGCCGGTCCGGCGGTCCTGAATACCGGCGCCGGCGCGGAACTGACCGTCGAGGAACTTGGCGGCACCGTCGGCGGCGTCCGGTGGAATGCTCAGGGGAGGGCCGGGTTTTGCGGCGGCGGATTTTTCGGCCTCGGGCGATGTGATATCCGGCGGCGCGGTTTTGTTTTCGGGCGGGGTGGCGGGCGATTCGGCTGCCGGGTCTTTGGCTGGGTCTTTGGCCAGGTCGGCCGGCGCTGCATCTGCCTCGTTGCCCTCGACCGCCGGCGCTTCCACTCCTTGGTTTTCGGTCACGGCGGTACCGGTGCCGGTTCCAGTGGTAGAGCCTACAACGGTGCCCGTCACCGGAACGCCGTTCAGCGTCGTGGCATTGCCGGTCAGTTGCGGTTCTTCCAGCTGTTTTTCCACCGGCACGATGCCCTCAGGCAGCAGGTCTACCGCCACCAACGGAATCGGCACGCAACCACGCAGACCAAGCAACAGCCACAAAAGCAGTAGCAGGAACGGCAGCAGCAACAGCCACCACCAGCGACGCCACCACGGACGAGCAACCACCGGCACGACGGGCGCAACGACGGGCGCAACGACAGGCGCGGCTTCGACCACCGGGGGCAGCGTAAACGCGGGCGGAACCTGATAGAGGCAGTGCAGGGGATCGCGATTACCGGTACCGGCATGCTCGAAACCCCAAAAGGTCAGCACCGGCTTGCCTTGCACCAGGTAGACGAAATTCTCATCGGGGAAATGAATCACGCGCTTGAGCAGCTTGCCGAATACGGCTTTGTCGCCTTGCTGCTGTTCGCCGGATTCAGTGCCCAGGAAACGCTGGCTCAATTCCTCGAGCGCGGTTTTCAGCGCTTCAAGTTGGCGGCGGGCAGGGACGCGTTCTTCTTCGGTCGCACTGCTCCACGGGATCACATCGCCGTCGAGGCCGCTGTACCAATCGATCTGGTTACCGAGCTCATCGCTTTGAGGGATGGCCAGATGATCGACCATTTCGGGGTTCTTGCGGCGAATGGCTTCGCGCAATTGCAGGGCCGCCCGGTATACCGGTTGACCTGTTTCGCCCAAGGCTGTGAATGACCCGCTCTTACCGCTGCGTAATAGTGCCCCGCGCATTCAAACTCCATATGTTCTGTTGCGCAAAAATGACAGACAAAGTTGTCTGTTCTTGCTCCTGCAATTAGCTGGCGACCTTAATGTCATAATGATGTCGCCGTCAATCATCCGGAGGTCCAAAACCGTATGAGACTAGCGTAAGCGTGCGGAGGTTGCATGGGGTCAATTTAAATTGGCTTGGGAAGGCTTGGGTGTAAGCTTTTTAAGCTTGCTGAATCGTTTCATCAGCGCTATAAAAAATGCACAACTCCAAGAAAGGCCTCCCCATGACTCCGCTCAAATTCGTCGTTGCCTTTGGCGCTCTGTCCGCCTCCCACGCCATGGCTTGGGATTACGTCCTGCTCGACAGCGACAAGGCTGCTCAAAACTGGCAGATCACCAGCCAGCAACTCGGTGTGAAAACCGACAAACCCTTCTCCGTGACCCTTCGTAACTTGCACGGCGGTCGGCAGGAGGGCGTCAGCATCGTCGACATCGATAACGGCACGATGAAACTCTCGGTGGTGCCGACTCGCGGGATGAACGTTTTGCAGGCATCGGTCGGCAATGTGCGCATGGGCTGGGATTCGCCGGTCAAGGACGTGGTCAATCCGTCCTTCATTGAGCTCAACGGTCGCGGCGGACTCGGCTGGCTCGAAGGTTTCAATGAACTGGTCACCCGTTGCGGCTACGAATGGGTCGGCCACCCCGGCGTCGATAACGGCGAACTCCTGACCCTGCATGGCCGTGCTGCCAACATTCCGGCCAGCACAGTCACGCTGCACATCGACGAAAAACCGCCGTATGCCATCAGCCTGCGCGGCGAGCTCAAAGAACAGGCCTTCAAGAAAGTCGACTTCTCGGTGAGCACCGAGCTGGTCACTGAGCCCGGCAGCGCAGCGTTCGTTCTCAACGATACCCTGACCAACAACGGCGACTATCCGAAGGAATATCAGGCGCTGTACCACAGTAACTTCAGCACGCCATTCCTGGAGCAGGGCGCGCGTTTCGTTGCACCGGTCAAACAGGTGTCGCCGTTCAACGACAAGGCCAAAGGTGATCTGCCGGACTGGCAGACTTACCGTGCGCCGACCAAGGACTACGACGAAACGGTTTACAACGTGGTGCCGTATGGCGACGCCAAGGGTGACACGTTGACGGTGTTGCATAACAAGGCAGGTAGCCTCGGCGTTTCGGTCGGCTTTAACACTAAAACGCTGCCCGTGTTTTCGCTGTGGAAAAACACCGATACCCAAGGCCAGGGCTATGTCACCGGTCTCGAGCCGGGGACCAGCTTTTCCTATAACCGGCGCTATCAGCGGCCGCTGGGGCTGGTGCCGACGATTGCGCCGAAGGAGCACAAGCAGTTTCAGATCAGTTACAGCTTGTTGGCGGACAAAGGCGCTGTGGACCAGGCGCTGAAGCGGGTGAGTGACATTCAGGACGGGCGGGAAACCGAGGTTCGGCAGACGCCGTTGGTGGATCTGACGAAGGAGTGATTCCATCAGCTGGAGGTTGGCCGGTATTGCAGCGCTTCAGCCAGATGACCACGGGTGATGCCATCGACCTGCTCAAGGTCTGCGAGGGTTCGTGCGACCTTGAGCAGTCGATGCGCAGACCTCAACGACAGGGTCAGTCGTTCGCACGCTGTTTCCAGCCAGGTTTCGTCGATTGTGGATAACGTGCAGTGTTTGCGCAGGCCCGGCAGATCAAGGAAAGCGTTCGCGCAGCCCTGGCGTTTGTGTTGCCGCTCTCTGGCGTCGGCGACCAGCAACGCGGCGGTGGCGGTGTCATCGCCGGGTTTGAGTGCAGGATTCAGCGCCGTGGCTTCCCGGGCGACGGTCAGGTGCAGGTCGATACGGTCCAGCAATGGTCCCGACAATTTATTGCGGTAGCGCTGGACCATGTCCGGTGTGCAACTGCATTTGCCACTGGGTTCGCCAAGATATCCACAGGGGCACGGGTTCATCGCGGCCACCAATTGAAAGCGCGCCGGAAACCTCACGCGATCCTTGGCGCGGGAAATCACGATATGGCCGGACTCTAGCGGCTCTCGCAAAACCTCCAGCACCTTGCGATCGAACTCCGGCAGTTCGTCGAGGAATAGAACCCCATGATGGGCGAGGGTGATTTCGCCGGGTTGCGGCTTCGAACCGCCGCCCACCAACGCCGGGCCGGAGGCGGAGTGATGGGGCTGGCGGAAGGGCCTTTGCGGCCAGTGGCTCAAGGGCACGCAACTGGTGACGGATTGGATGGCGGCGACTTCCAGTGCTTCATGTTCGGCCAGGGGTGGAAGCAGTCCCGGCAAACGACTAGCCAGAAGCGTTTTTCCGGTGCCCGGTGGTCCGCTGAACAGCAGGTTATGAGCGCCCGCCGCCGCAATCAGCAATGCGCGTTTGGCCGAGAGTTGGCCCTGTACTTCGTTCAAGTCTGGATAGGGTTTGCTGGCATAGAGCAAACCGTTGGAAACGTAAGGCTCGACCGGTGTGTGCCCATTGAAGTGCGCGACCGCTTCCAGCAAATGATCCACCGCGATCACCTTCAACCCCGACGCCAGGCAAGCCTCCTCGGCATTCGCTCGCGGCACCATCAGAGAGCGCCCGGCCTTGCGCGCCGCCAGTGCGGCCGGCAACACGCCCCGCACGGCACGCACCGCGCCTGATAGCGCGAGTTCTCCCAGGCATTCCACATCATCCAGTGTCAGCGTTGGCACCTGCACGCTGGCGGACAGAATCCCCAAGGCAATCGCCAGATCGAATCGTCCGCCGTCCTTCGGTAAATCAGCGGGGGCGAGATTCAGCGTGATGCGCCGCGCCGGGAATTGCAGGCCTGAGTTGATGATCGCACTGCGCACCCGATCCTTGCTTTCCTTCACCGCTGCTTCGGGTAAACCGACCATGGTCAGCGATGGCAGACCGTTGGCCAGGTGGACTTCGACGGTGACGGCGGGCGCATCCACGCCGATTTGGGCGCGGCTGTGGACGATGGAGAGGGACATGGTCGTTCCTTGAGCTGAAGAGCACCGCTTCCTGCGGGGTTTTTGAAGGGTAGTCGGGGAGGCCGATTTGAGCCTGGCTGGAAAGGAGAGAAACCTTCGCAGGATGTTGCAAGCTCGCTCCTGCATGGTTTTTCTTTGGCTGATGAGTCTTGAAATCACGCCAAACCTGTAGGAGCCGGCTTGCTGGCGATGGTCGTTAACGATAACGCGTGCTGTCTGGATCAACGCGGTGCACGTGCGTCCATCGCCAGCAAGCCGGCTCCTACAAGAGACCGAGTACTCCCGGGATTTCATGAAGACCCTTTTTTGGGCTTCAGAATGCGTGAAGCATTCTTGAAGCTCTTTTCCACCACGGGTGATTAGCCGGATTTTGTAGTGGCTCACCACTCGGCAACATTTGCGGAACATCCTGCAACCGAATCCACGGCTGGTTATTCCAGTGCAGCAAACTCAGCGACATTTCCGGCCAGTTCAGCAGGCTCAGGATGGGACGTTCGGTTGAGGTGGGTTGTTCTGCGTCTCTGAGGGCTGGCACTACGTCGTGGGTTAGCCATTCGCGCAGGGCTCGGTGTTCGGGGCAGTAGTGGTAGATCAGTAAGGCGTAGACGCCGGATTCGCTGATCAGCAGGGCATCTTCGATGCTGCCATGGATGAGCATTCGCGCGGATTGACGTTGGTCGGGGTCGAGTTTTCGGACGGCGCGGTCGTCGAGGTAGAGGCGCAGGAAGCGGCCGAGGTCGCGGGCGCTGAACCAGGGTTGGTTTTGGAGGAGGAGGGCGTGGAGGTGGAGTTTGTGGCGGGTGAATACATGGGGGATCAGATAAGCGTCATCGCTATTCATTGATACAGCTCCTCTTGCTAAAAGGGCTGCCCGCAATCGTCGCCAAACAATTGGGTGGCAGTTGTACGCGGGTTGGCGAACCGGAGCAAAAGGAACCCGGCAGACCCGAAGGTCTCCCACGCACAACCGCCATGACTGCGTCGATGGTCGTCATGCTCCTTAAGCTTCCAGGTCGCCAAACCCGGTGCTGAACATTCAGCATTGGGCGAGCTTAGGAACCGGGGCATTGCGGCGCAATCGGACGGCGGTGGTTTTGTTGTAGGAAGGTGCCGGGATTTTTGAGGGCTTGGGATCGCCCTTGGCACCATTTCCTACAGATGAATCTGAAGGTCGTTCCGACCTTCAATCGCGAGCAGGCTCGCTCCCACAGTGAATTGGGTTTTTACAGTGGGTTTTGCGTGTTACTCGGTTGGGGGATTGAGCTTCGCTTCCAGCTCGGCAACCTTCGCTTCCAGGCTTTCCAGGCGTGCCCGCGTGCGTGCCAGCACGACCATCTGGCTATCAAACTCTTCCCGGCTCACCAGGTCCAGTTTGCTGAAGCCGCTCTGCAGCAACGCCTTGAACTGGCTTTCGATTTCGCTTTTCGGCAGTGGGGTGTCGCCGCTGAAGAGGCGGGAGGCTGTGCCGGTCAAGGCGTCGAGGAAATCTTTGGGCGCGAGCATGGGAAAGGTCCTGGAAACAATGGCGGGCAGTGTATCACGCAGTGTCTATAGTCAATCCCGACCGCAGGGATGCACGCTTTTCGCGCATGCGGACGGACGGTGTCGCACCGTTGTTGTGCGTAACGCGTCCGGTGTTGCAGCGATGTGGTGGGCATCTACGGCCAAGGGCTTGAAAACTGAGGGTTTTGTGGAGATGGCAAGCTTTCTGCTTAGACGGTAGTGACCCATGCACTGATGCAGTCGATGTGACGAATGCAGTGCGCCAAGCGAAACGGGGGAAGAGTTTCGTGCGGAGCGGTTAGCTGGCGTCGGACGGGCAGGTAAGGCCGACGATGCGTTACAAAGCCAGGCACTGCGCTTAGACTTGAGCCGGGTTTGTTTTCCTGGGGCAAGTCCACCAATTCGGGAGAGAGTTTTCATGAAGCTAGTCACTGCCATCATCAAGCCGTTCAAGTTGGACGACGTGCGCGAATCGCTGTCCGAGATCGGCGTGCAGGGCATTACCGTTACCGAAGTCAAAGGCTTCGGACGGCAGAAGGGTCACACCGAGCTGTATCGCGGCGCGGAATACGTGGTCGATTTCCTGCCCAAGGTGAAGATCGATGTCGCCATTGACGACAAGGATCTTGATCGGGTTATCGAGGCGATAACCAAGGCAGCCAACACCGGCAAGATCGGTGACGGCAAGATCTTCGTGGTCAATCTGGAACAGGCGATTCGCATCCGTACCGGCGAAACCGATACCGACGCGATTTAAGCCGCCACAAACCCCAACGCCCCAGGAGAAAACAATATGACTCTGCGTAAATTCGCAGGGCTAGGAGCCCTGTTGTCCCTCGTAATGCCCAGCCTGGCCATGGCGGCAGACGAAGTGGCGGCCCCAGTCCTCAATTCCGGCGACACCGCCTGGATGCTGACCTCGACAGCCCTTGTGCTGTTCATGACCATTCCCGGCCTCGCGCTGTTCTACGGCGGCATGGTTCGCTCCAAAAACATTCTTTCCGTGATGATGCAGTGCTTTGCCATTACCGGTCTGATCAGCGTCCTGTGGGTCATTTATGGCTACAGCATCGCGTTCGACACCACCGGCATGGAACAGGGCGTCGTCAACTTCAACTCCTTCTTCGGCGGCATGGGCAAGGCTTTCCTCGCCGGTGTCACCCCCGCCAGCCTGACGGGTCCTGCGGCGTTGTTCCCTGAGGCGGTGTTCATCACCTTCCAGATGACGTTCGCCATCATCACCCCTGCGCTGATCGTCGGTGCCTTCGCTGAGCGGATGAAGTTCTCCGCGATGCTGATCTTCATGGGCATCTGGTTCACTCTGGTTTATGCACCGATCGCGCACATGGTCTGGTCCGGCAACGGCGGCCTGATGTGGGACTGGGGCGTGCTCGACTTCGCTGGCGGCACCGTGGTGCACATCAACGCCGGTGTGGCCGGTCTGGTGGCATGCATCGTGCTCGGCAAGCGCAAAGGCTTCCCGACCACCCCGATGGCCCCGCACAACCTCGGTTACACCCTGATGGGCGCGGCCATGCTGTGGGTCGGCTGGTTCGGCTTCAACGCCGGTTCCGCCGCAGCGGCCAACGGCACTGCCGGCATGGCGATGCTGGTTACCCAGATCGCAACCGCCGCCGCCGCACTGGGCTGGATGTTTGCCGAGTGGGTCACCCACGGCAAGCCAAGTGCACTGGGTATCGCCTCTGGTGTGGTCGCCGGTCTGGTTGCAATCACCCCGGCCGCTGGCACCGTGGGCCCGATGGGCGCGCTGGTGATCGGTCTGGCAGCGGGCGTGGTGTGCTTCTTCTGCGCCACCACCCTGAAACGCAAACTCGGTTATGACGATTCCCTGGACGCCTTCGGCGTGCACGGTATCGGCGGTATCCTCGGCGCGATCCTGACCGGTGTGTTCGCCGCTCCGTCGCTGGGTGGCTTCGGCACCGTCACCGACATCGCCGCACAAGTCTGGATTCAGTGCAAAGGCGTGGGCTTCACGGTGATCTACACCGCAATCGTCACCTACATCATTCTCAAGGTGCTGGACGCTGTCATGGGTCTGCGCATTACTGAAGAAGAAGAGGCCGTCGGTATCGATCTGGCACTCCACAACGAACGCGGCTACAACTTGTAAGCACGCGCATAAAAAACTTGCCCGGCTTGCCGGGCATTTTTTTGTCTGGAGTTTGTCAGTGTGAGGACTGCTGAAAGGTTTTTTCGTACACGTTTAGTGGTGTTTACGGCGGGCGTTTTTCTGCGGCCAATGGCTTACATGATTGAAGGAATATTAGGGCCTTTGTTTTTTCCCAGAGCGCGCTAGAATGCGCCCCGAACGTGCGGAGAACTGTATGTGGCAACAGACTCTGATTACCCTGCGGGCGAGGCCCCGGGGCTTTCATCTGGTAACGGACGAGTTACTCGCCGGCCTGCCTGAACTCAAGGCGTGTCGGGTCGGTCTGTTGCATTTGTGGCTGCAGCATACCTCGGCGTCGTTGACCATCAACGAGAACGCCGATCCGGCGGTACGTCGCGACTTCGAACGATTTTTCAATCGTCTGATCCCACAAGGAACAGACGGCTATGAGCATAACGACGAAGGCCTGGACGACCTCCCGGCGCACTTCAAGGCCAGCGTGCTTGGCTGTCAGCTCAGTTTGCCGATTTCGGCGGGCCGACTGGCGTTAGGGACCTGGCAAGGCGTTTATCTGGGCGAGCACCGTGATTTTGGCGGTGCCCGTAAAGTCCTCGCCACCGTGCACGGTGAAGAGGCATGAGCCGCTGGTCACCAGCGGTTATTGAATTTTTCCGGCAGCCTTCGACAGAGGGCAAAGCTGGGCTATAACTAATCTGCTTTTCGCAAGTCATGAGGTAGAACATGAGCGACGATGATCTGGAAAACGACGACCTCGAAGTAGGCGACGACGACGAAACTGAAGAAGGTCTGGAAGCAGCGGCGGAAGACGTCGCTGAAGACGACGGCGGTGATGCGCCCGTTCCGACCGCCAAAGGCAAAGCCAAGGCAGCGGTATCGGTCGATGAGCTGCCGAGCGTCGAAGCAAAAAACAAGGAACGCGATGCCTTGGCCAAGGCCATGGAAGAGTTCCTGGCCAAGGGCGGCAAGGTGCAGGAAGTGGAGGCCAATGTGGTCGCCGATCCTCCCAAGAAGCCTGACAACAAGTACGGCAGCCGGCCTATCTAAGCGTCTGCCCTTGCTTGCTGAAAAAGCCCGCCGTCGCTGCGGGCTTTTTCATGGGTGATAGATAGGTGGACCGCGTTATCGTTCTTCGCGGGCAAGCCTCGCTCCTACAGGATTTGTGTCGTTCACATAATTGGCGTGCGACACAAATCCTGTAGGAGCGAGGCTTGCCCGCGAAGGCGGCCTCAAAGGTGCTACGAAATTGAATTCCACCGAGCCAGCAACGCCGGCAATTCGGTCAGGCTGCGAATCTCGGCGTCCGGCGCTTTCTGCGCCTCCCACAATTTGCCTTGCGGGTTAAACCAGATCGCCCGCAACCCCGCCTGCTGTGCCCCGGCAATGTCATCACCCGGATGGTCGCCGATATGCACCGCCGTCGCGGCCGTTGCGCCGCCACGTTTCAGCGCCTCATGAAACAGGCGTGCGTCCGGTTTGGCGATGCCGATGTCTTCGGCGCACAGTGCAAACTTGAAGTAGTCGGCCAGCCCTAAACGGCGCACATCGGCATTGCCGTTGGTGACGACGCCGAGTGCATAGTGTTTGGCCAGCGTCTCCAGTGTCGGCTCGACTTCCGGGAAGATTTCCAGCTGATGCCGGGCATGCAGAAACACTTCAAAACTTTGATCGGCCAGGTCTGACGCCTGTTCATGGCCGTAACCGGCCTCTTCCAGGGCATGGAAAAGCACCCGGCGACGCAAGGCGCTGATTCGATGCTTGAGGCCCGGTTCGCTGCCCAGAATGCGCTCGCGAATCCCCCACAAATGCTCCACCGGCACCGCGCCCAGATTCGGTGCATGTTCGGTCAGCCATTCACGCAATACGGCTTCGGCGCTGACAATGACCGGGGCGGTATCCCACAAGGTGTCGTCGAGGTCGAAGGTGATCAATTGGATCGTCATGAATCATCGCCCTTAATGCGTTTGGCCCGTGGATGGGCGCTGTCGTAAACCGTCGCCAGATGCTGGAAGTCCAGGTGGGTGTAGATCTGGGTGGTCTTGATGTCCGAGTGGCCGAGTAATTCCTGCACCGCGCGCAGGTCCTGCGAGGACTCCAGCAGGTGGCTGGCGAAGGAGTGTCGCAACATGTGCGGATGCAGGTTTTGCCCCAGCTCGCGCTCACCGGCGGCCTTGACCCGCACCTGAATCGCCCGAGGGCCGAGGCGCCGGCCTTGCTGGCTGACAAACACGGCGTCATCCGCCGGGTTGGTCATGGCGCGCAATGGCAGCCACAACTCCAGGGCTTCGCGGGCCTTTTTGCCGACCGGCAACAGGCGCGTCTTGCTGCCTTTACCGAGCACCTGAACCATGCCGTCAGCCAGGTCCAGTTGATCGAGATTGAGCCCGGTCAGCTCCGAAAGCCGCAAGCCCGAGGAATAGAACAGCTCCAGAATCGCCTGATCCCGACGCGCCAGAAAATCATCCTCTACCGCACCTTCAAGCAGTTGCAGGGCTCGGTCGGTGTCGAGGGTTTTCGGCAATCGCCGCTCGCCTTTCGGCGGCGCCAGGCCATTGGCCGGATCGTGATCGCAGAGACCTTCGCGGTTCAGATAATGATAGAGCCCGCGCACGGCCGAGAGCAGGCGCGCCAGGCTGCGCGACGATTGACCCTGGGAATGCAGACGGGCGATCAGGCTGCGCAGGCGCTGAATGTCCAGCGCGGCCCAGCTGCCGATGTTCTGTTTGACGCAAAAGCCCAACACTTTGTCGAGGTCGCGGCGGTAGGCGTACAGCGTGTGGGGCGACACCTGCCGCTCACTGCGCAGGTGTTCGCAGTAAGCGTCCAGTTGCCGTTCCACGATCAGCGTACCGAGCGCAGAGAGCTGTTGACCCGTGGCAGCACGCGGCCCATGACTTCGGCGATGTAGCTGAGGAACAGCGTGCCGACCGAGCTTTTGTAGTGCTGCGGATCACGGCTGGCGATGGCCAGGACGCCGAGAATGCCTTGATGGCTGATGGCGACGACGGCGGTCGAGCCGATCTGCTTGCGCTGCTCTTCGCCGAACAGGAAGTCCAGTTCATGCTCGCGCAGGCTGCCGCTGACGCTTTTGTCTTCCGAAAGCAAACCGCCAATGGCCGTCTGCGCGTCGGCGTGGGTCACCCAGCGGCCAACCGGCATCGGGTTGTCGCCCAGCAGGATCAGGCTGACAAAAGGCACCTGAAAGTCCTGACGCAGACTGTCTTCGACGCTGATCACCACATCTTCCAGGCTGGTGGCGTCCATCAGCGCGAGGATCAGGCGGCGGGTCTTGTCGAAGAGACGGTCGTTGTCGCGGGCCACGTCCATCAAGTGCGACAGGCGATGGCGCAACTCGATATTGCGGTCGCGCAGGATGGTCATCTGGCGCTCGACCAGCGAAATGGTGTCGCCTCGCTGGTGCGGAATGCGCAGGGCCGGGAGCAGTTCTTCGTGCTCGACGAAGAAATCCGGATGAGCCTCCAGGTACGCGGCAATCGCCGCCGCCTCAAGGCTTTCGGAAGGGGATTCGTCGGGCTGTAGGGCGGGAACCTGGGGCTTGTCGGTCATGGGTTTGACTCACTCAAAGACGTACTTGTCCTTCATATACACGGACTGCCGGGCCGGTCATCAACACCGGTTGGCCAGGGCCTGCCCATTCAATGGACAGACGCCCGCCGGGCAGGTCGATCAATAGCGGCGAATCCATCCACCCCTGGCTGATCGCGGCCACTGCAGCAGCGCAGGCGCCGGTGCCGCAGGCCTGGGTTTCCCCGGCGCCACGTTCCCAGACGCGCAGCTGTGCGCGGTTCCGGTCGATGACCTGGAGAAAACCGACATTGACCCGCGCCGGGAAGCGCGGGTGGTGTTCGATTTTCGGCCCCAGTTCATGCACCGGTGCGTTGTTGATATCGCTGACACGCAGCACGGCGTGCGGATTGCCCATCGACACAGCGGCGAGTTCCACCGTGGTGCCGTCGACGTCGAGCGAGTAGCTCGGCGCCTGAGTATCGGCAACGAACGGGATGTCGGCCGGCACCAGGCGCGGTGCGCCCATGTCGACGCTGATCTGGCCGTCACTGCGGATATCCAGCTCGATAATGCCACTTTTGGTTTCGACGCGAATCTGCCGTTTTGCGGTCAGGCGCTTGTCGAGTACGAAGCGGGCGAAACAGCGCGCACCGTTGCCGCACTGTTCCACTTCGGAACCGTCGGAGTTGAAAATCCGATAGCGGAAATCCACGTCCGGGTTGCTCGGCGCTTCGACGATCAGCAACTGGTCGAAACCGATGCCGGTGTGCCGATCGCCCCATTGCTTGGCATGCTTGGGCAGGATGTGCGCGTGCTGGCTGACCAGGTCGAGGACCATGAAGTCATTGCCCAGGCCGTGCATCTTGGTAAAACGCAGCAGCATGGTTTTACTCCGGCAGCAGGCTTTCGCCAGCAAACAACTCGGCTACCGTCTCACGGCGACGCACTTCAAATGCCTGATCACCGTCCACCAACACTTCGGCGGCACGGCCGCGGGTGTTGTAGTTGGAACTCATGACAAACCCGTAGGCGCCGGCCGAATGCACAGCCAGCAGGTCGCCTTCTTCGAGGGCCAGCTGACGATCCTTGGCCAGGAAGTCGCCGGTCTCGCAGATCGGCCCGACGATGTCGTAGGCACGAGCGGCGGTGGCGCGAGGGCGCACGGCGGTGACGTCCATCCAGGCCTGGTACAGCGCCGGGCGGATCAGGTCGTTCATGGCCGCGTCGACGATGGCGAAGTCTTTGTGTTCGGTGTGCTTGAGGTATTCGACCTGAGTCAGCAGCACGCCGGCGTTGGCGACAATGAAGCGGCCCGGCTCGAACACCAGCGCCAGGTCACGACCGTCGAGACGCTCGCGCACGGCTTTGATGTAGTCGGCAGCCAATGGTGGCTCTTCATCGCGATAACGCACGCCCAAGCCACCACCGAGATCGATGTGGCGCAGGTAAATGCCGCAATCGCCGAGGCGGTCGACCAGGCCCAGCAGGCGGTCGAGGGCATCGATGAACGGCGGCAGGGTGGTCAGTTGCGAGCCGATGTGGCAATCGACGCCGACCACTTCCAGGTTCGGCAGCTGCGCGGCACGCACGTACACGTCTTCGGCGTCGGCAATGGCGATGCCGAACTTGTTCTCTTTGAGACCGGTGGAAATGTACGGGTGCGTGCCGGCATCGACGTCCGGGTTCACACGCAGCGAGATCGGTGCGCGAACGCCCAGCTCGGCGGCGACGATTTGCAGGCGTTCCAGCTCATCGGTGGACTCGACGTTGAAGCAGTGCACGCCGACTTCCAGGGCGCGACGCATGTCGTCACGGGTCTTGCCGACACCGGAGAACACGATCTTGTCGGCGCTGCCGCCGGCGGCCAGTACGCGTTCCAGCTCACCACGGGAGACGATGTCAAAACCGGCGCCCAATCGCGCCAGGACATTCAGCACACCCAGGTTGGAGTTGGCCTTGACCGCGAAGCAGACCAGGTGCGGCATGCCGGCCAGTGCATCGGCATACGCCAGGTACTGGGCTTCGATGTGGGCACGGGAGTAGACGTAAGTCGGGGTGCCAAAGCGTTCGGCGATGGCGGACAGGGCAACCCCTTCCGCGAACAGCTCGCCGTCACGGTAGTTAAAAGCGTCCATGGGGTTCCCTTATTGGTAGACGTCGTGCTTGTGTGCTTTCGACGGCTGCTTTTGCGAGGACTGGGCCTGCTCGGCAGGGTCCTGGGAATCGTCAGGCAGGTACAGCGGACCTTTTTGACCACAGGCCGACAATAAACAAGCAACCGCGACGAGCGCAGCAAAGGAAGAGATCAGGCGCTTCATGGCGAAATCCTTGAAAATGCGTTAATTGCGCCGGAGTATACCGGCCACCCGGCAGCTTGCCTATGCGACCAGGGTCCCGTCCGGCGGGGCTTCGCATGAAGCCGGCTAGCAAGGTGCAATCCCTGTGGGAGCGAGCCTGCTCGCGATGGCGGTGTGTCAGGTGACGATGATGTTGAATGTGCCGGCCTCTTCGCGAGCAGGCTCGCTCCCACAGGTGTACCTAAATCGGCCCTTGGTCGTTATCCTTTGCAATCACCGGGGCTCGCCCGTATCTTGCGGCGCTTGAGCCTGATCAGACACTTTTTGAGGTTGCCGTAATGAGTTTGTCCGAAGCGCGTTTCCACGATCTGGTCGATGCCACCCAGCAAACCCTGGAGGACATCTTTGACGACAGCGACCTGGATATCGATCTGGAGAGCTCGGCCGGTGTGCTCACCGTCAAGTTCGAAAACGGCACTCAGTTGATCTTCAGCCGCCAGGAACCCCTGCGTCAGCTGTGGCTGGCGGCGGTGTCGGGTGGCTTCCACTTCGACTACGACGAAGAGAGCGAGCGCTGGATGTGCGACAAGAGCGAAGAGCAGCTCGGCGAGATGCTTGAGCGCATCGTCCAGCAACAGGCCGGCGCTGAATTCGATTTCGAAGGTCTGTGAGATCGTGACCCAGCCGGCCCCTGTTCGACCGCCCAAGCCGCTTTACAGCAATGTCAGCCCGGCGGTGCCTTCGCCGTGCAGCGGTGTGTGTCGGCTGGATGAGCAGAAGGTCTGCCTGGGGTGTTTTCGCCATGTCGAAGACATCCGCGAATGGCGCTCGGCCGATGATGAGCGCCGGCGGGTCATCTGCGCGCAGGCTATACAACGCAAATCCTTGGCTTGATGCACAGACCTGTAGGAGCAGAGCTTGCTCGCGAAGGCGGCGCATCAGTCGATACCCATGTTGGCTGACACGCCGCCTTCGCGAGCAAGCTCTGCTCCTACAGGTTTCATCGGCGTTACCGAAAAACAGGGTCCATCGCGCCCTGCTTGTATATTTTTTGAGCTGTGATAGTGTCCAGAAACGCCTCAACCCATCGAGGCTCGTGAAAACCCCGCCTTTTTCTGGCGGGGTTTTGCTTTTTCTGTGCAGAAGAAAGGAGTCTGCCTCTATCATGACCGCACCTTCCATCACCCTTACTCGTCTGGACGTTCAACGTCTGGAACGCCTGATCGACAGCCTGGACGACACGCTGCCGGGCGTTATCGCGCTGCAAACCGAACTGGATCGCGCCGATACCGTGGTCGGTCACGATGAAGTGCCCGCCGATGTCGTGACCATGAATTCCAGAGTGCATTGCCGCGAAGAAAGCAGCGGCAAGGACTATCACCTGACGTTGGTGTACCCCAAGGATGCCAACGCGGACGAAGGCAAGATCTCCATTCTGGCGCCTGTCGGTAGCGCACTGCTGGGCCTGAAGGTTGGCCAGCACATCGATTGGCCCGCTCCGGGCGGCAAAACCCTCAAGCTGACCCTGCTTGAAGTCGAATCGCAGCCAGCCAATGGCGGCCATTTCCCGGAATAACTTGCCTCAGACCAGCTCGAGCGCGTCATTCAATGCGCGCTCCAGATCGGCCTTGTAGCGCAGGTACAAATTGCTTGAGCTCTGACCATCACCGAGCAGGCCCGACAGGTCCAGGTCGGTGATGTAGCAGCGATAGCGTTCGGTTTCACGGCGCTGCTCGACGATTTCCCGGGCGACCACACTGAACAGTTGGTCGCCATGCTCCAGCTCTGAAAATTCCCGCTGATTGCAATACAACGTGACTTGCACCTTGCCCGGTGCGGCCTTGCCGACGATCGCCTGCACATCATAGAACGGCTTGTTGACCGGAGTTTGCGGCGCGAGTCGGGCTTCGACCCGCCGAGCTCGTCCGGGACCCGACGGCAGCAGTTGGTAATACAGCGTGTCGAGGCTCAGTGGCTGGGAGGCGTCCATCGGCAGCAAGGCATCGCGTCGGTACTGGATCGATTGCAGGAAGCGTTGCAACGGCACCAGCAGGCTTTGTTCGTCGTGATAGGGTAAGCGCTGCTGCCACAAGGCATTGAATTCATCCAGCACGTACAGATCGGCCTGGTCATCGTGAGTCCGGTAGAACACCTGAATGCACTCGGGCTGACCCATGGGCAGAATCAGTGCCAGGTCCTGATCCTCAAGCGCCATTGGGTCCAGGTGCAGCGGGCTGTAGCTCGCCAGCTCTTCGCCGAGGTAGTCGAACAGCGCCGGCAGGGTGGCGAGGGCGACGTGATTGACCTGCCCCGGCACCAATTCCAGCACGTGATAATGCTGCTGGACCTGAATCAGGTAGCGATGATTGAGTTTGCTCAGCAGCAGGTTCTGCGCGGTGTCGATCACTTCCTCGACCCGTTGCGCAATGAACTGCGCGCGGTTGTGGCAGAAGCAACGCACCCGCAACTTGGGTTGCTGTGGGCCGTTCGGCAGGTTGTTGAGGTAATCGCGCAGGCAGTCGAGCAGGGCGTGAGGGCCGTCGAAGCGATTGACCGAGACCTCGTTCCAGCTGTTGAGCGTGACCTGATCCAGGGTCAACACCAGGTTCTCGCGGACCCCGGCGTAACTCAGCGAGTCAGTGCGCTCGGTGGTCATCAGAATGTTCAGGTCGCGGTGATGCTTGAGCGGATCGACGCCGACGTTCACCAGAATCAGCACTTCGCTCGGCACGCTGGCGCGCAGCAGCGGTTCTTCGGCGACCGTGGGCAGGGGCAGGGCGATGCTCTGTTGCAGGCTGCCGAGCAGGTTGAACAGTTCGAATTCGCTCAGGTCACTGTCGCCGGGATGCAGCGCCAGGCGCGTGCTGCTATCGATCACGCCGTTGCGATGGCACCAGGTCAGCAGTTCCAGCAATTGGCGGCTGCGCTTGATCGGTGCGAAATGCTCCCACTCGAGGGCGGTCAGGCTGCCGTTGTACAAGCCCCACTGGGTTTGCCCCGATTCTTTCTTGTCTGGCGCATGTACCAGGGTCAGGGTGTCTTCGGCCAGGTCCGGGGCGATGCCCGGGTTGATGAACTCGACTTTGTCGGCCTTGCGCTCGAACGCTGCGTACAGGCGTCGGCCCAGTACGTTGAGGTCGCGCTTGTTGATCAGGCTGACGGTCTGTTCGCTGCGGGCGAACTCGGTCAGGAAGCGGTAGCTGTAATTCAGTTCGTTGACCAACGCCCGGCGCTCGGAACTGACCTGACGGACTTTCCATTGGCTACGACTATCAAGCAGCGCCAGTTGACGCTGATCCCAATGCCATTCGTGGGCCAGGCGTTCCAGCAACGAGCGCTGCCAGCTCTGGGTGCGGCTGCTGCCAGTGAGTTTACGATTGACCTTCAGGTACAGCGCGCGCCGCACCAGCTCCAGGCGCTCCGATTCGCCACGGGCGGTGAGGTATTCCTCGATTCGCCGGTAAACCACGACGTACGGGTCCAGCTCATCGAGGTCGAGCTGGTTGGCGAACACCGCTTGTTTGAAACGCAGGCTCAGGCATTGAACCTTGGGGTGTTCGCTGGCGTAGACCTCGGTCAGCAACAGCTTGAGCACCGACTTGTAGGGTGACTCGATCCCTTTGAATAACTGCCAGAGCCCGGCACCGATGAATTCGCCGGGCGGGATGTACGCCAGGTGCCCAAGGTCCAGGGTTTCGTCGGCACGGATGAAGCGTTTGGACAGCAGCGTGTGGGTGTAGCGGTCGTACGCGGCCTCTTCGTACACCGGCACCAGCCACCAGATGGGCGTGCGGCCGGCCAGCCAGATTGCAGTGCGGTAGAACTCGTCCAGCAGCAGGTAATGCTGGGTGGTGCCGCAGTCTTCCGAACTCAGTTGATTGTCCCGCTCGCCGAGCACGAAGCGGGCCGGGTCGATCAGGAAAAAATGCGCCTCGGCGCCCTGGCTCGCGGCCCAGGTTTCGAGCAACTGGCACTTTTTACGCAGCTCGTTGAGTTCGCTTTCGCTCAAGTCCGGTGCGTGACAGACCCACACGTCCATGTCGCTTTGATCGGCCTGCGCCAGGGTGCCGAGGCTGCCCATCAGGAACAGGCCGTGAATCGGTCGCGGTGGATTGCTGCCGTGGCGCGGCTTGTATGAAAACGAGCGGGTCAGGCGCTGGGCTTCGGCCAGGGCGTTGGCGTCAGGCTCGAAGTTCGACAGCCCGGCGGGGGTGCTTCCGGAAACGTAACCCGGCAACAGCGGATGATTGACGTGGAAAAACAGCGGCAGCAGGGTCAACACCCCTTGCTGACGGGTCGACAGCCCTTCCATGGCCCGCGCCATGCGGCCCTCGTTGAGCTTTAGAAAACGTGCGCGCAACTGACCGAGAACCTTGCGGTCGATTCCCTCGTCCAGATCGGGGCGGATTTCATGGGTGCGGGTCATGTCAGCTCAAACCGGCTCGCAGGGCTCGGACGTGGAGGATCTCAGGATGAGGGGCAGTTTAGCGCCTCGGCCCCGGGATATTCAGGCTGATTTTGTTTTTTTGGCGTCAGATTTCTATCGTTGGGCGACAGTTCGTATCGAAGAGTGCCCGCGGAAATCCCGTAGCGGGGGTTTCCGTGGGCGATACGGTGGGTCAGGCTGTTTCCTGGACGCTCAGAATGGTGAGAACGGTTTGCACACTTTGCGCGGCATCACGACCCAGGCTGGTCAGATAACCGCCATCGGGTTGGTCAATCAGTTCTTTTTCGAACAGGCGTTGAGCGGCAGCTATGGCTTTCGGGGCAGCGGTCTGATGAATTTTCAAACCTTCCTGGGAACTGTCCAGGTTGAAGAGTGCGAGGATTTCCAGTTCGGCAACCAACTCAGGGGTAAGCGACATAAGGACTCCAGACTTTCTAGGAATTGGACGACAGCGCCCCTAAGGTGATCCCACTCGCGCGGCATGTCCAGTGCTCACGACAGGGTTTTTTCTCTTCGGGAAGCATTCCCCGGCAGCGGGGTGCGTACCAGTGTAGTCAGGGTTCAAAAGAACGATGTATTGATTACCTGTAGGAGCGAGGCTTGCCCGCGAAGAACGGTAACGCGGTGTTTCAGAGGGACCGCGGTGGAGCTTTCGCGGGCAAGCCTCGCTCCTACATTGGAGCAATGTTTACTTCTTTTCCGGCGGCAATTCCGGCAAGGCACGCAGTGCCGCTTCGTACCATTCGGTGTTGAACGCGCGGTCTTCTTCGAGGATCGCGTCGATTTCTACCGCTAAAACGTGAGCCATCAGGTTGAGGATTTCCTCACGCTCGTAACCCACCAGGGTCAACTTGTTGAAGGTCGCCTTGGCGGCTGGCGGGTTGTCGCTCTCGATCTGGTTTTCGATCGCTTCGATCAGGGTGTTTTCGGTGAATTCTTCTTCGTCGCTATCGATGTCGGTTGGCTCGCTCATGGCAGGCTCCTCAAGGTAAGGCGGGCAGTTTACCTGCATTCAGCGCTGTGATGCTGCTGGCGAGAAACCCCCGGGCGTTCTATAAACAGGCACTGCCAACCCCCGCACGGCCTGGAGGCTTCGTGATGCTCAAGCTTTATGGATTTTCCGTCAGTAACTACTACAACATGGTGAAACTGGCGCTGCTGGAGAAAGGACTGCCGTTCGAGGAAGTGCCGTTTTATGCGGGGCAGAGCCCTGAGGCGCTGGCCATCAGCCCGCGTGGCAAGGTGCCGGTGCTGCGCGTCGAGCAAGGGTTTGTCAACGAAACCTCGGTGATTCTTGAGTACATCGAGCAGAGCCAGAAAGGCACGCCGCTGCTGCCGAGCGATCCCTTCGAGCGCGCACAGGTCCTGGCGCTGGCCAAGGAAATCGAGCTGTACATCGAGCTGCCGGCTCGTGCCTGTTATGGCGAAGCATTTTTCGGCTCGCCTTTACCCGACGCCATCAAGGACAAGACCAAAGCCGAGTTGCTGCTGGGTTTTGCCTCGCTTGAACGGCACGGCAAGTTTGCCCCTTATGTTGCAGGCGATAGCCTGAGCATTGCGGATTTGTACTTTCTGTACAGCGTGCCGCTGGCCTGTGCGGTGGGCCACAAGTTGTTTGGTGTTGACCTGTTGGCAGACATGCCAGCGGCCAAGGCATTGCTCGAGCGCCTGGAGCAGAACCCGAACGTGCAGCGGGTTGCGGCGGACAAGGATGCGGCGATGCCCGCGTTCCTGGCGATGGTGGCGTCCAAGAAATAAAGAAGTGGCGGCCATTGTGTGTGTCAGAAGATTCGCAATCTTTTGTCCCATATGGTCGTCGCCCTTGTCCGACGGGCCGTTCAGGCATTTGCGTCTTACGCGGTAATAACCGGGTTCTTTCACGGCCCCGGGTATTGGTTACTTTGAGCATCGATCGCTTCCGATCAGGAAACTTCCACGGTCAAGGAGACCCGATGATGCTCAAACTGTATGGCTTTGCGGCCAGCAATTATTTCAACATGGTCAAACTGGCACTCCTGGAGAAAGGCGTGCCGTTTGAAACGGTTCCGTTTCATGGATGCCAGAACCCGGACATCCTGGCGGTCAGCCCGCGCGGGAAAGTGCCGGTACTGGAAACCGAACAAGGGTTCTTGAGCGAAACGGACGCGATCCTCGATTTCATCGAAGAGACTCAACCGGGCATTTCTCTGCTGCCGCAAACGCCGTTTGAAAGGGCAGGCGTTCGAGCCTTGGCCAAGGAGATCGAGTTGTATATCGAACTGCCGGCGCGAGTCTGTTATGTCGAGGTGTTCTTTGGTGGCAGGCCGACCCCCGAGGCGCTGAAGGCCAAATCCGAGCGAGACCTGATCAAGGGATTTGCCGCCCTGAAACACCGGGCGCGGTTTGCACCGTACGTGGCGGGCGAACAGTTCACCCTGGCCGATTTGTACTTTCTTTACAGCGTCGATCTGGCTGTTGACGTCGGAAAGCGTTTGTTCAACGTCGATTTCCTCGACGACATGCCCGGCGCCAAAGCGTTGCTGGAGCGCCTGGCGGATAACCCGAATGTACAAAAAGTCGCCGCTGACCGGCTGGCCGAGGCGCCTGCCTTTTTGCAGCGGGTGGGAGCCGTTGGGCGCGCGACAGCCTGAGCATAAAAAAGCTCGATGGCCTTTCAGCCATCGAGCTCAGGTGTTACAGAGACCGTTTAACGGCTGGCGAGCAACGCCTGGCCGCGAGCCACCGCCTGCTTGACCTGCGCCGGAGCGGTCCCGCCGATGTGGTCACGGGCGTTCACCGAACCTTCGAGGGTCAGCACGGCGAACACGTCCTGATCGATCTGGTCGCTGAACTTGCGCAGCTCTTCCAGGCTCATTTCCGCCAGGTCTTTACCGCTTTCCACGCCGTACTTCACGGCATGGCCAACGATTTCGTGGCAGTCACGGAATGGCAGGCCACGACGCACCAGATAGTCGGCCAGGTCGGTGGCGGTGGAGAAACCGCGCAGCGCCGCTTCGCGCATCATTGCGTGCTTGGGTTTGATCGCCGGGATCATGTCGGCAAAGGCCCGCAGCGAGTCGCGCAGGGTGTCGGCGGCGTCGAACAGCGGTTCCTTGTCTTCCTGGTTGTCCTTGTTGTAGGCCAATGGCTGGCCTTTCATCAGGGTCAGCAGGCCCATCAGTGCGCCGAAGACGCGACCGGTCTTGCCACGAACCAGCTCTGGCACGTCCGGGTTTTTCTTTTGCGGCATGATCGAGCTGCCGGTGCAGAAGCGGTCCGGCAGATCGATGAACTGGAACTGGGCGCTGGTCCACAGCACCAGCTCTTCGGAGAACCGCGACAAGTGCATCATTGCGATGCTCGCGGCCGAGCAGAACTCGATGGCGAAGTCACGATCGGACACGTTGTCCAGCGAGTTGCCGCCCACGGCGTCGAAGCCCAGCAGTTGCGCGGTGTATTCGCGGTCGATCGGGTACGTGGTGCCCGCCAGCGCGGCACTGCCCAACGGCATGCGGTTGGTGCGTTTGCGGCAGTCGACCAGACGCTCGTAGTCGCGGCTGAGCATTTCGAACCAGGCCAGCATGTGGTGCCCGAAGGTCACCGGCTGCGCGGTTTGCAGGTGAGTGAAGCCCGGCATGATGCTGCCGGCTTCGCGCTCGGCCTGCTCCAGCAGGCCTTTTTGCAGGCGGGTGATTTCGCCCAGGATCAGGTCGATCTCGTCACGCAGCCACAGGCGAATGTCGGTGGCGACCTGGTCGTTACGGCTGCGGCCGGTGTGCAGCTTTTTACCGGTCACGCCGATGCGGTCGGTCAGACGCGCCTCGATGTTCATGTGCACGTCTTCGAGGTCGATGCGCCAGTCGAACTGGCCGGCCTCGATTTCACCCTGGATGGTCTTCAGGCCATCGGTGATGCTGTCGCGCTCGGCATCAGTCAGCACGCCGACCTTGGCCAGCATGGTGGCGTGGGCGATCGAGCCCATGATGTCGTGGCGATACAGGCGCTGGTCGAAAGTGACGGAGGCGGTGAAGCGGGCGACGAAGGCGTCGACGGGTTCACTGAAGCGGCCGCCCCAGGACTGATTGGTCTTGTCAGTGCTCATGAATTCGCTCGTATCGGCTGAAGAAAGATGGCGTTGAAAGCTGCGGCGGATAATAACAGGGTTGCCAATCCTGTCGCTGACACTGGTCGACACGTTTTTTTCTCATGCGTCGACCCATACTCAAGGCAGGCATTGTGGAAATTGCGCAACGATATTTTTCAATTGAGCAATAACGTGCCGGCAACCGTCTACAGTTGGACAGTAGGATCAGCGCACTTCCTGGCGCTGCAGCGGACGATAAGAAGAGGGGGTGTTCATATTGTGTATCAGCAAACCCTACGGCGATGCCTCGCCAACCGCCAATTGCCCGGCAAATAAAAATTTAGCAGTCGGACGGGCGGCACTTTTTGGCCCTCGCGCTAGTCTTAGCGTGGATCGCGGTGACAGACGTCACTTCACCTGTCTACGCTATCCTTGTGCGAGACTCACGCAGGAATCCAGCGCAATATGAATGTCCTGATCGTTGATGACGAACCCCTTGCCCGCGAGCGCCTGAGCCGAATGGTCGGCGAACTCGAGGGATACAGTGTCCTGGAGCCGAGCGCCACGAACGGCGAAGAAGCGTTGGCACTGATCGACAGCCACAAACCGGATATCGTGCTGCTCGATATCCGCATGCCGGGCCTCGATGGCCTGCAAGTGGCTGCACGATTGTGCGAACGCGAAACCCCGCCCGCCGTGGTGTTTTGCACAGGTCCCGATGAATTTGCCGTGGAAGCCTTACAGGCCAGCGCCGTAGGCTATCTGGTGAAACCTGTGCGTACAGAACAATTGCATGACGCGTTGAAAAAAGCCGAACGCCCCAATCGCGTCCAGCTCGCGGCTTTGACCCGTCCCGCCGCCGAAACCGGCAGCGGCCCGCGCAGCCATATCAGCGCCCGTACCCGTAAAGGTATTGAACTGATCCCGTTGGGGCAGGTGGTCTACTTCATTGCGGATCACAAATACGTGACTTTGCGCCATGAAGGCGGCGAAGTGCTGCTGGATGAGCCGCTCAAGGCCCTTGAGGATGAATTCGGTGACCGTTTCGTGCGGATCCACCGCAACGCCCTGGTCGCCCGCGAACGCATCGAACGCCTGCAACGCACGCCACTGGGGCATTTTCAGCTGTTCCTCAAAGGCCTGAACGGTGACGCCCTGATCGTCAGCCGACGCCATGTGGCCGGTGTGCGCAAAATGATGCAACAGCTTTAATTCGCCACCCGCAGGCGAACTTCTCACCCGATTGCCGGACGTCCGGGGCCAGGGAGGCCAGGCAATTCCTGATTCAAGTCAAAGCGGATTTGGTTGAGCTGTTATTATCTGCCGTATCTATTCAGTACGGATTGATCCATGTCCTCTCGCGAAATCCGCATCGCCACCCGCAAAAGTGCTCTCGCCCTGTGGCAGGCCGAATACGTCAAAGCCCGTCTGGAAGAGGCCCATCCGGGGCTGCTCGTGACGTTGGTGCCCATGGTCAGTCGTGGCGACAAGCTGCTCGACTCGCCGCTGTCGAAAATCGGCGGCAAGGGCCTGTTCGTCAAAGAGCTGGAAACCGCGCTGCTGGAAAATGAAGCCGACATCGCCGTGCATTCCATGAAAGACGTCCCGATGGACTTCCCGGAAGGCCTCGGTCTGTTCTGCATCTGCGAACGAGAAGACCCGCGCGATGCCTTCGTCTCCAATACCTATGCCAGCCTGGACGAATTGCCGTCAGGCAGCATCGTCGGCACCTCCAGCCTGCGCCGTCAGGCTCAGTTGCTGACCCGTCGCCCGGACCTGGAAATCCGCTTCCTGCGCGGTAACGTCAACACGCGCCTGGCCAAGCTCGATGCCGGCGAATACGACGCCATCATCCTCGCGGCGGCCGGTCTGATTCGACTGGGCTTCGAGGATCGCATCACCTCGGCGATCAGCGTCGATGACAGCCTGCCCGCCGGTGGCCAGGGTGCCGTAGGCATCGAATGCCGCTCCGCCGACCGCGAAATTCACGCCTTGCTCGCGCCGCTGCACCATCAGGACACCGCCACCCGTGTCACCGCCGAACGTGCCCTCAACAAACATCTGAATGGCGGTTGCCAGGTGCCGATCGCCTGCTACGCCGTGCTGGAAGGCGAGCAGATCTGGTTGCGTGGCCTGGTGGGCGATCCGAGCGGCGGTCTGCTGCTCAGCGCCGAAGCCCGTGCACCGCGCGCCGATGCCGAAGCACTGGGTGTGCGAGTGGCCGAAGACCTCCTGAGCCAGGGTGCCAACGACATTCTGAAAGCGGTCTACGGTGAGGCAGGTCACGAGTGACGGGCTGGCGCCTGCTGCTGACGCGTCCGGCGGATGAGTCGGCGGCGCTGAGCGCTGTGTTGGCCGAAGCGGGGATTTTCAGCAGCAGTTTGCCGCTTTTGGAAATTGAACCGATTCCGGCCTCTGCCACAATGCGCCAGGTGATTCAGGATCTGGATCGTTATTGCGCCGTGATCGTGGTCAGCAAACCCGCCGCCAGAATCGCGGTGGACCTGGTCGACCAGTACTGGCCGCAAGCACCGCGCCTGAAGTGGTTCAGCGTAGGCGCGGCGACGGCGCAGATCCTTGATGAACACGGGTTGGACGTGAGTTTCCCGGCCGAGGGTGATGACAGCGAAGCCTTGCTGGAGCTTGCGTCGTTGCGCGAGGCTGTCGAGCAGCCTGATCCACGGGTGCTGATCCTGCGTGGGGAGGGTGGCCGCGAGTTGCTCGCAGAGCGTTTGCGCGAGCTTGGTGCTAGTGTCGACTATCTGGAGTTGTATCGCCGCAAGCTTCCACAGTATCCGCCGGCAACACTGCCTGAGCGGATCAAGGCGGAACGCTTGAACGGGCTGGTGGTCAGCAGTGGACAGGGTTTTGAGCATCTGTATCAATTGGCCGGCGATGCCTGGCCACAGTTGGCGCAGTTGCCGTTGTTTGTACCAAGCCCCAGGGTCGCCGAGCTGGCACGTGCCGCCGGGGCCCAAACAGTTGTGGATTGTCGTGGCGCGAGTGCCACGGCTTTGCTGACGGTGTTACGGGAGCATCCCGAACCCGTTCTCTAATGCAAAGGATGGATACGTGAGCGAAACAGCCTTGCCTAAAGATGACTCCCGGCCAGTGATCGATGCGCCGGTAGATGCACCGGTAGAAAGTGCGCCACCTGCTGCAGAGCAGCGCCGAGGCAATGGGCTGGCAATCGTCGCGCTGTTGCTGGGCGCCGCCGGTGTGGCGGTGGGCGGTTGGGGTGTCTGGCAGGTGCGTCACCTGCAAGCCAATACGCAGGAGCAGTTGAGTCAGGTGCAGGCGTTGAACGATCAGGCGCAAAGCCTGAAGCTCAACGAGCAGCGCCTTAGCGCACGCCTTGAGCAAATGCCTGCCGCCGAAGAACTCGATGCCCGCAGCCGTCTGGTGATCCAGCTGCAAGGCGATCAGCAGCGCTTGAATCAACGTCTGGAAACCGTCCTCGGCGCCAGCCGCAAGGACTGGCGCCTGGCTGAGGCCGAACACTTGCTGCGCCTGGCCAGCCTGCGTCTTTCGGCGTTGCAGGACATCAACAGCGCTCAGGCGCTGGTGCAGGGCGCCGACGAAATTCTTCGCGAACAGAACGATCCGGGTTCCTTTGCCGCTCGCGAGCAAGTGGCGAAAACCCTGGTCGCCTTGCGCAGTACCGAACAGCCGGATCGCACTGGTCTTTTCCTGCGACTGGGTGCGCTGCGCGATCAGGTGGTCAGCCTCACCGAGCTGGCTCCCGAGTACAAGGATCGGGGTGATTCGCTGCTGGGCCTGACCGCCGATGGCGACGGCGCCAGTCGTTGGGCGCAGTGGTGGGATCAGATCTCGCGTTACATCCGTATCGATTTCAATGCCGATAAAAATGTCCGTCCGCTGCTGGCAGGGCAGAGCCTGAGCCAGGTGCGCCTGGCCTTGAGCCTGGCGCTGGAGCAGGCGCAGTGGGCGGCGCTCAATGGTCAGGCTGCGGTCTACACCCAGGCGCTGGCCGAGGCGCGGGACGTGCTCAAGGGTAATTTCAACCCGGACAACCCGCAGAGCAAAGTGATGCTCGAACAGGTTGGCGAACTGAGCAAGCAGCCGGTCACCGTGGTCACGCCGGACCTGACCGGTACGCTGAGCGCGGTTCAGGGCTATCTCGAGCGACGTAATGTCAACGCCGAGGACTCGATCAAACCCATGGCCAAACCTGCCGCAAGCACCGCGCAGGAGGCCACGCCATGAAACGCCTCTATGTGATCGTGTTTCTGGCCATTGCCGTTGCCGCCGCGTTGGGGCTGGCGATTGCCGAGCATTCCGGCTACGTGCTGATCGCCTACAAGAGCTTCCGTTTCGAATCGAGCCTGTGGGCCACCCTGGCGCTGGTGGCGGTGCTGTGGCTGGTGTTCTGGGGCATCAAGGCGTTGATCGAATTGGTGACGACCTCCAGTGGCGTGGTCAACCCATGGTCGCGGCGCAATCGCAGTCGTCGGGTGCAAGTGGCGATCGAGCACGGTCAGCTGGATTTGGCTGAGGGTCGCTGGGCCAGCGCGCAGCGTCATCTGCATCGTGCCGCCGAAGCCGAGCGCCAGCCGCTGCTTTACTACCTCGGCGCTGCCCGCGCGGCGAACGAACAAGGTCATTACGAAGAAAGCGACAACCTGCTGGAGCGCGCACTGGAGCGACAGCCTCAGGCCGAGTTGGCGATTGCCCTGAGTCATGCCCAATTGCAGACCGACCGTGGCGACACTGACGGCGCCCTGTCGACGTTGCAGGCGATGCATGAGCGTCACCCTCACAACGTACAGACCTTGCGCCAGTTGCAACGCTTGCATCAGCAGCGCGGCGACTGGTCAGCGGTGATTCGCCTGCTGCCGGAGCTGCGCAAGGACAAGGTCCTGCCGGCGGCCGAGCTGGCCGAACTTGAGCGCCGGGCCTGGGGCGAAAACCTGTCCCTGGCTGCGCGTCAGGAAGAAGACGGGACGGTGGGTTTGCAATCGCTCAACCGCGCTTGGCAACAACTCACCTCGGCTCAGCGCCAGGAGCCGCAACTGGTATTGGCGTATGCCGAGCAACTTCGGCAACTGGGCGCGCAGGTTGAGGCCGAAGAGGTCCTGCGAACGGCGCTCAAGCGCAACTACGACAGCCATCTGGCACGCCTTTACGGGCTGGTTCGCGGCAGTGACTCTGCGCGTCAATTGCAGACCGCCGAGGGCTGGCTCAAGGATCATCCGGCTGACCCGAGCCTGTTACTGACCCTTGGTCGTCTGTGTCTGCAAAACAGTTTGTGGGGCAAGGCCCGGGACTATCTGGAAAGCAGCCTGCGCGCGCAGCGCAACCCGGAAGCCTGTGCCGAGCTGGCTCGGCTGCTGGCGCAACTGGGCGACACCGAGCGCAGCAATCAGCTGTTTCAGGAAGGCCTTGGTTTGCTGGACGAACGCTTGCTGGCCGCGCCGCTACCGGCGCCGGTTCATGCCTGATTGTGTGGCGAGGGGGGCAAGCTCTCTCGCCACGCAGTAGGTGTTGCAGCGACGTTTTCTTACATTCGTAGAGCCTCGACGGCAAAGTCCTACAGAGGACTACACCTGATCCTCTCGCTTCTGTCGGGAATTCCCTACACCTCTGTTGAAGTGTCCTTGCTGGCTTGCCTTGAAAGGCTGCCGCGCTTTCCTCTACCGTAACCACTTGTCTCTACTGGTACGGAAAAGCCATGACGTTGGCCTGCTCACGCTCCTTGTTTTTCATGGTTTTCATTGCCGGCGCGCTGGCGTTGGGCGTTTCCTACTACCTGGAATATGCAGTCGGCCTCAAGCCCTGCGGGCTGTGCCTTTTACAGCGGATTTGCCTGGCGGTGCTCACGGGTGTCTGCCTGATGGCTTCGGTTCATGGCCCCGGTCGCTTCGGTTCGTTCCTGTACTGGCTGCTCGGTCTATTGTGCAGTCTGGCGGGTACGGTGACGGCGTGGCGTCAGGTGTTGTTGCAAGGCGATCCGGTGCAACAGCTGTCAGCGTGCTCGCTCAGCCTGACGGACCCGTTCGCAAGCACCCCCTTGGTTTATGTGGTGCAGCAGATGTTCAAGGGCACGGCCGAATGCGCACAGATTTCCTGGACGCTGTTTGACCTGAGCCTGCCCGAGTGGAGTCTGCTCTTCTTCATCGCCATGACGATCCTGAGTGTTTACCAGTTGCTGCGCGTGGTCTGGATCGCTTGTCAGCGACCGCTCAGCGGCACGTCGTCGCACCGGGCGCTGGTCGGCGATTAAACACTTGTATGAACTTTATCTGCTGCGTACCTTGAAGCCACAGTCGCGCGGGCATAATCTGGCCCGCACGTGTCATTGGAATTATGTTGCTCGAATGACGCTCTGCCTGGCCGACTCTTGATCTTCAAGTGTGCGACAGGTGTAGAGCAGCATGACCCACAAGGGAAGAGAGACCGCCATGCTCGAAAGTTGTCAGAATGCTCAGGAACGCTGGGGTGGAGTGCATCTGCTGATCGATCGCTGGTTGCAGGAACGTCACGAACTGGTTCGGGCCTATGATGATCTCGGCGCCAAGCCTGAGGCGCTGGGTGAGAACCGCAAGCCATTGCAGGAATTCTGCGGCGTGCTGGTCGATTACGTGTCTGCCGGGCACTTCGAGATCTACGAACAGCTGACGGGGGAGGCCAAGGCTTTCAACGACAAGCGTGGTCTGGAACTCGCCGAGACCATCTACCCGCGCATCGACGTCATCACCGAGAAGCTGCTCGCGTTCAACGACCTGTGTGACGCAGGCAAATGCGTAGCAGAGAAATTCAAAGAGCTGGGTGGCTTGTTGCACGAACGCTTCGAACTGGAAGACTGCCTGATCGAAGTGCTGCACACCGCTCACAAGGAAGTGGATTCGGTTCAGGCCTGAACCCTTTCCTGCCACACCTCAAAACGGTGCGCTTTGCGCGCCGTTTTTCGTTTCCGCTGTTTAGCTGGTGGCGCCGCGCAATTCGACTTCGAATACCAGCGGCGTGAACGGCTCGATCAAGTCGCCGGCACCGTCGGCGCCATAGGCTTGGGCCGATGGAATCACCAATCGCCACTTCGCACCGACCGGCATGTTTTGCAGCGCGCTGCGCCATCCGCTGATCACGCTGTCGAGACTGAACCATTGCGGTTGAGTGTTCTGATCGAACACGGTGCCGTCGGGAAGACGACCGACGTACAGCACCTGAACCTTGCCATTCGGACCGGCTTTCGCGCCGGTGCCGGGTGTCAGCTCCGTCAGCAATATTCCATCGGCCAGTTCGCGAACGCCGGGTCTGGTTTTTTCTTCGGCGAGAAATCGATGCTCTTTTTCGAGAGAGGCTTCGCTCTGTGGCGGGGTCGGCTGCAAGGCTGCCTGCGCTTCGTGCTCGGTCAGAATCTGTTCGATCTGCTCATCTTTCAGGGCCAGGGGTTTGCCTTGATAGGCTTGCTGCAAACCTTCGACCAGCGCCTGCAGTTGCAGGTCGGGAACCTCCAGGCGCAAGCGTTCGCCGAGGCTCGCGCCCAGGCTGTAAGCGAGATCGTGAGCTTCATTTTCCTTGGTTTTTTCGGCGGCTTGGGCGATGGAAAAAAACACGCACAGCGATAAAAAAAGGTAGCGCGACATGGGCACTCTCCGACCTGAGATGCGGCAGATTATGCCAGTGTGAATGCGTTCGACAGTGAACTTGTTTTGCGTAAGCGCAGAAGATTTTCGATCCGTTGCAACGCGACGCTTTCGATACTGTCAACATGCCCTAGCGGCGGTAGCAGCAGAGGTCTAGTATGAGCCGCACCCACGTCAGCCAGGAGGTAAACCATGTCGGCCACCAAGAAGCCTGTAAATACCCCGTTGCACTTACTCCAACAACTGTCGGGCAGCTTGCTCGAGCATTTGGAAACCGCTTGTTCCCAAGCCTTGGCTGATGCTGAAAAACTGCTCGCCAAACTGGAAAAACAGCGCGGAAAAGCACAAGAGAAATTGCACAAATCCCGCACCAAATTGCAGGACGCTGCGGCGGCCGGCAAAGCCAAGGCACAAGCCAAGGCGAAGGACGGCGTGCAGCAACTCGAAGACGTGCTCGATGCCCTCAAGGATCGTCAGTCCGACACCCGCGCCTACATTCTGCAACTCAAACGCGATGCCCAAGAAAGCCTGAAACTGGCCCAGGGCGTCGGTCGTGTTCAAGAGGCTGTCGCCAAGGCGTTGTCCTTGCGTGCGGCCAAGCCTGCTGCGGCCCCTGCGAAGAAAGCCGCTGCCAAACCGGCTGCTGCAAAAGCACCGGCCAAACCTGCCGCCAAGGCACCTGTGAAAGCGGCGGCTAAACCTGCAGCTAAACCTGCGGCGAAAAAACCAGTCGCTGCCAGCGCTGCTAAACCGGCTGCAAAACCAGCCGCTAAAACTGCTGCTGCCAAACCTGCTGCCAAGCCAGCCGCTGCCAAAACAGCTGCCGCAAAACCGGCTGCAAAAACCACTGCTGCCAAACCGGCCGTAGCGAAAACTGCAGCGGCCAAACCCGCCGCAAAACCGGCAGTTAAAACGGCTGCAAAACCAGCCGCTAAAACTGCTGCTGCGAAGCCTGCTGCCAAGCCAGTCGCCGCTAAAACCGCTGCCAAGCCAGCGGCAAAACCAGTGGCTAAAACTGCTGCTGCGAAACCTGCTGCCAAACCGGCCGCTACCAGGACTGCTGCTGCAAAACCTGCGACTGCAAAACCTGCCGCCGCTGCCAAGCCAGCCACCGCGGCAAAACCTGCCGCAGCGAAACCAGCAGCCAAACCTGCCGCTGCCAAGCCGGCTGCAAAACCAGCTGCCAAGCCAGCAGCCAAACCAGCCGTGAAAAAACCGGCCGCTGTTGCCAAGCCGACCCCGGTAATTGCTGCCAAGCCAGCGACACCGGCGCCATCCGCTTCGGCCGCGCCTGCACCAGCAGCCTCCACCTCGACAGTCACCACGGCGCCAACGCCTGTCGCCCCGTCGAGCACCAGCTCCACCCCAACCAGCGCTTCCTAAGTGCCGGTTGCCGCGACGCGCAGCTGATGCAGCGCGTCGCGGTCCAGGTGGGCGGCACCCGCCGCCACACCCACCAGCCAGGCCGATAAATCGGTCGCCTCACACTGCGGCCAATTCAACGCCGCTCGCTCCAGCCGCATCAGCAAATGCCGCTCGGCTTCCAGCTCCAGCGTTTTTACTTGTTCGCGTAACGCATTCAGTTCGGCGTCCTCAGTCGCGACGACTTTCCATCGCATGCGCAAGGCGCGCAGCGGTTGAACAACATCCGCGTCCCAAGGCTGCGCCACGTTGCGAAGCTGCCGCAGTCGATGTTCGTTGCAGGCGATCCCGCGCTGGCCAAGCCACAACCCGCATAGCAACAGGCACACATTCACCCCCGTCGATTGCAGGGTCAGGCACGCGGCTTCAACGCCGGGACGGGCGTAAGTGCCAAGGGAAAAGCTCCACAGGTCAGAGGACATAGTGCTACTCGCGCCAGTTGCGAGCGAAGCTGGTAGACTCCGCCGCCATTATGATTCGACTTCAGAACCTGACTTTACAGCGTGGCCCGCAACGTCTGCTAGAAGACGCCGAGCTGACCCTGCACGCCGGCCACAAAGCCGGCCTCATCGGTGCCAACGGCGCCGGCAAATCGAGCCTGTTCGCCTTGATCCGGGGCGAACTGCACCCGGACTCGGGTGACTGCTTCCTGCCGGCCGACTGGCGCATCGCCCACATGCGCCAGGAGATCGAGACGCTCGAGCGCCTGGCGGTCGACTACGTGCTCGATGGCGACCTGCGCCTGCGCGAGGTGCAACGTGACCTCGCCGCGGCCGAAGCCGCCCATGACGGCACCGCTCTGGCCCGCCTGCACTCGGAACTCGACAGCGCCGACGGTTACACCGCCGACGCTCGTGCCCGCAAGCTGCTGGCCGGGCTTGGGTTCACCAATGAGCAGATGGATCGCCAGGTCGGCGATTTCTCCGGTGGCTGGCGGATGCGCCTGAACCTGGCGCAGGCATTGATGTGCCCCTCGGACTTGCTGCTGCTCGACGAACCGACCAACCACTTGGACCTCGACGCCATCATCTGGCTCGAAGAATGGCTGAAAAGCTATCCCGGCACCTTGCTGCTGATTTCCCACGACCGGGATTTTCTCGACGCCGTGGTCGATCACGTGGCCCATGTCGACCAACGCAAGATCACCCTGTATCGCGGTGGTTACAGCGCTTTCGAACGTGCCCGCGCCGAACGTCTGGCCCAGCAACAGCAAGCCTACGAGAAGCAGCAGGCGCAACGTGCGCACATGGAAAGCTACATCGCCCGCTTCAAGGCCCAGGCCACCAAGGCCCGTCAGGCCCAGAGCCGGATCAAGGCGCTGGAGCGGATGGAAGAGTTGTCCGCCGCCCACGTCGATTCGCCGTTCGACTTCGTCTTCCGCGAGTCGACGAAGATTTCCAGCCCGCTGATCGATCTGTCCGATGCCCGTCTGGGCTACGGCGACAAAACCGTGCTGGAGAAGGTCAAGCTGCAACTGACCCCCGGCGCGCGCATCGGTTTGCTCGGCCCCAACGGCGCCGGTAAATCGACCCTGATCAAAAACCTCGCCGGTGAGCTTTCGCCGCTGGCCGGTCGGCTGACCCGTGGCGAGAACACCGTCGTCGGTTACTTCGCCCAGCATCAGCTCGATTCCCTCGACTCGAAGGCCAGCCCGTTGCTGCACTTGCAGCGTCTGGCGCCAACCGAGCGTGAACAGACGTTGCGCGACTTCCTCGGTGGTTTCGACTTCCGCGGCGCGCGCATCGATGAGCCCGTGCTGAACTTCTCCGGTGGCGAGAAAGCCCGGCTGGCCCTGGCGTTGATCGCCTGGGAGCGGCCGAACCTGTTGCTGCTCGACGAACCGACCAACCACCTGGACCTGGAAATGCGCCTGGCGCTGACCATGGCCCTGCAGGAATTCAGCGGTGCGGTACTGGTGGTCTCCCACGATCGTCATTTGCTCAAAAGCACCACCGACAATTTCTATCTGGTGGCGGACGGCAAGGTCGAGGAGTTTGATGGCGACCTGGAAGACTACGCCCGTTGGCTGGTCGACTACCGTCAGCGCAATGCCCCGGTCAGCACCACGCCGGTCAATCCGGACAAGACTGACAAGAAGGCCCAGCGTCAGGCCGCCGCTGCGTTGCGTCAGCAACTGGCACCGCACAAGCGCGAGGCTGACAAGCTCGAAGCCGAGCTGGGCAAGCTCCACGAGAAGCTGGCGAAGATCGATACCAGCCTCGGCGACAGCGACATTTACGAGCCGGCGCGCAAGAACGACCTGCGTGATCTGCTGGCCGAGCAAGCCAAGCTGAAAGTGCGTGAAGCCGAACTGGAAGAAGCCTGGATGGAAGCCCTGGAATTGCTGGAAAGCATGCAGGCGGAGCTGGAGGCGCTGTCCTGATGGAGGCGTTCAAGCTGCCGCTGCCGGCGGTGTGGGTCGAGCCGATCTGGCTCGTCGTGCAAATCCTGCTGATTCTGTTGGCCGGTTACTTCACCCAGCGCTTTGTTGCGAAATGCCTGACACGCCTGGGCGAGCGCTACCCGTTTCCGCCGCAGTTGCTGATGCCGCTGCGGGGCGGCCTGCGCTGGCTGATCATGGGCAGTGCGCTGATTTTCGTGCTGGAACGCCTCGGGGTGTCGGCGACGGTGCTCTGGACCGCGTTGTCCGGCTTCGTCGCGGTCGCGGCGGTGGCGTTTTTCGCCATGTGGAGCGTGCTCTCCAATCTGCTCTGCGCGATCCTGATCTTCACCGTCGGCCCGTTTCGCCTCGGCGATGTGGTCGAGTTGGTGGACACCACTGACAAGCCTGGCGTCAAAGGTCGGGTGGTGGCGATCAATCTGCTTTACACCACGTTGATCGAAGCTGAAGAGCTTGGGACCGGCAGTGCGATGGTTCAGGTGCCTAACAGCCTGTTCTTCCAGCGCTCGGTTCGACGCTGGCGTGGTAGTGATGTATTCCCCTCGAACGGGTTCGAAAAGTAAGCCTTTTGCTGCTGACACACCGCTATCGCGAGCAGGCTCGCTCCCACAGTGGATCTATGGCGCTCACATATTTTGTGTTCGCTGAAGATCAAACTGTGGGAGCGAGCCTGCTCGCGATAGGGACTTCAAGTTGTAACATCCCGCAAAAAAATCGGTAGTCATCGGCCCAAAGCCGCATTAGCTTAGACATCTGTTTACGAGTCTGAGTCGAGGTGTGCGATGGAGCTTCAAACATGGCTGGCGTTTTTTGCCGCCTGCTGGGTGATCAGCCTGTCCCCCGGTGCCGGCGCCATTGCGTCGATGTCCAGCGGTCTGCAATACGGTTTCTGGCGCGGTTACTGGAATGCCCTGGGCCTGCAATTGGGCCTGGCGGTGCAGATCGCGATTGTCGGCGCCGGTGTCGGCGCGATCCTCACGGCGTCGGCCAGCGCTTTTTATGCGATCAAATGGTTCGGCGTGGCGTACCTGGTTTATCTCGCGATCAAGCAATGGCGCGCACTGCCCAGCGACATGAGCGATGACGCGGCGGTGCGTCAGATCGGCAAGCCGATGGCCCTGGTGTTCCGCGGTTTCCTGGTCAACATCAGCAACCCCAAGGCCCTGGTGTTCATGCTGGCGGTGTTGCCGCAGTTTATCGACCCGCATGCGCCATTACTGGTTCAATACCTGATCATCGGCGTAACCATGGTCTGCGTTGACCTGATCGTCATGGCCGGTTACACCGGGCTGGCGTCCAAAGTGCTGCGCATGTTGCGCACGCCCAAGCAGCAAAGACGCATGAACCGCACGTTTGCCGGGCTGTTCATTGGCGCTGCGGCGTTTATGGCGACGCTGCGCAAAGCGGCGGTGTAAAACCGCCAGGCACAAAAAAGGCGACCCTTGAGGTCGCCTTTTTCGTTCAAGGGATCAGCGCAAAATGACCGGCTCTGTATCCTCTGGCAGGTTATTGCTCAACGGCGCCTGCTCTTGCTGCTCATTCCCGCTGCCACCCAGTTGTTCGCTCAACTGACGAGCCACATCTTCCCCCAGGGACTTGGACACCTCACGTACCAACCGTGGGCGACTCTGTGAGATCTTCGCGTCCCGATGGTTCGTCAACTTGGTGTCCTGGCCTTCGCCCATCGCCGTGAAGGCCGAGGTGATTTCGAAGGTTTTGGTGTCGATCAGGCTGAAATCCGCCACCAGGGTCAGTGCCAGCACCGAGGAATAGCTGTTGGTGTTGGGTATCTCGTTGACATCACTGTTGAAGTCTACGTCCGACAAGGTGCCGAACAGTACATAGTCGGCGCCCTCGAAGTTGCCGGCCTTGATCCGCTCGATCACGTCATAGATATCGACTTTGGATTCGGCGGTGTGCGGCTTGCCTTGCACCAGCTGGAACATTCCGGAGCGCAGCATCTGGCCCTTGATGTCGCCGGTGAATTTGCGCAGCTCGGTTTGCTCGATGTAACTGGTTTTGGATTCGAACGAGTCGTAGCTCGAAGAACCGCTGGAGCTGTACTCACCCTCGCGGTAATTGTCCTTGGACGAAACGGTGTGGATGTACTGCTCCACGCGCTCCTCGTATGCCAGGTCGGTTACTGCGACTTTCGGGGCCGCCTGCACGCTGAACGTGCAAGCCAGGGCCATCATCCCAATCCATGCGCGCATTGATTAATGCTCCGTAGTTTTTCGGATCTCTTTTTCGTCCATCCACTCGGCCAGACCGCTTTCAACGTCGATCAATTGCAGGCTGAATTTGTAGAAGACGTCCTTGTACTCGCTGCTGCGCTTGACGATCGAGCTGATCGAACCTTCAAGGCGGTATTTGGCGGCGATCATGTTGCCGATCTTGGACACGGTGGCTTTCTTGTACAGACCGCTCTGGTTTTGCAGCTGGATCTGATCAACCTGGTTCTGCATGTCGGCGTTGTCGCTGGAGAAGCGTGCCGTGCCCGATTTCATCAGTTGGGTCTTGATGGTGGTGGTGATTTCACGGGTGTCGATGTATTCGCTGGTCTTGTTCTTCACGTCGTAGACCTGGACCACCGGGCGTCCACGCAGAATGCCGGACTGGGCGAGAGAGCGGGTCATGGACTCGGCGATGATCTGCAGGTCGGTGGAGCTGAACTCGTTGGTGATGGTTTCCACAGCCTTGGTGTCGCCATAGCTGGTGTTCTTGCTGCCCAGGGTCGGTGGGTGGTTGCTGGCGCAACCACTGGCCAGGAGGGCGATAGCGGCAATCATCGAAAAGCGTACAAACATGGGAATGCTCTCTGAAGCTGAACGAATAGGGTGTTAAGGCGTATTGATTTCCAGGCGGAAATCCACGGCCTTGGGGGTGGGCGCTATGGCCTGAATGTAGCGGGTCTGCTCGCCGTACATCATCTGGCTCTTCCAGGTTTCTTCTTCGGCAACCGGGAAGCCATCAGGGTCGAGCCAGGCAAAGCGGTAGTAGAAGGTCTTGTTGTCGGAGCTGGTGTTGCTCAGCTGTGTATTGACCGTAATGAAGCCGTTTTCCCGGGCGACACGCATGGCGTCGACCTCAATGTCCCTTAGCTTGCCCAAGGCCACGACCTTGCTGGCGGCTGTTGTGGCGCAACCGGCCAACAAGGCCAGGATGACGACAGCGATGAGTTTGAAGCGCATGGGAAGACTCCGTAATTAAAGTTGTTTGAAGCTGGCCACGGCTGTCGGGCTGGCGCTCGGGGGCGCGTGAACGGCCAGGCCGCTGGCGAAGACCTGGTTGCCCACGGCGCGCAGGCTGATGACTTGATAGCGCTGGTCAACGGTGATCTTGAGCACCGTCGTTCCAACCGCGACCTGGTGCTCGCCTTTCTTCAGGCGCAGGCGCACGACATGGGTGTTGTCCGGCAGGGTGCGCCACGTACGGGTATCGGCACCTTCGAGCACGGTTGAACTGTAACCGACTGCCATGCCCGCCAGCTGGCTGACTTGTTTGATCTTTTCCTGCGCCACGCCACGGGTAGCTGCACGAACAGTGGTGCGCACAATGATGCCCGGCATGTCGTCACGCAGTGCGCGGCGGGACATGGTGGTAATGCTGTTGAGTTGCGTCAGGGGGAGTTGCTGACCGTCCACGCCAATCTGGGTGAGCGGGGCGGTGGAGGTATCTGGCTTGATGACCGGGAAGGACAGCGGAGCGATCACCACGCCGTTGCTGATCGGCAGAGTCAGTGGCAAGCGGATCGAACCCCGGGCCGGCGCCAGCCCGCTTTGCACGACGATCAGGATGTCGCTGTCTTCGTCCTCGGCACTTTTCTGGTCCAGATCCTTCAATGCCTGCTCCAGCAGCGGAGTGTTCGGGCGCAGTTCGGCTGCTGTGCGGTAACCCGGTGCGGCCAGGCCTTTTTCGCCCAGGGCTTCGTAGACGAAGCCGGCCAGGTAATGGCTGAAGGCACTCTGGTAGCTGTTTTTCAGCCCAACCACTTCAGGTGCGTCGAGGCTGGCGACGGGATAGCCATACAAGTCTTTTAACTCGGTCTTGATGCCTACCTTATCGGCTTCCTCTTCGCTCTTGAGGTATTCCTTGTCGCGCAGGTCGGCGATCACCGCTTCACGTTCGTGGGTTTTCTTGATCGCGATACGTGCGCCGTCGAAGTCGTTGACGGCCAGCAGATTCAGGGCCATTTGCGTGGTCAGCATGACTTTTTCGTAGTCGTAGCCTTCGTAGCGGCGGACCTTGTCGTTCACCAGGAAGCTGCCGAACTGAGCGAGGTACTTGCCGGCATCGAGTTTGACCGACTCTTCCCATTGACCGACCACGACATCGGCGCTGTTCCAGGCGTTCTGGCTGCCGGACAGATCGCCCTTGGCGCGCAGCAGTTCACCCTTCTCGAAGTAGTAGAGGAGGTCCTTGTCTGCACCGAAGTTGTTCTTTTCCAGCAGGGTCAGCGCCGCATCGATATTGCCGGAAGCCAGCTGCATGTTGGTTTGTGCGAGCTCCGAGTCGTAGTTGCGAAACACCGAACAGCCGGAGAGGAGCGTGACAGCGCTGACCGCAATCACTGCAAGGGCGCGGGAGGCCATAGGTACTTCTTCCGTGAATGGTGATCAGCCGCGCTTGCTGGTCGGGCTTTTTGGACCTATCGGCGCAGACGGGCGTCCTGCCAATTCCTCATAAGCAGAGGAGCTTTGAGTGCCATATCGATCAATTGAAGGCTCGTCATTATAGACAGGGAAGGTGGCGCAGTAATGGCTTTTTGATTGCTGCTAAACATAAAGATGCCATCATCTGGAAAAAGCACCAATCGAGGTCTGCGACGGCGTTTCAGACAACAAAGCTTGAGCGAAACTCATTCGAAGTGAACAATGTGTTACTTCGTATTTCCAATTGAGATTCATTCATGACTGCCCCGTCCCGTTTCTTGGCCTGGCTGGTATTGCCGCTGTTTGCCTTGTGCAGTTCCAATCTGCTGGCCGACACCGTAGAAGGTGCGCCGCAAGCGCTGCATTTGCTTGATTACATCGGCGCCGATTACCCGGAGTCGGTCGAGTCCGGCAAAGTCATCAATGAGTCTGAATACCGCGAGCAGCTGGAATTCAGCAAGGTGCTGCAAGGCCTGATCGCCGGCCTGCCGGCCAAGCCGGAAAAAGCGGTGCTGGAGCAGGGTGTCAGCACACTGCGCAAATCCATCGCTGCGCGGCAGGACGGCTCGGACGTTTCCCGTCAGGCACGGCAGCTCGGTGCGAAGCTGGCGGTGGCCTATGAGGTCAGTCAGGCGCCGATCATTACACCGGATCCAGCCCGTGGTGCGTCGATGTACACCCAGCATTGCTCGGTCTGTCATGGCGATGCGGGGGCCGGTGATGGCCCAGCCGGTGTCGGCCTGACGCCGCCGCCAGCCAATCTGCGCGATGCCGCGCGGTTGGATCGCCTGAGCCTGTACGCGATCTACAACACCTTGGGGATGGGTGTCGAAGGCACTGACATGCCGGCCTTCGCCGACCAGCTGGACGATCGTCAGCGCTGGGACCTGGCGACCTACATCGCCGGTTTCAGTGCCGATCCGGCCGCAGCCGCATCTGAAAAGACCTACAACATCGCCGACTTGGCCCGTCAGACCCCAGCCGAAGTGCTGGCTGGCGAAGGCCCGCAAGCGGCAGCGACTTTCCGTGCGCAGCGTGCGCAACCGCCGCAGGTCAAGCGTGGCCCGGCGCAGTTGCTCGACTACACCGCTGCAACGCTGGACAAAAGTATCGCGGCCTATCGTGCCGGCGATCACGACCAAGCCTATGACTTGTCGGTGGCGGCGTACCTGGAAGGTTTCGAACTGGTCGAAAGCTCGCTGGACAACGTCGACGCCAACGTGCGCAAGGACACCGAAAAATCGCTGATGGCGTACCGTCAGTCGTTGCAGGACGGTTTGCCGGTGGCCCAGGCCCAAGAGCGTCTGGAGGCGGCCAAAGCCAAGTTGAAAGAGTCTGCCGGCCTGTTGGGCAGTGATGGCCTGAGTTGGTCCTTGAGTTACATCTCCGGGCTGCTGATTCTGCTGCGCGAAGGTCTGGAAGCGATTTTGGTGCTGGCGGCGATCCTTGCCTTCCTGCGTAACACCGGCCAGCAATCGGCGGTGCGCAGCGTCAACGTTGGTTGGGGCCTGGCGTTGCTGGCCGGTCTGGCGACCTGGGCACTGGCGGCGTACGTGATTGATGTCAGCGGCTCGCAGCGTGAATTGCTGGAAGGTGCGACAGCGTTGTTCGCCGCGGTCATGGTGCTCTGGCTCGGCGTGTGGATGCACGACCGTCGCCACGCGGCGGCCTGGCAGGATTACATCAAGAGCAGCCTGGTGGGCGGCGGTGGCCGTTTCGGTTTTGCGACACTGGCGTTTTTCTCGGTGTACCGCGAACTGTTCGAAGTGATTCTGTTCTACGAAACCCTGTGGTTGCAGGCGGGGCCGGCGGGGCATAACGCGGTGTTGGCGGGGGGGGCGACGGCGCTGGTGCTGTTGGTTGGCCTGGCGTGGGTGATCCTGCGGGGCTCGGCGAAACTGCCGCTGTCGCTGTTCTTCAGTATCAACGCCGGGTTGTTGTGCGCGTTGTCGGTGGTGTTTGCCGGTCATGGCGTGAAGGCGTTGCAGGAAGCCGGGATCTTCGGCACACGGCCGGTGCCGTTCTTTGACTTCGACTGGCTGGGTATTCACGCAGATGCGTATTCGTTGAGTGCGCAGGCGGTGGCGATCATTGCGATCATTGTGTTGTATGGGCGTAGCTGGGTGGCGGAGAAGCGGCGGGTACCGGTTTCCTGACAGCATTCGCTGCGCTCACATTCGCGGGCAAGTCGGGTCGCCGCACCGCTCGCTCCTACAGGTTATACGCGCGCACAAAAAACGTGCGAATCCTGTAGGAGCGAGGCTTGCCCGCGAAGCTTTTAACGGAGGAAAACACAATGCGCGTGTGGATCGATGCCGACGCTTGCCCCCGGGCGGCGAAGGATCTGGTAGTGAAGTTCGCCCTCAAGCGTCAGTTCGACGTGGTGCTGGTGGCCGGGCAGCCGCAGATCAAACCGGGGCTGGCGCTGGTGAAGTTGATCGTGGTGCCGAGCGGGCCGGATGCGGCGGACGACTATCTGGTGGAACACGCGGTGCCCGGTGAGCTGGTGATCTGCAGCGATGTGCCGCTGGCGGACCGCTTGGTGAAGAAAGGCGTGGCGGCGCTGGACCCGCGAGGCAAGGAGTTCGACGCGCAGAACATGGGTGATCGGTTGGCGGTGCGCAACCTGTTCACCGACTTGCGTGAACAGGGGCAGATGAGCGGCGGGCCGGCGCCGTTTGGCGAGCGCGAGAAGCAGGCGTTTGCCAATGCGCTGGACCGGATCCTGACGCGGCTGACCCGCAAATCCTGAACCCTGCGTTAACCCCTGTAGGAGCTGGCTTGTCGGATCGCCGCAGCGATAGCAATCGAACAGTCAGCAAATGATGCGCTGAATGTTACGGCCTCATCGCTGGCAAGCCAGCTCCTACAGTAATCCGTGTCAGGCGTCGTTTTCGTGGGTCAGTTCGAGCACGCGGTCGACCAGTTTGTTGATGCCGGACGCTGCTTCGCTGATCGATTGCGCCAGCATGTACGCCGGTGTGCTCACCAGCTTGCGTGCTTTGTCTTCAACGATGTCAGTCACTGCGCAATCCTTGTGAGTGGCGCCCATCTTGTTCATCGCGGCGGCGGTATCGGCGTCATTGCCGATGGTGCAGGTCACGCCCGGCCCATAAATCTTCGCGGCCAGCGCCGGCGAGATGCAGATCAGCCCGACCGGTTTACCCGCTTCGGCAAACGCCTCGGTCAGGGCGAGAACATCGGGTTGCACGGTGCAGCCAGCGCCTTCGATGGCGAAGTTCGACAGGTTCTTCGCCGCGCCAAAACCACCCGGCACGATCAGCGCATCGAACTCTTCGACGTCAGCTTCGCGAATATCCTTGATGTTGCCCCGGGCGATCCGCGCCGACTCCACCAGCACATTGCGCGACTCGGGCATTTCTTCGCCGGTCAGGTGGTTGATCACGTGCAACTGCGCGATGTTGGGGGCGAAGCACTGCACCTGCGCGCCGCGCTGATCCAGTCGCAGCAAGGTAATCACGCTTTCGTGGATCTCGGCGCCGTCGTAGACGCCACAGCCGGAAAGGATCACTGCAATTTTTTTGCTCATGGGCTTTTCTCCAGATTCATGGCGTTAAATGTCCACTAATTTGTCACTCGTTGCCATAGGTTCAATTCGCGGCTACACCTAGCATCTGTCCTCAAGATTCCGATCAGGGCGCGTCATGGACTTCATTCTGTATGCGGTGCCGTTCTTCTTTGTGCTGATTGCCGTCGAGCTGCTGGCCGACCGTTGGCGCGGGGTCAGCAACTATCGGGTGGCCGACGCGATCAACAGCATCAGCACCGGCGTGCTGTCGACCACCACGGGCCTGTTGACCAAGGGCGTGGGGCTGGTGACCTATGCCTTCGCGCTCAAGCATCTGGCGCTGTTCGAACTCTCTGCCGACAGCGTCTGGGTCTGGGTGTTCGCCTTCGTTCTCTACGACTTCTGCTACTACTGGCTGCATCGCATGGGCCACGAGCGCAACATCCTCTGGGCCGCACATTCGGTGCATCACCAGAGCGAGGACTACAACCTCTCCACGGCGTTGCGCCAGACCAGTACCGGTTTCCTGTTGAGCTGGATTTTCTACCTGCCGATGGCGGTACTCGGCGTGCCGCTGCTGGTGTTTGTCAGCGTTGCCGCGCTGAACCTGCTGTATCAATTCTGGGTGCATACCCGGCACATTCCCAAGCTCGGGTGGTTCGAGTGGTTCTTCGTCACGCCATCCAACCATCGGGCCCACCATGCACAGAACGCTCTCTACATGGATCGCAACTATGGCGGGGTGTTCATTATCTGGGACCGTCTGTTTGGCTCGTTCCAGGAAGAAGACGACAACGAGCCGGTGATTTTCGGCGTGACCACGCCGCTGGCGAGCTGGAATCCGTTGTGGGCGAACGTGCAGTTTTACGCGCAGCTATGGGATGACGCGCGACGGGCTGAAAGCACGTGGGACAAGCTGCGGATCTGGTTCATGCGCACCGGTTGGCGGCCAGTGGACGTGGCGGCGAAGTACCCGATGAGCAAACCGGACTTGAGCCAGTTCCGCAAATTCGAAGTGCCGCTGGATGGGCGTCAGCAGATTTATGTGCTGTTGCAGTTCTGCGTCTACATCGCGCTGGGCAGTTACTTGATGAACTTTGAGCCGCACCTGCCGACCGCTGCGCTGGTGCTCGGCTGGAGCGCCTTGGCGCTGGGGTTGTTTACGTTGGGCGTGGCCCTGGAGAATCGCCCGTGGGCGTTGAAGCTGGAGCTGCTGCGGCTGGCGTCGAACGTGCCGCTGGTGTGGCTGGCACCGCTGGTCGGGCTGTGGCCGGCCAGCGCGGTGGGCTGGGTCGGCCTGCTGAGTTACAGCCTGCTCAGCGGAATCGGTCTCTACTGTTGCAGAAACCGTTTCACTCGCTTGGCGTCTTGACCTCGGCGGCCTTGGCCTGTTCGGCTTTCAAGGCCTGCTCTTCGGCATAGACCTGCTTGGCCAGGCGCGCATTCTTGAAGCGGCGACGCAGCCACAAGGCAAAGCCCAGCACCAGCAGGGCGCCGAGTACCCATAGCTCATACTTCTTGACGCTGCCCAGCATGCCTTCGAGCACAGCGCCGAAGTGATAGGCCGCAGCCGCCAGTGCGGCCGCCCAGATCGCGGCGCCGATCCCGTTCAGCAACAAGTAACGTCCCGGCGGATAACCCGACAGGCCGATCGCCACCGGCATCACCGTGCGCAAACCGTAGACAAAACGGAAGCTCAGCACCCAGATGTCCGGGTGCCTGCGAATGTGTTCCAGTGCCCGGTCGCCCATCATCTGCCAGCGAGGCTTGCGCGCCAGCAACTTGCGGCCGTGCTTGCGTCCCAGGAAGTACCACAGCTGGTCGCCGGCATAACTGCCGAAAAACGCCACGACCACCACGATGTTGATGTCCATGTATCCACGGAACGCGAGGAAGCCTGCGAGCACCAGGATGGTTTCGCCTTCGAAGAACGTGCCGAGAAAAAGGGCAAAGTAGCCGAAGTCATGCAGAAATTGTTGGAGCATTGTCTGGGTGCTGGCGAAATGAACGCGCAGCCTAACCCTTCGTGCACATTCATGAAAGTGTCCAAATGTGTCTCGACGTGAACATTTCCTACAAGGACAATGGAATGCGACTACGTGTCGCGGGGGTGCACACAACTGTAATACCACGGTCATAATGGCCGCTTATAACTGTCACGCTCGCCCGCCAGCGCGGGCTCAGGAGTCTGCCGTGAGCTTTACCCCCGCCAATCGCTTGTTTCCAGCCACCCGCCTGCGCCGTAACCGCCGTGATGATTTCTCGCGTCGACTGGTTCGTGAAAACGTCCTGACCGTCGATGACCTGATCCTGCCGGTGTTTGTGCTGGACGGTGAAAACCGTCGCGAAGCGGTGGCCTCGATGCCTGGCGTTGAACGCCTGACCATCGACCTGTTGCTGGAAGAAGCGGCCAAGTGGGTTGAACTGGGGATTCCAGCCGTGGCGCTGTTCCCGGTCACACCACCGGAACTCAAGTCGCTGGACGCCGCCGAAGCGTGGAACCCCGACGGCATTGCCCAGCGCGCCACTCGCGCCCTGCGTGCGCAGTTCCCTGAACTGGGTGTGATCACCGACGTCGCGCTGGACCCGTTCACCACCCACGGTCAGGACGGTATCCTCGACGAAGAAGGCTACGTGCAAAACGACATTACCGTCGACGCACTGGTCAAGCAGGCCCTGTCCCACGCCGAAGCCGGTGCTCAAGTGGTGGCCCCGTCGGACATGATGGACGGTCGCATTCAGGCGATCCGCGAAGCCCTCGAGCTGGCCGATCACGTCAACGTGCGGATCATGGCCTATTCGGCGAAGTACGCCAGCGCCTATTACGGCCCGTTCCGCGATGCGGTGGGGTCGGCGCTGAATCTGGGCAAAGCCAACAAGGCCTCCTATCAGATGGACCCGGCCAACAGCAACGAAGCCCTGCACGAAGTGGCGGCGGACTTGTCAGAAGGCGCAGACATGGTCATGGTCAAGCCAGGCATGCCGTATCTGGATATCCTTTACCGGGTCAAAGAAGAATTCAAAGTGCCGACTTTTGTTTATCAGGTCAGCGGTGAATACGCCATGCACATGGCGGCGATCCAGAATGGCTGGTTGAGCGAAGGGGTTATCCTCGAATCCCTGACCGCTTTTAAACGTGCAGGCGCTGATGGCATCCTGACTTACTTTGCCGTACGTGCTGCTCAATTGTTACGAGAGCAAAAATAGCCCTCCCAGGAACATTCGATGAATACCGAAGGACTCACTGAAGTTGCAGTACAAGAGGCTCAACCCGTGGTGGAGCCGATCGCCGAAACCCCGCCGGAGCTGGAGCCTGCTCCGCCTGCGGTAGTGGTCGAAACCGCGCCGGCGGCGCCAGCGATTGTCATTCCGGGCCTGGATGACAGCAGCCTGTACATCCATCGCGAGCTCTCGCAACTGCAGTTCAACATCCGCGTGCTGGAACAGGCGCTGGACGAGTCCTATCCGTTGCTGGAACGGCTGAAGTTCCTGCTGATTTTCTCCAGCAACCTGGATGAGTTCTTCGAAATTCGTGTGGCCGGCCTCAAGAAGCAGATCACCTTCGCCCGTGAACAGGCTGGCGCCGATGGTCTGCAACCGCACCAGGCCCTGGCCCGGATCAGTGAGCTGGTACACGGTTACGTTGACCGCCAGTACGCCATCCTCAACGACATTCTGTTGCCGGAACTGGAGAAACATCAGGTCCGCTTCATCCGTCGCCGTTACTGGACCACCAAGCTCAAAACCTGGGTCCGCCGTTATTTCCGCGACGAGATCGCGCCGATCATCACCCCGATCGGCCTCGACCCGACGCACCCGTTCCCGTTGCTGGTGAACAAGAGCCTGAACTTCATCGTCGAGCTCGAAGGTATCGATGCCTTCGGTCGCGATTCCGGTCTGGCGATCATCCCGGCCCCGCGTCTGCTGCCGCGAGTGATCAAGGTGCCGGAAGAAGTCGGCGGCCCTGGCGACAACTATGTCTTCCTGTCGTCGATGATCCACGCGCACGCCGATGACTTGTTCCAGGGCATGAAGGTCAAGGGCTGCTACCAGTTCCGCCTGACCCGAAACGCCGACCTTGCCGTCGACACCGAAGACGTGGAAGACCTGGCCCGCGCCCTGCGCGGCGAGCTGTTCTCCCGTCGCTACGGTGACGCGGTGCGTCTGGAAGTGGCCGACACGTGCCCGAAACACCTGTCCGACTACCTGCTCAAGCAGTTCAACCTGCACGAGACCGAGTTGTATCAGGTCAACGGTCCGGTCAACCTGACCCGCCTGTTCAGCATCACCGGCCTCGACAGTCAGCGCGAGCTGCAATACCTGCCGTTCACGCCGCAGATCCCGAAACTGCTGCAGAACAGCGAGAACATTTTCAGCGTGATCAGCAAGCAGGACATTCTGCTGCTGCACCCGTTCGAGTCGTTTACGCCGGTGGTCGATTTGCTGCGTCAGGCGGCGAAGGATCCGCACGTATTGGCGGTGCGTCAGACGCTGTACCGTTCCGGCGCCAACTCGGAAATCGTCGATGCGCTGGTGGATGCGGCGCGTAACGGCAAGGAAGTCACCGCGGTGATCGAATTGCGCGCGCGGTTCGACGAGGAGTCCAACCTGCAACTGGCCAGCCGTCTGCAAGCGGCCGGTGCGGTGGTGATCTACGGCGTGGTCGGCTTCAAGACCCACGCCAAGATGATGCTGATCCTGCGTCGCGAAGCTGGCGAGATTGTGCGTTACGCCCACTTGGGTACCGGCAACTACCACGCGGCCAACGCCCGTCTGTACACCGACTACAGCTTGCTGACCTCCGACGACGCCCTGTGCGAAGACGTCGGCAAATTGTTCAGCCAGCTGATCGGCATGGGTAAAACCCTGCGCATGAAGAAGCTGTTGCACGCGCCGTTCACCCTGAAGAAGGGCATGCTCGACATGATTGCCCGGGAGACTCAGTTCGCCCTCGACGGCAAACCGGCGCACATCATCGCCAAGTTCAACTCGCTGACCGATCCGAAGATCATCCGCGCGCTTTACAAGGCCAGCCAGTCCGGCGTGCGCATCGATCTGGTGGTGCGCGGCATGTGCTGCCTGCGTCCGGGCATCGCCGGGGTTTCGCACAACATCCACGTGCGCTCGATCATCGGCCGCTTCCTGGAACACACCCGGGTCTTTTACTTCCTTAACGGTGGCGAGGAGCAGATGTTCCTCTCCAGTGCCGACTGGATGGAACGCAACCTCGACAAGCGCGTCGAGACTTGCTTCCCGGTGGAAGGCAAGAAGCTGATCATGCGGGTCAAGAAAGAGCTGGAGCTTTATCTCACCGATAACACTCACAGCTGGAGCCTGCAGGCGGACGGCCGTTACGTCCGCAACACGCCGACCGGCAACCAGAACCCACGCAGTGCCCAGGCCACGTTGCTGGAGCGGTTGGGCAGCCCGATTCTGGCGGTGCGTTAACCGTCACGCGGCATAAAAAAATGGCGATCCCTGCGGATCGCCATTTTTGTTTCCACTACCACCATTCCCTGTAGGAGCCTGAGCGCGCAGACCCGTAGGAGCGAGGCTTGCCCGCGAAGGCGTCCTCGAAATCGCCTTCGCCGGCAAGCCGTGCTCCTACAGAACCGTGTACGGCGAGCGCTTTTCGGGGGGTTACCGGACGTTGAGCACGAAACCCACACGCGTCAGCCATTCAGCTTCCAGCGCAAAGTCAGCCTGAGTCAGCTGGTTGTCGTCCAGCCAGTTTTCCGGGAACAACACCTCCAGGCTGTCACCATTGGCGTGCAGCGCCACTTGAGGCATTTCCTGGGTGCCGCGGATGTGATGGAACAGGATCGCAAAGCGCAGCAGCACGCACAGGCGAATCAGCTTGATGCCTTCATCGCCAAAATCGGCAAACCGGTCCCGGGGAATATTGCGGCGGTGGCCACGCACCAGGAGCGCGAGCATCAGTTGGTCTTCGCGGGAGAACCCGGCGAGGTCCGAGTGCTCGATCAGGTATGAGCCGTGCTTGTGATACTGATAGTGAGCGATGTCCAGGCCCACTTCATGGACCTTGGCAGCCCAGCCGAGCAGTTCGCGCCAGACGCCGTCGTCCAGCTCCCAATCCTCCGCCACCTGATCGAACGCATGCAGTGCCTTGCGCTCGACCCGTGCCGCTTGCTCCAGATCGACGTGATAGCGCTCCATCAGCGAGCTGAGCGTGCGCTCACGGACGTCTTCATGATGGTGACGGCCCAACAGGTCATAGAGCACGCCTTCGCGCAGTGCGCCTTCGCAGTGGTCCATGCGTTGCAGTTCGAGGGCGTCGAAGATCGCTTCGAGAATCGCCAGGCCCGCCGGGAAAATCGCCCGGCGGTCAGGCTTGATGCCTTCGAAATCGATTTTCTCGACGTCGCCGAGCTTGATCAGCTTGCGCTTGAGCCAGGCCAGGCCTTGGGCGTTGACCTCGCCCGTACCGTGACCGCCGGCTTTCAGCGCCAGGCCGATCGCACGGATGGTGCCCGAGGAGCCGATGGCTTCATCCCAGGTCAGGCGATGCAGGGCGTGTTCGATGCTCATGATCTCCAGCCGCGCCGCCGTGTACGCCTGGGCGTAGCGGGCCGGGGTGATCTTGCCGTCCTTGAAATAACGCTGGGTGTAGCTGACGCAGCCCATTTGCAGGCTTTCGCGCAGCAGCGGCTCGAAGCGCTGGCCGATGATGAATTCGGTACTGCCGCCGCCAATGTCGGCCACCAGGCGTTTGCCCGGCGTATCGGCGAGGGTGTGGGACACGCCGAGGTAGATCAGGCGCGCTTCTTCACGACCGGAGATGACTTCCACCGGGTGGCCGAGAATTTCTTCGGCGCGGCGGATGAATTCGACGCGGTTACGAGCTTCGCGCAAGGCGTTGGTGCCCACGATCCGCACGGCGCCGGGCGGCATACCGCTGATCAGTTGGGCAAAACGCTTCAGGCAATCGAGGCCGCGCTGCATGGATTCTTCGTTGAGGTGGCGCTCTTCGTCGATGCCGGCGGCCAGCTGAACCTTCTCCCCGAGACGCTCGAGAATACGGATTTCGCCGTTCTGGGCCTTGGCCACGACCATGTGAAAGCTGTTGGAGCCCAGGTCGATTGCGGCGATCAGGGACAGATTCTTGGCTTGGGATTGCGGCATGGTCAGGGGGTCTCGGTCGATAACCTCGACATCGTGCCACGATCAAACGCTGACGCCAACGCGTACGGCGCAAAGCCTTGATCCTGAGCAGGAAAGATCAGTGATCTTACGGACGCCTTCGCGGGCAAGCCTCGCTCCTACAGGTTGGCGGTGGGTGAATGTTCCGCGAACAGCCTGAATCTGTAGGAGCGAGGCTTGCCCGCGAAGGCGACATAACAGCCACTGAAGGTCTTTCAGGCTGTCGCTTCGACCGTCCCGATAAAATTCGCCAGCTCCGCCGTCTGCGGGTTCGCGAACAGAATCTTCGGATCCCCGACCTCATGCACCTTCCCCTGATGCATGAACACCAACTTGTCCCCAACCTCCCGGGCAAAGCGCATTTCATGGGTGACCATGATCAGCGTCATACCTTCCTTGGCCAGTTGCCGAACCACGCTCAGCACCTCATTGACCAGTTCCGGGTCCAGCGCCGAAGTGATCTCATCGCACAGCAACACCTTCGGCGACATCGCCAGCGCCCGGGCAATTGCCACGCGCTGTTGCTGCCCGCCGGACAGCCGATCCGGGAACGCATCAAACTTCTCGCCCAACCCGACCCGTTCCAGCATCTCCCGCGCCAACTCCACCGCTCTGGCCTTGGGCACTTTTTGCACCACTTGCGGCGCAAGCATCACGTTTTCGCCCACCGTCAGGTGCGGGAACAGGTTGAACTGCTGAAACACCATCCCGACTTTCTGCCGCAGGCTGCGCAAATCGGCGCGCGCGGCATCGAGGTATTCGCCGTCGACTTCGATCACGCCGTCGTTGATCGACTCCAGGCCGTTCAGCGTGCGCAGCAAGGTCGATTTGCCCGAGCCGCTGCGGCCGATGATCGCCACCACCTGGCCTTCCTCGACGCTGAGGTCGATGCCTTTGAGTACATGGTGGTCGCCGTAATATTTATGCAGGGCGGAAATTCTAAGCAGAGGCATGCAGTCTCCTTTCCAGGTAGCGCGCACTGAGGGACAAGGGGTAGCAGAGCAGGAAGTAGCCGAGGGCGACGAGGCCGTAGACCATGAACGGTTCGAAGGTCGCGTTGGCGAGCATCCCGCCGGTCTTGGTCAGTTCGGTGAAGCCGATGATCGAGGTCACGGCGGTGCCTTTGACCACTTGCACCGAGAAACCCACGGTCGGCGCCACGGCGATGCGCAACGCTTGCGGCAGGATCACGTAGCGCAGTTGCTCCAGCGGGTTGAGCGCCAGGCTCGACGAAGCTTCCCACTGACCGTTGGGAATCGAATCCACGCAACCGCGCCAGATCTCCGCCAGGTAAGCGCTGGTAAACAGGGTCAGGGCAATCGCCGCCGCCATCCACGCCGAGATTTCCACCCCGGCCAGCGCCACCCCGAAAAACACCAGGAACAACTGCATCAGCAGCGGCGTGCCCTGGAACAGCTCGATGTAGGTGCGTGCAACGTTGCGCGGCAGGGCATTTTTCGAAATGCGCATGACCATGATCAGCAACCCGATCAACCCGCCGCCGATAAACGCCACCAGCGACAGCGCCAGCGTCCATTGCAGGCCTGTGAGCAAGTTGCGCACGATGTCCCAGAACGTGAAATCGCTCATTGGCTGCTCCTTGCTATGTAACGACGACCGATCCAGTTCAGCAATTGGCGGATCAGCAGCGCCATGCACAGGTAGATCAGCGTGGTCAGGGCGTAGGTTTCAAAAGCGCGGAAGTTGCGCGACTGAATGAAGTTGGCGGCAAAACTCAGCTCTTCGGTGGCGATCTGCGAACAGACCGCCGAGCCGAGCATCACGATGATGATCTGGCTGCTCAGCGCCGGCCACACCTTGCCCAGCGCTGGTAGCAGGACCACATGGCGGAAGGCTTCGAATCGGGTCATCGCCAACGCCGCTGCGGCTTCCAGTTGCCCGCGAGGGATCGCTTGAATGCCGGCGCGGATGATCTCGGTCGAATAAGCGCCGAGGTTGATCACCATCGCCAACACCGCCGCCTGCCATTCGGAAATCTGCACGCCCAGCGATGGCAAACCGAAGAAGATGAAAAACAACTGCACCAGAAACGGCGTGTTGCGGATCAACTCGACGTAAACCCCGAAGATCGCCGAGAACGGGCGGATATTCCACGCCCGCACCAGCGCGCCGACAATGCCCAGACCGACGCCGAGCACCGCACCGATGGCCGTCAGTTCCAGGGTGAACAGCGCACCGCGCACGAGCAGGTCGGTGTTTTGCACCACCGGCAGAAAGTCGAACTGATAGGCCATATCAAATCTCCCGAGCGACGATCAGAGATCGGCCGGCAGCGGCTCTTTCAGCCAGGTCTGTGAGTTTTTTTCCAGCGCGCCGTCAGTCTTGGCGGTGGCGAGGATCTGGTTGACCTTGCCCAGCAACGCCGGCTCGTTCTTGTTTACGCCGACGTAGACCGGCGAATCCTTGAGCTTCACTTTCAGCGCGGGTACGCGTTTCGGGCTTTTCTCGCTGATCGCGACCATCACCACGTTGCCGCTGGCGATCAGGTCAACCTGTCCGGCGAGGTAGGCTGCGATGGTCGAGTTGTTGTCTTCAAAGCGCTTGATGGTGACGCCTTCGGGGGCGACTTTGGTCAGTTCGATGTCTTCGATGGCGCCACGGGTGACGCTGATGGTTTTGCCCTTGAGGTCGTCCAGGCCTTTGATGGCGGCATCCGGCGGGCCGAACACCGCGAGGTAGAACGGCGCGTAGGCGCTGGAGAAGTCGATGACTTTCTCGCGCTCGGGGTTCTTGCCGAGGCTGGAGATCACCAGGTCGACCTTGCCGGTGGTCAGGAACGGGATGCGGTTGGTGCTGTTGACCGGCGTCAGTTCAAGCTTGACCTTGAGTTGGTCGGCCAGCAGTTTCGCGGTGTCGATATCGAGGCCGCGGGGTTTCATGTCCGGGCCGACCGAGCCGAATGGCGGGAAGTCCTGAGGCACGGCAACCTTGAGGACGCCGCGTTTGACCACATCCTCCAGACCGTCGGCGTGGGCGGGCACCTGGCTCAGCAGCAGGCTGGCGAACAGGGAGGCGAGGAGGGCGCTGTAACGCAGGGTCATGGCAAATCTCCGGATCGGCGAGGAATGATTTCTGCGGATCGACAGAGCACGGGCCATGCCAACATTGGGTTTTTGCCGTGCCAGGCCACGGTTTTACTGGTGTTGTTCGGTCTTACTGGTCTGAACAGTAGGTCTGTGTTTCGCACTCTGATAGCGCATCGTCGGCCATTACCGAACCCCGGTGGGGCACGACTTGCCGGGCGCCGCGAATAGCTTTAAAACTAGCCGCTCATTCGCCTGGTTCGTCCGAAAACCATGAATTCGATTTCCCGAGCTGTACCTGAAGTGGCGCTGCAAGCCATCCGCAAACTGATCGCCGAACAAGGTTTCGGGCCGGGGGATGCCTTGCCTTCGCAGCGGGATCTGGCGGTGCAATTGGGGGTCAGTCGGGCGTCGTTGCGCGAAGCGTTGTCGTCGCTGAGTGCCTTGGGCGTGATCAGTATTCAGCCAGGCAAAGGCGTTTTCGTGCAGGCGCCGGTGGACTTGCCTCGCCAGGATGCGGCGCTGAGCTGGCCGTTCGCGGCACAGGCATCGCCGCTGGATATCTTCCAGTTGCGCTACGCCCTGGAAGGTTTTGCCGCCGGGCTGGCCGCCGTGACGTTGAGCACCGATGAGCTCGATGCTTTGGAGGACAACGTCGCTGCGATGCGCACTGAATTGAAAGTTGGCGACTTCGAGGCGGCGGCGCGCCTGGACTTCGAGTTTCACCGGCGCATCCTGCTGGCCAGCGGTAATCAGGCGATGCTGAGCATCCTGACGGCCAGCGCCGACATTTTCCTGGAGAGCCAGAAGCTACCGTTCATCCGGGCCGAACGGGCCATGGAAACCTGGCACGAGCACCGCAAAATCCTCCGTGCACTGGCCCGGCGCTCGTCCGGCGCGGCGCAGAAGGCCATGCACGAACATGTGCGCAACGCTGCCCTGCGCACCGGAATTGCCTTCGTCGCTCCCGCCACATCCTGACTTGAGCTATACCCAAACTCATGCACCACCATAGTGAGACTCAATCATCTGCACCTTCCTGAACGAGGGAAGGGCGGCTATGATGGGCCACGTTTTTTTGCTTACAACCTGGAGACTTCCATGAGCAGCGATCTTATCAAACACGTTAGCGACGCTAGCTTCGAGGCCGACGTACTCAAGGCCGAAGGCGCTGTACTGGTCGACTACTGGGCTGAGTGGTGCGGCCCTTGCAAAATGATCGCTCCTGTTCTGGACGAGATTGCTGAAACCTACAAAGGCAAGCTGACCGTTGCCAAACTGAACATCGACGAAAACCAGGAAACCCCGGCCAAGCACGGCGTGCGTGGTATCCCGACCCTGATGCTGTTCAAGAACGGCAACGTTGAAGCGACCAAGGTCGGCGCACTGTCGAAGTCGCAACTGGCTGCTTTCCTCGACGCCAACATCTAAGCGTCGTTTGTAAAGTGTCCGAAAAAAGGCCCCGCATATTGCGGGGCTTTTTCGTTATTGAGGGCTAGACGCTCCGAAACTCAGGTGTTACATTCGGCCCCGCACTGGTTTCTCCACTGCCCCCTGCTAGCCGTCGCCGACGCACTCCTTTTCGAATAAGTACGCGATCCTGTCGCCTTCTCCGCGGCGCGGCCTCATTAAGCCAAAAGCTTAATTTCCCCCCCTCCATAAATGATTACGTCATTCCTATATGAATCTGACTGAACTCAAGCAAAAGCCGATTACCGAACTGCTCGAATTGGCCGAACAGATGGGCATAGAAAATATGGCCCGTTCGCGCAAGCAGGACGTGATTTTCTCCCTGCTCAAGAAGCACGCTAAAAGCGGCGAGGAAATCTCCGGTGATGGCGTGCTGGAGATTCTCCAGGACGGCTTCGGCTTCCTGCGCTCCGCTGACGCTTCCTATCTCGCCGGCCCGGACGATATCTACGTCTCGCCGAGCCAGATCCGCCGTTTCAACTTGCGCACCGGTGACACCATCGTTGGCAAGATCCGCCCTCCAAAGGAAGGCGAGCGTTATTTCGCGCTGCTCAAGGTCGACACGATCAACTACGATCGTCCTGAGAACGCGAAAAACAAGATTCTCTTCGAGAACCTGACCCCGCTGTTCCCGACTGTGCGCATGAAGATGGAAGCCGGCAACGGTTCCACCGAAGACTTGACCGGTCGTGTCATCGACCTGTGCGCCCCGATCGGTAAAGGCCAGCGCGGTCTGATCGTTGCACCGCCGAAAGCCGGTAAAACGATCATGCTGCAGAACATCGCGGCGAACATCGCACGTAACAACCCTGAAGTTCATCTGATCGTATTGCTGATCGACGAGCGTCCGGAAGAAGTAACCGAAATGCAGCGCACCGTGCGCGGCGAAGTGGTTGCCTCGACGTTCGACGAGCCGCCAACCCGCCACGTGCAGGTTGCCGAAATGGTGATCGAGAAGGCCAAGCGCCTGGTCGAACACAAAAAAGACGTGGTGATCCTGCTCGACTCCATCACCCGTCTGGCTCGCGCCTACAACACCGTGATCCCGAGCTCCGGCAAAGTGCTCACCGGTGGTGTCGATGCTCACGCCCTGGAGAAACCGAAACGTTTCTTCGGCGCCGCGCGGAACATCGAAGAAGGCGGTTCGCTGACCATCATCGCCACCGCGCTGGTTGAAACCGGCTCGAAGATGGACGAAGTGATCTACGAAGAATTCAAAGGCACGGGCAACATGGAACTGCCGCTGGATCGTCGTATCGCTGAAAAACGCGTCTTCCCGGCCATCAACATCAACCGTTCCGGCACCCGCCGCGAAGAGTTGCTGACGGCCGACGACGAGTTGCAGCGCATGTGGATCCTGCGCAAGTTGCTGCACCCGATGGACGAGATCGCTGCCATCGAGTTCCTGGTCGACAAGCTGAAAACGACCAAGACCAACGATGAGTTCTTCCTGTCGATGAAACGCAAGTAAGTCGATAGACCAGCAAAAGCCGGGGAAACCCGGCTTTTTGCTATCTGATTTTTGATGAACGGCACTTCGTTGTTCTGAACAGAGGGGTTCGGCGCTAAACTGCCAGCCCCCGAACGCCACGGCCAACACGAGGCTCACGCATGCAGTATCGCGACTTGCGCGACTTTATCAGCGGCCTGGAACAGCGCGGCGAACTCAAGCGCATCCAGGTTCCGGTGTCCCCGGTGCTCGAAATGACCGAGGTCTGTGACCGCACCTTGCGTGCCAAAGGTCCGGCCCTGCTTTTCGAGAACCCGACGGGCTATGACATTCCCGTCCTCGGCAATCTGTTCGGCACCCCCGAGCGTGTTGCGCTGGGCATGGGCGCAGAAGCGGTGAGCGAACTGCGCGAGATCGGCAAGCTGCTGGCGTTCCTCAAGGAACCCGAGCCGCCGAAAGGCCTGAAGGACGCTTGGTCGAAGCTGCCGATCTTCCGCAAGATCATCTCCATGGCACCCAAAGTCGTCAAAGACGCGGTGTGCCAGGAAGTGGTCATCGAGGGCGACGACGTCGACCTCGCGATGCTGCCGGTGCAGACCTGCTGGCCGGGCGACGTCGGCCCGCTGATCACCTGGGGGCTGACCGTCACTAAAGGCCCGAACAAGGACCGGCAGAATCTCGGCATCTACCGCCAGCAAGTGATCGGCCGCAACAAGGTCATCATGCGTTGGCTCAGCCACCGTGGCGGTGCGCTGGATTACCGCGAGTGGTGCGAGAAGCATCCGGGCCAGCCGTTCCCGGTGTCCGTGGCGCTCGGCGCTGACCCGGCGACCATCCTCGGCGCTGTGACGCCTGTGCCGGACAGCCTTTCCGAATACGCTTTCGCCGGTTTGCTGCGTGGTAATCGCACCGAACTGGTGAAGTGCCGCGGCAACGATCTGCAAGTGCCGGCCACCGCCGAGATCATCCTTGAAGGCGTGATCCATCCGGGCGAAATGGCCGACGAAGGTCCGTACGGCGACCACACCGGTTATTACAACGAAGTCGACAGCTTCCCGGTGTTTACCGTCGAGCGCATTACCCACCGGATCAAACCGATCTACCACAGCACCTACACCGGTCGTCCGCCGGATGAGCCGGCGATTCTCGGTGTCGCGCTGAACGAAGTGTTCGTGCCGATCCTGCAGAAGCAGTTCCCGGAAATCACCGACTTCTACCTGCCGCCCGAAGGCTGCTCGTACCGCATGGCCATCGTGACCATGAAGAAGTCGTATCCCGGTCATGCCAAGCGGGTAATGCTCGGTGTCTGGTCGTTTTTGCGACAGTTCATGTACACCAAGTTCGTTATCGTCACTGACGACGATATCAACGCACGGGACTGGAACGACGTGATCTGGGCCATCACCACGCGCATGGACCCCAAGCGCGACACAGTGATGATCGACAACACGCCGATCGACTACCTCGACTTTGCCTCGCCGGTGTCCGGCCTGGGTTCGAAAATGGGACTCGATGCCACGCATAAATGGCCCGGTGAAACCACACGCGAGTGGGGCCGGGTAATCGTCAAGGATGAAGCCGTCACCCAACGGATCGATGCCATCTGGAATCAGTTAGGAATAGATTGATGCGTGTAACTTTGCAGCCCTCCGGAGCAGTGCTAGAGATACTGCCCGGCGAGCGGATTCTCGATGGCGCACGCCGCCTGGGCTATGAATGCCCGCAAAGCTGTCGCAACGGCAATTGCCATGTGTGCGCCGCGCTGCTGGTGGAAGGACGAGTCGAGCAGGCCGGTGGTGTGCGCGACCATGGCGAGTTCTACACTTGCATAGCAGAGCCGCTGGAAGACTGCATTGTGCTGTGGGATGGCGTGCTCGCGCTGGGAGAATTGCCGGTGCGCAGCGTCTCGTGTCAGGTCATTGAGTGCAAGGATGTCGGCGGCGATACCTGGCGCGTGAGCTTTCGCGCGCCGGCCGGTAAGCCACCGCGTTATCACGCTGGTCAGTATTTGATGATCGAGCGTGAGAACGGCGAAAAATCCGCATTTTCCCTGGCCTCGGCACCGCATGCGGGGCGTGATCTGCAAATTCACGTACTGGCGCGCGAAAGCAGTGCGCTGAGCCTGATCGAGCAACTGCAACGCAATCCGATGGTGCGGATCGAAATGCCCTTCGGCGATACCCATCTGGCAGAGTTGCCGGACGGTCCGCTGGTGCTGATCGCTGCGGGCACCGGCATGGGCCAGATCCATAGCCTGATCGAACATTGCCGGGCGTCGGGCTTCAAGCATCCGGTACACCTGTACTGGGGCGTGCGCCGCCCTGAAGACTTTTATGAGATTGAGCATTGGGACGAATGGCAGAAACTGCCGAATCTGTTCCTGCATAAAGTCGTCAGCGATCAATGTGGCTGGAAGGGGCGCTGCGGGATGTTGCATGAGGCGGTGTGCGAAGATTTTCCGGATCTGAAAGCGCTGCATGTATACGCCAGCGGCTCACCGGCGATGGTCTACGGGACGCTGGACGCGTTGGTCAACGCCGGGATGGATGCCCATCAGATGCGCGCCGATGTGTTTGCCTACGCACCCAGAGGATGACGCTTCCCCTGTAGGAGCGAGCCTGCTCGTGATGGCGGTCAACGATAACGCGCTGCAGCATCATGAACGCGTTGTCCCTGCCTCCATCGCGAGCATGCGCGCTCCTACATATAACTTCATATATAGCCGATCGGTATTTATAAATTTATATAAATACCGGTAGGTTATATCGCATCCAGGCAATTAATTAAGAACTGTGCCGTGGCACTTAAATTGCCTTAAAACATATGTGCCTTATTGTTACAGCGGTGCGTTCTATTAAGTAATTCATCACCCGCGGGGAGCTGAACGCTATTCGCCATGAGCGCCATTGAATCTGCTTTTATGAATCTGGCTTACCCTCCGCGGCTCGATCTGGGGCCGCAGCTGACGCACGAACAATTGCTCAGCTCGATGCAGTTGACCATGGCGCGCCACAAGGGTGGGCCGGTCTGGCTGTTCGCTTACGGCTCGCTGATCTGGCGCCCTGAGTGCGCGGCGGTTGAACGGGTTCGCGGCCGGGTGCATGGCTACCATCGCGGTTTGTACCTGTGGTCCCACGAACATCGCGGTACGCCGGAAGTACCGGGGCTGGTATTTGGCCTGGACCGCGGCGGCTCTTGCAGCGGCTTCGCTTATCGCTTGCCCGAAGAACAACTCGAAGCGTCGCTGTATGCCTTGTGGCAGCGCGAAATGCCATTCCCTTCTTATCGCCCACACTGGTTGAACTGCCGTCTCGAAGATGGCAATCAGGTTCAGGCGTTGGGATTCGTGTTGGAGCGACACCTGCCCAGCTATGCCGGCAACCTGCCGGACCATGTGCTGAGCCACGTGTTCGAAAACGCTTGCGGGCGTTACGGCACCACTCGCGATTATGTCGAGCAGACCGCCAACGCCCTGCGTAGCCACGCCATGCCAGACCGGAATCTGGAGGCGCGGCTCAAGCGCTGCAAATCAAAGGTCGATCAGGCGATGGCTTCGCGGGTCTGACTGGCGACCTGCTTGTGCCACAAGGTTGGCGCAAGGAAGGCCATTGCCAGCAGGCACGCGCCGATCAGCAAGACGAAACCGCCGTCCCAGCCGAAATGGTCCACGGTGTAGCCCATGGCTGCACTGGCCGCGACTGAACCACCCAGGTAACCGAACAGACCCGTGAAGCCCGCTGCCGTACCGGCGGCTTTCTTCGGCGCCAGTTCCAGCGCTTGCAAACCGATCAGCATCACCGGGCCGTAGATCAGGAAACCAATCGAGATCAGCGCGATCATGTCGACCGTCGGGTTGCCGGCCGGGTTGAGCCAGTAAACCAGCGTCGCTACAGTCACCAACGCCATGAACACCATGCCGGTCAGGCCACGGTTGCCACGGAAGATCTTGTCCGACATCCAGCCGCACAGAAGCGTCCCGGGAATACCTGCCCACTCGTAAAGGAAATAGGCCCACGAGGTTTTGTCCACGCTGAAACCTTTGGCTTCCTTGAGGTAGGTCGGTGCCCAGTCCAGCACGCCGTAACGCAGCAGGTAGACAAAGACGTTAGCCATGGCGATGTACCAGAGCATTTTGTTGCGCAGTACGTATTTGACGAAGATTTCCTTGGCGCTGAATTCTTCTTCGTGACTGGCGTCGTAGCCTTCCGGGTAGTCGTTCTTGTACTTCTCGATCGGCGGCAGGCCAACCGATTGTGGCGTGTCGCGCATGGTGGCGAAGGCAAACACCGCCACGGCCATGGCCACTGCCGCCGGCACGTAAAACGCCGCGTGCCAGTCATTGAACAGGCCCATGCCGAGCAGGAACAGCGGGCCGATCAAACCACCACCGACGTTGTGCGCCACGTTCCACAAGGACACCACGCCCCCGCGTTCCTTCTGCGACCACCAGTGGACCATGGTCCGGCCACTCGGCGGCCACCCCATGCCCTGTGCCCATCCGTTGATAAACAGCAGGATGAACATGATGGTCACGCTGGACGTGGCCCAGGGCGCAAAACCGAAAATGAACATCACGCCAGCCGAAACCAGCAAGCCGAACGGCAGGAAGAAGCGTGGGTTGGAACGGTCGGAAACAATGCCCATCAGGAACTTGGACAAGCCGTAGGCGATAGCAATCGCCGACAACGCCAGGCCCAGCTCACCGCGGGTATAGCCCTCTTCGATCAGATAGGGCATGGCCAGGGAGAAGTTTTTGCGCAGCAGGTAGTAACCCGCATAGCCGATGAATATGCCGGCGAAGATCTGCCAGCGATGCCGTCGGTAGGCGCTGTCTATTTTTTCTTCAGGCAATGGAGCCTGATGTGCGGCAGGACGAAAGAAAGCAAACATTCAAGAGCTCCAGATTTCTTGTTTTGACTGCGGATGCGAATGTTACAGTTTCGTTACCGAAAATAGCACTGGTTCACATCGACCAAACAGCGGAAATGTTGGAGATTGCATGTTCTTTTACGAACATGTCGCTCAGGTATAAGTGAAGGGCGCTGTGGGAATTGTTACCTCACAACCTTTTATGACGCAGCGATGCCTGGCGTAGGGCGGGGCTTTGGGAAACGTCCTTCGCTTGAACAGGAAGCCATGGCGTTATGTAAACAATCACCGAGCCTTAACCTTTGTGCTGTTGCCAGATTTGGCTTTTCAGTGGTGAAGGGGAGGGGTTATGCGGTGGTTTGTGTGGGCTTTTTTATTTGTGGTTTCCAGCAGTGTCAGCGCTGAGGCGATGCTCCTGATCCCTGGGGACAATCCAAAGCCGAAGTACCCAAAAACACTTTCTCGAGCCGGTATCACGGGGGATGTTCGGATCAGTTTTACCGTTCACGCCAATGGATCAGTTAGCAAGGTGATGGCGGCTCCGGGCAAAGCTCACGCTGAACTGGTAGACGCATCACTCGCAGCGGTGAGTCGGTGGCGATTCAAATCATGGGGTATCACCAGTGACAGGCCGCCAGAGATCGAAGTTGTTGTGCCAATGTCTTTCAGGCTGGACAGCGATATACCCATCCATGCCAACGAAGAATTGAAACAGTTGACCTGCGGTGAGCTCGCCAAGGCAGCACTGAAGATTGAAGATTACTCGTGGGTGGACATGCCGGTGTTCAACTGGACCCGCAGCTATCTGACCCACTCCCTTTCGCCGACGCAATTGCCAGAGGAGAAGCGTCTGGCGCTCATCGCCAAGCTCAACAAGAGCGTGCCTTCTATTGTGAGGCGTTGTAATACGCATCAAGCGACCCGGTACGTGCATTTTCTTCCGAAGGAAATTCGCGAGTTGCTTTGACGAAAAGTATGGAGCGCTATCTTTCTGCTGGTCATGTAAACGAAAAGGCCAGAACAACCTCATCAGTTGTTCTGGCCTTTTTGTATCCTGCGGCGACTCAGCGAACCTGCACCACCACTTTCCCGACCGCCTTGCGCTGGCCAAGATCATTGATCGCCTGCGCCGCGTTGCTCAGCGGGTACACCTGCGACACCAGCGGCTTCAACTTGCCCTCGGCGAACCAGCCAAACAATTGCTGGAAGTTCGCCGCGTTGTCCTGCGGTTGGCGCTGGGCGAAGGAGCCCCAGAACACGCCGACTACTGCTGCACCCTTGAGCAGTGCGAGGTTGACCGGCAGTTCCGGAATGCGGCCGCTGGCGAAACCGACCACCAGCAACCGGCCGTTCCAGGCGATGGCGCGGATGGCCTGGTCGAACAGGTCGCCGCCGACCGGGTCGTAGATCACGTCTGCACCCTGGCCATCGGTCAGGCGTTTGATTTCGTCCTTGAGGCTGGTTTCGGTGTAGTTGATCAGTTCATCGGCGCCGGCAGCCTTGGCCACGGCCAGTTTTTCGGCACTGCTGGCGGCAGCAATCACGCGGGCGCCCATGGCTTTGCCGATTTCCACGGCGGCCAGGCCGACACCGCCAGAAGCACCGAGCACCAGCAGGGTTTCACCCGGTTGCAGGTTGCCGCGTTGCTTGAGCGCGTGCATCGAGGTGCCGTAAGTCATGCTGAACGCGGCAGCGGTGTTGAAGTCCATGGAGGTCGGGATCGGCAGCACGTTGTAGCCTGGCACCGCGACCTGTTCGGCGAAACTGCCCCAACCGGTGAGGGCCATGACCCGATCGCCGACTTTCAGGTGGCTGACTTTTTCGCCCACTGCGCTGACCACGCCAGCCGCTTCGCCGCCCGGCGAAAACGGGAAGGGCGGCTTGAACTGGTATTTGCCCTCGATGATCAGCGTGTCCGGGAAATTCACCCCGGCGGCGTGCACGTCCAGCAGGATTTCATTCTTCTTCGCGACAGGACTGGCGACGTCTTCCAGCACCAGCGATTCGGCAGGGCCGAAGGCTTTGCACAGCACGGCTTTCATCAGGGCTATTCCTTTGGGAGTGATGGCCGATAAGTGTAGGTGTGTGAGTCGACGGGTCAACGAGCATGCCCCGCCCTGATAGTCAGCCATAAGCTTGTGCTTGCGCGGCGGGTCGTTATGCTAGGCCGCAAACCGGATAAGGAGCGAATTGTGAAAGCGTGGATCATGTTGTTGCTGGCCCTGTCTCTGCCTGTGGCAGCAGTGGCTGAAGAAGCCGCCAAAGAAGGTGAAGCCCCGAAAGTCAGCTACCTCACCCTGAGCCCGCCATTCGTGGGCAACTACGGGTTGGATGGCACGGCGAAGTTGAAGGTCTTCAAGGCTGACGTGGCGTTGCGGGTCACCGGTGATGAGGCGGCCAAACAGGTGAAGGCCAATGAACCGTTGATTCGCAATCAACTGGTGGCGTTGTTCACCCAGCAAACCACCGAGGCGATGAACAGCATCGAGGGGAAGGAAAAGCTGCGTCAGGAAGCGTTGAAGCAGACCCAGCAAATCATGAACGATGAAACCGGCAAACCGGTGGTTGAGGATTTGTTGTTCAACAACCTGATTATCCAGTAATGCTGGATTTGTAGGAGCCGGCTTGCTGGCGATAGCGGTTTAACATTCAACATCCATATTGATTGTTACATCGCTATCGCCAGCAAGCCGGCTCCTACAAAAAGCGTGTCAGCGCAGTGCAATCACCGCCGCCCACTGCTCGGCCGTCACAGGCATCACCGACAACCGCGAACCCTTCTGCACCAACGGCATCTCCGCCAACGCCGTCTGCTGCTTCAAATAATCCAGCTTCAACACCCTGGAAAACGTCTCCACATGCGCGACATCAATCGCGCTCCAGGCGTTTTTCTCGGCGCTGGCCTTCGGGTCGTAATAATGACTCTCCGGCTCCAGCGCCGTTGGGTCCGGATACGCCGCTTCGACAATCTTCCCGATCCCGGCAATCCCGGGCTCCGGGCAGCTGGAGTGATAGAAGAAGAACTCGTCGCCGACCGCCATCGCACGCAAAAAGTTACGCGCCTGATAGTTGCGAACCCCATCCCAGCGCGCTTTGCCGAGCTTCTCCAGACCTTTGATCGAGAGCTCGTCGGGCTCGGATTTCATCAGCCAATAGGCCATGGTTTTTGCTCCTTGCGAGTCAGGTGGACAAGTTGTCGGGCGATTTTATGACAAACCGACGGTCGGTTGACGCCAGCGTTTGCGTGTCGGTTCACGTTGTCGCAAAATGCCGGCCTTCTAAGCTTGACGCTGCTGCACGGCCTACACCTACAACGGAAACCGCTGCTGTCATCGTATTGATGTGCCTTTGGGGGGCAATCGATGAAACGCAAACCGGATTTACTATGGATTTTGGTTATTTTGTTCGGCCTTGGCGTCGTGACCACTGGCTATGCCCAAAGCTTGTGGAGCAACAAGACCGATGCGCCGATTGAAATCGCGCAGCAACAACAGCCGTCAGCCTTCAAGCGCTGAACCTGTCTTTTCGACGCCGCTGATTCGAGTGGCGTCTAGTCTGCGAAATACCACGCCTTGTCTGTAACCGTTCCTTGCAACGGCACATCCCAGCTCGCCTGAGCCAGTCTTCCGACCTTCTGACATTCATGGGCCAGCCCCAATAGCGTCGGCTTGCGCCAGTTTTTCCTCCGCGCCAGATACGCCAGGCTCCGGTCGTAGAAACCACCACCCATGCCGAGTCGGCCACCGACATCGTCGAATCCCACGAGCGGCAACAGCACCAGATCGAGCGCCCAGACTTTGCGTTGTCGGGCGAGGTTGTGCCTGGGTTCGAGAATACGGAAGCGATTGGGTTGGAGCTTTTCGCCGGGGCGAATCCGCTGGAACACCATTTTGGTTCGCGGCCAGGCACTGAGCACCGGCAGGTAAGTCGCCTTACCCCGACGTTGTGCGGCTCGCAGCAACAGGCGCGGATCGATTTCACCGTCGGTAGGTAAATAGAGCGAGATATGTTTGGCGCGGCGAAACAACGGCTGCTGGGCCAATTGCTTGTACAGCCCGCGAGCGGCCTGGCGCTGCTGACTGGCTGTCAGTGCGCGGCGGGCCTTGCGCAGCATGCGTCGAAGTTGCGGGCGGGGCAGCAGCGCAGGTTCGGTCATGGATTCGGGCTTCGGCAGTGCGGGTACACAAAGCGTACCCGTAAAAAAGCCGATGCCGGTGTTTAAACCGGCATCGGACTGGAATCAGGCTCCCCGGATGAACCGCTGCTGACTTAGCCCTTGAACCCGAAAGTTCAAGGTGGAAGATGCAGTAGGCTTTAAGGCTTTCCGTCTAGCGGACATGCACACCAGCCCAACGTGCAGCCTCCAGGGTAGTGCGAATCGGCTCAGGGACGTGGTCAACTGGCAAGCACCCCAGGGAGTGTTGCGAGTATAACCCAAGCGGTCGGACGAATCAGCCCTTGGTGACGTCTGGATCGGTGGCGAGCACCAGATCGACGCGATCCAGCAGGTCGCGCACCTGCTCGCGGGTCGAACCGCTGACCTGTACATCCGGCCGCTCTTCCTTGTGCAGAAGGTCGTGCGTGATGTTCAGCGCGGCCATCACGGCGATGCGATCGGCGCCGATGACTTTGCCGCTACTGCGGATCTCGCGCATCTTGCCGTCCAGGTAACGGGCGGCGCTCACCAGGTTGCTGCGCTCTTCCTGGGGGCAAATGATCGAATATTCTTTGTCGAGGATCTGCACGGTGACGCTATTGCTTGAACTCATGAGTCTTGCTCCAGGGCCTTGAGGCGCGAAATCATCGATTCGACCTTACGCCGGGCGATTTCGTTCTTTTCAATGAGGTGAGCGCGTTCCTCGCGCCAGGTTTTTTCCTGAGCTAGTAGGAGTCCATTTTGACTCTTAAGTTGCTCGACTCGATCAATTAGCAGTTCGAGTCTGGCCATCAGCGCTTGCAGGTCGGTGTCTTCCATTGTGTCCACTGAAATGTCTGATGGGTGTTGAACCGTAGGAGCGAGCTTGCTCGCGATGGTCGCCAACGATAACGCTGGGTCCCTGACACCCAGCGGCGTTCTCGGGTTCATCGCGAGCAAGCTCGCTCCTACAGGGGTAGTCGATGTAGGATACAAGGCCTTCATTCTAGACATAGCGCCGTCTGGCGCCTAGCTGCCCATGCCCATTCAGAATTCTCCGTACCAAGCCTTCGCCACCCTGCTGACTTCCAGCGGTCACAACGTCTCGCCTGCCGAACTGCATGGCCTGCTGCTCGGTCGCAGTTGCGCCGGTGCCGGTTTCAATGCAGAAGAGTGGCTGATCGATGCCGCCGAGCTGCTCGAAGGCGAGCCGCAAGACAACGTTCGCAATGCCTTGATCGGCCTGCAAGAGATGGTCAAGGGCGAACTCACCGGCGACGACGTGACCGTCGTTCTGCTGCTGCCGACCGATGACGCGCCGCTGGCTGACCGTGCCGCCGCACTGGGCCAATGGTGCCAGGGCTTCCTCAGCGGTTTCGGCCTGAACTGCCGCGACAGCAGCATGCTCAGCACCGAGGCCACCGAAGTGTTGCAGGATCTGGCGGCGATTTCCCAGGTGCAAGACGCGCTGGAAGAGTCCGACGACGGCGAAAGCGACTACATGGAAGTCATGGAGTACCTGCGTGTCGCGCCGCTGCTGCTGTTCTCCGAAACCCGTAAGCCAGACGCGCCGGCTGCCGCCAAACCGTCGTTGCATTAATCGCGAGCCAGGAAAAGCCATCTGCCCATGATTCATATCCCGAAATCGGAATACAGCCGTCGCCGCAAGGCCTTGATGGCGCAGATGGAACCCAACAGCATCGCGATTCTGCCCGCCGCCGCGGTCGCCATCCGCAACCGCGACGTCGAGCATGTTTACCGCCAGGACAGCGACTTCCAGTACCTCAGCGGTTTCCCCGAGCCTCAAGCCGTTATCGTGCTGATGCCGGGTCGTGAGCATGGCGAATACCTACTGTTTTGCCGTGAGCGCAACGCCGAGCGAGAACTCTGGGACGGCCTGCGCGCCGGTCAGGAAGGCGCGATCCGCGACTTCGGTGCCGACGACGCTTTCCCCATCACTGACATCGACGACATCCTGCCGGGCCTGATCGAAGGGCGCGACCGGGTGTATTCGGCCATGGGCAGCAACCCGGAATTCGATCGCCACCTGATGGAATGGATCAACGTGATCCGTTCCAAGGCGCACCTCGGCGCTCAGCCGCCGAACGAATACGTTGCGCTGGATCATCTGCTGCACGACATGCGCCTGTATAAATCGGCGGCAGAAGTGAAGGTGATGCGCGAAGCCGCGCGGATTTCCGCTCAGGCGCATATTCGTGCGATGCAGGCCAGCCGGGCCGGGTTGCATGAGTACAGCCTTGAAGCCGAGCTTGATTACGAGTTCCGCAAGGGCGGGGCGAAGATGCCGGCGTATGGTTCGATCGTCGCGGCGGGGCGCAACAGCTGCATCCTGCATTACCAGCAGAATGACGCGGTGCTCAAGGACGGCGATCTGGTGCTGATCGACGCTGGTTGCGAGATCGACTGCTACGCCAGCGACATCACGCGCACCTGGCCGGTCAACGGCAAGTATTCAGCGGAACAGAAGGCGATCTACGAGTTGGTGCTGGCTTCACAGGAAGCAGCCTTTGCCGAAATCGCCCCGAACAAACACTGGAATCAGGCGCACGAAGCCACGGTCCGGGTGATTACCACCGGTCTTGTGAAGTTGGGCCTGTTGCAGGGCAACGTCGACGAACTGATCGCCAGCGAAGCCTATAAAGCGTTTTACATGCACCGCGCCGGCCACTGGCTGGGCATGGATGTGCATGACGTCGGCGAGTACAAGGTCGGCGGCGAATGGCGCGTGCTGGAAGTCGGCATGGCGCTGACCGTGGAACCGGGGATCTACATCGCCCCGGACAACCAGAACGTAGCGAAGAAATGGCGCGGCATTGGCGTGCGCATCGAGGACGACGTCGTGGTCACCAAAACCGGCTGTGAAATCCTGACCAATGGCGTGCCGAAAACGGTCGCCGAGATTGAAGCCTTGATGGCGCAAGCGCGGACAAAAGCAGCATGAGTCGAGTCAATCTGGCAATTATCGGTGGCGGCCTGGTCGGTGCCAGCCTGGCGCTGGCCTTGCAGGCCGGAGCCAAGGCGCGCGGCTGGAAGATCGTGCTGATCGAACCGTTTGCCCCCGGCCACACCTATCAACCGAGCTACGACGCCCGTTCTTCGGCGTTGTCCTACGGTGCCAAACAGATTTATCAACGGTTGGGCGTGTGGCAGGAAATCTCCCGCCGTGCCGAGCCGATCAAGCAGATTCACGTTTCCGACCGTGGCCGTTTCTCCACCGCGCGCTTGTCGGCGATGGAAGAGGGCGTGCCGGCGCTGGGTTATGTGGTGGAAAACGCCTGGCTCGGCCAATGCCTCTGGCAAGGTCTGGACAAGGACGTGGTCACCTGGCGCTGCCCGGCGGAAGTCACGCGCATGGAACCGCTGACCGACGGCTATCGCCTGACCCTCAGCGACGAAACAATGCTGGAGTGCGACCTCGCAGTGCTCGCTGATGGCGGCCGTTCCGGTCTGCGCGAGCAACTGGGGATCGGCATCAAAAAGCGCCCGTACAACCAGAGCGCGCTGATCGCCAACATTACCCCGAGCGAAGCGCACAACGGCATGGCGTTCGAGCGTTTCACCGACGACGGTCCGATGGCGTTGTTGCCGTTGCCGGAAAATCGTTGCGCATTGGTCTGGACCCGTCTGGGCATGGACGCGCAACGGCTTGCGGCCCTGGATGAACGCAGTTTCCTCAGCGAATTGCAGGGCGTGTTCGGTTACCGCCTCGGCACGTTGAAACAGGTCGGTGCACGGCATCTTTATCCGTTGACGCTGATCGAAGCCGAAGAGCAGGTGCGTCCGCATCTGGCGATCCTCGGCAACGCCGCCCACAGCCTGCACCCCATTGCCGGCCAGGGTTTCAACCTGTCGCTGCGTGATGCGCAAGCGTTGGCGGATGCGCTGCTGGCGAGCGAGACCTCGCTCGGCGATTTCGCGACCTTGCAGGCTTACCGCGAACGCCAGCGGATGGATCAGAACCTGACCGTGGGCTTCTCCGATCAGGTCACGCGGTTGTTCGGCAGCACTCAACCGCTGGTTTCGCTGGGCCGCAACATTGGCCTGCTCGGCCTCGATCTGCTGCCGCCGGCCAAGCGCTGGTTCGCCCGACAGGCCATGGGCCTGGGTACGCGTCCCGATGCGTAAGTGGCTGACGAGCAGGTTCGGCAAAGCGCGGTTGATGCGTTGGATCATGACCTTCTACCCGCCGTACCTGGGCGCCGGGGTTCGCGTGCGGCACATCAGCGATGATTTTCGGGACATCACCGTGTCCATGGGCCTGGGCAGGTACAACCGCAATTACGTCGGCACGCAGTTCGGTGGCAGCCTGTATTCGATGGTCGATCCGTTCTACATGCTGATGCTGATGGAAAACCTCGGGCGCAATTACATCGTCTGGGACAAAACGGCAGACATCGATTTCATCTCGCCGGGCAAAGGCCCGGTGTTCGCCAACTTCAGGGTCGACGAGACCTTGCTCGACGAGGTCCGCCGGCAAACGGCGAACGGCGAAAAATACCTGCCGCAATTGCAGGTCGATATCCACGACGGCGCCGGCACCTTGGTGGCGCGGGTCCAGAAAACCCTTTACGTGCGGCTCAAGCCGCAAGCGAGACAGGCTTAAAGCATGGACATGCGCGCAGATCTGCTGATTGTCGGGGCCGGAATGGTCGGCAGCGCCCTGGCGCTGGCGTTACAGGACAGCGGGCTGGAAGTCCTGCTGCTGGACGGCAGCCCGATGAGCGTCAAACCCTTCGACGGGCAAGCGCCGTTCGAACCGCGCGTGAGCGCGTTGTCGGCGGCCAGCCAGCGGATTCTTGAACGCCTCGGCGTGTGGGACGGCATTGCCAGCCGGCGCAGCAGCCCCTACACAGACATGCACGTCTGGGACGGCAGCGGCACCGGGCAGATCCACTTTTCCGCCGCCAGCGTGCATGCCGAGGTGCTCGGGCATATCGTTGAGAACCGCGTGGTTCAGGACGCCTTGCTCGACCGTTTGCACAACTGCGACCTCGGGATGCTGGCCAATGCGCGCCTGGAGCAGATGCGCCGCTCCGGCGATGACTGGCTGCTGACGCTCGCCGATGGCCGCACCTTGCGTGCGCCGCTGGTGATTGCGGCGGATGGTGCCAACTCGGCGGTTCGGCGCCTGGCCGGGGTGGCCACGCGCGAGTGGGATTATCTGCACCACGCGATCGTCACCAGTGTGCGCAGCACCAGGCCTCATCAAATGACGGCCTGGCAGCGCTTCACCGACAACGGTCCCTTGGCGTTTCTGCCACTGGAACGCGACGGTCAGCAGGATTGGTGTTCGATCGTCTGGTCGACCACGCCGAGCGAAGCCGAACGGCTGATGGCGCTGGACGACACAGCGTTTTGCCTCGAACTGGAACGCGCCTTTGAAGGCCGGCTCGGCACGGTGCTGAGCGCCGACCCACGTCTGTGCGTGCCGCTGCGCCAGCGTCATGCCAAGCGGTATGTGGCCGAAGGCCTGGCGCTGATCGGCGACGCGGCGCACACCATTCACCCGTTGGCCGGGCAGGGGGTGAACCTCGGTTTCCTGGATGCCGCGGTCCTGGCTGAAGTGCTGCTGCAAGCGGCCGAACGGGGTGAGCGGTTGGCGGATGCGAAAGTGCTGAGCCGTTACGAGCGTCGGCGCATGCCGCATAACCTGGCGTTGATGGCAGCGATGGAAGGCTTCGAGCGCTTGTTCCAGGCAGATCCGCTGCCGGTGCGCTGGTTGCGTAATACCGGTTTGAAGATCGTCGAGCAGATGCCGGAGGCCAAGGCGTTGTTTGTGCGTGAGGCGTTGGGGTTGACCGGGGATTTGCCGGCTCTGGCCAAGGCCTGACATGTTCGCTGGGGCTGATGGCCTCTTCGCGGGCAAGCCTCGCTCCTACAGGTTTCGAGTTGATCGCGACATTGGCGTACAACACAAAACCTGTAGGAGCGAGGCTTGCCCGCGAAGGCGTCGACACATCCGCTACACATCCCTAGCCATGCAACATCTGGTAACTCCTCCGCAAACTGTTCGATTGAGAAGGTAAATGTGAGTCCTTATCATTTGGTCTCACTTTTCGAATTGAGAGATCGCTCCCATGTTGGCACCGAAGCGTCTACTGACAGCACTCGCCCTGACCCTGATCGGCAGCACCGTCGCCCAGGCCGCTGACGAGGTGGTGGTTTACTCCTCGCGTATCGACGAGCTGATCAAACCGGTGTTCGACGCCTACACCGCGAAAACCGGCGTACAGGTGAAGTTCATCACCGACAAGGAAGCCCCGCTGATGCAGCGCATCAAGGCCGAGGGCGAAAACGCCACCGCCGACCTGCTGCTGACCGTCGATGCCGGCAACCTGTGGCAAGCCGAGCAGATGGGCATCCTGCAACCTTTCACTTCGAAAACCATCGACACCAACATCCCACCGCAATACCGTGCGGCTTCTCATGCCTGGACCGGCCTGAGCCTGCGGGCGCGGACCATCGCGTACTCCACCGACCGGGTGAAACCGGGCGAGTTGACCACTTACGAAGGTCTGGCCGACAAGAACTGGGAAGGCCGCCTGTGCCTGCGTACGGCGAAGAAGGTCTACAACCAGTCACTGACCGCCACCATGATCGAAGTGAATGGCGCCGACAAAACCGAGAAGATCCTCAAAGGCTGGGTCAACAACCTGTCCACCGACGTGTTCTCCGATGATGTCGCGGTATTGGAAGCAATCAACGCCGGCCAGTGCGACGTCGGCATCGTCAACACTTACTACTACGGCCGTCTGCACAAGCAGAAGCCTGACCTGGCGGTGAAGCTGTTCTGGCCGAATCAGGCTGATCGAGGCGTACACGTCAATCTTTCGGGCATTGGCCTGACCAAGCACGCGCCGCACCCGGAAGCGGCCAAGGCGCTGGTGGAGTGGATGACCACGCCTGAGGCGCAGAAGATCTTCGCTGATGTGAACCAGGAATTCCCGGCCAACCCTACGGTGGCGCCGTCCGCGGAAGTCGCCGCCTGGGGCAAGTTCGTCGCCGATACCTTGCCGGTGGAAGTCGCTGGCAAACGTCAGGCTGAAGCGATTCGCATGATGGATCGGGCTGGCTGGAACTGAGTCTGTCGATATACTGCGCCCCGCCTGTGTGCAGACACCGCTGACCGTGTAGGAGCGAGCCTGCTCGCGATGAATGTTAACGATAACGCGGGGTGCCTGACGGTCCGCGGTGTCGTGACGTTCATCGCGAGCAAGCTCGCTCCTACAATGGCCTCTGTGTATCGTCCATCCGCTTGAGAGCTTGTCCTTGGCCCACCCCGCCCAACGCCGCTGGTATCCCCTGGTCTTCGCCATCGCTGCGCTGGTCTTGCTGCCCCTCAGCGTTCTGTTGCTCTCCTGGCAAACCATCGATCATCAAATCTGGTCCCACCTCTGGGACACGCAGATGCCGCGGCTGCTGGGCAACACGCTGACCCTGGTGCTTGGCGTCGGTGCCGGCGTAACGCTGCTGGGTGTCAGCCTCGCCTGGCTCACCAGCCTCTGCGAGTTCCCCGGTCGGCGCTGGCTGGATTGGGCGTTGATGCTGCCGTTCGCGATTCCCGCCTACGTGTTGGCGTTTGTTTTCGTCGGATTGCTGGATTTTGCCGGTCCCGTTCAAACGTTGATGCGCGAATGGTTCGGCACGGGCCTGCGACTGCCGCGAGTCCGCTCGACCGGCGGCGTCATCCTCGTTCTGGTACTGGTCTTCTATCCCTACGTTTACCTGCTGGCGCGCACGGCATTTCTCGCTCAAGGCAAAGGCCTGATGGAAGCGGCGCGAGTCCTGGGGCAATCGCCGTGGCAGGCGTTCTGGCGCGTCGCGCTGCCGATGGCGCGCCCGGCCATCGGCGCGGGCGTGGCGTTGGCGCTGATGGAAACCCTGGCGGATTTCGGTGCGGTGTCGGTGTTCAACTTCGACACATTCACGACGGCGATCTACAAAACCTGGTACGGCTTCTTCAGTCTTTCGACTGCCGCACAACTGGCCAGCCTGTTGCTGTTGGTGGTGATGGTCGTGCTGTACGGCGAGCGCCGCGCGCGCGGGGCCAACCGCGCAAGCAATGAACGACCGCGAGTCAAAGCGCTGTATCACCTGCGCGGCTTCAAAGCGCTGGCAGCGATGAGTTGGTGCGGTCTGGTGTTTGCCTGCGCCTTCGTGATCCCGGTGCTGCAATTGGTGGTGTGGTTCTGGCAGCGCGGGCGTTTCGACCTGGATGAGCGTTACACCGGCCTGATCGTCCACACCTTGTATCTGGGCGGCATGGCGGCGCTGATTACTGTCAGCGTTGCGCTGGTGCTGGCATTTGCCCGGCGCCTGGCGCCGACCCGGGCGATCCGCTCCGGTGTCAGCCTGGCCAATCTCGGCTATGCGTTGCCGGGTTCGGTGTTGGCGGTGTCGATCATGTTGGCGTTCAGTTATCTGGATCGCGAGCTGGTGATACCGCTGTCGGGATGGTTGGGTGGTGCCGGCAAGCCATTGCTTTTGGGCAGCCTGTCGGCCTTGCTGCTGGCCTATCTGGTGCGATTCATCGCGGTGGCTTACGGGCCGCTGGAAAACAGCCTGGCGCGTATACGGCCATCTTTGCCCGAAGCGGCACGTAGCCTTGGGGTCGGTGGTCCGCGACTGTTTTTCAAAGTGTATCTGCCGTTATTGCTGCCCGGCACATTGAGCGCTGCGTTGCTGGTGTTCGTCGATGTGCTCAAGGAAATGCCCGCGACCCTGCTGATGCGCCCGTTTGGCTGGGATACGCTGGCCGTGCGCATCTTCGAAATGACCAGCGAGGGCGAGTGGGCGAGGGCGTCATTGCCGGCGCTGACCCTGGTTTTGGTCGGGCTGTTACCGGTCATCGGATTGATTCGACGTTCAGCGCATCGAAACACCTAGGTGTCAGTCCTACACCTTGAGGCTACAATGCGCGGCATTCGGTGCGGTCCGTCCTACAGACCCGGTTGCTGAAATCGGCTGAAAGCCTTCTATTTCAAGGCGTTCACTCCGTGCAGTACCGGCCCGCACCTTCGCCACGCCCGGAAGGAGAAACCCATGGGACAGCGTACGCCTCTGTATGACCTTCATCTCGCCCTCGGCGCGAAGATGGTCGATTTTGGCGGTTGGGATATGCCTCTGCATTACGGCTCGCAGGTCGAGGAACACCATCAGGTGCGCCGCGATTGCGGGGTTTTCGATGTATCCCACATGACCGTGATCGATGTCAGCGGCGGGCAGGCCAAGGCCTGGCTCCAGCATTTGCTGGCCAACGACGTCGAACGCCTGCACAGCCCCGGCCGTGCCTTGTACAGCACCATGCTCAATGAACGTGGCGGCATCGTCGACGACATGATCGTCTATCGCCTCGAGGACGGTTATCGCCTGGTGGTCAACGCCTCCACCCGCGATCAAGACCTGGCGTGGATGCAGGCGCACCTCGACGGCTTCGATGTGCAGCTCAACGAGCGCTCCGAGCTGGCGATGCTGGCCATTCAAGGCCCGCATGCCCGACACAAAATCTCCGAACTGGTCACCCAGTCTCGCGGCAACCTGATCCAGTTGCTCAAGCCGTTCGAAGGCCAGCCTGACGGTGACTGGTTCATCGCGCGCACCGGCTACACCGGCGAAGACGGTCTGGAAATCATTTTGCCGGCCAGTCAGGCGCCAGGTTTCTTCAACGATCTGGTGGGTGCAGGCATCTCGCCGATTGGCCTTGGCGCACGGGATACGCTGCGTGTCGAAGCCGGCATGAACCTGTACGGTCAGGACATTCATCAAGATGTTTCGCCGCTGGCCTCGAACATGGCCTGGAGCATTGCCTGGGAGCCGGCCTCTCGCCAGTTCATCGGCCGGGGCGCTCTGGAAGCTGAAAGGGCAGGCGGCGTGCAGCACAAACTGGTGGGGCTGGTCCTTGAGGAGCGTGGGGTTTTGCGCGCTCATCAGGTGGTCCGCATCGCCAATGTTGGCGAAGGAGAGATCACCAGTGGTAGTTTCTCTCCTACGCTTAGCAAGTCGATTGCACTGGCGCGCGTGCCAATGGCGACTGCCGACCGCGCAGAAGTGGAAATCCGTGGCAAGTGGTACCCGGTCCGAGTGGTCAAACCGACCTTCGTACGCCATGGCAAAACCTTGATTTAACCTTTTCTGGCGGGCAACGACCGCTGACAATTTTCTTGAGGACACAGAATATGAGCGATATCCCTGCCGACCTGCGTTTTGCCGAAAGTCACGAATGGGCCCGTCTGGAAGCCGATGGCACCGTCACTGTGGGCATCAGCGATCACGCTCAGGAAGCCTTGGGCGATGTGGTGTTCGTTGAGCTGACTGAAGTAGGAAACGTCTTTGCAGCTGGTGATCAATCCGGCGTGGTTGAGTCGGTTAAAGCTGCGTCCGACATCTACTCCCCGGTTGCCGGTGAAGTGATTGCGATCAACGAAGAGCTGAGCGCCAATCCGGAACTGCTCAACTCCGACCCGTACGGTGCCTGGATCTTCAAGCTCAAGCCAAGCAACACTGCCGATCTGGACAAGCTGCTTGATGCGGCTGGCTACAAGGCTGCCATCGGCGAGTAAACATCGCCAAAAGCGGATCCGCAACAAGAGCGCCGCGTTTTCCTTGCCTGGAGAACGCGGCGTTTTTGTTTAATGCCGTGCGGTGAAGTCTTGCTGTGACGGTTTGCTGACCAATCATGCCGCCATTGCTACCGCTTTGTTTACCCTGGCATGAAGCGCCGTTATCTGGTCGTCTGTCAGACGTGTTGCCGGTTCGCCCGGAACCCAAACACCGCTGTCGTTGTAAGTGATTGTTTTGGTCTCTCCGTCATTGACCGTGACGACGTAAGAGTTAGATACATTTCCGGCGATTAAAGACCCCGCCGCCTGGGCTGTGCCGAACCATAGTTGGAACTGGTTTTTTGGTGTCATGGTGGTTGCACCGATGCTCATGCCGCCTGAACAGTTCACCCAAATACTGTTACCTTTGGAGTCCAGCAATATTTCGCTTGGATTGGCCAGTAGTTGGTTGTTGATTAAAATATCTCCAGAGACACCGCCATTTGTGGCAGGGCTAAATACGCCATATTCATCGAGTGTCGTTTTTTGTCCCGTATTGATAGGAAGGTTTTTGCCTCCTGAGGTAAATGTAATATCGCCTTGTTGTATTGGGGAGTTTGTAAAATTGACCATAAAAGAGTTGCTGGATATGTCGAATGTGTTTTTATATTGATAGCTGGGCTGGCCTGTTGTGGCTTTGGCGGGCTTTGCTAACCATATGGCGGTAAAGCTGTTATTTACCATTTTTGCAAGGTAGAGGCTGTAATTGTTGGTTTTCTGGGCGATCAGTTGTGCCTCTTCGATATAAACAATAATTTGCTGTTCGCTCATGGCTGTTTTCCATTCGGTCCGGTATTTCTACCGCGTTGCTAGTGTCAATAAAAAACCCTGTAGATCCAGGATTTACAGGGTTTTTTGAACATGTCTGCGCGTTCAAGACTGTCAACGGTAAAACGAAAGGCTTTCAGTCCATTGTGCAAACGGTGCTCGATCCACCCTCCATACTATGCCGCTACTTTGATCCCCACCCGGGCATGCAGCGCCGCGACTTCCTTGTCGCTGAGGCGGTTGGCCGGCTCGCCAGTCACCCAGTCGCCACTGTCGTTATAGGTGAGGGTGATGCTGCCTCCATTCTGCAAGGTTGCCACATAGGCATTGGATAGGTTTTGGGCAATCAGTGAGCCAGTTTCTTGAAGGTTTCCGAACCACAGTTGGTATTGGTCTTTGGGTGTCAGCGTTGCGGTGCCGATGTTCATGCCGCTCTGGCGATTTACCCAGATATTATTGCCATCGGAATCCAGCAGTATCTGGTGGGGATTGCCTTGGAGTTTATTGTTGATAAGAATATCTGACTTCACACCGCCGTTTTGGGCCGGTGAAAAAACACCGTTTTGATCCAGTGTTGTAATCTGGCCGGTACTGATGGGCAGGTTTTTTCCGCCGGAAGTGAAGGTGACATCGCCTTGTTGAACCGGATCGTTCGTGAAGTTGACATTGAAGGATGGTGTCGTGATATCGAATGTGTTGCGGTATTGATAGCTAGGATTGCGAACGGTGGCCACAGCACCTTTTGATTGCCAGATAACAGTAAAATCATTATTTACCTTTTTGGCCAGGTAAAGACTGTAGTTGTTTTCTTTTTGTGCAATCAGTTGCTGTTCTTCAATATACAAAATTATTTGTTGGCTGCTCATTTTTGAACTCCATTTCGAATAAGGCGTAGCTTGGGTTGTTTGTAACTGGGTAGTGGCTTTTTGGTTCCGTTGCCCAGTCCTCAACAAACATAGCATGCGGATTATTGCGCTATAGATCTATTGGCTATGCTTTGATTCTATCTATCGCGATTGGTTTTTTTAAGAGTTTGGTTGTTTTTATAAGTGTTGGCTTTTCACATATTTGCGGGCGCTGTTGCACGGGTGATTATGTTCGGACTTATTTTTGGCGAGTAAGAATAACTATATATAACTATCGGCGATGCATATATCGCTGAAATGAAAGAGCCTCTAAGTCTTGGCGTGTTTTGTATGCTTCAGGGACGGGCCGCGTCCAAAGACGCCATGCCTCGCACAGGGGAGCTATGCTGGTTTGACCGTGTTGCATCGACGTTGAGCGCCAGTCAAGAGAGAGCCCGTCATGTCCCAGTTGCCGTCCTTGAGCCAGTTACGCGATCCCAATGCCTTCCTCCGCCGTCACCTCGGGCCCGATGCCGCCGAGCAGCAGGCGATGCTCGACAGCCTCGGCGTTGGTAGCCGCGTCGAGCTGATCGAGCAGACGGTGCCGCCGGGAATCCGACTTAACCGGGCGCTAGACCTGCCCCCCGCCCTCGACGAACAGGCCGCGTTGGCCAAGCTGCGTGGCTACGCCGAGCAGAACCAGGTCTGGACCAGCCTGATCGGCATGGGCTACCACGGCACGCTGACGCCGACCGTCATTTTGCGCAATGTCCTGGAAAACCCCGGTTGGTACACCGCCTACACGCCGTATCAACCGGAGATCGCCCAGGGTCGGCTCGAAGCGCTGCTGAACTTCCAGCAATTGACCATCGACCTCACGGGGCTGGAACTGGCTAATGCCTCGCTGTTGGATGAAGCCACCGCGGCGGCGGAAGCCATGGCCCTGGCCAAGCGTGTCGCCAAGTCCAGGAGCAATCTGTTCTTCGTCGATGAAAACTGTCATCCGCAGACCATCTCCGTGGTGCAGACCCGGGCCGCAGGTTTCGGTTTCGAGCTGATCATCGACGCTGTGGATAACTTGAAACAGCACCAGGTATTCGGCGCGCTGTTGCAGTATCCCGACACCCACGGCGAGATTCGCGATCTGCGTCCGTGGATTGATCACCTGCACGCCCAGCAAGCCCTGGCCTGCGTCGCCACCGATCTGCTGAGCCTGCTGTTGCTGACGCCGCCGGGAGAATTGGGCGCCGACGTGGTGTTCGGTTCGTCCCAGCGGTTTGGCGTGCCCATGGGTTACGGCGGCCCCCACGCGGCGTTTTTTGCCAGTCGCGATGAATACAAACGAGCGATTCCGGGGCGAATCATCGGCGTCTCGAAAGACGCACGTGGCAACATTGCGTTGCGCATGGCCCTGCAAACCCGTGAGCAGCACATCCGCCGGGAGAAGGCCAACTCGAACATCTGCACCGCCCAAGTGCTGCTGGCCAATATCGCCAGTTTCTACGCGGTCTACCACGGTCCGGAGGGGCTGAAGCAGATTGCCCTGCGTGTTCACCGGCTGACCTGCATCCTCGCGGTGGGCCTGGAGCGCCGCGGCATTAGCCGCCTGAACAAACACTTCTTCGACACGTTGACGCTGGAAGTCGGTGGCACTCAAACCGCGATCATCGAAAGCGCGCAGGCCGCGCAGATCAACCTGCGGATTCTGGGGCGCGGGCAATTGGGCCTCAGCCTCGACGAAACCTCTGACGAAAGCACCGTGGCGAAGTTGTTCGATGTCTTCCTGGGGGCCGATCATGGGCTCAACGTCGACGAACTGGACGCTGAAACCCTGCCTTCCGGCATTCCTGACGGGCTGCTGCGCACTTCGCCTTACTTGCGTCACCCAGTGTTCAGCGCCCATCACAGCGAAACCGAGATGCTGCGTTACCTCAAGCAATTGGAGAACAAGGACCTGGCGCTCAATCAATCGATGATTCCGCTCGGCTCTTGCACCATGAAGCTCAACGCCACCAGCGAAATGATCCCCATCACCTGGCCGCAATTCGCCAACTTGCACCCCTTTGTGCCGAAAGAGCAGGCGGCCGGTTATACGCTGATGATCGAAGAGCTGGAGCGCTGGCTCTGCGCGATCACCGGTTTCGATGCGATCTGCATGCAGCCCAACTCGGGTGCCCAGGGCGAGTACGCCGGGTTGCTGGCGATTCGCAAATACCACGAGAGTCGGCATCAAGGCGGGCGGGATATCTGTCTGATCCCGTCCTCGGCCCACGGCACCAACCCCGCTTCAGCGCAGATGGCCGGAATGCGCGTGGTGATCGTCGAATGTGACGAGGCGGGCAACGTCGATCTGGAAGATCTGAAAGGCAAGGCTGCTGAGGCGGGCGACAAACTCGCCTGCCTGATGGCGACGTATCCTTCGACCCACGGCGTGTACGAGGAAGGCATCAGCGAGATCTGTGAAGTTATCCACAGTCACGGCGGTCAGGTGTACATGGATGGCGCCAACCTCAATGCACAAGTCGGGTTGGCGCGGCCGGCGGACATTGGTGCCGACGTTTCCCATATGAATTTGCACAAGACCTTCTGCATTCCCCACGGCGGAGGCGGGCCCGGCATGGGGCCGATTGGCGTGCGGGCGCACTTGGCGCCGTTCGTGGCCAACCACCCGGTAGTGGCGATTGACGGCCCGCTGCCGGAGAACGGCGCAGTCAGCGCAGCGCCCTGGGGCAGCGCGAGCATTCTGCCGATCAGCTGGATGTACATCGCGATGATGGGGCCGCAACTGGCGGACGCCAGCGAAGTGGCGATCCTCGCCGCGAATTACCTGGCGCAGCATTTGTCGGGGGCGTTCCCGGTGCTCTACACCGGGCGTAACGAGCGTGTGGCCCACGAATGCATCCTTGATCTGCGGCCGCTCAAAGTGCTGACCGGCATCAGCGAAGAGGACGTCGCCAAGCGCCTGATGGACTACGGCTTCCACGCGCCGACCATGTCCTTTCCGGTACCGGGCACCTTGATGGTCGAGCCGACCGAAAGTGAATCGAAGGCGGAACTGGACCGCTTTATCGGGGCGATGCTGAGTATCCGCGCGGAAATCACCGAGGTGCAAAACGGCAATTGGCCGGCGGAAGACAATCCGCTGAAACGGGCGCCGCACACCTTGGCCGACATCACTGGGGTTTGGGAGCGGCCCTACACCATCGAACAGGGCGTCACGCCAGACGCGCACACCAAGGCGCATAAGTATTGGCCGGTGGTGAATCGCGTCGATAACGTCTACGGCGACCGGAACCTGTTTTGCGCGTGTGTCCCGGTGGACGATTACCGCTGAAACACACACGGCCCTGTAGGAGCGAGGCTTGCCCGCGAAAGCGTCTTAACATCCAACATTTATGTTGACTGACATGACGCTTTCGCGGGCAAGCCTCGCTCCTACAGGATGGTTGTGTCGGGCACAAAAAATGCCGCTCAAGTGAGCGGCATTTTTGTTCAGCCGTAAATCTTACTTCGACGCGATGGCATTTTTCGCCAGGATCGCATTCGCCAGTTCCATATCCGTGGCCTGCAGGCCCGGGTTGTCGGCGCGGACTTTCTGCATTGCGGCTTCCAGATAGGGGCCGCGAATAGCGCCGTCACTGGCGACAAAGCTGCCGGCGTCGTCCTGGGCGGCGACGATCAGCTTTTGATCCCTGGAGGTCAGGTAGGACGAACCGGTGGTGGCACCGGAAGTAAGGACGTTACGCCAAAAGCTGTCATCAGCCATCGCCGAACCGACTGGAAGGGACAACACGGCGAGGGTAGCAACAGCAAGTTTGAAACGCATGATGGGTGACTCCACTGGGTTAACTACGCGGGGTTGGATTGCCAATGACCCTGCCGAGTTCCATCACGGTCGCAGCTACTTTTGTTCACTCTGCGGTGTCACCCGCAGCACCTCCTCGATCGTCGTCAAACCCGCCGCCACCTTCTGTGCGCCCGACAGTCGCAAGCTGCGCATGCCTTCCTTGAACGCCTGGCGCCGTATCGCCAGCAAGTCGGTGTCGGGGTTGATCAGCGCTTTGAGGCCATCCGTCAGTTGCATGATTTCGTACACCCCGGCGCGGCCGCGATAGCCGGTGTCGCGGCATTCCAGGCAACCGATGGCGCGTTGCGCATTGCCGGGCAATGGCGCTTGCCAGGGTTTGGTCAGGGTTTGCCAGTCTTCTTCACTCAGGGTCAGCGGGGCCTTGCAGTGCGGGCACAACGTACGGACCAGCCGCTGCGCCATGACGCCGAGCACTGTGGCCTTGATCAGGTAATGCGGCACGCCGAGTTCCAGCAGGCGGCTGATGGCGCTGGGCGCGTCATTGGTGTGCAGCGTCGATAGCACCAGGTGGCCGGTGAGTGCAGCCTGAATCGCCATTTCGGCCGTCTCCAGGTCCCGGATCTCGCCGATCATGATGATGTCCGGGTCTTGCCGCATCAGTGCGCGCACACCGGCGGCGAAGGTCAGGTCGATGTTGTGCTGGACCTGCATCTGGTTGAAGGCCGGCTCGACCATCTCGATCGGGTCTTCGATGGTGCAGAGGTTGACCTCCGGCGTCGCCAGTTTTTTCAGGGTGGTGTAGAGCGTGGTGGTCTTGCCCGAGCCGGTCGGGCCGGTCACGAGGATAATGCCGTTGGGCTGGCTCGTCATGTCCTGCCAGCGGCGCAGGTCTTCGGCGGAAAACCCAAGCTGATCGAAATCCTTGAGCAGCACTTCCGGGTCGAAAATCCGCATGACCATTTTTTCGCCGAACGCCGTCGGCAATGTCGACAGCCGCAGTTCGACTTCGCCGCCATCCGGGGTCTTGGTTTTGACCCGGCCGTCCTGGGGTTTGCGTTTTTCCGCGACGTTCATCCGCCCCAGGCTCTTCAGGCGACTGACAATCGCCATGGTCACCTGCGGCGGGAATTGATAGACGTTGTGCAACACGCCGTCGATGCGAAAACGCACCGTGCCTTGCTCGCGTCGGGGCTCGATGTGGATATCGCTGGCGCGTTGCTGGAAAGCGTACTGGAACAGCCAGTCGACGATATTGACGATGTGCGCATCGTTGGCGTCCGGCTCCTGATCGCTGGCACCGAGGTTGAGCAGTTGTTCGAAATTGCCCAGGGTGCTGGTTTGATGATCGTTGTTGGTCGCGCCGCTGACCGATTTGGCCAGGCGAAAGAACTCCACGCTGAAGCGCTGGATATCCACCGGGTTGGCCACCACCCGTTTGATCGGCAGCTTCAACACATGGGTCAGGTCGGCTTCCCAACCCTTGACGTAAGGCTGGGCGCTGGCCACGGTCACGGCGTCGCGATCGATGGACACCGCGAGAATCTTGTGGCGCTGGGCGAAGGCATAGGACATCAGCGGCGTAACGGCCGCGACGTTGATTTTCAGCGGATCGATGCGCAGATAAGGCTGACCGGCCTGCTGCGACAGCCACAGGGTCAGGCTTTCCAGATCGAGGTGTTTACCGGGACGGCTGAGGTCATCCAGCTGTTGGCTGGCGATGAACTCCAGCGGGTGCATCTGGCCATTGGCGGCGTGACGGCGGCGGGCATTCAGTGCGTGCTCGGCCGAATCCTGGCTGATAAAGCCCTGGGCGACCAACTCGCGCAGCAAATCATTGAGATCCAGCCAGCGGTCCTGAAAGGCAAGTTGAACGGACATGCGGGCTCCTCGTGAACAACAGTTCGCAAAGGATAGTCGTGGACCCACCGACCGTTGGGCCACTACCCGACGAATCCGTATCGGGTTTTTTCAGCCCGTCGCCTGAGCGGCTTCAGCCCACGCAGAATCAGACGTTTGCAGGTCCACCGAGCAGACGCTGATCAGGTTACGCAGTTTTTCCGCGATCACTTGAGCGCGGTGCCAGCTCAGTCCATCCATGACGATGTCGATCGCCAGCAGATCGTCCGTGCGCTGCACGTTGACCTGTTGCGGCGTCAGGAACTGCAACGCGAACAGGTTGAGCGCGCGACACAGCAAGTCCGGTTCGGCTTCGGCCAGCAGTTGGTAGTGCACACGACACTGGGCGTTGCTGGCGTTCCAGACATCGGCGCGGGTGGGCGAGGTGTTCACGGCTTCAAGATACGGCATGGTCGGTCTCCAAAATCACTGGAGGAATTTTTACATTCGATGCCGGGCATTTCTTATCTATGATGGGGCTAATTAACGATTTATCGAATCGTGTGATTCAACAAGACATCGATTACAGGTTTTTCTATGCAAAGCGAACTGGATGGCTACGACCGCAAGATTCTCGCGTTGCTGCAAGAGGACGCTTCGCTCTCCAGCGCGCAGATCGCCGAGCAGGTGGGGCTCTCGCAGTCGCCGTGCTGGCGGCGGATTCAGCGGATGAAGGAGGAGGGGATCATTCGTGGCCAGGTGACGCTGCTGGACCGCAAGAAAATCGGGCTCAACACGCAGATCTTTGCCGAGGTAAAACTCAACGCGCACGGGCGTTCGAACTTCACTGAGTTCACCGAGGCGATTCGCGGTTTTCCCGAAGTGCTGGAGTGTTATGTGCTGATGGGGTCGGTGGATTTCTTGTTGCGTATTGTCACGGCGGACATCGAGGCGTATGAGCGGTTTTTCTTTGAGAAGCTGTCGATGGTGCCGGGGATTCAGGAGGTGAACTCGATTGTGGCGTTGTCGGAGATCAAGTCGACGACGAGTTTGCCGGTCTGAAGATTTGCGGTGAATTTGCTGGCCTCATCGCTAGCAGGCTAGCTCCCACACGGGTTTTGTGGCGTGCACAAAGCCAATGTGGGAGCCAGCCTGCTGGCGATAGCGGTTTTACATACGCAGCAGCATTTTCCAGGCACGATTCTGATAAACGGCAATCGCCTGCTGCTTACGCGCATCCAGCAATTCATCGGTGATCGGCTCGTTAGCCAGCAACGCCAACTGTTTCAGCTCGCCGTACAGTCGATCCATTTCCGGGACCTCCAGCACGTTGCGCGCATGGTGCAACCAGGATTGGATGCGCTCGATGCGCGGCAGTTGCTCGGCCAGATCTTCCGGCTGCTGCTGGTAACGCTGCAATTGCAGGGACGTCGCTTCTTCACCGAGCAAGCGCGGCAACCAGCTACCCAGTTGCGCAGCGCCCTGGCGATTGCCGCGAACATTACGATCGGCCGCCCAGGTGCGGGCCAGCAGCCAGCGCGAGGTGTTCAGCGAGAACAGGCCCCAGCGTGGGTCTTCGAGTTCTTCGAGGAACTGCTCCGGCGCGGCTTTGCGCACGTCTTCGTCGTCCAGACCGGCTTGAACCAGCGGACGCCAGTCTTCAAGCAAGGCATCCAGGGCGAGACGCAGGTCGTGCGTCGATTGACGCGGCGCGGCCTGGCCAAGGCTGCTCAGCAGGGCTCGCAATTCAGCAAGATTTTCGACCCAGTCCTGCAACAGACGCCAGTGGCCATTGAAGCGATATTGCTCGGCCAGACGCTGGCTGCTGCTCAGCAAGTGCCAGCTCAACGCGGCGAACGCGTCGTCCAGCGGCATTTCGGCGCTGATCTGCGGGGCCGGCAGGCTCAACGAATAGCTGTTGGCGTCGTACAAGCGATAACCGCGTTCGGCCTTGCTGATGTCACACGGCATCAGGGCGAGGGTCGCGGCCAGTTCGGCGGCCAACTCCAGCAATGCAGCCGGTTCACCTTCGCGCAGTTCCAGTTCCAGCTCGCAGATTTCTTCTTTCTGCTTGCCGACCACCACGTGGCCCAGGTCCAGCGCGGCTTCGATGACCACTTTGGTCTTGCCACGGCCCCAGGCGATTTCAGCGCGTTCGCGGACGAAATCGGTGGTGAAGATCGGCTTCAGGGTTTTCTTGTCCAGCTCGGCCAGCTCTTCAGGCCAGCATTCGCCGTCGAGTTTTTTCACGTCGAGCTTGGCTTTGGGCAGGTTCCAGTCGTATTCGTTACGCTCGGACAAACCGGCGACGCTCTGGCCACGGGTCTTGAGGGTCTGAATGACTTCTTCGCCGTCCTTGCGCAGGCGCAGGGCAACCTTGGCGCGGGCCAGGTCGCGCTCAGGCGTGTCGAAGTACTGGTTCATCAGTTCACGGCGTTCCCAGCCACTTTTGTTGCGTTTTTTCAGGAGCGGGTGCTCGCGCAGTGCGGCGAGGGTTTCGCGGCTGACGCGGAGTTTGATTTCAGTTTCTTTCTGCATGGCCGGAAAATCCAGGATCGGGAGCGCAGCCGGGGGAATGTGTGGCTGCCAAGGTCGTGCAGTGTACAGCACTGCTCAGGCCTACGCGCCGCGACGGTTTATTCCTGTCACCGGATGGTTCTATGATGGACTTCAATTCGGGAGTTGGAGTCAGCGATGCCGTTGCCGTCGATGAAAGATCAGTTCGCTGCGCTGATTGCCGCACCATCGGTCAGTTGCACTCAGGCCAGCCTCGATCAGACCAACCGTCCGGTGATCGATTTGCTGGCGACGTGGCTCGGTGATCTGGGTTTTGCCTGCGATATCCAGCAGGTCAGCCCCGGCAAATTCAACCTGCTGGCCAGTTTTGGTTCCGGCCCCGGCGGTCTGGTGCTCGCCGGGCATAGCGACACGGTGCCGTTCGATGGCGCGTTGTGGCAGACCGATCCGCTGAAGCTGACCGAAGTCGATGGCCGCTGGGTCGGGCTGGGCAGTTGCGACATGAAAGGCTTTTTTGCCCTCGCCATCGAAGCCGTCCTGCCGTTGCTCGACCAGCCGTTCAAACAGCCGTTGCTGATCCTCGCCACTTGCGACGAAGAAAGCTCGATGTCCGGCGCGCGCGCCTTGGCCGAAGCAGGACGCCCGTTGGGCCGAGCGGCGGTGATCGGCGAGCCGACCGGGCTCAAGCCGATCCGCATGCACAAAGGCATCATGATGGAGCGCATCGACATTCTCGGTCAGAGCGGCCATTCCTCCGATCCGCGCCTGGGTCATAGCGCCCTCGAAGCCATGCATGATGCGATTGGCGAATTGCGCGGCCTGCGCCTGCTGTGGCAACGTGAATTCCGCAATCCGCAGTTTGGCGTGCCGACTCCGACCATGAACTTCGGCTGCATCCATGGCGGGGATAACCCCAACCGGATTTGCGGTCAGTGTTCGCTGGAATTCGACCTGCGTCCGTTGCCGGGCATGGACCCCAAGGTGCTGCGCGCGGAGATTCTGCAGAAACTCCAGCCGGTTGCCGAGCGCCATCAGGTGAAGATCGATTACGCGCCGCTGTTCCCTGAAGTGCCGCCCTTCGAGCAGGCCGAAGACGCTGAATTGGTCCGCATCGCGGAGCAGCTCACCGGTCATCGCGCCGAAGCAGTGGCGTTCGGGACGGAAGCGCCTTATCTTCAACGCCTTGGCTGCGAAACGCTGGTGCTGGGCCCGGGTGACATCGCGTGTGCGCACCAACCGGGGGAATACCTCGAAATGTCACGTTTGCAGCCTACCGTGCATCTATTACGACAGTTGATTGAACATTACTGCCTGACACCGGCCCAATCGCCGATGTCGGTTGGTTGAGCACCATCCATGTGGGAGCGAGCCTGCTCGCGATGGCGATCTTTCATTCAACATCCATGTTGACTGGTCTGGCCTCATCGCGAGCAGGCTCGCTCCCACAGGGTCTGTGTCATGACCGACAAAGTGTATAAATTGCCGATGTTTAAACCCGTATTCATGAGGAGAGCGCGCGTGTCGCCAAGCCTGTTCCGACGATAACCATCAGCCCGCTGTGCGTTTTCTGTTTCGCCCATTTTTTGGCTGCTATTTATTACAGGCCCAGGTTCATGCCCGAATACGTTAATTGGCTTCGTCACGCTTCGCCTTACATCAATGCCCACCGCGATTGCACCTTCGTCGTCATGCTGCCCGGCGACGGCGTGGAGCATCCGAACTTCGGCAACATCGTCCACGACCTGGTGCTGCTGCACAGCCTCGGCGTGCGACTGGTGCTGGTTCACGGTTCCCGTCCACAAATTGAAACCCGTCTCGCTGCACGCGGCCTGACCCCGCATTACCACCACGGCATGCGCATCACCGATGCCGCGACGCTGGAGTGTGTGATTGATGCGGTCGGCCAGTTGCGTATCGCCATCGAAGCGCGCCTGTCCATGGACATGGCTTCGTCGCCGATGCAGGGCTCGCGCCTGCGAGTGGCCAGCGGCAACCTGGTGACCGCCCGGCCGATCGGCGTGCTCGAAGGTGTCGATTATCACCACACCGGCGAAGTGCGCCGGGTTGACCGCAAAGGCATCAATCGCCTGCTGGACGAGCGCTCCATCGTGCTGCTGTCGCCGCTGGGCTACTCGCCGACCGGTGAGATTTTCAACCTCGCTTGCGAAGACGTCGCCACCCGCGCGGCCATCGACCTGGGTGCCGATAAACTGTTGCTGTTCGGCGCGGACCTGGGCTTGATCGATGAAAACGGTCGTCTGGTGCGCGAACTGCGCCCGCAACAAGTGCCGGCGCATTTGCAGCGTCTGGGCAGCAACTATCAGGCGGAACTGCTGGATGCGGCGGCTGAAGCCTGCCGTGGCGGCGTGGCGCGCAGCCATATTGTCAGTTACGCCGAAGACGGCGCGCTGCTGACCGAACTGTTCACCCGTGACGGCGGCGGTACGCTGGTGGCACAGGAGCAATTCGAGGTCGTGCGCGAGGCCGCGATTGAAGACGTTGGTGGTTTGCTGGACTTGATCAGCCCGCTGGAAGAGCAGGGGATTCTGGTGCGGCGTTCCCGCGAAGTGCTGGAGCGTGAGATCGAGCAGTTCAGCGTGGTCGAGCGCGAAGGCATGATCATCGCTTGCGCGGCGCTGTATCAGATTGCCGATTCGGATGCCGGGGAGTTGGCGTGTCTGGCGGTGAACCCGGAATACCGCCATGGCGGTCGCGGGGATGAGCTGCTGGAGCGCATTGAAACCCGTGCCCGTGCTCAGGGATTGAAGACGCTGTTTGTCCTGACTACCCGTACGGCTCACTGGTTCCGCGAGCGCGGGTTTGTGCCGAGCAGCGTCGAGCGCCTGCCGTCGGCGCGGGCGTCGCTGTACAACTATCAGCGTAATTCGAAGATCTTCGAAAAAACCTTGTAACCCGGACCCTGTGGGAGCGAGGCTTGCCCGCGAAGGCGGCCTCAAATTCAACATATGTGTCGGCAGGTATGGCCTCTTCGCGGGCAAGCCTCGCTCCTACGGGGAACGGTGTGTTACTCGGTGACGAATTTCGCACTGACATACGGCGAATAGTCCGGCAGCACCGTCTCAACCTTGCCTTGTTCCTTCAAGAACTTCGCCGTCTCACCAATCGCCTTCGCCGTGCCGCCCTCCAGCAGCGCGGTGGTTTGTTGCGCCTTGGCGTCCGGGAATGCAGAACCGGCCAGCAGTTCCGGCACATCGGCGGCATTGGCACCGGTCAGTTTGGCGATTTTCTGTACCGGCACCGAATCGGCGGTCCAGCTGTCTTTATGTGCCGCATAGTCGGCGAACGAGTCCAGCGTCACCTTGGCGAACTTGGCTACGACGTCGGGATGTTTCTCGGCGTAATCCTTGCGTGCTACCCACACTTCAAAAGTCGGCGCACCCCACTGACCCACCTGTGCGGCGTCAGTCAACGTCTTGCCAGTCTTGCGAATTTCCCCCAGGGCGGGCGACCAGACGAACGCACCGTCGATGTCCCCACGCTTCCAGGCGGCAGCGATTTCCGCTGGTTGCAGGTTCACCACTTTGACTTTCGAGGCGTCGAGGCCCCAGTGCTTCAAGGCGCCGAGCAAGCTGTAGTGAGAGGTTGAAACGAACGGTGTGGCGATGGTCTTGCCGATCAGATCTTCCGGTTTATCGATGCCGCTGCCGTTGCGTACCACCAACGCTTCGGCGGCGTTGATCTGGGCAGAAACGATAAACGCGACGATCGGCAAATTGCGCGAGGCGGCCGCGGCCAGTGGGCTTGAACCGAGGTTGCCAATCTGTACGTCGCCCGAGGCGATGGCGGTTACTACTTCCGGTCCACTGTTGAAACGACGCCAGTCAATTTTTTGGCCGATGGTTTTCTCGTAGAGTCCATCCGCCTGGGGAACTTTGCTGGGGTCTATTCCGGTTTGATAGCCGACGGTGAGGTTCGCGGCATGGGCGGAAAAAGAAAATAATACCGATACACAAACTGTAACAATTGGGTTGGATAGTGCGCGCTTGGTCGTCATGGCGTAGGCCTTATCGATAGGAATTGTTGCGGAATTGCTTCCAAACCTAATCGATCTAAAAAACGCCTAATAAATACCATTTAGGAATTAGCTTATGAGCTGGCCGCTCTAGTCCGCGGGGCAGCAAACGGTGAGCAAAATTCCTAAACGGTATTAGAAAAGAATCCATTCATTCTTTTCAGGTTTATGACGAAATCATGACCCTGCACGGACCAAAAAACGGGGATTAGACCATGGTCGTAGACACACATGGTTACGATTGACTTGTGGGTCACGCTCTGGCGCTAATCGCGCATCTTAGGACTTGGGACATTGATTCCGGGCCAGGAATACAAGAATTAGAGACGAGAGGAGTTTAACAATGAACAAGTCCACCTTGGCGCTGGCCGTGGCCCTAGGGGTTATGGCGCAGCAGGCAGGCGCCGCCGGTTTCATCGAAGACAGCAAGGCTTCCGTCAGTTCGCGTACCTATTATTTCGACGCCGATGTCCGTGAAGGCGCCAAGACCCCAGCTAACCGTCAGCGCGAAGCCGCTGAAGGCCTCAAATTCGATTACCAGTCGGGCTTCACCCAAGGTGTCGTAGGTTTCGGTATCGATGCCCAGGCATTGGTCGGTATCCATCTGGACGGCGGCAAGGGCCATCACCCGGACAATAACTCCTTCAGCCCTAGCGATACCGACGGTTCGGCAGAGAGTTCGTGGAGCCGCGTGGCGGGCAACGTCAAGGCACGCTTCTCGAAGACAGAGGCCCACTACGGTGGTGCCCTGCAGCCAAACATGCCGATCCTGATCGCGAACGACAGTCGCGTACTGCCACAAACCTTTGAAGGTGGCACCATCACCTCGAAGGAAATCGACAACGTGACCTTCAACGTAGGTCAGCTGGAGCACGCGACGGGTCGCGCATCCAGCAACAGCACTGGCCTGTCTGTGGCTGGCGCTACTCAGGACAGCAATCAGTTCCGTTATGCCGGTGCTGACTGGAAAGTCACCAAAGACCTGATGCTGCAGTACTACCACGCGAACCTGGAAGACTTCTACAAGCAGGACTTCCTCGGCCTGGTGCACGTCTACCCGATCGCACCCAACCAGTCGTTCAAGACCGACCTCCGTTATTTCGACAGCAGCTCCGACGGCAAGAACGGTCAGGCTGGCTACCAATTCAACAACAACGGTGGTTTCGCCAAGAACAAGGGCGAGGTCGATAACAAGACCTGGAGCGCCACGTTCACCTACACCCTGGGCGGCAACGCGTTCCTGCTCGGGCATCAGCGTGTCAACGATGACGGCGGCTTCGTCTTCTTGAACCAGGGCAACGTTGTCGATGGCAACGGTCGCAACGAAGGTGGTGGCGGCGCCAGCTTCTACTCGTTCACCGATGCCACTGTGGGCAGCTTTATCCGTGCCGGTGAAAACACCACGTACGGTCAGTACACCTATGACTTCGCGTCTTTGGGTGTACCAGGCTTGAAAGCTTCGGCTGCTTACTTGTATGGCCGGGATATCAAGACCGTCAGCGGCGCGGGTGAAGACCTGAACGAGCGGGAAACCGACCTGCGCGTAGACTATGTGATTCAAACCGGTCCACTTAAAGGGTTTGGCACGACGGTGCGTCACGGTGCTTATCGTGGCAACACCAACGCTGACCAAGACCAGACCCGTCTGATCTTCAACTACACCTACAGCTTCCTGTAAGAGATTGCGCAAAAGAGCCTCGCCGTTTGGCGGGGCTTTTTTGTGTTTTTTTCACATATGCCAATTAGGTATTACTTAGGAATTTATTATTCTTTTTGGCTTTTAAGATAAACCCCTAAAGTGCATCCCGCCGGGGCCGATATCGAGTGTCCCGTAGCGATTAAAATGCCGATTTTTATTCCCGCACGGCATGAAAAAGAATGAAATAAATGTATTTACGTTTACCATGCCGGCCCATTCGCCGCGCTTAGACCCTTGACTTAGACACATCAGTTGAGTGGCGCGCGGATTGCGGTTGGCGGTATCCGCACATTTCAGGATCCAGGGCATTCGACTCAGGACCGAAAAAATTAGAAACGAGAGGAGCGAAACAATGAACAAGTCCACCTTGGCCCTGGCTGTGGCCGTAGGGGTTTTGGCGCAGCAGGCAGGCGCCGCCGGTTTCATCGAAGACAGCAAAGCTACTTTGGGGCTGCGTAACTTCTACATCAACACCGATAACCGTGACGGCGCTGGTGCGAACAAAAACGAAGAATGGGGCCAAGGCTTCGATCTGCGTTTCACCTCCGGTTACACCCAAGGTACCGTCGGCTTCGGTATCGATGCTATCGGCCTGCTGGGCGTGCGTCTGGATTCCGGTGGCGGCACTAACGGTGCGACCGCTGCATCCGGGGCCAACTATGGTTCTTACGGCGGCACTGTTTTCCCAAGCAAGTCCAACGGCGAAGCGGTTGATAACTTCTCCAGCCTGGGCCTGACTGCCAAAGCCAAGATCTCCCAGACCGAATTGAAGCTGGGTACCTTGCAGCCAAAACTGCCAGTGATCGTGACCAACGACGGTCGTCTGTTGCCACAAACCTTCCAGGGTGGCCAGATCACTTCGGGCGATATCAAGGACCTTACACTGGTCGGTGGTCAGATCGAGCACGCCAAAGGTCGTAACTCCAGCAACAACGAAGAGTTGTCGATCGCTGGTGCCAACGGTCGCACTGCGGCTGGCCGCGACAGCAACAAATTCTATTACGGTGGCGGTGACTACAAAATCACCAAAGACCTGACTGCCCAGTACTACTACGGCAACCTGGAAGATTTCTACAAGCAGCACTTCCTGGGTCTGGTTCACAACTGGGCAATCGGCCCGGGCGTTCTGAAATCCGACCTGCGCTACTTCAATAGCAGCGACGACGGTGCCAACGGTCACGACTCTACCTACTACAGCACCGGCAACTACACCGCCAGTCCAAGTGGTCGCGGTAAAGTCGACAACAACCTGTACAGCGGCCTGTTCCTGTACACCGTTGCCGGTCACACCTTCGGTGGCGGTTATCAGGTCAGCAACGGCAGCAGCGACTTCCCTTGGCTGAACCAGGGTGACGGCTCGTCGGCTTACATCATCACTGACATGCAAATCCAGAAATTCGCCCGTGCCGGCGAAAAAACCTGGCAAGCACGCTACTCGTATGACTTCGCTAAAGTGGGTGTACCAGGCCTGACCGCTGGCGCTGTGTACCTCAAAGGTGACGATATCGACACCGTGGGCAGCAATGGCCGCGAGAACGCTTCGGGTCGTTCCGAGTGGGAACGCGACTTCACCCTGGCGTACGTTGTACAAGAAGGCCCGCTGAAAAACCTTGGTTTGATGTGGAAAAACGCTATGTGGCGTACCGACCTGCCGAACACTCGTTCGCAGGACGAAAACCGCCTGATCGTCAGCTACTCGATCCCGCTGTTGTAATAGCGCTCGCGTAACCGCTGAAAAAAAGCCCCGCCCGGCATCACGCCGGGCGGGGCTTTTGCGTTTTCGGGGCGGGGTCACCCCCGTAATCCCGTCCCGAAACGTTCCCTCTTTTGCAGCGACTCAAGGCCTTCTCGAACCTTGGAAGCGATAGTCGTCGCGATGACTTTGCAGGTCCAGTGAACAGATCTTTAATATTCTTTTAGAGTCTAAGAATGGCTTTATTTATTCTTTTTCTAAACTCCCCAACACGAGCTACAGTTGAGTTCTACACCTACTCATCAGGAGCCCACCATGAGCATCAGACTCGGCGACATCGCACCCGACTTCGAACAGGATTCCAGCGCCGGCACCATCCGTTTCCATGAATGGCTGGGCGATAGCTGGGGCGTGCTGTTTTCCCACCCGGCGGATTTCACCCCGGTGTGCACCACCGAGCTGGGCTTCACCGCCAAGCTCAAGGATGAATTCACCCAGCGCGGGGTCAAGGCCATCGCGTTGTCGGTAGACCCGGTGGACTCGCACCACAAGTGGATCGAGGACATCAACGAAACCCAGAACACGATCGTCAATTTCCCGATCCTGGCCGACGCTGATCGCAAGGTATCGGACCTGTACGACCTGATTCACCCGAACGCCAACGACACCCTGACCGTGCGTTCGCTGTTCGTGATCGACCCGAACAAAAAGGTTCGCCTGACCATCACCTATCCGGCGAGCACCGGCCGCAACTTCCATGAAATCCTGCGGGTGATCGACTCGCTGCAACTCACCGACAACTACAAGGTGGCCACCCCGGCCAACTGGAAGGACGGTGAAGAAGTGGTGATCGTGCCGTCGCTGCAGGATCCAGAGGAAATCAAGAAGCGCTTTCCAAAGGGCTATCGCGCGGTGAAACCGTACCTGCGCCTGACACCGCAGCCCAATCGTTGAGCTGAAAACCAATCCCCGTAGGAGCGAGGCTTGCCCGCGAAGGCGTCGTCAAAGCCAACATCAATGTTGGAGTCATGGCCTCTTCGCGGGCAAGCCTCGCTCCTACAGGGCTGTGCAAATCCATATAGCAGGGGAATTTCGGGCCGTTTATACGGCCCATTTTTTTGCCCGGACAAAGCGGTTTCGTATAGAACTACAACGCATAACCAAATGAATAAATATGATTTAAAGATATATAAATCACCTGTTAAGGTCTCTCCATCGAAGCGAGATCGCCCACTGCGAATCGCCTGCACCGTTCAAGGAATCGTCTGAATGCTGGTCGTCTCACTCGGTGGCAGTCCCAGCCAACGCTCCCGTTCCGGGGTGCTGCTGGAGCGCTCTCAACGCTGGTTGCAAGAGCAAGGTGTGGAAGTGGTGAGTTATCAGGTACGGGACTTCCCGGCCGAAGACTTGCTGCACGCACGGTTCGACAGCCCCAAGGTGATCGACCTGCTGCAACAGATTGAAAACGCCGATGGCCTGCTGATCGCCACCCCGGTGTACAAAGCGTCGTTTTCCGGCGCTCTGAAAACCGTGCTGGACCTGCTGCCCGAACGCGCCCTGGCGCACAAAGTGGTGTTGCCCATGGCCACCGGCGGCAGCATCGCTCACATGCTGGCGGTGGATTACGCACTCAAGCCAGTGCTGTCGGCATTGAAAGCCCAGGAAATGCTCCACGGGATTTTCGCCGTCGACAGCCAGATCGCTTACGGCGAAGGCAGCGTCCAGGCGCAGCTGGCGCCGGAGCTGGAACAACGACTGAATGAATCGCTGGAGCTGTTCTTCAGCGCCATGGCCCGACGGCCGAAGCCGATCGATCCGAACCTGCTGAATGATCGTTTGTTGAGTGCTCGCTGGAGCATTTAAGCCTCACCCTGACTTGATGTACTCACCTTACTCAGCCGTCAACGGTTAAGCAGGTGCAGCCAAAACCCAACTGCAAAAAGGAGAGCGCTATGCGCACTGTCATTTTGCGTCGTGGTCTGGTCGCTCTGTTTGCTGCGGCTGTAACCTTCGGCGCCATTACTCAAGCACAAGCTGAAACCCTGCGGATCGGCTATCAAAAGTACGGCACCCTGGTGCTGCTCAAAGCCAAAGGCACCCTGGAAAAACGCCTCGCCGCCCAAGGCGTCGATGTGCAATGGACTGAATTCCCCGGCGGCCCGCAGCTGCTTGAAGGCCTGAACGTAGGCTCCATCGACTTCGGTGTCACCGGCGAAACGCCTCCGGTATTTGCTCAAGCGGCGGGCGCCGATCTGCTCTACGTCGCCTACGAACCGCCTGCGCCGCACAGCGAAGCGATCCTGGTGCCGAAGGACTCGCCGATCAAATCGGTGAAGGACCTCAAGGGCAAGAAAGTCGTGCTCAACAAAGGCTCCAACGTTCACTACCTGCTGGTCCGCGCGCTTGAAGACGCCGGCCTCAAATACACCGACATCCAGACCGTCTTCCTGCCGCCGGCCGATGCCCGCGCCGCGTTCGAGCGTGGCAGTGTCGATGCCTGGGTCATCTGGGACCCGTACCAGGCCGCCGCCGAGAAGCAGCTGCAAGCGCACACCCTGCGCGATGGCAAGGGCATCGTCGACAACCATCAGTTCTACCTGGCGACCAAGCCTTACGCACAGAAAAATCCTGAGGTGATCAAGACCCTCGTGGAAGAAGTGCGCGCCGTCGGCGAATGGTCCAAGGCCAATCCTGAAGACGTGACCAAACAGGTCTCGCCACTGCTCGGCTTGCCGGAAGACATCACCCTGACCTCGGTGAAACGCCAGGGCTACGGAGCGTTGTTCCTGACCCCGGAAGTGGTCGCTGCGCAACAGAAAATCGCCGACAGCTTCTACCAGCTCAAGCTGATTCCGAAGCCGCTGAGCATCAAAGACGTGATCTGGACGCCGCCGGCAGCCGTTGCCAAAGCGCAGTAATTCGATTCCCCAAGGAGACCACTCCATGAGCCTCAATATCTTCTGGTTCCTGCCTACCCACGGCGACGGCCATTACCTTGGCACCGCCGAAGGCGCTCGCGCCGTAGACCACGGTTACCTGCAACAAGTCGCGCAAGCGGCGGATCGCCTGGGCTTCGGCGGGGTGCTGATTCCCACCGGTCGCTCGTGCGAAGACTCGTGGCTGGTAGCTGCGTCGCTGATCCCGGTGACCCAGCGTCTGAAATTCCTTGTCGCCCTGCGCCCCGGGATCATTTCCCCGACGGTGGCTGCGCGTCAGGCCGCGACACTGGATCGTCTGTCCGGCGGTCGTGCGCTGTTCAACCTGGTGACCGGCGGTGATCCGGAAGAATTGGCCGGCGATGGTTTGTTCCTGACCCACGAAGAGCGCTATCAGGCTTCGGTGGAATTCACCCGCATCTGGCGTCGCGTGCTGGAAGGCGAAACCGTCGATTACGACGGTCAGCACATCAGCGTGAAAGGCGCCAAGTTGCTCTATCCGCCGATCCAGCAACCGCGTCCGCCGCTGTACTTCGGCGGCTCGTCGGAAGCCGCGCAAGACCTGGCCGCCGAGCAAGTGGAAATGGTCCTGACCTGGGGCGAACCGCCGGCCGCCGTGGCCGAGAAGATCGAACAGGTTCGCGCCAAAGCCGCGAAGCTTGGCCGCACGGTGCGCTTCGGTATTCGCTTGCACGTGATCGTCCGTGAAACCAATGCCGAAGCCTGGCAAGCGGCGGATCGACTGATCTCGCACCTGGACGACGACACCATCGCCCGCGCTCAGGCTTCCCTGGCGCGCTTCGATTCCGTGGGCCAGCAACGCATGGCTGCGCTGCATGGCGGCAGTCGCGACAACCTGGAGGTCAGCCCTAACCTGTGGGCCGGTGTTGGCCTGGTGCGTGGCGGTGCCGGTACTGCACTGGTCGGCGACGGTCCGACCGTGGCCGCCCGCGTGAAGGAATACGCGGACCTGGGCATCGACACCTTCATCTTCTCCGGTTATCCACACCTGGAAGAGTCGTACCGCGTCGCCGAGTTGCTGTTCCCGCACCTGGACATCGAGCGTCCGGAATTGCCGAAAAGCGCCGGTTACGTCAGCCCGTTCGGCGAGATGGTCGCCAACGACATTCTTCCCAAAGCTGCGTCCCAGAGCTGAGGCGCGCCATGAAAAGAATCATCCACAACTTTGCGCCCTGGGCGTTGCCGATTTTGCTGTTGGCGGTGTGGCAGTTGTCGGTGTCGGCGGGCTGGTTGTCGACACGGATTCTGCCGGCGCCGATTGCCGTGATCGAAGCCGGGGTGAGCCTGGTGCGCAGCGGTGAAATCTGGACGCACCTGGCCATCAGCGGCTGGCGTGCGGCGCTGGGCTTCACCATCGGTGGCGGCATCGGCCTGGCGCTGGGCTTCATTACCGGCCTGTCGAAATGGGGCGAGCGCCTGCTCGACAGTTCGGTGCAGATGATCCGCAACGTGCCGCATCTGGCGCTGATTCCGCTGGTGATCCTGTGGTTCGGCATCGATGAGTCGGCGAAGATTTTCCTGGTGGCGTTGGGCACCTTGTTCCCGATCTACCTCAACACCTACCACGGCATTCGCAACGTCGACCCGGCGCTGGTGGAGATGGCGCGCAGCTACGGCTTGTCCGGTTTCAGTCTGTTTCGTCAGGTGATTCTGCCGGGTGCATTGCCTTCGATTCTGGTCGGCGTGCGTTTTGCGCTGGGCTTCATGTGGCTGACCTTGATCGTTGCTGAAACCATTTCCGCGAGCTCCGGCATTGGCTACCTGGCAATGAACGCCCGAGAGTTTTTGCAGACCGACGTGGTGGTGCTCGCGATCCTGATGTACGCGGTGCTGGGCAAACTGGCCGACCTCGCGGCCCGTGGACTTGAACGTGTGTGGCTGCGCTGGCATCCGGCGTATCAAGTTGCCAAAGGAGGTGCCGCATGACCGCTCAACAACCTCCACGCCTGCTGCGCGGGATTCCGCTGGTGGTGCGCAAGCTGCAAAAAACCTTCGGTTCGCGGCAGGTGCTGCGCGAGATCGATCTGCACATTCCGGCCGGCCAATTCGTCGCCGTGGTGGGTCGCAGTGGTTGCGGCAAAAGTACCTTGCTGCGATTGCTCGCCGGTCTCGACAAACCCACGGGCGGTGAATTGCTCGCCGGTTCCGCACCGCTGAGTGACGCACGGGAAGATACCCGGTTGATGTTCCAGGAAGCACGTCTGCTGCCGTGGAAAAAGGTCATCGACAACGTCGGCCTCGGGCTCTCGGGAAACTGGCGGCCACAAGCGCTGGAAGCGTTGGAGTCGGTGGGTCTGGCGGACCGCGCCAATGAATGGCCGGCGGCCTTGTCCGGCGGGCAGAAGCAGCGTGTGGCCCTGGCCCGCGCGCTGATTCATCAACCGCGCCTGCTGTTGCTGGACGAACCGCTGGGCGCGCTGGATGCCCTCACCCGGATCGAAATGCAGCAACTGATCGAACGGCTCTGGCAGAAGCACGGTTTCACCGTGTTGCTGGTGACCCACGACGTCAGTGAAGCGGTGGCGATTGCCGATCGGGTGATCCTGATCGAAGAGGGCGAAGTCGGCCTCGACCTGCACGTGGAACTGCCGCGCCCTCGGGTTCGGGGTTCGCATCGGCTGGCGGCGCTGGAAACCGAAGTCCTCAATCGCGTCCTCGCGCTGCCCGGCCAGCCGCCGGAACCGGAACCTGTTTCACCCTTGCCTACGCAATTGCGTTGGGCTCAATAACTCAAGCCTCATCCAACGACAGGAATCAACATCATGACTATCAAAGCCATCAACGTTCGTAACCAGTTCAAAGGCTCGATCAAGGAAATCGTACTGGGTGACGTGCTGTCGGAAATCGACGTGCAAACCGCTTCCGGCATCGTCACGTCGGTGATCACCACCCGCTCGGTGAAAGAGCTGGAGCTGGTGGTCGGCAGCGAAGTGATCGCGTTTGTGAAATCCACCGAGGTGTCGATCGCCAAGTTGTAAGGGCGTGCGCCAACAACAACCCCGGAGGGCGTGAGCCCTTCGGGGTTTTTTGTGCATGTCTTGAACTCAGCTGTGTGGCCATCGTCGGAACGCCGCCCGGAGCCGGCTCACTCCCACATTTGGAATGCATTCCCCTGTGGGAGCGAGCCTGCTCGCGATGAGGCCGGTGCAGCTGAAAAATAATCAGGCAGGAATAGCACGCTTGGGCAAATACGGCGGCAAATACAGCCCCAAATACGCATCAAACACCCGCATCCCTTCCTCGGCCATGCGCGGAGTGATCTGCCCATGCTGCTGCACCGACCGCGCATACACCCGATCACCCAGCTCCATGGCCAGCGCAAACACATCAACGTCAGTCGGCAATTTAGGCAGTTCGAAATGATGATCGAACAGCTTGTGCATCAGGTCGCCCAGCTCAATGTCGTGCTGACGGTCGGCCTGGGTGACTTCGGTCAGGCCATGCTGCGCGAGGATCAATTGGCGGGCGGCGGCGTCTTCGTCGTAGATGTCGAGCATGCGTTGTTCCACCAGCCGCGACAGGTCGCGCCAGCCGTTGAGCGCATCGTGGTCGATGGGCGCTTGCAGGCAGGCGCGAAAAGCCGCGTGGACGTCGGCGGTCAGCGCTTCGAGCAGGGCCGGGACGCTGGCGAAAAAGTGGTAGACCGAGGAGGGCGGGATTTCCGCGCGTTCGGCAACGCTGTAGATCGACAGACTGGCCACGCCCTCGGCGGCCAGCAGCGTGCGGGCGGCATCGAGTATCGAATCGATCCGGGCCTGGCTGCGGGCGCGGGGTTTGCGTGGGGTGGCGAGTCGGGTCATTGAAGTCTCCTGCGGGGCAGCGGGCATTGTACGAGGCGGGTGGCACCTTGTCTGTATGGGCACCGCTGCCCGAATTGACTGTCAGGACTGTTTAGCCTCCGACGTGCACACTCCGACCGTTCAAGGGTTGAACTGGGCGTGAATTCATCGGATAGAGCACCTGGAAAGCCTCCAGTTGCGCGCGGGAAATTTCCAATGGAGTGGTCAGCACATTCCAGCGCACGCCTTCGGTACAGGGAGGTGTTGTGAGGGAGCCCATGTAGGAATAGGCGTTATGGTTTGCAGGTAATAACTGCACAACGTTAATCGCCTCCAGGTTCGCAGTGCCACCTGTATTTTTTGGCATGGCTGCCAGGACAGTCTCCAGGTTCGGGTTGTGAGCACCCTCTTCAAACACCACGGCCACCACGGCCAGTTCGCCTGCGGCATTGCGATGAACCAGGTGTGCGTCCATCGGGAAGATGCGCCCCTGGATCATTTCTTCACTTGGCGTATGGAAATGCAGTTGTACCAAGGAGTAATGACCGGAGGCCAGATTGATTCCTCCGGCGTTCTCTGGAGTTACTTGAATCGTATGACCGTTGTTCACTACCGTGGCTTTGCCTGAATGATAGGTAAAGTTCAGAGGCTCCAGATCGGTTTTGACCGCGTCACGAATATCAATGGGCGACTGTGTTTGGCCTGACGAGCAGAGGCTGTACTCGCTCTTCAGTTCACCCCAGTTTTGTGGGCCGGTGGGGGCGGAATAGCTCCATGGGGCCGTGTCGCCAGCGGTTGCCCAGGCGGTCGTGCACAAACTGGCGACGATCAGAGTCATGGCTGTACCCAATCGCTGTTTTTTCATTTTTGTTCTCACACGTAGTCAGGGAAACGGAAAGAGTTCCGGAGTCTAGAGTGTGAGGTGGTGGTCAGGGGACAGATGTCGTTAGCGTCTGACGAATTCGTAGGAGTTTTCTTTGGTTTTTGGTCGCAAGCACTCCATAACAAATCGCGAGCAAAAAAAACGCCGCAAGCTGTGAAGCCTGCGGCGTTGTTTTCACTGCAACCGCTTAAACGGTATGCAGATACCAGTTGTACTCAAGGTCGGAGATGGAGTGTTCAAACTCCTCCAGCTCACTTTCCTTGCAGGCCACGAAGATATCGATGTATTTCGGATCGATGTACTTGGCCATGACTTCGCTGTCGTCCAGCTCGCGCAATGCGTCGCGCAGGTTGTTCGGCAGGCTTTGCTCGTTCTGCTCGTAGGAGTTGCCTTCCACGGGTGCGCCCGGCTCGATTTTGTTGGTCAGGCCGTGGTGCACGCCCGCCAGGACCGAAGCCATCAGCAGGTACGGGTTGGCGTCGGCGCCGGCTACACGGTGTTCGATGCGCACGGCATCGGCGGCGCCGGTGGGTACGCGAATCGCTACGGTGCGGTTGTCCAGGCCCCAGCACGGCGAGTTCGGCACATAGAACTGCGCGCCGAAACGACGGTAGGAGTTGACGTTCGGGCAGAGGAAAGCCATCTGCGCCGGTAGGGTCTCGAGCACACCGCCGATCGCGTGACGCAGTGCGGCGTTCTGCTCGGGATCCTCGCTGGCAAAAATGTTTTTGCCGTCTTTATCAAGAATCGAAATGTGGACGTGCAGACCGTTACCCGCCTGGCCCGGGTAAGGCTTGGCCATGAAGGTGGTGTCCATCTCATGGTCGTAGGCGATGTTCTTGATCAGGCGCTTGAGCAGGACCGCGTAGTCGCAGGCCTTGATCGGGTCGGCCACGTGGTGCAGGTTCACTTCGAACTGCGCCGGGGCACTTTCCTTGACGATGGCGTCGGCCGGGATGCCTTGCTCTTTTGCACCTTCCAGAATGTCCTGGAGGCAGTCGACGTATTCGTCGAGGTCGTCGATCAGGTAGACCTGTGTCGAGTGCGGGCGTTTACCGGAAACCGGCGAGCGAGGTGGTTGCGGACGGCCGTTCACGTTCTCCTGGTCGATCAGGTAGAACTCCAGCTCGAACGCGGCGCAGATGGTCAGGCCCATTTCGTCGAACTTGCGCACCACGTTGGCCAACACTTCGCGCGGGTCGGCGAAGAATGGCTCGCCTTCGAGTTCGTGCATGGTCATCAACAGTTGCGCGGTAGGGCGCTTCTGCCAGGGCTCATTGCACAGGGTGTCGGGGATTGGATAGCAGATTCGGTCAGCATCGCCGATGTCCAGGCCCAGGCCGGTGCTTTCCACCGTCGAGCCGTTGATATCCAGAGCAAATAGAGAGGCCGGCAGGTTGATGCCTTTCTCGTAAACCTTGTGGAGGCTGGTGCGTTCAATGCGCTTGCCGCGCACCACACCATTCATATCCGCAATCAGAAGGTCAACGTACAGAACCTCAGGATGTTCCTTAAGGAACGCGTTCGCTTCGTTAAGCTGAACGGCACGCGGGGGTACCGACATGATGCAACACCTTTGTTGTTAAAAATATCAATCATTGATCTCTTCGGATTCCAGTCAACCCGAACGGCATGCCGAAGTCAAGCGAGGCCTTTTTTGCCCTAAAAAAGCGCCCGTGAGGCTTTTTTGAGGCACTTTGGGGCGTTTTTATGCCTTTGAATGCTTTGCCGTCCGCGGGCTTGAGCGGGCCGTGTTGTATTTTTTACGGGGGTGTTGTGTAAAAAAATGAACAAGGCTAAGCTCGATTCAAACCCATAACAGCAATAATACCGGGGTGCTTCATGTCTCGCCTGCCGTTAATCGGCGTCGCCGTCTGCTCTAAGCAGATCGGTCTGCATGCTTATCACATCAGTGGCGATCGTTACGCTCACGCCAGGGCCCGTGTTGCCAAAGGCGTGCCGTCGACTCTTCCTTCCCCGGCAAACCGGCTGGTTCCGTCCGATATTCTGGACGGTCTGCGCGACATTCTCTTTACGGGTTGTCCTTCCAATATAGAACCGTTTTACCTGGCTGGCCCGACCAACGTGTCGGTCATTGCTCGTGATTCTGCACGCCTTGCATTGTTCCCGTTCACCCATGCCGTCGTCGAGGCAGGTATTTGTGTGCGGCAATTGCAGTGGCAATCTGTACCAAGCGACGCCCGTGCGTCAAACAACGCCTGACTTATAAGAGTCAGGAAACTCAGCCTAAGAGGCATTTATGAGTAACAACCTCGACCAGCTCACCGATTGGTTGAAAGACCACAAGATCACAGAAGTCGAATGCATGATCGCCGACTTGACCGGGATCACCCGGGGCAAGATTTCGCCGACCAACAAGTTCATTGCTGAAAAAGGCATGCGCCTGCCCGAGAGCGTTCTGTTGCAGACCGTGACCGGCGACTATGTCGAAGACGACATCTATTACGAACTGCTCGACCCGGCCGACATCGACATGATCTGCCGTCCCGACTCGAATGCAGTGTTCCTGGTGCCATGGGCCATAGAGCCGACCGCCCAGGTGATCCACGACACTTATGACAAGCAAGGCAACCCGATCGAGCTGTCGCCGCGCAACGTGCTTAAAAAGGTTCTGAAGCTCTATTCCGACAAGGGCTGGCAGCCAATCGTGGCGCCGGAAATGGAGTTTTACCTGACCAAGCGTAGCGACGACCCCGACTACCCGCTGCAACCGCCAATCGGTCGCTCGGGGCGCCCGGAAATCGGCCGCCAGTCGTTCTCGATTGAAGCGGCCAACGAATTCGATCCGCTGTTCGAAGACGTCTACGACTGGTGCGAACTGCAGGAGCTGGACCTCGACACGCTGATCCACGAGGACGGCACGGCGCAGATGGAAATCAACTTCCGTCACGGCGATGCCCTGTCCCTGGCTGACCAGATCCTGGTGTTCAAACGCACCATGCGCGAAGCCGCGCTCAAGCACGACGTTGCCGCCACTTTCATGGCCAAGCCGATGACCGGCGAGCCGGGCAGCGCAATGCACCTGCACCAGAGCATCATCGACATCGAGACCGGCAAGAACGTCTTCTCCAATGAAGACGGGACCATGAGCCAGTTGTTCCTGCATCACATCGGTGGCTTGCAGAAACTGATCCCCGAGCTGTTGCCGCTGTTCGCCCCGAACGTCAACTCGTTCCGCCGCTTCCTGCCGGATACGTCGGCGCCGGTGAACGTGGAGTGGGGCGAAGAGAACCGCACCGTGGGCCTGCGGGTGCCGGATGCCGGGCCGCAAAACCGTCGGGTGGAAAACCGCCTGCCGGGGGCTGATGCCAACCCGTACCTGGCGATTGCCGCGAGCCTGCTCTGCGGTTACATCGGCATGGTCGAAGGCTTGAACCCAAGTGCGCCGGTGGTGGGGCGCGGCTATGAACGCCGCAACCTGCGCCTGCCACTGACCATCGAGGACGCGCTGGATCGCATGGAAAACAGCGCGACCATCGAGAAATACCTGGGCAAGAAATTCATCACTGGCTACGTCGCGGTCAAGCGGGCCGAGCATGAAAACTTCAAGCGCGTGATCAGCTCCTGGGAGCGGGAATTCCTGCTCTTCGCCGTCTGATGCGCCGGGCGCCGCTGCTTTTGGCGGCGCCTTTCACCGAAATCTTAGGAGAGTTCGCATGACCAGCAACAACCCGCAAACCCGTGAATGGCAAACCCTGAGCAACGATCACCACCTGGCCCCGTTCAGCGACTTCAAGCAGCTGAAAGAGAAAGGCCCGCGGATCATCACCAACGCCAAGGGCGTTTACCTCTGGGACAGCGAAGGCAACAAGATCCTCGACGGCATGGCCGGCCTGTGGTGCGTAGCGATCGGCTACGGTCGCGATGAACTGGCTGATGCCGCCAGCAAGCAAATGCGCGAGTTGCCTTACTACAACCTGTTCTTCCAGACTGCTCACCCGCCGGTGCTCGAGCTGGCCAAGGCCATTGCCGACATCGCGCCAGAAGGCATGAACCATGTGTTCTTCACCGGTTCCGGCTCCGAAGGCAACGACACCATGCTGCGTATGGTCCGCCACTATTGGGCGATCAAGGGCCAGCCGAAGAAGAAAGTCATCATCAGCCGCAAGAACGGTTATCACGGCTCCACCGTGGCCGGCGCGAGCCTGGGTGGCATGACGTACATGCACGAACAAGGCGACTTGCCGATCCCGGGCATCGTCCACATCGCCCAGCCTTACTGGTTCAGTGAAGGCGGCAACATGACACCGGAAGAGTTCGGTGTGTGGGCAGCCAATCAGCTGGAAGAGAAGATTCTGGAAATCGGCGTGGACAACGTCGGTGCCTTTATTGCCGAGCCGATCCAGGGTGCCGGTGGCGTGATCATTCCGCCAGACACCTACTGGCCGCGCATCAAGGAAATCCTCGCCAAGTACGACATCCTGTTCGTGGCGGACGAAGTGATCTGTGGTTTCGGCCGCACCGGTGAGTGGTTCGGTACCGATTTCTACGGCCTCAAACCCGACATGATGACCATCGCCAAAGGCCTGACGTCCGGCTACATCCCGATGGGTGGCCTGATCGTGCGTGACGAAGTGGTGGCGGTGCTCAACGAGGGCGGCGATTTCAACCACGGTTTCACCTATTCCGGGCACCCGGTGGCGGCGGCGGTGGCGCTGGAAAACATCCGCATCCTGCGCGAAGAAAAAATTATCGAGCGCGTTCATGCAGAAACGGCACCTTACTTGCAGAAACGTTTGCGGGAACTGAGCGATCACCCGTTGGTGGGGGAAGTGCGCGGGGTGGGGCTGTTGGGGGCCATCGAACTGGTTCAGGACAAGGCCACGCGCAAGCGTTACGAAGGCAAGGGCGTCGGCATGATCTGCCGCACATTCTGCTTCGACAACGGCCTGATCATGCGTGCCGTCGGCGACACCATGATCATTGCTCCGCCACTGGTGATCACCAAGGCTGAAATCGATGAGCTGGTGACCAAGGCACGCAAGTGCCTGGACCTGACCCTGAGTGCGTTGCAGGGCTAAGTGCTAGGCTCTGAGCGGGAGACATGAAACTTTCGCTCAGGGCAGTCGCAAACGGCGGCCTTTCCTTGAAAGACCGCCACCGATCTTGCCAGACTAGCCGCGGTTCCAGTTGCCCGGGTTTGGCCGCTGAACAAAGTGGTTCAAAAAAGAAAAAATTTGGAGCATTACGCATGAAGGCATTAGGAAAAAAGCTTGCTGGCAAGACACTTCTCGCCATGTCCCTGATGGGCATTATGGCGGGTGCGGTTCAGGCGGACGACAAGGTGTTGCACGTCTATAACTGGTCCGATTACATCGCTCCGGACACCATCAAGAAGTTCGAAACCGAGTCCGGCATCAAAGTCGTTTACGACGTATTCGACAGTAACGAAACCCTGGAAGCCAAGTTGCTGGCAGGCAAGTCCGGTTACGACATCGTCGTACCGTCGAACAACTTCCTGGCCAAGCAGATCAAGGCCGGCGTTTACCAGAAGCTGGACAAGTCCAAGCTGCCTAACTGGAAGAACCTGAACACTGACCTGCTCAAAGCGGTATCGGTGAGCGACCCGGGCAACGAACATGCCTTCCCGTACATGTGGGGTTCGATCGGTATCGGCTTCAACGCCGAGAAGGTCAAGGCAGCACTGGGCGCCGATGCACCGACCAATTCCTGGGACCTGTTGTTCAAACCTGAAAACATCGCGAAGTTGAAATCGTGTGGCGTCAGTTTCCTTGATTCGCCAACCGAGATGATTCCGGTGGCGTTGCACTACCTGGGCTATCCAACCGACAGCCAGGACAAAAAACAATTGGCCGAAGCCGAAGCGCTGTTCCTGAAGATTCGTCCTTCGGTTGGCTACTTCCACTCGTCCAAGTACATCTCCGACCTGGCCAACGGCAACATCTGCGTAGCCGTGGGTTACTCGGGTGACATCTACCAGGCCAAAGCGCGCGCCGCCGAAGCCGGTGACAAGGTGAAAGTCAGCTACAACATTCCGAAAGAAGGTGCCGGCAGCTTCTACGACATGGTCGCCATCCCTAAAGATGCCGAAAACGTCGAAGGCGCCTACAAGTTCATGACCTTCCTGCAAAAGCCGGAAATCATGGCTGAAATCACCAACGCGGTACGTTTCCCGAACGGTAACGCGGCGGCCACCCCTCTGGTCGAAAAAGAAATCACCGAAGATCCGGGCGTCTACCCGCCTGCCGATGTGCTGGCCAAGCTGTACGCGATTGCCGATTTGCCGGCCGCGACCCAGCGGATCCTGACTCGCAGCTGGACCAAGATCAAATCCGGTAAGTAAGTAGCAAAACCCTTGTAGGAGCGAGCCTGCTCGCGATGAACCTGAGAGCAACGCTGGGTGTCAGGCACCCAGCGTCATCATTGACGACCATCGCGAGCAGGCTCGCTCCTACAGGTATCCGTATAAAAGTTTTGCTGGAACGGTTTTTCGAGGGTAAGTTGCGCGCCGGTTTTGTTGCTGGGCAGCTACGACTGTCATGTAACGCGGGGCAACTTGGGCCCAACTAATTTTAGAGGACCTCCACTTGCCTATTTTTTCTTTGTTGCGCAATGCATTGCTGGCCGGTGCCGGACTGACGATGGCTGTCAGTGTCCAGGCTGCCGGCACGGTGCATATTTATAACTGGTCGGACTACATCGGCGAGACCACCCTGGCCGACTTCCAGAAAGAGACCGGTATCAAACCGGTGTATGACGTTTTTGATTCCAACGAAACCCTGGAGGGCAAGTTGCTCGCCGGGCGTACCGGTTATGACGTGGTCGTGCCGTCGAACCACTTCCTCGGCAAGCAGATCAAGGCCGGTGCTTTCCAGAAACTCGACAAGTCGAAGTTGCCGAACTACTCGAACCTCGACCCCGTATTGCTCAAGCGTCTGGAACAAAACGATCCGGGCAACTTGTACGCCGTCCCTTACCTGTGGGGCACCAACGGCATCGGTTACAACGTCGACAAGATCAAGGCTGTGCTGGGCGTCGACAAGATCGATTCCTGGAGCGCGGTGTTCGAGCCGGAGAACATCAAGAAGCTGCAGAGTTGCGGCGTGGCGTTCCTCGACTCCGCCGATGAAATGATGCCGACGGTCCTCAACTACATGGGCCTGAACGCCAACAGCACCAACCCCGAAGATTACAAAAAGGCTGAAGCCAAGTTGCTGGCGGTGCGGCCTTACGTGACTTACTTCCACTCCTCCAAATACATCGCGGATCTGGCCAACGGCGATATCTGCATCGCGATCGGTTTTTCCGGCGACATGTTCCAGGCTCGCAACCGTGCGGCTGAAGCGAAGAAAGGCGTGAACATCGCCTACACCATTCCCAAAGAGGGCGGTGCGCTGTGGTTCGACATGCTCGCGATTCCGAAGGATTCGGGCAACGTCAAAGAGGCCCACGCCTTCATCAACTATTTGTTGAAACCCGAGGTGATCGCACAGGTCAGTGATTCTGTTGGCTATGCGAACCCCAACCCTGGCTCGGACAAATTGATGGAGCAGTCCATCCGCACCGACGAGTCGGTTTATCCACCGCAAGCAGTCCTCGACAAGACCTACGTGTCGGTCGAGTTACCACCAAACATTCAACGTTTGATGACCCGCAGCTGGACCAAGGTCAAGTCGGGCAAATAGCTTCAGGGCTCAAACTATCCAGGTTGGCTCACCTTGAGCGAACTGCACTCTTTTTTTTGGGAGTTTCGTAAATGGCAGTTGCCTCCGGCGCCTATAAGAAAGCCCTCGAGGGCGACCAGTCACCTAAACAGGTGCTGGTCAAAATCGACCGGGTCACGAAGAAGTTCGACGAGACGATTGCCGTGGACGATGTGTCCCTGGAAATCAAGAAAGGCGAGATTTTCGCCCTGCTCGGCGGTTCGGGATCGGGCAAGTCCACGTTGCTGCGCATGCTCGCAGGCTTCGAACGGCCCACGGAGGGGCGCATTTTCCTCGATGGCGTAGACATCACCGACATGCCGCCCTACGAGCGGCCGATCAACATGATGTTCCAGTCGTACGCCCTGTTCCCGCACATGACCGTGGCGCAGAACATCGCCTTCGGCCTCAAGCAGGACAAACTGCCTGCGGCTGAAATCGATGCCCGCGTGGCCGACATGCTCAAGCTGGTTCAGATGACCCAGTACGCCAAGCGCAAGCCGCATCAGTTGTCCGGTGGTCAGCGTCAGCGTGTGGCCCTGGCGCGTTCGCTGGCCAAGCGACCGAAGCTGTTGCTGCTCGACGAACCGATGGGTGCGCTGGACAAGAAGCTGCGTTCGCAAATGCAGCTTGAGCTGGTCGAGATCATCGAGCGCGTCGGCGTAACTTGCGTCATGGTGACCCACGACCAGGAAGAGGCCATGACCATGGCCGAGCGCATCGCGATCATGCACCTGGGCTGGATCGCCCAGATCGGCAGCCCGATCGACATCTACGAAACCCCGACCAGCCGCCTGGTCTGCGAGTTCATCGGCAACGTCAACATCTTCGACGGTGAAGTGATCGACGACGCCGAAGGCCATGCGACCATCACCTGCAAAGACCTGGATCGCCAGATCTACGTGGGCCACGGCATCAGCACCTCGGTGCAGGACAAATCCGTGACCTACGCGATCCGTCCGGAAAAACTGCTGGTGACGCCGGACATGCCGACCTGCGAATACAACTGGTCCAGCGGCAAGGTGCACGACATCGCCTACCTCGGTGGCCACTCGGTGTTCTACGTCGAGTTGCCGAGCGGCAAGATCGTCCAGTCGTTCGTCGCCAACGCCGAACGCCGCGGTCAGCGCCCAACCTGGGGTGACCAGGTTTACGTGTGGTGGGAAGACGACAGCGGCGTGGTACTTCGCTCATGAACATGCGCAAATTTAAACGCCGCCTCAATCGAATAATTCCCGGTGGCCGTCAGCTGGTCATCGGGGTTCCGTTCCTCTGGCTGTTCATGTTCTTCATGCTGCCGTTCTTCATCGTCCTGAAGATCAGCTTCGCTGAAGCCGACGTGGCCATTCCGCCGTACACCGAGATCTACAACTTCGTAGACCAGAAGCTGCAGGTGCTGCTCAACCTCGGCAACTACGCGATGCTCGGCGACGATGAGTTGTACATCGCCGCTTACCTCGGTTCGTTGAAGATGGCGCTGATCAGCACCATCCTCTGCCTGCTGATCGGTTACCCGATGGCCTACGCCATCGCCAGTGCCCGCAAAGAGCTGCAAACGGTGCTGGTGCTGCTGATCATGATGCCGACCTGGACCGCGATCCTGATCCGCGTTTACGCGTGGATGGGCATTCTCAGCAACAACGGTCTGCTCAACGGTTTCCTGATGAGCATGGGCTGGATCGACGAACCGCTGCAGATCCTCAACACCAACCTGGCGGTGTACATCGGCGTGGTTTATTCGTACCTGCCGTTCATGATCCTGCCGCTCTACGCCAACCTGGTGAAGCACGACAACAGCCTGTTGGAAGCCGCATCCGACCTCGGTTCGAGTACGTTCAACAGCTTCTGGAAGATCACCATTCCGCTGTCCAAGAACGGCATCGTCGCCGGTTGCATGCTGGTGTTCATTCCAGTGGTGGGCGAGTTCGTGATCCCGGAACTGCTGGGCGGTCCGGAAACCCTGATGATCGGTAAAGTGCTCTGGCAAGAGTTCTTCAACAACCGTGACTGGCCGGTGGCGTCTGCCCTGGCGGTGGTGATGCTGTTGATCCTGATTGTGCCGATCATCCTGTTCAACCGCAGTCAGGCCAAAGAAATGGAGGGTAAAGAATGAAGCGCTTCCGTTTCTCGAGTTTCATGCTGATCGCGGGTTTGCTGTTTATCTACGCGCCGATGCTGATCCTGGTGATCTACTCGTTCAACGCCTCGAAACTGGTGACGGTGTGGGGCGGCTGGTCGATCAAGTGGTACGTCGGCCTGATGGACAACACCCAACTGATGGGCTCGGTGGTGCGTTCGCTGGAAATCGCCTGCTACACGGCGATTGCCGCTGTGGCGCTGGGCACGTTGGCCGCATTCGTCCTGACCCGCATTACCCGCTTCAAGGGCCGCACGTTGTTCGGCGGCCTGGTCACCGCGCCGCTGGTGATGCCCGAAGTGATCACCGGTCTGTCGCTGTTGCTGCTGTTCGTGGCCATGGCGCAGATGATCGGTTGGCCACAGGAACGCGGCATCGTCACCATCTGGATCGCCCACACCACGTTCTGTGCGGCGTATGTGGCGGTGGTGGTGTCGGCGCGCTTGCGTGAGCTGGACCTGTCCATCGAAGAGGCCGCCATGGATCTCGGGGCGAAGCCGTGGAAGGTGTTCTTCCTGATCACCATCCCGATGATCGCGCCATCCCTGGGGGCGGGCGGCATGATGTCGTTCGCCCTGTCGCTGGATGACCTGGTGTTGGCCAGCTTCGTGTCGGGGCCGGGGTCGACGACCTTGCCGATGGAAGTGTTCTCGGCGGTGCGTCTGGGCGTGAAGCCTGAGATCAACGCCGTGGCCAGCCTGATTCTGCTGGCGGTGTCGTTGATGACCTTCCTGGTCTGGTTCTTCAGCCGCCGCGCCGAAGAAAGCCGCAAGCGTGCGATTCAGCAGGCCATCGAAGAAAGCGCTGCCGATTCGTGGAAGCAACCGGACGTGCGTCGCGCGCAGCAGGCGCCGGAAGCGGCTTAAAGCGTTGGCCACAATTACGTGGCCAACCCCGATCCAATGTGGGAGCGAGCCTGCTCGCGATAGCGGTGTAACAGTCACCATTACAGGTGACTGTTATTGCCTCATCGCGAGCAGGCTCGCTCCCACATTTGCTTTATGCAGCCCAAGGGGACTTGCGGATGATCTCGACGAAGTTCATCGGCTTGAACCCTGGCTCGCTGTCCACCAGCACATCCGCGTTCACCGTACCGAACGTGGTGTCCGGCTTGTGCTTGAAGCCGTTGGCGAACGCACACAGGATGCACTCCTTGAACCCCTCGCCCCGTGGATGCGCGTGCACCACCGCCTCACGCTGCGCCGTGGGAAATGCCGCGTAGTCGATCCCCAGCACATCCATTTCAACGCCCGCCGTCACCAATGCCACGTTGGGGCGCAGGTGATGCACTACGTTCGGCGTGGTGTGCAGGGCAATCGACAACCACACCTGCTCAATGTCGTCATCGCTCAGGCCATAAGGCTTAAGAAACGCTTTGGCGGCGTTGGCGCTATCGACTTCGAAGCGTTCATCGTCGCTGCGATGACCTTCCACCAGACCCAGGTCATGGAACATCGCGCCGACGTACAGCAGCTCCGGGTTGTAGGCCAGTTGCTTGCGTTCACCGCTCAATGCGCCGAACAGAAACACCCGGCGCGAGTGGTGATAAAGCAGGTCGGATTCGACGTCGCGAATGTATTCCGTGGTGGCCCGGGCCAAAGCGCTGTCGGGGATTTTGATGCCGGCGATGGTGCTGCTCATGGTGCTGTCCTCGTGGGGAACGCCGTGGCGGCGCTGATGGGACAAGTCTGTTCCCGACCCCAAAACCGGACAATCGATCCATGGCTGCGATCCTTGCCAATGAGCATGCAAATCGCGCCAACCTCGCTTGTTGAGCGCGGATTGGCTACGGTTGAGGTCCTGCGCATGGATTTACGTCATGCGCACACCTTGTAGGAGCCGGCTTGCTGGCGATGGTATGTCAGCAACATTGATGTCGACTGACCCTCCATCGCCAGCAAGCCGGCTCCTACAAAGTCTGCGTGCATCGAGGGTGTTCCTTGTTATGAGTAAAACCGTTGCCATCGTGGTGTTCGCCGGCGTTCAGTCCCTGGACGTCACCGGCCCCATGGATGTGTTTTCCGAGGCCAATCGTTTCCTCGCGCCGCAGGATCACTATCAACTGGAGGTGATCGGCGTCGAGCGCGGTGTGATGCCGTGCTCCAACGGTTTATCCCTTAATGCCCATCGGCATTTCAGCGAGGCGCTGGGGGCGTACGACTTGTTGCTGGTGGCCGGTGGGCCGCAGTTGCCGTTCATGGATTTCGGCGCGGCCTTCGATGCCTGGCTGCGCGATGCCAGCGCGCTGGCGCAACGGTTCGGCTCGATCTGCAACGGTGCATTCATGCTCGCCCGGGCAGGCTTGCTCGAAGGGCGGACGGTGACGACTCATTGGGGGGATGCCGCTGCACTTGCGGCATTGTGCCCTTCGACGCAGGTCGAGGCTGATCGCTTGTACGTGCAGGACGGCGAGCTCTATACCTCGGCCGGGGTCACGGCGGGGATCGATCTGTCGTTGTACTTGTTGGCCCGGGATCATGGGCCGGAAGTGGCGCTCAGCGTGGCCAAGCGGCTGGTGGTGTTCACGCAGCGCTCGGGCGGGCAATCGCAGTTCAGTCCATTCCTCACTCCCCACGCTGAGCCGACGTCGGCGGTGGCGATGGTTCAGCATTATGTGCTGGCCAACCTGACCGGCGATCTGACCATTGCTGACCTGGCCAACGCCGCCAACATGAGCGCCCGCAACTTTTCCAGGGTGTTTGCCAAAGAGGCGAAGGTCACCCCGGCGGAATTCGTCGAACGAGCGAGGGTGGATGCAGCGCGGGTGATGCTCGAAAGCACCGTCGCGCCGTTGAAGACGGTGGCGTATCAGTGCGGGTTTCGCGATGCGCAGCATATGCGCAGCGTGTTCAATCGCCGGTTGGGGGTTACGCCGCAGCAGTTCAGGTTGAATTTTGCGGCGATGGTTTGAACGCATGAATATGCGTTGTTCTTGCGGGCCTCATCGCTAGCAGGCTAGCTCCCACAATGGATCTGCGTGCACAGGACCACTGTGGGAGCCAGCCTGCTGGCGATGAGGCCAGTCCAGCCAATACAAATCTACTGAGCACTGCGCGCCGGCAACAGCTTCAACGTACTCCGCGTATTCGCCGTCACCTCTTCATCATTGAGATGCGCCTGGAAGTACACCCCTTCGACATACGCCTCCGCCTGATCATCAAAATGCCGGTCAAACGGCACGCCACTCTGGCCCACCGGGTTGACGGTCAGGCTGTGCGCCGGGTCGGCGAAGTCGATCAGGCGTCGGGTCGATGGCCCATAAGTCACCGGCCACGGTGCGGGGCCGATCTTGGCCGAGAGGTTGTTTGGCACTTCGTGAGTGCCCGGTGCTGCGAATGGCCCGACATTGAAAATCCGGTCCAGCGGCTTCTGTTGCCCCAGTGGATGACCATGGGTCAGCGTGTGCGCCTTGCCCCACTGCCATTGCGTGAAATCCGCACCCAGCGTGCTCTTGAGGTGCGCGAGGCTCGCTTGCCACGCCACCTTGACCGTGTCGGCGCGGGTTTCCTTGCCGAGGGTGTTGCGGTTGTCCCACCACGGTGAGTCGGCGTTCGCCGCCAGGCGCGGCAGCGCAGCGTCGATCACCCGGGTCGAGAGCAGCGTCTCGAAGAAGTCGTTGCCCAGTTCATCGTGCATCGTCGCGTCTGCGAGGTTGAACAGGAACTGATTGAACAGCGTGGCGCTGGTGGAATCCAGCGGGTAGTCGCCTGTCCACTGGGCCAGTTGTTCAACCAGTTTCAGTTCAGCGGGATCGCTCACCACCTCGCGCAGCACCGGTAACAACGGCGCAAGCAAACGCGGACCGTAGGCAGTGGTGGTGCCCAGTTGCAGTTTCTGGCTGGCCTCCAGATCCCACTTCACGGCCTTGTCGCTGAGCTGGCGATTGAGCTGCTGCCCACGATCGGCGAGGTTGTAGTAACCAGGGATCTCCATGCCGGTCGGCGACACGGGCTGGAAGTTGGCCGAGACAATGTAGCCCCGCGCCGGGTTCTCTTCCTGCGGGTTGGCGCTGAACGGGTAGAAGCCGTCCTTGTCCGCTTCGGCGCTGCTGCCGTCGAGGATGAACCACGGCCGCACACCTGCTGGACGCTTCGGCAGTTGCGCCGCCGCCCACCAGCCGATGTCGCCCTTGGCGTTGGCCCAGACGATGTTCAGCCCCGGCGCCTGGACCTTGGCGGCGGCACTGCGCGCCTTGGCCAGGGTGTCGGCACGGTTGAGCTGGTAGAAACCTTCGAGGATCGGGTTCTGGCTTTCCAGAAAACCCCACCACATGGCGATGGGCGTCTTGCCGACGCTGTTGCCCAGCGCATCGTTGACGATCGGCCCGTGTGGCGACTGGCGCAGCAGCAACTTCACCGGCGGCTGCCCCTTGACCGCGATCTGCTGTTCGCTGGTGACCATGTCCACCCACTTGCCGCGATACCAGACCTGGTTGGCGTTGTCCGGGTTGACCTTCTCGGCGATCAGGTCGAGGTCGTCGTTCTGGAACATGGTGATGCTCCAGCCGAAGTCACGGTTCATCCCCAGCGAGGCGAACGGCATCAACGCCTGATAGTGACCGTAGAGCTCGAAGCCCGGCGCCGAGAGCTGCGCTTCGTACCACACCGACGGCGCGGAGAAGCGGATATGCGGATCACCGGCCAGCAGCGGCTTGCCACTTTTGGTCCGATTGCCCGCGACGACCCAGGCGTTGCTGCCCTCGAACTGCGGCAAACCGTTGTCGGCCAGCGCCTGCTCGCTCAGGCGGGCGAGGGCGTTGAGGTCTTTCCAGTCGGCGCTGGCGAGAGGCGGCGGGGTGCTGCTGTGGTTGTTCGCGAGCACGCCTTTGGACTGCCAGTCGAGATCGAAGACGTTCAGGTACTCGGCACCCAGTTGATCACGCACGTAGGTCAGCAAGGGTTCGGTGCGAAACGCCGCGGCAAAACTGTAGGCCATGTAACCGGCGATGCTGATGGTGTCCTGCGCGGTGAACGGGCGTTTTGGAATGCCCAGTACATCGAACTCCGCAGGTTTTGCATGGCTGTCCTGATACTGGTTGATGCCGTCCAGATAGGCTTGCATGGCGATGAAGGCCGGCGACTGCTTATCCATGTTCGCCAGGTAGGTTTCGGCGCGTTCGCGAATGCGCAGGCTGCGCATCAGCTTGTCGGTGTCGAGCAGTTTCGGGCCCAGCACTTCGGCCAGTTCACCACGGGCCAGGCGGCGCAGGACTTCCATCTGAAACAGCCGGTCCTGGGCGTGCACATAGCCGAGGGCGCGGTACAGGTCGGTTTCGTTTTCGGCGCGGATGTGCGGGATGCCGCGTTCGTCGTAACGGACGGTGACGGAGCCTTGCAAGTGTTGCAGCTCGACCATGCCCTGGCGCGTCGGTTGCTTGCTGTAGATGTACCCGCCGGCACCTGCGGCGAGCGCGACTATCAGCAGTGCGAGAACGGTCAGGCTACGTTTCATGGTGACTCCTTGTTGTTATTAGTGGCAGCAGTTCCCTGGCGCCACTGTTTAACACGGCTTGCCGAATCGGCCCATCGCCCTTAGGAGGGATTCGCGTCTGCGCGGTCTTACTGCTTTGTGTCGGCGGGCCACGGGCAGTAACACCCGACGGCCAGCGTGTGCGTGGCATTGACTGTGCGGCCCGCGTTTAACGCTTGTAGGATCGGCTCAATGAAGCTGTTGCTCGAATTACAGGTCAGGCCTTCGCTGTAAGGGCCGAAGTAGGCCAGTTTGCCGCTGCGGTCCCAGATCGCCACCGCCGGGCTGGCCGGGATCTGTTCGGAGCCAGGGAGGACGGTGATGGTTTTCAGGCTGCTCAGCGTGCTCGGCAACTGGCCGTGGCTGCCGGGTTTTTGTACCGCATAAAACTCGACGCCCTGTGGCACATACTGCTCGACCAGTTCGCTCAGGTGTTGTTGATTGCCGACGTTGCACGGACAGGCCGGGTCCCAGAAGTGCACCAGGCGAATGGCGCCGGGGCCGGCGAGGTTGTCGGGCAAGTGCAACGGGTCACCGGAAAACACCGCCGTGTGTTCGCTGAACGCTCGCAGGTAGCGTCCTTGAAACCAGTCGTACGCCGCCCATAAAACACCGGCGCACACGAGGGCGAGCAGGCAGGCAAGCAGCGGGGTGCGGTAGGGCAAACGCATGGGTGTCGATCCTCGAAGGTCGCCCAGCTTGCCATGCTTGCCGCGACAGATGAATATCGCAGGCTTATAAAGTCCGCTTCGTGCTCTGGAATCGCCCATGTCCGCCACTTTCGCCCCCGATCATTTGCGTGCCAGCCTGCGGCCCCTGGCCGAGTGGCAGCCACTGTCCGAGGAGGCGCAGGCGTACCAGCGGTTCTACGGGCTGGATTTTCCGGGGCGTCAGTTGCGCAGGGGCCTGGGTCGTTTTGAAGTGGACGCTTATGACGTGGTCGGCCAAGTGTGGTGGCCGGAGCGGGCGAAGGCGACGTTGTTTGTGTTCCACGGTTTCTACGATCACACCGGGCTCTACCGGCACGTGATCGAGTGGGCGCTGAATCAGGATTTCGCGGTGATTGCCTGCGACTTGCCGGGGCATGGCCTGTCCAGCGGCGAGCGTGCGAGCATCAACGATTTCGCCGAGTATCAGGACACGCTGCAAGGGCTGTTCGCCGAGGCGAAATCCCTCGATCTGCCGCAGCCGTGGCACCTGTGCGGTCAAAGCACCGGTGGCGCCATCGTGATCGACCATGTGCTTAACGAAGGGGCGGGCAGTCCGGCCCAGGGCCAGGTGATCCTGTTGTCGCCGCTGGTGAGGCCGCGCGCCTGGGGCTGGTCGCAGCTCAGTTATTACCTGCTCAAGCCGTTCGTCAAAGCCATCGCCCGACGTTTCAGCGAGAACTCCAACGACCCGGATTTCCTGCCGTTCCTGCAAGCCGACCCGCTGCAACCGCTGCGCTTGCCGACGGCCTGGGTCGGCGCGCTGGCGCGCTGGATCAAACGCATCGAAGCTGCGCCGGACAGCACTCGGCGGCCGCTGATCGTGCAGGGGCAGGCGGACATGACGGTGGATTGGCAGCACAATCTTGAGGTGTTGAAGGCCAAGTTCGATCGGCCTCAGGTGTTGATGCTGCCTGAGGCGCGGCATCATTTGGCGAATGAGACGGTGGCGTTGCGCGGGGAGTATTTCGGGTTTTTGACGAAGCGGATCAAGGGCCGGAATCTTTAGTGATTGTTGCGGCCTCTTCGCGGGCAAGCCTCGCTCCTACGAGTCATGCGTGAACCCTGTAGGAGCGAGGCTTGCCCGCGAAGGCGTCCTGTCAGACATCAAAGATTACTGGCTCAGGTTCGAAGTGGTTTGCCCCACCGCCAACCCCGCCCGAATCGCTGCCAACGCCGCCTGGTAATACGCCTTGCCTTCCGCCGACTCGGCAAACGTGGCGAACTCTTCCAGCTCGTCATCCGACAGATCGCGATAGACATACAGCAACGTGTTGTTGAGGTCGCTGCCGATCTGGTCCATCAAGCGTTGACGCTGACCGTTCAACAGCCCCTGCGCCTGACCGCCACCGAGCAGGCCGGGGATCATCGAACTCAGGCTGTCGGCCGCGACGCCGGCAATCGCCAGGCTGACTTCCGCACCGGCCTCCCGCGCGGGCAAGGCCTGGGCGAGGTGACCGATGATCAGCGTGCGGCTGTCGCTGGCCTGAATCTTCGGCAGGCCTTTGGCGTTCTTCGCCAGTTGATCGCGACGGGTCGCCAGCAACTCGGCGGCGACGATCTTCTTGCCCAGCGGCGACTGGAAAAAAGCCAATGCAGGTTTAGGATCGGCCAGGGTTTTGCGCAATTGCGCTTCGGCGCGCTGGTCCACGGCCTGCGGGGCAAAACGCTGATTGCTGTTGTTCACCAGCGCCTGAAACACGGCGGGCGGCAGGCTGTTCTGGTAACGCTGCTGAGCGGCTGAAAGGGCATCACTGAAATGCGCGCGTTGTTCTGGCCAGCCGGCGACCTTGTACAACTGGTCGTGGCCGTCTGCCCAAGCGGGCAAAACGCAGAACATCATCAGTGAGAAAAGCAAACGGCGCATAGGGACTCCTGTCAGCAGGCGACTATTCTCCGTGTGGCATAGGGACTTGTCGAGAATTCGTATCAAGCCGCCGCGCGGCTCTGTCGGATTTTCCGGCACAGGAATACTATGCGCGCCATGCGAATACCCTCTGATCACCCGCTGCTGTTACGTATCGTCGACGACCTGGCCGAGCGCGGCTGGTCGCAGCAGAACATTTTCCTGCCTTTGGGTCTGACCCAAGAACTGGCGGCTGAGTGCCGTAAACGTGCCGCCGAGGGTGAATTGGCCCCGGCCGCCGTGGGCCGCGGGCCGACATCGGAGATTCGCGAGGGAATTCGCGGCGACCGAATCCAGTGGATCGAGCCGGGTCAGGCCCTGGCTTGCGACAACTATCTGCAGTTGATGGACAGCCTGCGCGAGGCATTGAATCGCGGGTTGTATCTGGGCCTCGAAGACTTTGAAAGCCATTTCGCGATGTACCCGCCCGGCGCTTTCTACCTCAAGCATGTCGACCGCTTCCGCGACGATGATCGGCGCATGGTCTCGGCGGTGGTCTACCTCAACGACGCCTGGTTGCCGGAGCACGGCGGTCAGTTGCGCATGTACCTCAAGGAAGGCGTCGAATACGATGTGGTGCCCACCGGCGGATGCCTGGTGGTGTTCCTGTCGGGCGAAGTGCCCCACGAAGTCCTGCCCGCGACCCGTGATCGCCTGTCGTTGACCGGCTGGTTCCGGCGTCGTGGCAACGAGCCGTTCTGATCATGCAGAAAATTCTGGTAAGTCGCTGTCTGCTCGGCCACCGCGTGCGTTACGACGGCGGTGCCAGCGGGCCGTTCGATCAGCTTCAACAGTGGGTCGACGAAGGTCGCGTCGTGCCGTTGTGTCCGGAAGTTGCCGGTGGCTTGCCGACGCCACGGGCGGCGGCGGAGATTCCGGGCGGGCAGGGCGGTGACGTGCTGGCGGGGCAGGCGGCGGTGATTACCACCGAGGGCGAGGATGTCAGTGCGCAGTTTCTGAGCGGTGCTTACCAGGCGCTGGAGCTGGTACAGAAACACAACATCCGCATCGCTGTGCTCAAGGCCAACAGCCCATCCTGCGGCAACCTGTTGACCTATGACGGCACATTCAGCGGCGTGAAAGTCAGCGGCGAAGGCGTGACGGCGGCGTTGCTCAAGCGCCATGGCGTGCAGGTCTTCAGCGAACTGGAACTGGCTGAAGCCGCCGCCGCACTGCAAATCTGAACGCAAATCCCTGTAGGAGCCGGCTTGCCGGCGATGAGGCCGTAACATTCAATATCTATATTGACTGTCACACCGCTATCGCCGGCAAGCCGGCTCCTACAAGGGATTGCGGTGATTGTCCGTGGCCTTAGGGTTTCGGTATCTCGGCGGCATCCGCCCCAAACCATTTTTTCTCCAGTGCCTCCAGTCGCCCATCTGCTTTTATCCGCTGCAACGCGTTCTCCAGGCTGGCATGAAACGCCGGGTTCCCTTTCTGAAACGGAATGGCCAGGTTCTCGGCCGGGGCGGCTTTCGGCTTTTCTTGCGTCAGCGACTGCACCAACAGGATTGAACGCGGCTCTTCTTTTTGCGCGATCAAATGCGCATCGGTGTGAATGTAAGGTTCGCTGAAGTCGAAACGATCCTTGAGCGCCGGAGTCTCTGTTATGTGATTGATGGCGATGTCGTACTTGCCGCTTTCAACGCCGGTCAACAGATCGCTGGAATCGGTGACGACGAAGTCGGCCCTTACATCCAGTTCATTGGCCAGCAGTTGGCCCAATTCGACTTCGAAGCCCGAGAGTTGGCCATCGTCCTTGAAATTGAAAGGTGGTGTATTAGCCTCAAGGGCAATTCGCAATTCACCGCGGTCGTTTACATCGTCAATCAGTTCGGCATGAGCCAAAGGGCTCAAAAGGGGTAGCAGGCAGATCAGGCCAGGCAAAAAGCGCATGGTCACTCCTTTGAATACATTTATCGCGATGCGCTGGTTCAGGCTCGCTTTGCTATGGTTGTCGAGTGCCTTCGACAACGAATGGCCATGAAGTTGTCATGGTCACATGGATTTTACGAAAAAACTGGAGAAGAGAATGAAAACCTTTATGTCACGTGCTGCGCTGGCTGGCCTGCTGATGGGTGTTTCGGTGCTGGCCAGTGCGGCTACGCCGGCACCCAAGGGTGCTGAAGTGTCCATCGTTTCTCCTGAAGACGGTGCGACGGTCCCGCAGACTGTCGTCGTGAAGTTCGCTGTCGAGAACATTGCGCTGGCCCCGGCGGGTGATCCCACCAAGAACACCGGTCATCACCACTTGTTGATTGATGTCGATGAGTTGCCAGCCGCCGGTGCGCCGATCCCCAAAGATGCCAACCACCAGCATTTCGGCAACGCGCAGACTCAGGCTGAAGTAACGCTGACGCCCGGCAAGCACACCTTGCAACTCGAACTTGGCGATAGCAACCACATGCCGTTCGATCCGCCGATCCTCTCCGAGAAAATCACCGTCAACGTTAAGTAACGTTAGTCGCGCCCAAGAAAAAGGAGACCCGGAGGTCTCCTTTTTTGCTGCTCAAGTCGCTATCAGAACAACACACGGCTACGGATGGTGCCGTTGACGTGTTGCAGCTTCTGTTGCGCCAGGTCCGAGTACTCGGCGTCTACGTCGATCACCACGTAGCCGACTTTCTCGTTGGTCTGCAGGAACTGACCGGAGATGTTGATGCCGTTTTCGGCGAAGACCTTGTTGATCTCGCTCATCACACCCGGAATGTTCTCGTGGATGTGCAGCAGGCGGTGCTTGCCAGGGTGAGCCGGCAGGGCCACTTCCGGGAAGTTCACGGACGATACCGACGTACCGTTGTCGCTGTACTTGACCAGTTTCTCGGCCACTTCCAGACCGATGTTGGCTTGCGCTTCAGCGGTGGAACCGCCGATGTGCGGGGTCAGGATCACGTTGTCCAGGCCACGCAGCGGGCTTTCGAACTCTTCGTCGTTGGAGCGTGGCTCCACCGGGAATACGTCGATGGCCGCGCCGATCAGGTGCTTGTCCTTGATCGCGTCCGCCAGGGCTTGCAGTTCGACCACGGTGCCGCGAGCGGCGTTGATCAGGATGCCGCCCTTCTTGATGGCGCGGATTTCCTGCTCGCCGATCATCCACTGGGTCGCAGCGGTTTCCGGAACGTGCAGGGTCACGATGTCGGACATGCCCAGCAGCTCGTGCAGGTTGCCGACCTGGGTCGCGTTACCCAGAGGCAGCTTGGTCACGGTGTCGTAGAAGTACACCTGCATGCCCAGGCCTTCAGCCAGGACCGACAGTTGCGTACCGATCGAGCCATAACCGACGATACCGAGCTTCTTGCCACGGATTTCGAAGGAGTTGGCCGCGCTTTTGATCCAGCCGCCACGGTGGCAGGAAGCGTTCTTCTCAGGGATGCCGCGCAGCAACAGGATCGCTTCGGCCAGCACCAGCTCGGCAACGGAGCGAGTGTTGGAGTACGGAGCGTTGAACACTGCGATGCCGCGTTCGCGGGCAGCGTTCAGGTCAACCTGGTTGGTGCCGATGCAGAAACAACCTACAGCGACGAGCTTCTTCGCGTGATCGAAGATCTCTTCGGTCAGTTGAGTGCGGGAGCGAATGCCGATGAAGTGAGCATCAGCGATCTTTTCCTTCAGCTGGGCTTCCGGCAGAGAACCCGTGAGGTACTCGATGCTGGTGTAGCCCGCCGACTTGAGAACGTCGACAGCCGATTGGTGGACGCCTTCGAGAAGAAGGAACTTGATCTTGCTCTTATCGAGAGAAGTCTTGCTCATCTGCGTAAACCTGTATCCCGGAGAAAAATGGCAGGAAATGGTCAACAGACGCTGACCCCGACGGCACGACAGCCGTCGCCGCAGAACAGCCGTTGGGCACTATCCTGCGGGGTCGGTATGCTAGCATAAGCGCCCCGCAAACACTCATTCCTGCGACGTGAAGCGTTCTCAGGATGACCATGAATTGTTCGAGAGTTCTGTCGATGACCAATCCTGCCCTGATTGATGAACTGAAGACCCTGGTCGAGCCTGGCAAGGTACTGACCGATGCCGACTCCCTGAACGCTTACGGCAAGGATTGGACCAAGCATTTCGCCCCGGCCCCGACCGCCATCGTGTTCCCGAAGACCACCGAACAGGTCCAGGCCATCGTTTTGTGGGCCAATAAACACAAGGTGGCGCTGGTGCCGTCCGGCGGGCGCACCGGGCTTTCTGCCGCTGCGGTGGCCGCCAATGGCGAAGTGGTCGTGTCCTTCGACTATATGAACCAGATCCTCGACGTGAACCTCACCGACCGCACCGCCGTGTGCCAGCCGGGCGTCGTGACCGAGCATTTGCAGAACGTCGCCGAGGAAAAAGGCCTGTACTACCCGGTGGACTTCGCTTCCGCAGGATCGAGTCAGATTGGCGGCAATATCGGCACCAATGCCGGCGGGATCAAGGTAATTCGCTACGGCATGACCCGTAACTGGGTCGCCGGCATGAAAGTGGTCACCGGCAAGGGTGACGTGCTGGAACTGAACCGCGACCTGATCAAGAACGCCACCGGCTACGACATGCGTCAGCTGTTCATCGGCGCTGAAGGCACCCTCGGTTTTGTGGTCGAAGCGACCATGCGTCTGGACCGGGCGCCGAAAAACCTCACCGCGATGGTGCTTGGTACTGCCGATTTCGACTCGATCATGCCGGTATTGCACGCGTTCCAGAGCAAACTTGACCTGACCGCGTTCGAATTCTTCTCCGACAAAGCCCTGGCCAAGGTCATGGGGCGCGGTGACGTGCCGGCGCCGTTTGAAACCGACTGCCCGTTCTACGCGCTGCTGGAATTCGAAGCGACCACTGAAGAAGTGGCCAACCACGCGCTGGAAACCTTCGAGCATTGCGTGGAGCAGGGCTGGGTGCTGGATGGCGTGATGAGCCAGAGCGAAACCCAGCTGCAAAACCTTTGGAAACTGCGCGAATACATTTCCGAAACCATCTCCCACTGGACGCCGTACAAGAACGACATTTCGGTCACTGTGTCGAAAGTCCCTGCGTTCCTGAAGGAAATCGATGCGATCGTCGGCGAACACTATCCGGACTTCGAAATCGTCTGGTTCGGCCACATCGGTGACGGCAACCTGCACTTGAACATCCTCAAGCCGGATGACCTGAGCAAGGACGAGTTTTTCGCCAAGTGCGCGACCGTGAACAAGTGGGTGTTCGAAACCGTCGAGAAGTACAACGGCTCGATTTCCGCCGAACACGGCGTGGGCATGACCAAGCGTGACTACTTGACCTACAGCCGCTCCCCGGTTGAGATCGAGTACATGAAAGCGGTCAAAGCGGTGTTCGATCCGAACGGCATCATGAACCCGGGCAAGATTTTCGCTGTTTGATTTTCGAACTTAAGCGCTACGAACCAGGAGTCGGTCAATGAGCTATCAGCACCAGTATGTCGACGGTACACGCATCCACTTCCCATTGGGCAAAGTGGTTTGCATCGGCCGCAACTACGCCGAACACGCCAAGGAACTGGACAACCCGGTGCCAACGGAGCCCCTGCTGTTTATCAAGCCAGGCAGCTGTGTCGTGCCGCTGGAAGGCGGTTTCAGCATTCCGACCGAGCGCGGTTCAGTGCACTACGAGGCCGAAATCGCGGTGTTGATCGGCAAGCCTTTGTCGACCAAGCCAAGCCGTGAAGAAGTCCTTGATGCTATTTCCGGTTTTGCTCCAGCGCTGGACCTGACCCTGCGTGACAAGCAGGCAGAGCTGAAGTCCAAAGGCCTGCCGTGGGAAATCGCCAAGTCCTTCGACGGTGCGGCAGTGATTGCCCCGTTCGTATCCGGCAGCACCTTTGCCGACCTGACCGACATCGGCATCCGCCTGACCATCAACGGCGAAGTGCGCCAGGACGGCAACAGCAGCGCGATGCTCAACCCGATCGTGCCAATGATCCAGCACATGGCTGGCTGCTTTTCGCTGCAGGCTGGCGACGTGATCCTGACTGGCACGCCGGTCGGTGTCGGCCCGCTGAATGTGGGTGACGAAATCGTTCTGGAACTGCCAGGCGCGAGCAGCTTCACCAGCAGCGTCCGCTGACACAAACCCCCTGTAGGAGCCGGCTTGCCGGCGATGAGGCCGTCACATTCAACATTTATGCTGAATGTTCCACCGCCATCGCCGGCAAGCCGGCTCCTACAGGGGATTGTGTTCCGATCTGAAGAAAGCGGCGCTCATGCAGGGCAATCCCGCCATTTCCCGTTTTTTTCACATCTTGTCTGGATAATTCCCGGGCTTCTGGCGTCTGAGCCGGTCCCAATTGTGCTATTACCCTTAGCCTGAATTTCTGGAACGCATCCCCTGATGGCCATCCAATCGCTGCCCACGCTTAAAACTGCCCGTCGCCCGCGCTTTTTCATGCGTTGGTATGCCTGGCTTTTGCTGGTCGCGGCCGCCGCGTATGGCCTTGCCTTTGCCATGCATTGGGATGACCGCGGGGTGCTCTGGGTGCTGGAGCGTTTCGAAAGCCCGGCCGAACGCCAGGAAAGTATCTGGCTCCCGGATTACCGGGCGGTGATCGATGCCAAGTTGCTGCCAGGGATGGAAAAGGACGAAGCGTCCGACCTGGCCTACAACCCGCAAACCAAAACCCTGTTCTCGGTGATGGGTAAAAACCCGTTCCTGGTCGAACTGGACCTGCAGGGTGAAGTGCTGCGCAAAATGCCCTTGGTGGGCTGGAGCAACCCGGAAGGCGTGACGGTCATGGGCAACGGTCTGCTGGCCATTGTCGATGAGCGTGAGCATTTGCTGAGCATCGTCAAGGTCGACGCCGATACCCGCGAGCTGAACATCGCCAACTTCCCCAAGTACGACCTCGGTCCGTCGAAAGACCAGAACAAAGCGTTCGAAGCGGTCGTCTGGGATGCACACAATCAACACATGCTGCTGGGTGAGGAACGTCCACCGGCGCTGTTCACCTGGAAAAGCGCCGACGGCCTGACACTCACCGGCGACAAGCAGAAGCTGGCCAGTGACGCGCTGGACATCCGCAACCTGTCGGCCTTGGCCATCGACCCGCGCACCGGCCATACGCTGGTGTTGTCCGCCGATTCCCACTTGCTGCTGGAGCTGGATGAGAAGGGCGAGCAGGTCAGTTTCATGACCTTGCTGGGTGGTTTCAATGGCCTGAAGAAGACCATTCCCCGCGCCGAAGGCGTGACCATGGACGAGGCGGGCACGCTTTACATGGTGAGCGAGCCGAACCTGTTCTACCGATTCGAAAAGCAGCACTGATTCGCGAGCTTGATTCGCGACCTTGATCTGCGATCTTGATCCGCGAATGTGTAGGAAACGCGACGCTCAGTTGTAGGGCCAACCCAACGGCCTTTAAGCTTCAATTCAGACTGCCGTGGTATTTCATCCGCCCGTCCTGATTCCGAGCTTGCCTGAATGCGCCGACTTGCCCGCCCCAAACCCCTGATCCTGATTCTCTCGGTGATCGCGCTGACCGTGCTGGTTGCGTTCGGCCAACACCTGCGTCTGTTTGAGCGGGCCTGGTTCAATCTGCATACGCTTTGGCAGGCAGAAAGCGCCCGGTCGATCGGACTGGATCACTATCAGGTTGTCATTGAGGGTCGGGTCATCGAAGGCCTGGACGACGATGTGTCAGCGCTGACCTTCGATCCGGTCCGCAAAAGCCTGTTCACCGTCACCAATAAAAACTCCGAGCTGATCGAGCTGTCGCTGGAAGGTCAGATCCTTCAGCGCATCGCGCTGGTCGGCTTCGGTGATCCGGAAGCGGTGGAATTCATCAGCGCCGACACTTACGTCATCACCGACGAGCGTCAGCAGCGGCTGATCAAGATTCATCTGGAGAAGGACACGACGTTCCTCGATGCGGCGGATGCCGAACAGATAACCCTCGGCGTGCACATGAGCAGCAACAAGGGTTTTGAAGGCCTGGCCTACGATTCGGTGGGCAAGCGGCTGTTTGTCGCCAAGGAGCGCGACCCGATGCTGATCTATGAAGTGCAGGGCTTTCCGCATTACAACCCGGAAAAATCCTATGCGGTGCACGTGGTCAACAACCCCAAGCGCGATGCCGGGATGTTTGTGCGAGACCTGTCGAGCCTGCAATACGACGAGCGCAGCGGCCATCTACTGGCGCTGTCCGACGAGTCGCGACTGATTCTGGAGCTGGATGTGGACGGGCGTCCGCTGAGCACCATGTCACTGAACAAGGGGCGTCAGGGGTTGCAGAAGACGGTGCCGCAAGCGGAAGGGATCGCCATGGATGACGACGGCACGATGTACCTGGTGAGCGAGCCGAACCTGTTCTACGTCTTCAAGAAACCGCCACAACCCTAAAACATAAACACAACCCCTGTAGGAGCCGGCTTGCCGGCGATAAGGCCGTGACATTCAACATCTATGTTGACTGTTACGCCGCTATCGCCAGCAAGCTGGCTCCTACAGGGTTTTGCGTCTGGCTTACTGCGCGCGCAGGGTCTTCACGCCTTCGCTGGTGCCCAGCAACAGCAGATCCGCAGGACGCGCCGCGAACAAACCGTTGGTCACCACGCCGACGATCGCATTGATCTGTGTCTCCAACTCCACCGGGTTGGTGATCTGCATGTTGAACACATCCAGAATGATGTTGCCGTTGTCAGTCAACACGCCTTCACGGTAAACCGGGTCGCCGCCGAGCTTCACCAGCTCGCGGGCCACGTGGCTGCGGGCCATCGGGATCACTTCGACCGGCAGCGGGAACGCGCCGAGCACCGGCACCAGTTTGCTGCCATCGGCGATGCAGATGAAGGTCTTGGCCACGGCCGCAACGATCTTCTCGCGGGTCAGGGCTGCGCCGCCGCCCTTGATCAGGTTCAGGTGCTCGTCGCTTTCGTCGGCGCCGTCGACGTAGAACTCCAGGTCGCTGACGGTATTCAGCTCATACACCGGAATACCGTGGCCCTTGAGGCGTGCGGCGGTGGCTTCGGAGCTGGCGACTGCGCCGTCGAAGGCGCCTTTGTGTTGCGCCAGTGCGTCGATGAAGCAGTTGGCGGTGGAGCCGGTGCCGACCCCGACGATGCTCTTGTCGTCGAGTTTCGGGAGGATGAAGTCGACGGCGGCCTGGGCCACTGCCTGTTTGAGTTGATCCTGGGTCATGCGGGCTCCGAAGTGCCGAAGAGGGGGAACGAAAGCCCGGCATTATAGGCCCCGGGACGGGGAAGGTCATTGCCCGATTGGCAGACCGCCACCGTGACCTGTAGGAGCGAGGCTTGCCCGCGAAAGCGTTCTTACTGCCAACATTTATTCTGGATGTGCCGGCCTCTTCGCGGGCAAGCCTCGCTCCTACAGGATCATGATCCCTTCCGGGGAGGGTAAAACCACCTGTTTAGTGTGGTCGCACGCCCGAAAGCCGGGTTAGACTCCTTGGCCCTGCCCAACCCGCTCAGTGATGCTTTCCGATGCTCGAACAGTACGTCAAAAAGATCCTCACCTCGCGCGTTTATGACGTTGCCGTAGAAACCCCATTGCAGACTGCCCGCCAGCTCTCCGAGCGGCTGGGCAACAGTATTTTGCTCAAGCGTGAAGACTTGCAGCCGGTGTTCTCGTTCAAGATTCGCGGGGCCTACAACAAGCTTACGCAGTTGAGCGATGAAGAGCGCGCGCGCGGCGTCGTGACGGCTTCGGCCGGTAATCACGCGCAGGGCCTGGCCCTGGCGGCGAAAGTGCTCGGCGTGAAAGCCACCATCGTCATGCCCAAGACCACCCCGGAAATCAAAGTCGAAGGCGTGCGTTCCCGTGGTGGCAAAGTGGTGCTGCACGGAGATTCGTTCCCGGAAGCCCTGGCTTACTCGCTGAAACTGGTCGACGAAAAAGGCTACGTCTACATTCACCCGTACGACGATCCCCACACCATTGCCGGGCAGGGCACGGTGGCCATGGAGATTCTGCGCCAGCACCCTGGGCGTCTGGATGCGATCTTCGTTCCGGTCGGCGGCGGCGGGCTGATCGCCGGTATCGCGGCGTACGTGAAATACCTGCGCCCGGAAATCAAGATCATCGGCGTCGAGCCGGACGACTCCAATTGCCTGCAAGCCGCCATGGCCGCCGGCGAGCGCGTGGTGCTGCCGACCGTGGGCCTCTTCGCCGACGGCGTCGCGGTCGCTCAGATTGGTCAGTACACGTTCGACATCTGCAAAGACTATGTCGATGAAGTGATCACGGTCAGCACCGACGAGATCTGCGCGGCAATCAAGGATATCTACGACGATACCCGCTCGATCACTGAACCGGCCGGCGCCCTGGGCGTGGCCGGGATCAAGAAGTACGTCGAGCAGCACGCTGTCACCGGGCACACCTTTGTGGCCATCGATTCCGGCGCCAACGTCAACTTCGACCGCTTGCGCCACGTCGCCGAACGCGCCGAACTGGGCGAAGGCCGCGAAGCCATCATCGCCGTGACCATCCCCGAGAAACCGGGCAGCTTCAAGGCGTTCTGCGAAGCCATCGGCAAGCGCCAGATCACCGAATTCAACTACCGATACAACACCGGCAGCGAAGCGCACATCTTCGTTGGCGTGCAGACGCACCCGGAAAACGATCCGCGCAGCGCGCTGCTTGCCAGTCTGACCGAGCAGGGGTTCCCGGTGCTGGACCTGACCGACAATGAACTGGCCAAGTTGCACATCCGGCACATGGTCGGTGGCCGCGCGGCCCAGGTGGTGGATGAAGTGGTGCTGCGCTTCGAATTTCCGGAGCGACCGGGCGCGCTGTTCAACTTCCTCAGCAAGCTCGGCGGGCGCTGGAACATCTCGATGTTCCACTACCGCAACCACGGCGCAGCGGACGGTCGTGTGGTCGCAGGGCTGCAAGTGCCTCACGAAGAGCGTCATCTGGTGCCGGCGGCGCTGGAAGAAATCGGCTACCCGTACTGGGACGAAAGCGACAACCCGGCCTATCAGCTGTTTCTTGGCTGAGCGGCTACGCTGATGGGCAGGTCATAAGGAAGTCGAACAATGGAAACGTTAACCGCCCTGAAAGTGGCGCACATGGTGGCGACGGTTGTGCTGCTGGTCTGTGCGCTGGGCCTGGGGATCTGGGTCTGGCGAACTCGGCGTAATGGCGACGCGACGGCGGGCAGCCGAACCTTGCAAAGGCCTCGGGTGTTCATCTGGCTGTTGATGGGGCTGGCACTGCTGAGCATGCCGTTCACCGGCTGGTGGATGGTGCATCTGGTGGGCTGGCCGTTGGGGCAGACGTGGTTGCTGGCGTCGAGTGTGCTTTACACCGTTGCGGCGTTGGCGTGGTTCTGGTTGTTGGTGCGGCTTAACAAGTTGCGCAAGGCGCCGGCGGGGAACGGCAAGTTTACCTTCGCCCTGGCGTTGTTCAGCTTCGTCTGCTTTATCGCCATTGCCGGGTTGATGGGTGCCAAGCCTGTTTAACGCTTGAAACCGAGTTGACCCCTTCGCGGGCGAGCCTCGCTCCTACGGGATTTGCGTCATTTTCATAATTGGCGCATGACCTGTAGGAGCGAGGCTTGCCCGCGAAGGCGATTTCAGTCACGCAACGAAATCACCGGCCAGCCACGTTTCTCGGCCTCGGCACGCAAATTCGGGTCCGGATCAACCGCCACCGGATTCGCCACCTGTTCCAGCAACGGAAAATCATTCATCGAGTCGCTGTAGAAGTAACTGTCTTCCAGCGAATGCCCGCTTTCTTCCAGCCAACGATTAAGCCGCGTCACCTTGCCTTCACGGAAGCACGGCACGTCGGTGCTGCGCCCGGTGTAGCGGCCATCGACCATCTCGCACTCGGTGGCGATCAGGGTCTCAACGCCCAGGCGCTCGGCAATCGGACCTGTGACGAAGCGGTTGGTCGCGGTGATGATCACCAGTTTGTCGCCGGCATCGCGGTGCTTCTTCAGCAGCTCAAGTCCCTTGGGCAGCACGATCGGTTCGATGCAGTCGCGCATGTAATCGCTGTGCCACTGATCCAGCGTGGCCATTTCGGTGCGGCCGAGTACTTCCAGGCAAAAGTTCAGGTAGGCGGCGTTATCCAGCTTGCCGGCCAGGTAATCCTGATAGAACTCGTCGTTGCGTGTCTTGTAGGCGACGGCGTCGAGGAAGCCGCGTTCGCACAGGTAATCACCCCAGGCGTGGTCACTGTCGCCGCCCAAAAGGGTGTTGTCCAAGTCGAATAAAGCCAGGCGCATTGCAGTTACTCGCTGAAAAGTCTGTAGAAAGGCGCCCAGAATACGGACTTTTCACAAGAGTGCACATAAGGTTGGCCGGCTCGTTGCTGCCTTCACAACCTTTGTGGAACAATGCGGCGACATGCGTTTGCGAGGTTGTTGCCGTGATCGACCCCGATGGTTTCCGCCCCAATGTCGGGATCATTCTCACGAATGATGCCGGACAGGTGCTATGGGCTCGCCGTATCAATCAAGATGCCTGGCAGTTTCCACAGGGTGGTATCAACCCCCAGGAGACGCCGGAAGACGCCTTGTACCGCGAGTTGAACGAAGAAGTGGGTCTGGAGCGTGAAGATGTTGAAATTCTCGCCTGCACCCGGGGCTGGTTGCGCTATCGTTTGCCGCAACGTCTGGTCCGAACCCACAGCCAACCGCTGTGCATCGGCCAGAAACAGAAATGGTTTCTCCTGCGCCTGATCTCCAACGAGCAGCGGGTGCGGATGGATTTGACCGGTAAACCGGAATTCGATGGCTGGCGCTGGGTCAGTTATTGGTATCCGTTGGGCCAGGTGGTGACATTCAAGCGCGAGGTGTATCGACGCGCTCTCAAAGAGCTTGCCCCGCGCCTTTTAGCGCGCGACTGACGACGGAGTTCGACCCCGAGCCATGCTCAATACGCTGCGCAAGATCGTCCAGGAAGTTAACTCCGCCAAGGATCTCAAGGCGGCGTTGGGGATTATTGTGTTGCGCGTCAAAGAGGCCATGGGCAGCCAGGTCTGCTCGGTCTACCTGCTTGACCCCGAGACCAACCGCTTCGTGCTGATGGCGACCGAGGGCTTGAACAAGCGCTCGATCGGCAAAGTCAGCATGGCACCCAACGAAGGTCTGGTCGGCCTGGTCGGCACGCGTGAAGAACCCCTGAACCTCGAAAACGCCGCGGATCACCCGCGCTACCGCTACTTCGCCGAGACCGGTGAAGAGCGCTACGCCTCATTCCTCGGGGCACCGATCATCCACCACCGCCGCGTTGTCGGCGTGTTGGTCATTCAGCAGAAAGAACGCCGCCAGTTCGACGAAGGTGAAGAAGCCTTCCTCGTGACCATGAGCGCGCAGCTTGCCGGGGTTATCGCCCACGCCGAGGCCACCGGTTCGATCCGAGGCCTGGGCCGTCAGGGCAAAGGCATCCAGGAAGCCAAGTTCATCGGCGTGCCGGGTTCGCCGGGCGCGGCGGTCGGTACGGCGGTGGTCATGCTGCCACCGGCCGATCTGGACGTGGTGCCGGACAAGACCATCACCGACATCGACGCCGAACTGGCGTTGTTCAAGACCGCCATCGAAGGCGTGCGCGCCGACATGCGTGCGTTGTCGGCCAAACTGGCCTCGCAGTTGCGCCCCGAAGAGCGGGCCTTGTTCGACGTCTACCTGATGATGCTCGCCGACGAGGCGCTCGGCAGCGAAGTCACCACCGTAATCAAGACCGGTCAGTGGGCCCAGGGCGCGCTGCGTCAGGTGGTCACTGAGCACGTCAACCGTTTCGAATTGATGGACGACGCCTACCTGCGTGAGCGCGCATCGGACGTCAAGGACCTTGGTCGCCGTCTGCTCGCCTACTTGCAGGAAGAGCGCCAGCAGAACCTGGTCTACCCGGAAAAAACCATTCTGGTCAGCGAAGAACTGACGCCGGCAATGCTCGGCGAGGTGCCGGAAGGCACGCTGGTCGGTCTGGTTTCGGTCCTCGGTTCAGGTAACTCCCACGTCGCGATCCTCGCCCGGGCGATGGGCATCCCGACGGTGATGGGTCTGGTCGACCTGCCTTATGCCAAGGTCGACGGCATCGAATTGATCGTCGACGGCAACCGCGGCGAGGTCTACACCAACCCCAGCGATGTGCTGCGCAAGCAGTTCGCCGAGGTGGTGGAAGAAGAGAAACAACTGGCGCTCGGTCTCGATTCCCTGCGCGACCTGCCGTGCGTGACCCTCGATGGTCACCGCATGCCGCTGTGGGTCAACACCGGCCTGCTGGCGGACGTGGCGCGGGCGCAAAAGCGCGGCGCCGAAGGTGTCGGTCTGTACCGCACCGAAGTGCCGTTCATGATCAACCAGCGCTTCCCGAGCGAAAAGGAACAACTGGCGATCTATCGCGAACAGCTTGCCGCGTTCCACCCGCAACCGGTGACCATGCGCAGCCTGGACATCGGCGGCGACAAGTCGCTGTCGTACTTCCCGATCAAGGAAGACAACCCGTTCCTCGGCTGGCGCGGCATTCGCGTCACCCTCGACCACCCGGAAATCTTCCTGGTGCAGACCCGCGCGATGCTCAAGGCCAGCGAAGGCTTGAACAACCTGCGGATTCTGCTGCCGATGATCTCCGGCACCCATGAGCTGGAAGAAGCCCTGCACCTGATTCACCGGGCGTGGGGCGAAGTCCGCGACGAAGGCACCGACGTGCCGATGCCGCCGATTGGCGTGATGATAGAGATTCCGGCGGCGGTGTATCAGACCAAGGAACTGGCGCGGCAAGTGGACTTCCTGTCGGTCGGTTCCAACGACCTGACCCAGTACCTGCTGGCCGTTGACCGCAACAACCCGCGAGTGGCCGACCTCTACGACTACTTGCACCCGGCGGTGCTACAGGCGTTGCAGACCGTGGTGCGTGACGCCCATGCCGAAGGCAAGCCGGTGAGCATCTGCGGCGAGATGGCGGGTGACCCGGCGGCGGCGGTGCTGCTGATGGCGATGGGCTTCGACAGTTTGTCGATGAACGCCACCAACCTGCCGAAGGTGAAGTGGATGCTGCGTCAGATCAACCTGAGCAAGGCCAAGGAATTGCTCGCGGAGCTGATGACCATCGACAACCCGCAAGTTATCCACAGCTCGCTGCAACTGGCGCTGAAGAACCTTGGGTTGGCGAAGATGGTCAGCCCGGCTGCGGTCAAAGCCCTCTAAAGGCTGCTGGCCTCTTCGCGGGCAAGCCTCGCTCCTACATGGAACGCATAAATCCTGTAGGAGCGAGGCTTGCCCGCGAAGGCGTCCCCTAGTACGCCGAAAATCTAAACCCTGACCTCAACTTCCCCAAGATGCCCGCCATACGGCCCGAAACTCCGTTCGACCATCAGCCGCGTCCCATCCGCCTGCACAATCAACGCCGTACTCGCCCGCGTCCCATAACTCTGGCTGGCAATAAACACACTCGATAACAACGACTCGGTCGCCAGACCTACCCCGGTATCCGGCAGCTCTGCAAAAGGCGCTGTCTGCGAATCACTGAGCAACGCCAATAACGCCTCAGGCTGCGGATCCTCCAGAACAGCCTCCAACGCCGCTCGCGCCTTGAGCAACTTCGGCCACGGCGTATCCAGACCAGCATTCGATAACCCATACACCCCGGCCGGCAGCAGCACCGCTTCAAGCTCTCGGGCATTGAAGTGCCACAGTTCATTGGCATTGCCGATCAGCAGGTTAAAACCGGCATATTCGAGTGAACGTCCGACAACGTCGTCCAAATAATCATCTATCGGCATGTCGCCGCTGAGAAATCGCGCAACCAGTTCGCCTCGGGATTTTCGAGCGGCCGGTTGATGGGGATCGCGAATATTGGTCAGCGCCGCAAAGCGCCCGTTGGCGCCGACACCGAGCCAGGTGCCGCCGGCTTCCAGATCACGACCGGCGTAGACGTGCGGTGCTTCGGGCCATTGCGCCAAGGGCAGACTGGGCCGGGCATAGAATTCGTCACGGTTGGCGGCGACGATCAGCGGCTGGGCGTGGCCCGGGCGCCAGGCAAAGACAATCAGGCACATAAGGTGGTCCTTGTGTGTTTTTGCCCACTCTACGCAGTCATTGTGCGGGTATCCATCGCCATCCAGTGGAGCCGAAGGCCATGCATCCGTTACCATGCCGCTCTTCTTTGGGGGTCGTACATGGAATTTCTGCTCTATCTGGCGCTCGGCGCCTGTGCAGGCGTGCTGGCCGGCCTGTTTGGCGTCGGTGGCGGAATTATCATCGTGCCGGTGCTGGTGTTCAGTTTCACCTTGCAGGGTTTCGACGCCTCGATCCTGACGCATCTGGCGGTCGGCACATCCCTGGCTACGATCATCTTTACCTCGGTCAACGCCGTGCGCGAGCATCATCGCCGCGGTGCCGTGCGTTGGCCGATTTTTGCCTGGATGACCGTCGGCATCCTGCTCGGCGCCGGGTTCGGCGCGCTGACAGCCGAAGCGATCTCCGGGCCAAACCTGCAGAAAATCATCGGCGTATTTGCCCTGGTCATCGCCGTGCAGTTGATGCTGGACGTCAAACCCAAGGCCAGCCGAACGGTGCCGGGTAAAGTCGGTCTGACCGTGGCCGGCAGTGTGATTGGCTGGGCGTCGGCGATTTTCGGGATTGGCGGCGGTTCGCTGACCGTGCCGTTCCTGACCTGGCGCAGCGTGCCGATGCAGCAAGCGGTGGCCACGTCCTCGGCGTGCGGTCTGCCCATCGCGCTGGCCAGTGCATTAAGTTTCATGATTCTGGGCTGGCACGATCCGTTGCTGCCGGCTCATAGTCTCGGTTTTATTTATTTGCCGGCGCTGCTGGGGATCGCCCTGACCAGCATGGTCTTCGCCCGCCTCGGTGCGCGACTGGCCCACAGCCTGTCGCCGAAGTTGCTGAAAAGACTGTTCGCCGCTTTGCTGTTCTGCGTGGGTTTGAATTTTCTGATCTGACGCACCGCACAATCCTGGCTTAATCCTGAGGTGGCAGCGTCGCCCGGGAATTTTGAAGCTTTCAACTCTAACGAGGAGTCGCAATGCTGCCTTACCCGCAGATCGACCCGGTGGCCCTGGCCATCGGTCCGCTGAAAATCCACTGGTACGGCTTGATGTACCTGATCGGCATCGGCGGTGCGTGGCTGCTGGCGTCGCGCCGGCTCAACCGTTTCGACCCGACCTGGACCAAGGAGAAGCTCTCCGACATGGTCTTCTGGATGTCGATGGGCGTTATCGTCGGCGGTCGCCTGGGCTATGTGCTGTTCTACGATCTGCACGCTTACCTGGCCAACCCGACGCTGATTTTCGAAGTGTGGAAGGGTGGCATGTCGTTCCACGGCGGCTTCATCGGCGTGATGCTGGCGGCGTTGTGGTTCGGTAAGAAGAACAACAAGTCGTTCTTCCAGCTGATGGATTTCGTCGCGCCGATGGTGCCGATCGGCCTGGGCGCCGGGCGTATCGGCAACTTCATCAACGCCGAATTGTGGGGCAAGGCGACCGACGTGCCGTGGGCGATGATCTTCCCGCCGTTCAGCGATCCGGCGCAGTTGCCGCGTCACCCGTCGCAGCTGTATCAGTTCGCGCTGGAAGGCGTCGCGCTGTTCCTGATCCTGTGGCTGTTCTCGCGCAAGCCACGGCCGACCATGGCGGTGTCCGGGATGTTCGCGCTGTTCTATGGCATCTTCCGTTTCATCGTCGAATTCGTCCGCGTACCGGACGCGCAACTGGGCTATCTGGCCTGGAACTGGCTGACCATGGGCCAGGTGCTCTGCGTGCCGATGATCGTTGGCGGGCTGTTCCTGATCTGGCTGGCGTATCGCCGCGCCCCGGCGACTCCAGCGGCAGCCGTATAAATTCGAATCCCGGGGGCGATGGCCTCCGGGTTCAAGGACACAGGTAACTCATGAAGCAATATCTCGAACTGGTCGCCCACGTCATCAAGAACGGCACCAAACAGGCCAACCGCACCGGCGTGAACACCATCAGCTTTCCGGGCGCGATGCTGCGTTACGACCTGCAAGAAGGTTTCCCGGCGATCACCACGCGCAAGATGGCCTTCAAATCGGCCATCGGCGAGATGTGCGGTTTTCTGCGTGGGGTGAACAACGCCGCCGAATTCCGTGCGCTGGGCTGCAAGGTCTGGGACCAGAACGCCAACGAAAACGCGCAATGGCTGGCCAACCCGTTCCGCCAGGGTGAAGACGACCTCGGCGAGATCTACGGCGTGCAATGGCGCAAATGGCCGGCGTACAAGCAGATCCCGGTCAGCAACCAGGCCGCCATCGAGCAGACCCTGAAGCAAGGCTACCGCCAGATCGCTGAAGGCGAAGAAGACGGTCAGGCCTACGTGGTGCTGTACAAGGCGATCGACCAGATCCGCCAGTGCGTCGACACCATCATCAAGGACCCGGGCAGCCGCCGCATCCTGTTCCACGGCTGGAACGTCGCGCAGCTCGATGAAATGGCCCTGCCGCCGTGCCACCTGCTGTACCAGTTCCACCCGAATGTCGAGACCAAGGAAATTTCCCTGACCCTCTACATCCGCTCCAACGACCTGGGCCTGGGCACGCCGTTCAACCTCACCGAAGGGGCTGCGTTGCTGAGCCTGATCGGTCGCCTGACCGGTTATACGCCGCGCTGGTTCACCTATTTCATCGGTGACGCGCACGTCTACGAAAACCACCTGGACATGCTGAACGAACAGCTCAAGCGCGAGCCGTTCCCGATGCCGAAACTGGTGATCAGTGATCGTGTGCCGGAGTTTGCCAAGACGGGCGTGTATCAGCCGGAGTGGCTGGAGTTGATCGAACCGGGTGATTTTTCGCTTGAGGGTTATCAGCACCATGCGCCGATGACGGCGCCGATGGCTGTCTGAGACGGGCACCGCTTCGCGGTGTTCGCGGTGTTCGCGGGCAAGCCTCGCTCCTACGGGTTAGTGTAAATCTGTAGGAGCGAGGCTTGCCCGCGAAGAGGCCCTCAATGCCCATGACTGCGGCCCACATGCGAATGCTCAACCTCCGTCGCCACAACCCCGCCGCTCACTTCCAACCGCTGCAAAATCCCGCATTGATCGATATCCGGCCCTTCGCCACAGCGTTGGCGCAGGTCGAGCAGTTGTGCCTGTAACGCCAGCAACCCGTCGATCCGCGCTTTCACGTGATGAATGTGCTCGTCGATCAGCGCATTCACGCTTTCACACTGATCCTGCGGACTGTCGCGCAAGGCCAGCAGGCTGCGGATTTCCTCGAGCGTCATGTCGAGGGTGCGGCAGTTGCGGATGAAGGTCAGGCGCTCGGCGTGGGCCTGGGTGTAGACGCGGTAGTTGCCGTCGCTGCGGGCCGGTTCCGGCAGCAGGTTTTCGCGCTCGTAGTAGCGAATGGTTTCCACGGCGCAGTCCGTGAGCCTGGCCAGTTCTCCGATCTTCATGACGGCAATCTCCAAAAGGGTGCTTGACCCTATAGTGGCTACAGGGTCTTTACTTGGCAACAGGCACCTTATGGACGCGACCTGATGAGCGATTCCCGACACGATCACACACACGAGGCTGGTCACAGCCACAAACTGCAGCCTGTACAGAAACATGACCATGGCGGTCACGGGGATTCCTGCTGTTCTTCCAAAGCAGCGGCGCCGTCGCTGATCAAGCTCAGCGAAACGTCCACCGCCAACGCGCGGCTGAGCAGTTTCCGCATCGACGCGATGGACTGCCCGACCGAGCAGACGCTGATCCAGAACAAACTGGGCAAGCTCGCCGGTGTGCAGCAGCTGGAATTCAACCTGATCAACCGCGTGCTGGGCGTCACTCATGACTTGCCGAGCACCGCGCCGATCATCGACGCGATCAAGTCGCTGGGCATGGTTGCCGAGCCGTTGGAGCAGGGCGTCGAAACACCCGCCCCGGCACCTGAGAAAAAACCGTGGTGGCCACTGGCGCTGTCCGGCGTGACCGCGCTCGCCGCCGAAGTGATTCACTTCACCGACGCAGCGCCCAACTGGGTCGTAGCGGTTATCGCGCTGGTCTCGATCCTCAGCGGCGGCCTCAGCACTTACAAAAAGGGCTGGATCGCCCTGAAAAACCTCAACCTCAACATCAACGCGTTGATGAGCATTGCGGTGACCGGTGCGATCCTGATCGGACAGTGGCCGGAAGCGGCGATGGTGATGTTCCTGTTCACCGTGGCCGAGTTGATCGAGGCCAAGTCCCTGGACCGCGCGCGCAATGCAATCAGCGGTTTGATGCAGATGACCCCGGAGCAGGCCACGGTATTGCAGGCCGATGGCAGTTGGGTTTTGCAGGACGTCAAAACCATCGAGCTGGGCGCGCGGGTGCGCGTGCGGCCCGGCGAGCGGATCGGCCTGGACGGTGAAGTGGTGGCGGGCAGTTCAACCATCGATCAGGCACCGATCACGGGTGAAAGCCTGCCGGTCGAGAAGACGCTTGGCGACAAGGTTTTCGCCGGGACCATCAATCAGGCGGGTTCTCTGGAGTATTCCGTCACCGCCGCCGCCAACAATTCGACCCTGGCGCGGATCATCCACGCCGTCGAACAGGCGCAAGGCGCACGGGCACCGACTCAGCGTTTCGTTGACCAGTTTTCAAAAATCTACACCCCGGCGGTGTTCGCCCTGGCCCTGGCCGTCGCAGTGATTCCGCCGCTGTTCATGGGCGCGGTCTGGTTCGACTGGATCTATCGCGCGTTGGTATTGCTGGTGGTCGCTTGTCCGTGTGCGCTGGTGATCTCGACGCCAGTGACCATCGTCAGCGGCCTCGCGGCGGCGGCGCGCAAAGGGATTCTGGTCAAGGGCGGCGTTTATCTGGAGGGCGGTTACAAGCTCGATTACCTGGCGCTGGACAAGACCGGCACGATCACCCACGGCAAACCGGTGCAGACCGATTACCTGTCGCTTGACCCAACCGCTGATGCCTCGGCCCCGGGAATTGCGGCGGCATTGGCAGGGCGCTCGGACCACCCGGTGTCGCTGGCTATCGCCAACGCAGCTGTGGATAAAACCTTTGCACCGCTCATTGTGGATAACTTCGAAGCCCTGGCCGGTCGCGGGGTGCGCGGTGAAATCAACGGTCAGGTCTACCACTTGGGCAACCACCGTTTGGTCGAAGAGCTGAACCTGTGCTCGCCCGCCCTGGAAGAAAAGCTGTTTGCGCTGGAAAAACAGGGCAAGTCGGTGGTGCTGTTGCTCGACAAATCCGGCCCGCTGGCGCTGTTCGCCGTGGCCGATACGGTCAAGGAGTCCAGCCGCGAGGCGATCCAGCAATTACACGACCTGGGCATCAAAACCCTGATGCTCACTGGCGACAACGTTCACACCGCGCAGGCGATTGCCGCACAGGTCGGCATCGACGAAGCCAAGGGCGATCTGCTGCCGACCGATAAACTGCAAGCCATCGAAGCCCTTTATGCACAGGGCCATAGCGTCGGCATGGTCGGTGATGGCATCAACGATGCCCCGGCACTGGCCCGGGCCGAGATCGGTTTTGCGATGGCCGCCGCCGGCACCGATACCGCCATCGAAACCGCCGATGTCGCCCTGATGGACGACGATCTGCGCAAAATCCCCACGTTCATCCGCCTGTCGCGGCAGACGTCGAGCATCCTCAAACAGAACATCGCCCTCGCTTTGGTCATCAAGGCTATCTTTCTTGGGGTAACCTTCGCCGGGATCGCCACCATGTGGATGGCGGTGTTCGCCGACATGGGCGTGAGCCTGTTGGTGGTGTTCAACGGTTTGCGCCTGTTGCGCAAGTAAGTGATGAGGAGCGGGTGTGCTGAGTGCCGAGCTGAAGGCGTTTTACATGGTGGCCCGTCTGGGCAGCATTACCCTGGCGGCGAAAAAGCTCGGCCTGAGCCAGCCCACCGTGACCACGCAAATCCGCAATCTGGAAAGCCAGTACTCGGTTGAACTGTTCTACCGTGGCGGTCGCCGCCTCAGCGTCAGTGATGAAGGTGCGCGGCTGCTGCCGATGGTCAAGACGCTGTTGCAGCAGGAAGCCGACATCGAGTTTTTCCTGCGTAACAGCGGCCAGGTCCAGGGCACTTTGCGCATCGCCGCCACGGCACCGTATTACATCCTCGATCTGGTGAAGACCTTTCGCGAGCGCTTGCCGCAGGTGGAAGTGTCGGTGGAGATCGGCAACTCGCAGCAGGTGCTGGAGGCGTTGGAGGATTACCGGGTGGATGTCGCCGCGTCCTCGCAACTGCTCGATGATGCGCGACTGATTCGGCGGGTGCTCGGCAGCGATCCGCTGGTGTTGGCAGTGCATCGCAATCATCCGTTGGCGGTGCACGATCATGTGCCGCTCAGCGCGTTGGCCGGGCATACGTTGTTGATGCGTGAGTCAGGCTCGACCACTCGGCGTCTGACCGAAGAATTGCTGGCCAGCGCCGGGGTGAGTTTCGGGCCGTTGCTGGAGATCGGCAGCCGTGAATCGATCCGCGAAGCGGTGCTGCGCAACATCGGGATCAGCATCATTGCCCGGCAGGAAGTGCCGCATGATCCGCAACTTCGCGTGCTGACCATCGAGAATGCGCCACAGATTCCAGAGTATTTGTACTGCCTCAAGGAACGCAAAGGCGCGCGGTTGCCGGCGGCGTTTCTGGGGTTGGCGCAGGAAATGGCCCCGGCCTGAGTTTTGCGGTGACTCTGAGGGCCTCTTCGCGGGCAAGCCTCGCTCCTACAGGGGAACGCATTTCTCTGTAGGAGCGAGGCTTGCCCGCGAAGGCGTCAGCCCGGACAACGAATAACTTGAACCAAAATCTCTGAATACCACTATCAGCCGTTTTGGCCTCACTGCCACATGACGGACGCATTACATCCCTAGGATGGCCTTCATCTGCTTGATGAGGCCCGTCCATGAACCACTCGATCGCAACTGCCCTGACCAACCCCGGCGCCCCGATGAAGGTGCGCGGCGTGCAGAAACGCTTCGGCGCTTTCACTGCGCTGGATAACGTTTCCCTCGACGTGGCGGCCGGTGAACTGGTGTGTCTGCTGGGGCCGTCGGGCTGTGGCAAGACCACCTTGCTACGTTGCATCGCCGGTCTGGAGAAACAGGACAGCGGCGAGTTGTACCTCGGTGATCGCGACGTCTCGCACCTGGCACCTCAGGCGCGGGACTACGGCATTCTGTTTCAGTCCTACGCGTTGTTCCCCAATCTAACCGTCGAAGCGAACATTGCCTACGGCCTCGCCGGCAGCGGTCGCGACGAAGTGCGCAAGCGCGTCGGTCAGATGCTGGAACTGGTCGGCCTGACCGGCAGTGAGAAAAAGTACCCCGGCCAATTATCCGGCGGTCAGCAGCAACGTGTCGCACTGGCCCGCGCCCTGGCACCGGCGCCTTCGTTGTTGTTGCTGGACGAGCCGATGTCCGCCCTCGATGCCCGGGTCCGCGAGCACCTGTGCACCGAACTGCGCCAACTGCAACGCAGCCTCGGCATCACCACGCTGATGGTCACCCACAATCAGGACGAGGCCATGCTGATGGCCGACCGGATCGCCGTGATGAACAACGGCAAGGTCGAGCAGTACGCCACGCCGCAGGAAATCTACGACCGCCCGGCCACGCCGTTCGTGGCGGAGTTTGTCGGTCAAGGCAACTGGCTGCCCTTCCAGCGCAGCAGCGACAGTCATGCCCAGGTCGGCGGGATGAACATGCGTCTGGCGGATGGCAGCGCGAAAACCGCGTCGGGTCGTTTGTTCTGCCGGCCCGAGGCGATCAACGTCAACCCGCTGGTGCATGAAGAAAACCTGTTCCCGGCCAAGGTTCGTGAAATCACCTTTCTCGGCAACCGCTGCCGCATGAGCTTCGAACTCGATCAACTGCCGGGTCACGCACTGCTGGCAGAACTGGCGCCGGAAGCCATGCCGCGCCTCGGTGCGCAGCAGATCATGGTCGCGTTGCCGCCACGCAGCCTGCAGGTGTTTGCCTGATGAGCGCGAACATCGCGCTGCCGATACCGCACAAGCAGGTTCGGCAGACCTCCCGTGCCGAGATCGGCGACCGGGTGTTTGTGGTCGGCGGCAAAGTCCTTTTGCTGGTGTTGCTCGGCGTCGCGGTGTTGATGCCGTTGCTGGCGATCTTCTGGCGTGGCTTCAGTTCGGAGGCCGGGCAGGGCGGTGGTCTGGTGGCTGCGCGTGAACTGGTCACCAGTGCGAATTTCCACTGGTTGCTCGGCAATAGCCTGAAAGTGTCCCTCAGCGTCGCGGCGATTGTCGTACCGCTGGCCTACCTGTTTGCCTACGCGCTGCAACGCACCCTGATTCCGGGCAAAGCCATCTGGCGTGGGATGTCGCTGTTGCCGCTGATGGCGCCGTCGATGCTCCCCGGCATTGCGCTGGTTTATCTGTTCGGTAACCAAGGCATGTTGCGCGGTTTGCTCTCGGACAATATCTACGGCTTCTGGGGCATTGTTCTGGGCGAGGTCATCTACACCTTCCCACACGCCTTGATGATTCTGCTGTCGGCGCTGTCCCTGGCGGATGCGCGACTGTTCGATGCCGCCTCCAGCATGGGCGCCAGTCCGGCGAAAGCCTTCCGCAGCATCACCTGGCCGGCGACGCGTCAGGCGGTGTTCGCTGCGTTCTGTCTTGTTTTCACCCTGACCATCACTGACTTCGGCGTGCCCGTGGTGGTCGGCGGCGACTATCAGGTGTTGGCGCTGGAAGCCTACAAAGCCGTGGTTGGTCAGCAACAATTCGGTCGCGGTGCATTGATCGGCATGGTCCTGCTGCTGCCGGCGCTGTTCAGCTTCGGGGTCGATGCGTGGTTGCGCCGGCGTCACGGTGATTCCATGAGCGGTCGGGCGCAGGTCTTTCAACCGGCACCGTCGAAACTGCGCGACGGCTGCTACCTGGCCATCGTGCTGCTGATCTGCGCGGTGTTGCTGCTGGTGTTCGGCATGGCGGTGTTCTCGTCGCTGGTGAAGTTCTGGCCGTACAACCTGTCGCTGTCGCTCAATCATTACCAGTTCAACGACACGGCGGGCGGCGGTTGGCTGGCCTACGGCAACAGCGTGAAGATGGCCCTGTGCACGGCGTTGATCGGCAGCGTGCTGATCTTCACCGGCGCCTACCTGATGGAAAAAACCAAGGGCCAGCGCGGACTGAATCTGACATTGCGCATGCTCAGTTTCGTACCGATGGCGGTGCCGGGTCTGGTGCTGGGCCTGGGTTATGTCTTCTTCTTCAACCTCAGCGACAACCCGCTGCATGTGCTCTACGGGACCATGACCCTGCTGGTGGTCTGCACCATTGCTCACTATCTGACCACCGCGCAAATGACCGCGACCACGGCGCTGCGCCAACTCGACGCCGAGTTCGAAGCCGCCGCGCTGTCGCTCAAGGCGCCGCTGTACCGGCATTACCTGCGCGTCACCGTGCCGATCTGCCTGCCGGCGCTGCTGGACATCGTGCGTTACCTGTTCGTCTCGGCCATGACCACTGTCTCGGCGGCGATCTTCCTCTACAGCCCCGACACCATCCTCGCGGCGGTGGCGGTGCTGAACATGGACGACGCCGGCAACGTCGGCGGCGCGGCGGCGATGTCGACCCTGATTCTGTTCACCTCGGCGGGCGTGTCCCTGCTGCTGGCCTGGGCCTCGCGCGGTTTGCTGCGTCGCTCCCAAGCCTGGCGGCAGACCGCGCCCGGTCACTGATTTCCACTCCCGCAACCTCAACTCAAAACAGGAAAAGATCATGTTCAAGCCCCTGGCCCTGGCCGCTGCTGTCCTCACCGCTTTCAGCCTGAACGCCTTCGCGGCGAAAACCGAGTTGACGGTGTACACCGCCCTCGAAGCCGAACAACTGAAGACCTACAAAGAAGCCTTCGAAAAGGCTAACCCGGACGTCGAGATCAAGTGGGTGCGCGATTCCACCGGCATCATCACCGCGAAACTGCTGGCCGAAAAAGCCCGCCCGCAGGCTGACGCCGTCTGGGGCCTGGCCGCGTCGAGCCTGGCGATTCTCGATCAGCAAGGAATGCTGCAAAGCTACGCGCCGAAGGACCTCGGCAAAATCGGCGGCAACTACCGCGATGCCGCCAACCCGCCAGCCTGGGTTGGCATGGACGTCTGGGCCGCGACCATTTGCTTCAACACCGTCGAAGCCGAGAAGCAGGGTTTGACCAAACCCGTGAGCTGGCAGGACCTGACCAAGCCTGAGTACAAAGGCAAGATCGTGATGCCGAACCCTGCCTCGTCCGGCACCGGTTTCCTCGACGTCAGCGCCTGGCTGCAAACCTTCGGCGAGAAGCAGGGCTGGCAGTACATGGACGACCTGCACCAGAACATCGGCCAGTATGTTCACTCCGGTTCCAAGCCTTGCAAACTGGCAGCGGCGGGTGAATTCCCGATTGGTATTTCCTTTGAATACCCGGCCGTTCAGTTGAAGCGCCAGGGCGCACCGCTGGACATCATCCTGCCGAAAGAAGGCCTGGGTTGGGAGATCGAAGCGACGGCGGTGATCAAGGGCACACCGCATGAAGACGCGGCGAAGAAACTGGCTGACTTCTCGGCCAGCCCTGCAGCGATGGAGCTGTACAAAGAGAACTTCGCCGTCCTCGCTCAGCCGGGTATCGCCAAGCCGCAGACCGAATTGCCGGCGGATTACGAGCAGCGCCTGATCAAGAACGACTTCGCCTGGGCGTCGAAGAATCGCGACGAAATCCTGACCGAGTGGCGCAAGCGCTATGACGGCAAGTCCGAGAAAGTGGCTGCCAAGTAAGATTTTCATCGGCTGACGGGCCCCTTCGCGGGCAAGCCTCGCTCCTACAGAGAAATGCGTACCCCTGTAGGAGCGAGGCTTGCCCGCGAAGGCGGCTTCGAACTTTGGACAAAACTCCATGACACACCCCAACGACCTGCTGATCGTAGGCGCCGGCATCCTCGGCCTGTCCCACGCCTACGCCGCCGCCAGGCGCGGTCTCAAAGTCACGGTTTTCGAACGCAGCGAAACGCCCTTGGGCGCCTCGGTGCGCAACTTTGGTCAAGCCCTCGTCACCGGCCAGCCACCAGGCCCGATGCTCGAACTGGCCAAAGCCAGCCGCGAGATCTGGGGCCAATGGGCGCAACTGGCCGGCCTGCAACTCAAGCGCAACGGCTCGTACCTGTTTGCCCGCACAGAAGCCGAAGAACACCTGCTGGAAGTATTTTGCGCCGGCCGCGCCGTGGAACACGGTTACCGCGTCGAGCTGCTGCGCGGTGCCGCATTGCGCGATCTGTACGGCGGCCAGTTCCGCCATCACCGCGCTGCGCTGCACGGGATGGACGATCAGCAACTGTATTCCCGCGAAGCGATCCCGGCGTTGATCGATTACCTGCGCCGCGAAATGAACGTCGAGTTTCACTTCTCCACCCTCGTGCGCGACATCGAACCGGGCCGTCTGCACAGCACCGCCGGCACCTTCAACGCCGAGCACATCATCGTCTGCTCCGGTCACGATTATCAGACCTTGCTGGCCGAGCCGATTGCCGCGCTCAACCCGCAAATCTGCCGCCTGCAAATGCTCCGCGCCCGCCCGCAGATCAACCTCAACCTGCAACATGCGCTGCTCACCGGTTTGAGTTGCGTGCATTACGGCGCCTTCGCCGATCTGCCGGAAGCAGCGGCAGTGCAGGCGCAGATCCTGCGCGAGCAACCGCACCTGCACGAAAACGGCATTCACCTGCTGATCAGTCCGACGCCTCACGGCGAGCTGATCATCGGCGATTCCCACCACTACGGCAGTGATCCGTCACCGTTCAATGCCGAGCAGGTGGATAACTGGATGATCGAACTGGCCGAGCAGACGCTGGGCTGCAAGGTGCAAGTGGTCGAACGCTGGCAGGGGGTCTATGGTTCCCGAGGGCCAGGGCCGTTTTCGTTCCTGCGGCCGATGCCGGGCGTGAGCGTGGCACTGATGCACACCGGCGTCGGCATGAGTGTCGGGCCGGCAATGGCCGAACGTAATGTCGCGACGTTATTGGGAGAGCGTTGATGGACCGCAAGGCGCAAGTGATCGACGAGGTGTTTGGGCTGTATGAGCGCTTCGGCGACAGCGATTACATCGGCGAGCCGGTGTCGCAGATCGAGCACATGTCCCAGGCCGCACAACTGGCCATGGCGGAAGGCTTCGATGATGAGGTGGTGCTGGCGGCGTTCTTCCACGACATCGGGCACATCTGTGCTGACAGCGCGCCGAACATGGGCGGCTTCGGCGTGGTCAGCCACGAGCGGCTGGGCGCCGATTACCTGCGTCGCGCAGGTTTCAGTGAACGCATGGCGCGGTTGGTGGAATACCACGTTCAGGCCAAGCGCTACCTGACAGTCAAGGAGCCCGGGTATTACGAACGATTGAGCGAGGCCAGCCGTCGGACCCTGGAGTATCAGGGCGGGGTGATGACCCCGGCCGAGGCTGAAGCCTTCGAGCAGGACCCGTTGTGCGCGGTGAGTTTGCGCATGCGCCAGTGGGATGAGTTGGCGAAGGAGATGAACGTGCCTCTTCTGGATCTCGACGTTCTGAAGCGCAAGGCTTTGGGCCTTCTGTCCAGGGCGGCTTGAACCACAACTACTGGTGAGACCTCCTACAGGATGAAGAGATTGTTCGCGCAGAGCGTTTTACGAGGATGGGATAGCTTGATCGACCCTAAATTGATTTGAGCTAGCCACATGCGTTATTTGAAAGTTACAGCCCAGGACCGAAGTGCTTACGGCAGGGCTGACAACCTGATCCTGCATTTTTTCGAAGAGATTGACGGTGCCGAAGATCGGCTCGTTCACGAAGCCTATGCACTGGATAACACTGCCGATGGCAAAGTTGATTTTCAGTATGGCGACGTGAACAACGACGGTAAGGAAAACATTAAGGATGAGGAGCTAATCAACTTGTTTGCAGAAGCGTTCCTGCAGCTTGATTGGTTCAACAATGGAGATGCCTGGGGTCGCTATGTCAAGATATTTGTAGAGGATATTGCGCACAACGGTAGTCGAGACCCCGTGCATCTGCACTTTCATGATAGTTCCTACAGACCAGGCCGAAGCCTCGTTTCCACCGCCACTGTTTTAGACTCCCTTGAGGGCTACATGGTTGACATGGTGTTCGGTCACGATCTGGATGGTGATGGCGATTTGGATAAAGTGGACAAACAGCTTGCCTGGGCATTGAGATCCACTTATCTGAGGTTCAACTGGCGCTGATCAACCGTATCAAAGCTGCTGCGCCAACACCTCGATCTGCTCCTGCCGTTCCGCCTGATTCAACTTCGCCTGCGGATTCAGCGACGACCATTGCGGATGCGCCCGAGCCTTGTTCAGGGCTTCGGGCAGTTTGCCTTCGCGCCAGCTCTTGTCCTGTGGCGTAGCGACCTGAATGCTGTCCATCGCCGCATGCCCACGCGCATTCAGCGCTTGCAGCAACTGCCGCTGCCGCAATGCCAACAACCGCAAGACGCTGTCATCGACCGTCAATTCACGCTGGCCTTTAATCTTGCCCAGCAACCGGCTGCCGTAACTGCGCGCGGTTTGCAGGGCGCCGCCGGCAATCGCGCCGGCCAGCGCCGCTGCGCCGAGGGTCAAGCCGCCGACCAGCAGATCCACCCCGGCCCCGGCGGCCGCACCTGCCGCGATGCCGCCGCCGACGCGCACGCCCAGTTGCTTGAGGGTTTCCGGGTTGAACAGGTCATCGCCCCAGCGGCCGTCGAGCAACGGCAGATCACTGGCCGCCGCGTCTTGCGGGCGGAAGGCGTAGAGCGTGAGCAGCGCTTCGACACAGCGCTGTTCCCGTTGGCGAACGGCTTTGCGCAGTTCGCTGATCGCCTGTTGTTCCTGCTCGGCGTCGCTGACCACGCTGCGCCGACACGCCGCACAATCGATCAACAATTCGGCAATCAACCGCGCCGCGCTTTGTTGCCGAGCCAGACGCTGGGCCTGCTGATCGGCGATCAAGCGTTCCAGTTGCTCGCGAGAATTTTCCAGCAGTAGCGCGAGGCTTTCATACAGCCGCCGCTCGCCATCTTCCGGCGGCGCCACGCTGTCGAAACGCACCAGGGCATGCAAACCCAGACGCGCCAACGCTTCACGCCAATCCGGTTCGCGGTGGTTGGCGCTGCTGACGAAATTCAGCACCGGCAGCAGCGGTTTGCCGCAACTGGCCAGCACTTCCAGTTCGTCTCGGTACTTGGCCAGCACCGGTTCGCGGGCGTCGATCACATAGAGGCCGGCGTCGCAGGTGAGCAGTTGCCGCAGCACCTTGGCTTCCTGTTCGAACCGCTGCCGCGCTTCACTGCCTTCAAGAAAGCGCGCCAGTCGCGCCGGACCGTCGAGGCGTTCACCGGGACGCTCCAGGCGTTCGAGGTAGTCGAGCAGGGCGATGGCGTCTTCCAGGCCCGGCGTATCGAACAGGTCGAGCAAGGGCTCGCCGTCCACCGACAACCGCGCGCCTTCAACGTGCCGCGTGGTGCTCGGGCGATGGGAGACTTCGCCGAAACCGACATCACGGGTCAGCGTGCGCAGCAATGAGGTTTTGCCGACGTTGGTGTGACCGACCACGGCGAGCTTCAACGGCGCTTTCCACGGATTAGTCATGACCGGTCTCCAGCCAGTTCAGCGGCGCGCAATCGGCGAAGGGCAGTTCCAACTGTTGCAGCGCCACGTGCCAGTCGCCGAGACGCTCGGCATCCAGCGCTTCGCCGGGCGGCGCTTGCAGCAACCAGACGCGGGTGGCGCTGGCGTTGCGGGCCAGTTCGGCGATCAGCGCGAGGCTGCCGCGGTCCGGCGAACGCCGCGGATCGCAGGCGATGGCCAGGCGGGCCGGGGGGAAACGGCTGAGTTGTTCCAAGAGTTTGTGGCGCGATTCGCGACTGTCGAGGATGCCTGCGTCGTTCACGGTTTTCGGCAGCGGTGGTGGCCATGGCCGTTGATCGTCCAGCTCGATGGCCACCAGCAACGCGCCGTCGCTTTGCAGTTCGCTGACGCCGCTTTCCACGTGATGAAGCTGCGCAGGTGCCGCATCGCTGATGCCCAGGCGTTCGCTGGTCGGCATCAGGCGTTCGCGCAGTTGCGCGTAGCCGGGCAGGTTCAGATCCAGACGTAATCTGGCGCGACCCCTTTTCCAGCGCCACAGGCACAACAGCGCCAACAACAACCTCGGCAAAACCCCGTAGATCAGCAACACGCCCACCAGCCACGCGGCCCAGGCCTGACGAGCGCTTTCAATGTTCAGTGCGGCATCGCCACTGGCGCGGATCATTTCCACGGTGGGCACGCTGAAACCCAACAGAGCCGGCAGGGCGCCCAGAGCCTGAGTCATGACGACGAACGTGCCGCCGCCAAGGATGGTGGTTTCCCAGACGAAGCCGTAGCGCCGGGTCGCCATCAGCATCAGCACAATCACCAACGCGCTGAGCATCGCCAGCAACCACAAACCATTGACCAGCACACCGAGCGCCCAGCGATTGAGTTTCTGTCGTTGCAGCAGCAACAGCAGGGCGGGCGCCAGTTGCGCGGCTTTGGCGTCGCGGGCGAGTTTTTCGCTGAGCCACAACCACAAGCGTCCCAGCGTCGCGCCGTGCTCACCGGCAAACACCAGGCCCAGCGCCCAGCTCAGCAGCAGAATCAGGTTCAGCCCGAGCAAGCTGCCCAAGGCCCAAAACACATTGACCGGCGTTTGCCCGTCGCCCAGCGCGGCAAACGCCAGGCCGGCGCCGCTGACCACGGCCAGCACGGCCAACACCAACAGCGCCAGTCGTGCACCTTGCAGCCAATGCCTGAGGGCTTCGGTCAGTCCATCGCGTTGGGCCAGCCATAAGGCGCGGCGCGAAATCCGTGTCGGCAGATCGCCGCCCGCCGTGCGAGCCACTCGGTTGGCTTCCAGATCATCCAGAGGGCCGGCGTGTTCTTCGCGCAGGCGAATGGTTTCCGTCAGCCAGAGGGTATTCAGTTCAGTCACGCGGCATCCCGTCGCTCAATTGAGCTGTGAGCATAACCGCTGTCGCGCTTGTCGGGGGGCTACGTTGCGAGAAGCCGAGCCTCTGGTATCCTCGCCGGCATGACTAAATCACTCCCTCTCAGCCTGATCGCAGCCCTCGGTGAAAACCGTGTGATCGGCGTCGACAACAGCATGCCCTGGCACTTGCCGGGGGACTTCAAATACTTCAAGGCCACCACCCTGGGCAAGCCGATCATCATGGGTCGCAAGACCTGGGATTCCCTCGGTCGCCCGCTGCCGGGCCGGTTGAACATCGTGGTCAGCCGCCAGGCGGATCTGGTGCTGGAAGGCGCGGAGGTTTATCCGTCGCTGGAGGCTGCCGTGGTTCGCGCGGAAGAATGGGCGAAAGAGCAGGGCGTCGATGAGTTGATGCTGATTGGCGGGGCGCAGTTGTACGCGCAGGGGTTGGCGCAGGCCGATCGGTTGTATTTGACGCGCGTGGCGCTGAGCCCGGAAGGGGATGCGTGGTTTCCGGAGTTTGATTTGAAGCAGTGGAAGCTGGTGTCGAATGTGCCGAATCCGGCTGAAGGCGACAAACCGGCGTACAACTTCGAAGTCTGGGAAAAAGTCTAAAAGCTTCGCGGGCAAGCCTCGCTCCTACAGGTTATACGTAAATCCTGTAGGAGCGAGGCTTGCCCGCGAAGAGGCCCGCTCAGTCACTGAAATTCTTAAGCGTGAGCCAACTCCGCATGCTCATCCGCATCCAGCAAATCTTTATCGGTCTGCTGCATGATCTGGCTGGTAATCGCCCCGGCCGTGATCGAACCACTCACGTTCAACGCCGTACGCCCCATATCAATCAGCGGCTCAACCGAAATCAGCAACGCCACCAGTGACACCGGCAAACCCATCGCCGGCAGCACGATCAGCGCCGCGAACGTCGCACCACCGCCCACACCGGCCACACCGGCCGAACTCAAGGTCACAATCGCCACCAGCGTTGCGATCCACAGCGGGTCGAGCGGGTTGATGCCCACGGTCGGCGCCACCATGACTGCCAACATCGCCGGGTACAAACCCGCACAGCCGTTCTGGCCAATGGTCGCGCCGAACGAAGCGGCGAAGCTGGCGATGGACTGCGGAATGCCCAGACGGCTGGTCTGCGCTTCGATGCTCAGCGGAATCGTCGCCGCACTGGAGCGGCTGGTGAAAGCAAACGTCAGCACCGGCCAGATTTTGCGGAAGAACCGCAGCGGGTTGATCCCGGCCACCGACACCAGCACGCCATGGACTACAAACATCAGGCCCAGGCCGATGTAGGACACCACGACAAAACTGCCGAGCTTGATGATGTCTTGCAGGTTGGAACCGGCGACCACTTTGGTCATCAGCGCCAGTACGCCGTACGGAGTCAGCTTCATCACAAGACGCACCAGACGCATCACCCAGGCTTGCAGGGTGTCGATGGCGTTGATCACTTTCTGACCTTTTTCGACGTCATCCTTCAGCAGTTGCAGCGCGGCGACCCCGAGGAACGCGGCGAATATCACCACGCTGATGATCGATGTCGGCTTGGCGCGCGCCAGATCAGCGAACGGGTTTTGCGGGATGAACGACAGCAGCAGTTGCGGCACATTCAGATCCGCGACCTTGCCTGCGTAGTCGGTCTGAATGGTTTGCAGGCGGGCCATTTCCTGTGTGCCGGCGACCAGGCCTTCAGCGGTCAGGCCGAACAGGTTGGTCAAACCGATACCGATCAGCGCCGCGATGGCGGTGGTGAACAGCAGCGTGCCGATGGTCAGGAAACTGATTTTGCCCAGCGATGAAGCGTTGTGCAGACGGGCCACGGCGCTGAGGATCGAGGCGAACACCAGCGGGATCACGATCATTTGCAGTAGCTGCACGTAACCGTTGCCCACCAGATCGAACCAGCCGATCGAGGCTTTCAGCACCGGGTTTCCGGCACCGTAAACGGTGTGCAAGGCGACACCGAACACCACGCCCAACACCAGGGCGAGCAGGACTTTTTTCGCCAGACTAAATGTGGTGTGGCGGGTTTGCGCCAGTGCGACGAGCAGGGCGAGGAACACCAGCAGATTGAGAATCAGCGGCAGATTCATTGGAACTCCCATTAGACATGTGCCAACTGCCTTCCGGGGCAGCTGCGAACCGGCAAGCCTAACAGCTTGATTTTCAATGAATTAATATCAAAAAAGTCTGATGACTGTCGTTTTTGGAATAAGCGGGTGTCGCTTACAGGAATGCAGCTGGCGCGATAGGTGCGTTGGCCGTCGCTGACAGACGGGGACTGTCACACTTATTTGTTAGCGTCGATGTCTTTAAATCAGGGAGATCTATCGATGAAGTTCGCACCGAAATTTCTGCTCGCTGCACTGTGCATTGGCCTCGCCGGCCAGGCCTTCGCTACGGATTTGAAGCACTGGCCAGCCGATCAGGCCAAGGCACTGGATGCGATGATCGCGGCCAACGCCAACAAAGGTAACTACGCGGTGTTCGACATGGACAACACCAGTTACCGCTATGACCTCGAAGAATCGCTGCTGCCGTTCATGGAAAACAAGGGTCTGATCACCCGCGAGAAACTCGATCCCTCCCTGAAACTGATTCCGTTCAAGGACACCGCCGACCATAAGGAAAGCCTGTTCAGCTACTACTACCGCCTCTGCGAACTCGACGACATGGTTTGCTACCCATGGGTCGCCCAGGTGTTCTCCGGTTTCACCCTGCAAGAGCTCAAAGGTTATGTCGACGAATTGATGGCGTCCGGCAAACCGGTGCCGGCTACCTATTACGAAGGCGACGTGGTCAAGAAGCTCGACGTTAACCCGCCGAAAGTCTTCACCGGCCAAACCGAGCTGTACAACAAGCTGATGGAGAACGGCATCGAGGTCTACGTGATGACCGCCGCTTCTGAAGAGCTGGTGCGCATGGTCGCCTCCGATCCGAAGTACGGCTACAACGTCAAACCGCAAAACGTGATTGGCGTGAGCCTGCTGCTCAAGGACCAAAAGTCCGGTGAGCTGACCACGGCCCGCAAGCAGATCACCGCTGGCAAGTATGACGAGAAGGCCAACCTGGGCCTGGAACTGACCCCGTACCTGTGGACCCCGGCGACCTGGATGGCCGGTAAACACGCGGCGATCCTGACCTACATCGATGAATGGAAAAAACCGGTACTGGTCGGCGGCGACACCCCGAGCAGCGACGGTTACATGCTGTTCCACGATGTTGACGTGGCCAAGGGCGGCATCCACTTGTGGGTCAACCGCAAGGACAAATACATGACCCAGATTAACGGCATGATGGCCAAGCACGCTGCGGCCCAGGCCAAGGAAGGGTTGCCGGTGACGGCGGACAAGAACTGGGTGATCGTGACGCCAGCAGAAATCCAGTAACTGCAACACCGATCAACTGTAGGAGCCGGCTTGCTGCGGGCGGCGTTCCGACGATAGCGGACTTTCAGACGAAGAATTTGCTGGCTGACATACCGCCTTCGCCGGCAAGCCGGCTCCTACAGGGATTTGCATATACGCAGATCAAACGACCGGCAAAAAAATGCCCCGCACTTGGCGGGGCATTTTTTTGTTTGCGGTTAAGCCTTACAGCCCGTCAAGCATCGCCTTGTTACGCACGGCACCCTTGTCGGCGCTGGTCGCCAGCAGGGCGTAGGCTTTCAGTGCGGTGGTCACTTTACGTGGACGTTTCTCCACCGGCTTCCAGCCTTTCTGATCCTGCTCGGCACGGCGGCCGGCCAGTTCTTCATCGCTGACCAACAGGTTGATCGAGCGGTTCGGAATGTCGATCAGCACTTTGTCGCCGTCCTGCACCAGACCAATCGCGCCACCGGCAGCGGCTTCCGGCGAAGCGTGGCCGATGGACAGGCCCGAAGTGCCGCCGGAGAAACGGCCGTCGGTGAGCAGGGCGCAGGCTTTGCCCAGGCCTTTGGATTTCAGGTACGACGTCGGGTACAGCATTTCCTGCATGCCCGGGCCGCCTTTCGGGCCTTCGTAACGGATGATCACGATGTCGCCGGCCTTCACTTCGTCCGCGAGGATGCCGCGTACGGCGCTGTCCTGGCTTTCGAAGATTTTTGCGTTGCCTTCGAACACGTGGATCGACTCGTCGACGCCCGCGGTTTTCACCACACAGCCGTCCAGCGCGATGTTGCCGTAGAGAACGGCCAGGCCGCCTTCTTTCGAGTAAGCGTGTTCGACACTGCGGATGCAGCCGTTTTCACGGTCGTCGTCCAGGGTTTCCCAACGGGTCGACTGGCTGAACGCGGTTTGCGTCGGGATGCCCGCCGGGCCGGCCTTGAAGAAGTGATGCACGGCTTCGTCGTCGGTCTGGGTGATGTCCCACTTGGCGATGCCTTCGGCCAGGGTCTTGCTGTGCACGGTCGGCAGGTCGGTGTGCAGCAGGCCGCCACGGGCCAGCGAACCGAGGATGCTGAAGATCCCGCCGGCGCGGTGCACGTCTTCCATGTGGTACTTCTGGATGTTCGGCGCGACTTTGCACAGTTGCGGCACGTGGCGGGAAAGACGGTCGATGTCGCGCAGGTCGAAATCGATCTCGGCTTCCTGGGCGGCGGCCAGCAAGTGCAGGATGGTGTTGGTGGAACCGCCCATGGCGATGTCCAGGGTCATGGCGTTTTCGAACGCCTTGAAGTTGGCGATGTTGCGCGGCAATACCGACTCGTCGTTCTCGCCGTAGTAACGCTTGCACAGCTCGACGATGGTGCGGCCGGCCTGCAGGAACAGTTGCTCGCGGTCGCTGTGGGTGGCCAGGGTCGAACCATTGCCCGGCAAGGCCAGGCCCAACGCTTCAACCAGGCAGTTCATCGAGTTGGCGGTGAACATGCCGGAGCACGAACCGCAAGTCGGGCAGGCGCTACGCTCGTACTCGGCAACCTTCTCGTCAGAAGCGCTGGAGTCGGCGGCGATCACCATGGCGTCGACGAGGTCGAGACCGTGGCTGGCCAGTTTGGTCTTGCCGGCTTCCATCGGGCCGCCGGAGACGAAGATCACCGGGATGTTGAGGCGCAGGGCGGCCATCAACATGCCTGGGGTGATCTTGTCGCAGTTGGAGATGCAGACGATGGCGTCGGCGCAGTGGGCGTTGACCATGTACTCGACGGAGTCGGCGATGATCTCGCGGCTCGGCAGCGAATACAGCATGCCGTCGTGGCCCATGGCGATGCCGTCATCCACGGCGATGGTGTTGAATTCTTTCGCTACACCGCCGGCGCGTTCGATTTCGCGGGCGACCAGTTGGCCCAGGTCCTTGAGGTGGACGTGGCCCGGTACGAACTGGGTGAACGAGTTGGCAATGGCGATGATCGGCTTTTTGAAGTCGTCATCTTTCATCCCCGTGGCGCGCCACAATGCGCGGGCACCGGCCATGTTGCGGCCGTGGGTGGATGTTTTCGAGCGGTAATCAGGCATGAAGCACTCCGGGCGGCTAATCAGGTATCAAAAGGGAAGTGAGCTTCTATTGACGTCTGGAACACTCAGAAATGGCCGTGTGTCCGGAAGTTGCCGATAACTTTGCGGGATCGCCGCGCGCTTCAGCTTGAGCTCATAAACCCGCCGGGGGATGACTGGCGATGAATGTCGCGATTCTACACGGCTGGCGGCTGGAGGGAATGCCGGGAAGCGCTGATCCGGCGCCGGTGGCGTGCGCCGGATGACGACCGGCGTAAATCAACTCGCGTTCAGTGCCAGATTGCGCTGCATGATCAGCGCGTTCAAACCCAGGCCCGCGACGCTAAGGATCAGGAAACACAAGGCGAGCGCCGTGGTGAGGTCTTCGGACGCGAGATTGATCATCACGCTGATCACGCCGCCGCACATGAAGATCATCACGCCGCCGACCGAGGAGGACGTGCCCGCATCCTGTGGGTGGAGGGTCATGGCTTTGGAATTGGCGATAGGCCGGGCAATGGTGGTGCCGGCCGTGCAGATGAGCATGGGGATCAGCACCGCAGCGGCCGTCAGCCCGAACTGATTTGCCAGCCACAGCATGACCAACCCCGACAATGCGATCAGGCCGAGGCCGATCACTATCTGTGAATTGGCTGGCAGACGCCGATGCAAGGCGCTGGCGACTATCCCGCCGAACACATACGCCACGCCATACAGCAACAATGTCCAGGCGAATTCGTAGGGCGTGAGTGCCAGGCGCTCCATGAAAATGATCGGCGACATGACGATGAATGAAAAATGGCAGGCGAAGGCCAGGGCCGAAATCAACCAGTAACCCATGAAGCGAAAATCCGCGCATAGCCGCCAGTAGGTACTGAAAAAGTGACCGGGCGCGGCATTGCGACTGCGCGGGGTTTCCTTGAGGAGCACGCCAGCCCTTATCCAGACGAAGACCGCCAGTGCGATAAAGACATAGAAGCTGCCCTGCCAATCCAGATGCATCTGCAACCAGGTTCCAAGCAGCGGCGATATGGAAATGAACACGCCGCCGCCGGTGGTCATCCAGATCCTCATCCGTTCCTGTTCCTTGCCGACGAACAGATCCTGAATCAGTGCCTGTGACAGCACAAAGGACCCGCAACCCACGGCCTGAATGACGCGAAATACCAGGAACCAGCCGTATTCGCTTGAAAGCAGACAACCCGTTGCACCGATGATCGAGATGGCGATGCCAGTCAGCAAAAGGGTTTTGCGCCCCCACAAGTCCGACAGCGGTCCGACCAGCACCACGGATAGCCCAAGGCCAATAGCGAACAGGCTGACGGATAACGCTATGTCGGAGGCTGAGGTCAGGAAGTAATCAGAGAGCGCGGGAAAGGACGGGAGCACCACGTCCAGCGGGAAAACACCCAGTAGCGTCATCGTCATCAATAGCAGGATGAGCGACGATTTTTTCGCGGTATGCGGGGAAGGGTTCATCAACAACGCTCTCGATCCGTGAGGGGTAGCCGAGAGTCGACTTGATGAATAGGGAAGTCAATGCAGGAGGTGTGGGACTGTTCTCAGACCGTTGTAGGAGCGAGCCTGCTCGCGAAAAACGAACAGGCTACGCGGGGTGTCAGGCAGCCAGCGTTATCGTTGACGACCATCGCGAGCAGGGCTCGCTCCTACAGTAGTTCCGAGTGGTTAGCTGTTTGGCAGCAACCGGCAGGTGATGCTCTTGATGTAGCGGGTTTCAGCAATCGCCGGGTGTACCGGATGATCCGGACCCTGACCGCCACGTTCCAGCATCTGGATGTTGCGATCCAGGTGGCGGGCGCTGGTCAGCAGGATGTTCTGCAGGTCATCTTCCGGCAGGTGCATCGAGCACGAAGCGCTGACCAGGATGCCGTCTTTGCTGAGCAGGCGCATGGCTTGCTCGTTCAGGCGACGGTAAGCGCCTTCACCGTTTTTCATGTCTTTCTTGCGTTTGATGAACGCCGGCGGGTCGGCCACGATCACGTCGAAGCGTTCTTCGCTGGCTTTCAGTTCTTTCAGCGCTTCGAAGACGTCACCTTCGAGGCAGGTAATTTTTTCAGCGAAACCGTTCAGCGCGGCGTTGCGCTCGACGCCGTCGAGGGCGAAGGCCGACGCGTCGACGCAGAACACTTCACTGGCGCCGAATGCTGCGGCTTGCACGCCCCAGCCACCGATGTAGCTGTACAGGTCGAGGACGCGTTTGCCTTTGGCGTACGGGGCCAGGCGCGCGCGGTTCATGCGGTGATCGTAGAACCAGCCGGTTTTCTGGCCTTGAATGACCGGGGCTTCGAATTTCACGCCGTTTTCTTCCAGCGCGACCCACTCCGGCACCAGGCCGAACACGGTTTCGACGTAGCGGTTGAGGCCTTCGGCGTCGCGGGCGGCGGAGTCGTTCTTGAACAGAATGCCGCTTGGCTTGAGCACTTGGGTCAGCGCCGCGATCACGTCGTCTTTATGCGCTTCCATGGTTGCCGAAGCGATCTGCACCACGAGGATGTCGCCGAAACGGTCGACCACCAGGCCTGGCAGCAGGTCGGAATCGCCGTAGACCAGGCGATAGAACGGCTTGTCGAACAGGCGATCGCGCAGGGACAGGGCGACGTTCAAGCGATGCACCAGCAGCGATTTGTCCAGCGGCAACTTGACGTCGCGCGACAGCAGACGGGCGCAGATCAGGTTGTTCGGGCTCATGGCAACGATGCCCAGCAGCTTGCCGCCGGCAGCTTCGAGGATCGCCTGATCGCCGGCCTTGAAGCCGTGCAACGGGGTGGCGGCCACGTCGATTTCGTTGCTGTAGACCCACAGGTGGCCGTTTCGCAGGCGACGGTCGGCGTTGGCTTTGAGGCGCAGGCTAGGCAGGGACATGACGTCGCTCCGGAAAAAAGAGCGGGAGTATAGCGTGTTGAAGGTGGTGGCGGGCCGGGTGGGCGATGAAACGCTGATGACGCCTTCGCGGGCAAGCCTCGCTCCTACAGGGGGACGCATTCCAAATGTAGGAGCGAGGCTTGCCCGCGAAGGCAATTTCAAATGCTCCACGGAAATGAAACTTTGGCCGATGTTGCCCGCCGGTGTGTCGGATCCAACTTTATAAAGGTTAGAATCGGCGCCTGTCCCAGAGTGTGTACTTATGTCCCAAGAGCTGACCACCGAACAGATCCAACAGTCCCTGCAAGGCATCAGCGTGCCGGCCCAGCCGCAGATCATGGTGGATCTGCAGATGGAGCAGTACATGCCCGACCCGGATCTGGAAGTGATCGCCAAGCTGATCTCCCAGGACCCGGGCCTCTCTGGTGCCCTCCTGAAAATCGTCAACTCGCCGTATTACGGCTTGAGCAACAAGATCGCCTCGATCCAGCGTGCAGTAAACCTGCTGGGCAGCCGTTCGATCATCAACCTGATCAACGCGCAGTCGATCAAGGGTGAAATGAACGATGACACCATCGTTACCCTGAATCGTTTCTGGGACACCGCTCAAGACGTGGCGATGACCTGCCTGACCCTGGCCAAGCGCATCGGCGTCCAGGCCGGCGATGAAGCATATGCCTTGGGCCTGTTCCACGACTGCGGCGTGCCGCTGATGCTGCAGCGCTTCCCGGACTACATGGCCACGCTGGAAGAAGCCTACGCCAGCGCCAGTGCCGAATGCCGTGTGGTGGACACGGAAAATCGGGTGTTCAATACCAACCATGCGGTGGTGGGTTATTACACGGCCAAATCCTGGCGCCTGCCGGAGCATGTGAGCACGGCGATCGCCAATCACCACAATGCGCTGGCGATTTTCAGCGATGAGTCTTCGCGCAACAGCCAGCTGAAAAACCTGTTGGCGATCCTGAAAATGGCCGAGCACATTTGTGCGTCCTACCGGGTACTGGGCAACCAGAACGAGGACCATGAATGGAACACCATCGCGCCGCTGGTACTCGATTACGTGGGCCTCTCGGACTACGACTTCGAAACCCTCAAACAAACGATTCGCGACCTCGGCACTCACCGCTGAGTGCCGTCAGCGCCTGATTCGAGAGCACCATGCCTGAACTGCCGGAAGTCGAAACCACCCGCCGCGGTATTGCGCCGTACCTGGAAGGCCAACGCGTCAGCCGGGTGATCGTGCGTGACCGTCGCCTGCGCTGGCCGATCCCTGAAGACCTGGATGTGCGGCTCTCCGGCCAGCGTATCGTGCTGGTTGAGCGGCGCGCCAAGTACCTGCTGATCAACGCCGAAGTCGGCACGCTGATCAGCCACTTGGGCATGTCGGGCAATCTGCGCCTGGTGGAAGTCGGCCTGCCGGCCGCCAAGCATGAGCATGTGGATATCGAGCTGGAATCGGGCCTGGCCCTGCGTTACACGGACCCGCGACGGTTCGGCGCGATGCTCTGGAGCCTCGATCCGCTCAACCATGAATTGCTGATTCGCCTGGGGCCGGAACCGTTGACCGACCTGTTCGACGGCGAGCGCTTGTTCCAGCAGTCTCGCGGGCGTTCGATGGCGGTCAAACCGTTCATCATGGACAACGCAGTGGTGGTCGGCGTGGGCAATATCTATGCGACCGAAGCGCTGTTTGCGGCCGGTATCGACCCGCGTCGCGAGGCCAAGAGCATTTCCCGGGCGCGCTATTTGAAATTGGCGATCGAGATCAAACGCATCTTGGCCGCCGCCATCGAGCGCGGCGGTACGACGTTGCGCGACTTTATCGGCGGCGACGGTCAGCCCGGTTATTTCCAGCAGGAATTGTTCGTGTACGGCCGTGGCAGTCAGCCGTGCAAGGTCTGCGGAACAGAGCTGCGGGAAGTCAAACTCGGGCAGCGCGCCAGCGTCTTTTGCCCGCGCTGCCAGAGCTGATACTGCTGCGGTCTATAGTCAGTGTTCTCACTGCCTAGTCGAAGGACTGTGCCATGAACCTGTTCCGAACCCTTGCCGTCGTATGGCTGCTGAGTGCCGGTGCGCCAGCACTGGCAGCCAATACCGGCAGCGGTGACCCGCGCTACACCATCCAGAATCCCCCGGCGTACGCCATGCTCGGCGACTTGCTGATTGCCCGACCCTTGCTGGTCGTGGCAACGGTGATTGGTGCGGGGGCGTTTGTGGTGTCGTTGCCGTTTACCGCGCTGGGCGGCAATGTCGGCGACGCGGGACAGGCGTTGGTGGTCGACCCGGCGAAAGCGGCGTTCGTGAGGTGTCTGGGATGTATTGGGGAGGGGTTTGAGCAGCGGGAGTGAAGTCTAAAAGCTTCGCGGGCAAGCCTCGCTCCTACAGGATCTACACGACCCCTGTAGGAGCGAGGCTTGCCCGCGAAGGCGTCCTCACAGACGCCTCATGGCTCACGCCTTACCGGTAATCTTCCGGTACTTCTCCATCAACTGCTCTTCAGTCTCCGGATGCGCTTCGTCCAGTGGAATGCAATCCACCGGGCACACCTGCTGGCACTGAGGTTCGTCGTAGTGGCCGACACACTGGGTGCACAGGTTCGGGTCGATCACGTAGATCTCTTCGCCTTGGGAAATGGCGGCGTTCGGGCACTCGGGTTCGCAGACGTCGCAGTTGATGCAATCGTCGGTGATGATCAGGGACATGCTAACTCCAGCCGGGGCGGCAGGCCCGGGCGCTAAAAACCAATGCGCAATTGTGCCGCATTGGAGAGCGCAGTGCACGCGGGCGCGACGTTCTGTAGGAGCCGGCTTGCTGGCGATAGCAACACCGCGGTCAGTCTGAGACACCGCAGCGGTCCTATCGCCAGCAAGCCGGCTCCTACAGTCGGTGTTATTTTTTAAATCGAAGTGTCAGGGCGTCCGCCACCGCAGGGTGGACGAACTTGGTGATATCGCCGCCCAACGCCGCGATTTCACGGACCAGCGTCGAGGAAATGAACGAATAGCGCTCGGACGGTGTAAGAAACAGACTTTCCACATCCGGCGCCAACTGACGGTTCATGTTGGCCAGCTGAAATTCGTATTCGAAGTCCGAGACCGCGCGCAAACCGCGCAGGAACACGTTGGCATTCTTCTCTTTGGCGAAGTGCGCCAACAGCGTCGAAAAGCCGACGACTTCAACGTTCGGCAGATGTTTAGTGACCTCGCGGGCCAGCTCCACACGCTGTTCCAGGGGAAACAACGGGTTTTTCTTCGGGCTGGCGGCGACGGCGATGATCACATGATCGAACAGGCGCGCGGCGCGTTCGACCAGATCGCCATGGCCCTTGGTAATAGGGTCGAAGGTACCTGGGTACAACACTCGGTTCATCGCGTCGTCCTGGCGGGAGTCCGTTGGGGAGTCGGATGGTATCGCAGCCTTCCCGGTCGGCCAAGTCGCCTGTTGGGTAAGAAAGCACTATAGACGATAGGAATATTCGCTCTTTTCATGGGTTTTTCAAACGTTCGGCCAACGAAGTCGCCAGTTGCGCCGTCAGCCCGTAGACCGACAATTGCGGGTTTGCGCCAATGCTGGTGGGGAACAGCGAGCCGTCATGGATCGACAGGTTGCTGAGCTGATGGTGCCGACCGAGGCTGTCGGTCACGGCGTTTTTCGGGTCTTCGCCCATGGCGCAACCGCCCATCACATGGGCACTGCCCAAGCGTGTGCGATACAACTCAAGGCTCAGGCCGTCGATCAGCGTGCGCGCCTCGGCCAGGGTTTTCACATAGCGCGCATCGGCGTGCATCGGCATCACGGCGTTGGCGCCGCCGGCGAACTGGATCTCGGCCATGCTGTGGAAGGCGCGGCGCAAACCGTCCCAGGCGTAGGGTGAAACCTGATAATCGAGCACGGGCGTGTTGTCGCCGCGCAATTCGACGCTGCCACCGGGGCTGTCCGGGTGAAAGCCATCGCGCAGCAACGCCAGCATGGCGTGGGTATGCGGCAGGTTTTCCATGTGTCGGGCGCTTTCCTGGCCAAAACCGCCGAGTAATGTGGCCGCCAGCGCCGGGTGCAGAGGCGGCACTTCGAGTTTGTAGGCCATCGGACCGGTGGTGCCGTTCTGCCATTGGAAATGGTCGGAATAGATCGACTGCGGCGCGCCGTAGAACGGGTTGATCACTTCGTCGAACAACCCCGCGGACATGTTCACCAAATGCAGGAAGGTGCGCTTGCCCAGACGTTTGTGAGGATCGGGCGCGTCGGAACGCAACAGCAGCGCGGGGCTGTTGATGCCGCCGCCGGCCAGCACGTAATGCCGCGCCTTGACCGTAATCGTCTTGCCCGTGGGCGCAACGCAACGATCATCCATCGCCACGCATTGCAGGCCGGTGACCTTGCCGTCCTTGATCATCAGTTTCTCGGCGCGGGCCAGGTAAAGCAGCTCGCCACCCTTTTCCAGGGTCGCCGGAATCGTTGTGACCATCATCGATTGCTTGGCGTTGGTCGGGCAGCCCATGCCGCAGTAGCCAAGGTTCCAGCAGCCGCGCACGTTGCGCGGGATCACGTGCCAACTGTAGCCGAGCTGCTCGCAGCCTTTGCGAATCACATCGTTGTTGGCGTTCGGCGGGACCATCCAGGGTGCGACGCCCAGACGTTGCTCCATTTTCTCGAACCAAGGCGCCATCTCGGCCGGGCTGTGGCCTTTGACGTTATGCTCCCGGGCCCAGTGTTCGAGCGTCGGCTCCGGCGTGCGGAAACTCGAGGTCCAGTTGATCAGCGTGGTGCCGCCCACTGCGCGGCCCTGAAGGATGGTGATCGCTCCGTCCTTGCTCATGCGGCCGATGCCTTCCTGATAGAGGCTGGTGTAGGCCTGGTCTTCAAGCATCTTGAAGTCGCTGCTGGTCTTGAGCGGACCTTCTTCGATCAACAGCACCTTGTAGCCGGCGTCGCTGAGGATTTCAGCAGTGGTGCCGCCGCCCGCGCCGCTGCCGATGATCGCAACGTCCGCTTCGAGGGTCAGGTCCTGGGTCAGTTGCGAGCCGTTGTGGGTTTTCCAGCCACGGGCCATGCCTTCGCGGAATGGATCGGGTACGGGCATATTCGGGTTCTCTTGTTTTTATATTGAGAAATGTGTCGTTCATCAGGCCGCCTTCGTGGGCAAGCCTCGCTCCTACAGGGGGCGCGCGATCCCTGTAGGAGCGAGGCTTGCCCGCGAAGGGGCCAACTCGGTCTTAAACGGTTGGCGGCCCGGGATACCCACAATGCGCCCACGACTCAGCCCGGCTGTACCACGCCATCATCACCAGTTGCAGCAACGAGCTATGCCCCATGCGCAACAGACTCAACGAGCTGTTTTCCCAGCGATCAAGAAAGTGCCGGATCTCATCGGCGCTGGCGTTTTCCCAACTGCCCCAGATCCCGGTCAACGGCCCGCGAGTCACGGCCATCCCCAGCACATCGAACAACTGCTGAGTGAGCTTGAGCATTTCCGGCGACAGGTGATTCAGGCTGTTATCCAGGCAGTGCAAGGTCTGGTCGAGTGCCATCGGCATTTTTTCGGCGACCACGGCGCCATCGAGCATCACCGGAATCAGCGCCCGTAAAAACAATAGATCGCCGCTGCGCAGGATCGCGAAACCGCTGGCCGGGATGCTCGACGAACACCCGCTGAGGCTCGCGCCGAGTCCGGCGGTGGCAAGAAACGCGCTCGCGCCAAGGCTGAATTTAAGCAGGCCGCGCCGTGACAGCGCGGGTGTATCGGACAGGCTTGGGCTCATTATTGTTATTACCCGGCGGTGAAGGTCGTTAGCGGATAAACAGCTTCTGGATCAATTTCTGAATGGTTTTTCCGTACGGCGGGTAGATCAGTTTCGCCGCGTTGAAACGCTGTTTGATCAGCACACCTTTGGCCTTGCTGAACGTCAGGAAACCTTCGTGGCCGTGGTAATGGCCCATGCCCGAAGGGCCGATGCCACCGAAGGGCATGTCGTCCTGCGCGACGTGCAGCAACGTGTCGTTCAGGCACACGCCTCCGGAATGGGTCTCGTGCAGGACGCGGTTTTGTTCGCGCTTGTCGTAGCCGAAGTAATACAGCGCCAGCGGACGAGGTCGCTGGTTAATGTAGGCAAACGCTTCATCCAGATCCTTGTACGGAACGATCGGCAGCAGCGGACCGAAGATTTCGTCCTGCATCACCATCATCTCGTCGGTGACGTTCAGCAGCAGGCTGTGGCTCATGCGCCGGCCCTGGCCCTGGTCGAACAGCGGAATCAGCAGCGCGCCCTTGCTGGTGGCGTCGCTGATGTAGCCGTTGAGCCGGGCCAGTTGTCGGTCATTGATGATCGCGGTGTAGTCCGGGTTGTCAGCCAGTGTCGGATAAAACCCGCGAACCGCCTGACGGTAGGCTTCGACGAAAGAACCCACGCGGTCTTCCGGCACCATTACGTAGTCCGGGGCGACGCAGGTTTGCCCGGCGTTGAGCGTCTTGCCGAACGCAATGCGTTCGGCGGCGTCCTTCAACGGCACGTCACGAGAGACGATGGCCGGGGATTTGCCGCCCAGTTCCAGCGTTACCGGCGTCAGGTTCTCGGCCGCCGCGCGCATCACGTGTTTGCCGATGCTGGTGGCGCCGGTGAACAGCAGGTGATCGAAACGCAGGCGGGAGAACGCCACGCCGATATCGGCCTCGCCGAGCACCACGCAAACCAGGTCTTCGGGGAAGATCCGGCCCAGCAATTCCTTGAGCAGCAGACCGGTGGCGGGGGTCGATTCGCTGAGTTTGAGCATCACCCGATTGCCCGCCGACAACGCGCCAACCAAAGGGCCGATGGCCAGAAACAGCGGGTAGTTCCACGGCACGATCACCCCGACCACGCCCAGCGGCTGGTAAACGACTTTCGCCGAGGCCGGCTGGAAGGCCACGCCGACCTTGCGTCGCGAGGGTTTCATCCAGCCTTTGAGGTGCTGACTGGCATAGTGAATGCCGTGCAGGCTGGGCATCAGTTCGGCGAGCAGGGTTTCATCGGCGCTGCGGTGGCTGAAGTCCTGGCTGATCGCATCGATCAGGGCCTGACGTTCATTGCTCAACAAATCGCGCAGGGCTTTGAGCCATTGAAGTCGCTGGGCGGCGGGCGGCATCGGGTTGGCGGCATAGGCTGCGCGCTGATCGTCGAAGCGGTTTTGAAGTTCCTCCAGGGGCTGCTGCAGCTTCTGCAGGTAGGCGATGTCAGCAGTCATGGTCGGCTCCGGATTTATTGTAGTGATGAACTTTTTAGAGTCTATGCTCTATAAAGTCAAATGAGATCCTGACATCGCGTTGTTTTATCCGCTCGCGGTTAGGTCGTAAGATGCCCCTCAACGCACTCTGAATTAAAGCTCAAGCCATGGCCCCTCGGATCAAAACCAGCGAGCGCATCGTGCAGAACAGCCTGGAGCTGTTCAACCAGCAGGGTGAGCGCAGCATCAGCACCAACCACATTGCTGCCCACATGGACATTTCTCCGGGCAACCTCTACTACCACTTCCCCAACAAGCAGGCGATCATCGCCGTGCTGTTCAGTGAGTACGAAAGCCTGGTGGACAGCTTCCTGCGCCCGCCCCAGGGGCGCGCCGCGACGGTTGAAGACAAGCGCTTCTACCTTCAGGAGTTGCTGGCGGCGATGTGGCGCTACCGGTTTTTGCATCGTGATCTCGAGCACTTGCTCGACAGCGATCCGGAATTGGCCGCCCGTTATCGGCGCTTTTCCCAGCGCTGCCTGATCTATGGCACGCACATCTACGCGGGATTCGTCGAGGCCGGCATCCTGTCCATGGATAAGGTGCAGATTGAATCCCTGACGCTCAATGCGTGGATCATCCTCACGTCCTGGGTGCGTTTCCTGTGCACCACGCGGGAAAATTCCAATCACCTGAGCGAGCAGGCGATCAAACGCGGCGTGTATCAGGTGCTGGTGCTGGAGGCCGGTTTTGTCACCGATCAGTCTCGCGATGCGGTGAACGCGCTGTACGAGGAGTTTTACGTGCCGCTGGCCCAGGCGCTGGAAGAAGTGCAGTAGGATTCAAAATCGACCATCTCACAGGAGCCCGTTATGCCCATTGCGCAACTGATCAGCCCGCAAGCACTGGACCTGAAAAAGGATCAGCCGGGGTTGGTGATTCTTGATTGTCGTTTTGCCCTCGAAGACCCGGACTACGGCCAGCGCAGCTATGCCGAAGGGCACATCGCCGGGTCGAGCTTCGCTGATCTTGAGCGTGATTTGAGCGGAGCGGTGGTCAAGGGCGTGACCGGGCGCCATCCGTTGCCGCAACCTGCGGACTTGATCGAACGCCTGCAAGCCTGGGGCATCAATGCCGACAGCGATGTGGTTTTGTATGACGACGGCCCCGGTGCCTACGCGGCGCGGGCGTGGTGGTTGCTGGCCTGGCTGGGCAAGCGTGACGGCGTGTTTATCCTCGATGGCGGGCTCAAGGCCTGGCACGCGGCGGGTTTGCCCTTGAGCCTTGATGCGCCCGGTATTGAACGTGGCACCTTCGCGGGAACGCCGGACAATACGCTGCTGTTGAACGCCGAACAGCTTCAGCACCGTCTCGGCCAGCCCGATTTGACCTTGCTCGATGCCCGCGCCTTGCCGCGCTTCAAGGGTGAAGTGGAGCCGATCGACCCGATTGCCGGGCACATTCCCGGCGCGCAATGTGCGGCGTTCACCGATAACCTTGGCAGCGACGGGCGTTTTCTGCCGGCCGATCAGCTCAAGCAGCGCTTTGCCGCGAAACTCGGTCAACGTTCGCCGACCGATCTGGTGGCGTATTGCGGTTCCGGCGTGACGGCGTGCCATAACCTGTTCGCCTTGTGCCTCGCGGGATATCCGTTGGGTTCGTTGTATGCCGGCTCGTGGAGCGAATGGATCAACGACCCCGCGCGTGGAATCGCCACCGGCGAATAAACACAAATCCCCTGTAGGAGCCGGCTTGCCGGCGATGAACGATGACGCGGTCTGCCTGAAATACCGCGGCGCTTCTATCGCCAGCAAGCTGGCTCCTACAGGAGTGCTCTGCGATACGCCCCCGGCCCCACCCCGTAAACCTGCTTGAACTGTCGACTCAGATGACTCTGGTCGGCAAACCCCAGTTGCGTCGCCACTTCCAACGGCAAACAGCCGCCCTGCAACAACGCCCGCGCCCGAGCGATGCGCTGCTGCATCAACCAGGTGTGCGGTGGCATGCCGGTGGCGCTACGGAATACCCGGGCGAAATGAAAGGGCGACAGATTGACCGTTGCCGCGAGTTCTTCCAGCGACGGCGGCGCCGCCAATTGCGCTTGCAGCAGTTCCTTGGCCTGCGTCACCGCCCGGTGTTCCTTGCCGGGTTTGCCGGCGTCCGGAACGGCGGCGTGACGTTGCAGCAGCGACAACATCAACTCTCGCCAGGCAGTCTGCTGTTGCAGGGCGGTGGAGGGCGTTTCGAGCAGGCGATGCAGTTGGCAGAAGCCCTTCACCAGGTCCGGATCGCGATACAGCGTGGCGCCAAATGCCGGCAGGTTGTGGGTCGGCAGTTCCAGCTCATCGAGCAGTGACAGAATCTGCCCGCTGTCGGGATAAAACGCCCGGTACAACCAGCCGTCTTCCGTGCCTTTGTGGCCGGTGTGCAACTCGTCGGGGTTGATCAAAACGAGCGTGCCGCTGCCCGCCAGGTGTTCGGCGCCGCGATAGCGGTAACGCTGGGCGCCGGCCATGATCATGCCGATCACGTAACCGTCATGCACGTGCGGGGCAAAACGGTGTTCGATGTAGCGTGCGGACAACAACTCGACCCCGGCCAAAGGCGCCGTTTGCCAGAAACGGATCGACTCGCCCTGATCGATGTCCATCGGTTTACCCGCGACCTGCAGCGGCCAGCCACTGCGGGATGCGCCGTTCCAGGTAGTAACCCGGCTGCCGGAACGAGCCATCGACGAAGCCGACATGCCCCCCCTTGGCTTGCAGTTCGAATTGAGTGCTGGCGGACAGTTCCTCGGCCTGCGGCAGGCTGTGAGGAAATACGAACGGGTCGTCGGCGGCCTGAATGATCAGCGTCGGCGTGCGGATTTCGCCCAGAAAGTAGCGGCTAGAGGCGCGGCGATAGTAATCCTGCGCATCGGTGAAACCGTGCAGTGGCGCGGTCACCCGGCCATCGAAATCCCAGAACGTGCGCATGTTTTCCAGCGAACCCAGCGCGGCCAATTCCGCCAGACCATCCTCGCGCCCGTCATGCTGGAACTGCCGCTGCTTGTTCTTGATGTAGGCGACCATCTCGCGCATGAAGTGCGCCTGATACACCTTCGAAAAACCCTGGCCGATGCGGTCGGCGCACTGATCGAGCCGAAACGGCACCGACACCGCCACGGCACCGAGCACGCCACTGTCGCTGCCGGTTTCACCCAAGTGTTTGAGCAAAACGTTGCCGCCGAGGGAATAACCGACCGCATACAGCGGCGCGAGCGGCCGTTTGGCCCGCAGGTGCTTGATGGTTTCGGCCAAATCTTCGCTGGCGCCGGAATGGTAGCTGCGCGGCAACAGATTCGGTTCGCCGGAGCAGCCGCGCCAGTTCAGCGCGACGCTGGCCCAGCCTTGGTCGCCCAAGGCTTTTTGCACGCCGGCCACGTAAGGCGAATTGGAAGAGCCGGTCAGGCCATGCAGCACCAGCACCAGCGGTGCATCGGCGCTGTGTGGGCCGTGCCAGTCCAGGTCAAGAAAGTCGCCATCTTCGAGCCATAAGCGTTCGCGTTCGCGCTCGATGTGCGTGGTTTTGCGCCAAAGCGGTCCCCACAAGGTCTGCAAGTGCGGGTTGCCGAGGCCAAAGGCAGGGGTGAAGCGTTCTGACGGAAAAGACACGATTGCTCTCGATGCAGCGGTGCGCAACCTGTGCGCACCTTTTCAGGCCGGTTGGTTAACCGGCGATCTCTGCCATACGTTGCCACAACGAGTAGTGCATCTGCCCGAATTTCTATCGATGCTGCCTCATCTCAAGCAGGCAATGGCTAATCTATCCGATGATGTCGCCAACCGATCCGGAGCTTTTTACTGTTCCATGGGGAAAATATAACCAACTGTGGCACGCTCACGGATCAGGTAGGTCTGGGCGGCTTTCTGGATATCATCCGGGGTGACACTCTCCAGTTGCGCGATCTCAAGATCTATCAATTCCCACGGCAATCCGTTTGCAACTAAAAGTCCAATAATTTCCGACTGTCCAGAGAGTGTGTCGTTGATGTTTTTTTGTTCATTGCTGGCGTTTTCGATTGCTGCCACAAGTTCGGCCTGGGAGAACGGCGTGCGCTTAACGTCCTCCAACAACGCCCAGAAATGAGCTTCCGCTTCGCCTGGATCTCCCTCGAAATGAAAAGCAAGGCTTAGGCGGGTATCACCCCGATTGAATCGAGGCATGTTAGAGGCGGGTGGAGAAAGATGTGCCCCCGTGAACGCCGGGTCGAGGTGAGCGGAACTCAGTACTTGCAACGCCCTGAGGGAATGCGGTTCGGTTGTGGTCACTAAACTCGGTACGTTGAAGATGATCAACATCAGGGGGCGTTTAGTATCCAGGTGCTGTGTTATTTGGCGATATCCGGGTTCTGACGGCCCAAGGATAAAGGGACGGTCTGGTACATCGCTTTGGGCAATGTCCCCGAAATAGTGCTCGGTAAGGCGTTTGACCTCGTCTGGTTCGACGTCTCCCGCCACAACCAGAACTGCATTGTTTGGCCCATACCAGGTTTTTTGCCAATGCCGGATTTTTTCCAGGTTTAAACGTTCAAGGCTTGCGGTCATACCCTCGGGTGACTGGTAGTAGCTCGACCCTGTTTCTATTAATGCTTCCAGTTCCGGGCTGAATAAAGTGGCTGAAATGAACGAAGACTTTTCTTTGCTTTTGAGAATACTGTCATCCCAGTGACGACGGAATACTTCGTCTGATGGCTCTTTTTTCATCACCGTGGACTGGAGTACAAAAGCCGTTTCAAGTTGTCCACGCGGCATCTGTAGCTCAATGCAAGTGCTGTCTTGTGCGGCGTAGTTAAAGTAGTCGCCGCCCACTTCCTCCACAAGGCTATGGTCATAGTCATCGACGAGTGCATTCATAACGATAGAGCTAATATCTTGCTCATCAGGATGCTCATAGCTGGACCCGACTTTGTAGAGTAGCGTCGAGTAGAATTCGGCTTTGCGATGATCTTCGCGCACGATAACCCTCAAGCCATTATCAAGCGTGAAGTCATGAGTCGGGCGGGATGGGGTTTCTTTGGTTGATGCATTCATCCGTCAACAATCCTTTGCGTCCATGCGAGTTATTTCGCACGTTCACAATGGGTTAACGCAGTAGAACCCTGCTACATGGAATGTGTTGCCGTTTGAAAAACAAGCGGAGTGGGTAACAGGATGGGCAACTTGCCCATCCCGGTGATTTTTAAGAAGGTGTTTCTATGCTTCGTTGCCACAACGAATAGTAGACGCGCCCGGATTTCTGCTCGCGGTGCAGGCGCCAGTTGGCCGGCAGGCCGAGCGTCGAGGGGGCGGTTTCGCTTTCGGTGTACACCCACGCGTCGTCCGCCAGCCATTGGCGCTCTTCGAGCAGGGTGCATACGGTCGGCAACAGGTTCTGGTTGAACGGCGGGTCGAGGAACACCAGGTCGTAAGCCACTGCTGGCTGGGTTTCCAGATAGCGCAAGGCGTCGGCAGTCTGAACCTGGCCGGTGGTGCAACGCAGCGTGCCCAGATGTTCCTTCAGGCTGGACACCGCGATATTGCTCGCATCCAGCGCCTGGCCCATGGCCGCGCCACGGGACAAGGCTTCAAGAAACAGCGCGCCGCTGCCGGCGAACGGGTCGAGTACCTTGGCTCCGGCCACGTACGGCGCGAGCCAGTTGAACAGGGTTTCACGCACCCGGTCCGGGGTCGGACGCAGGCCCGGCGCGTCAGGGAAGCTCAACTTTCGGCTGCGCCATTCGCCGCCGATGATGCGCAGTTGGTTCACGCCGTTGTGCACGTTATGAACAGGTTTTTTTGGACGGGAAGTGGCCATTAATGCTCCGGAACCCCGAGCGGCTGCTCGGCAGGTTTATCAGTAGGGGCCGGTAACGGCTTTTGCGGCACGGTCGGGCCAGCGCTGACGATGACCATTTTGTCCGTGCTCAAGTGTTTGTTCAGTGCGGCTTTGACTTGTTCGACTGTCAGGCTCTGGGACTGCTGCATGAAGTCCTCCAGATAGCTCAACGGCAGATTGTAGAAACCCATCGCGCCGAGTTGGCCGACGATGTCGGCGTTGCTGGCGGTGGACAGCGGGAAGCTGCCGGCCAGTTCACGCTTGGCGTCGTCGAGTTCTTTTTCGGTCGGGCCGGTCTTAAGGTAGTCGGCGAGCACGTCCTGCACCAGTTTCAGCGTGCCTTCGCTCATCTCGGCGCGCGTTTGCAGGTTGATCATGAACGGGCCGCGCGCCTGCATCGGGGTGAAGCCCGAATATACGCCGTACGTCAGGCCGCGCTTCTCGCGCACTTCACTCATCAAGCGGGTGCCGAAGCCACCGCCGCCGAGGATCTGGTTGCCCATGGACAGTGCGGCGTAATCCGGATCGTCACGGTCGATGCCCAGTTGCGCGAGCATCAGGTTGGTCTGCTTGGACGGAAACTCGATGTGGCCGATGCTGGCTTTCGGTTCTTCAGGTTGCGGCAGTTTCGCCAGCGCCGGGCCTTTTGGCAGCGCACTGGAGACTTGCGCAGCAATCGCCTCGGCTTCGGCGCGGGACAGGTCCCCCACCAGCGCTATCACCACGTTGCCGGCGGCGTAGGCTTTTTCATGGAACGCCTTCAACTGAGCCAGGGTGATGGCTGGTACGGTTTTCGCCGTGCCATCGCTGGAATGCGCGTACGGGTGATCGCCGTACAAGCGGTTCATCAGCTCGATACTGGCCAGTTTGCCGGGGTTCTGTTTCTGGTATTCGAAGCCGGCGAGCATCTGGTTCTTGATGCGCGCAAATGAATCGGCGGGGAAGGTCGGTTTGCCGACAACTTCGGAGAACAGCTTCAACGCAGGCTCGCGTTTGTCGGTGGCACTGAGGCTGCGCAGCGACGCCAGCGCCATGTCCTTGAACGCACCGTTGCCAAAGTCAGCGCCCAGGCCTTCGAAGCCCTGAGCGATAGCGCCGACATCTTTGCCGGCCACACCTTCGTTGAGCATCGCATTGGTCAGTACCGCCAGGCCCGGCGCATCGCCGTCCTGGCTGCTGCCGGCGGCGAAGATCAGGCGCATGTCGAACATCGGCAACTCGCGGGCTTCAACGAACAACACCTTGGCGCCTTCGGCGGTGTTCCAGGTTTGCACGTTGAGCGAGCGGCGGCTCGGTGCCTTGCCGTCGAGTTCGGCCAGCGATTGCAGTTTCTGGCTGGACTTGGCCTTGTCGAGGGCTTCGCTGGCGTTGGAGTGGTCGGTCTTCAGGAAATAGAAGGCAGCGGAGCCAATCAATGCGACAGCGACCAGGCCGATCAGGGCCAGACGTGGTTTTTTATGCTCACTCATGAGTCGTCTCCAGTGGCAGGACATGGGCGACGCTGAGACGTTCGCGGGTGAAATACAGCTTGGCGGCTTTCTGGATGTCTTCTGGCGTGACGCTTTCCAGTTCAGCCAGTTCGGTGTCCATCAGCTTCCAGGACAGGCCGACGGTTTCCAGTTGGCCGATAGCGGTGGCCTGGCTGGTGATCGAATCGCGCTCGTAAACCAGGCCGGCGATCACCTGAGCCCGCACCCGCTCCAGCTCTTCGGCAGACGGTGCGGTGGTTTTCAGCTGCTCGAGCAGCTTCCACAAACCGGCTTCGGCCTGGGCCATGGTTTTGTTTTTCTGGGTGTTCGGCGATGCCGACAGGGTGAACAGGCTGTCGCCGCGAGTGTAGGCGTCGTAGCTCGACGAACCGCCGGACACCAGCTCTTCGCCGCGCTCCAGTTGGGTCGGGATGCGTCCGCTGTAGCCGCCGTCGAGCAGGGCCGAGATCAGGCGCAAGGCGTTGACCGAACGTTTGTCTTCGGCAGTGGCGATGCTTGGCACGTTGAAGCCCAGCATCAGGCTCGGCAGTTGGGTCTGCACGTGCAGCGTAATCTGCCGTTCGCCGGGCTCGGCCAGTTCGACCGGTTTTTTCGCCGGTGGCACGTCGCGTTTGGCGATCGGGCCGAAGTAGCGCTGGGCCAGGGTTTTCACTTCGTCCGGCGTCACGTCGCCGACCACCACCAGCGTGGCGTTGTTCGGCACGTACCAGGATTGGTACCAGTGGCGCAGCTCTTCGACTTTCATGCGGTCCAGGTCAGCCATCCAGCCGATGGTCGGCGTGTGGTAACCGCTGGCCGGGTAGGCCATGGCCTTGAAGCGTTCGTAGGCCTTGGACATCGGCTTGTCGTCGGTGCGCAGGCGACGTTCTTCTTTAATGACTTCGATCTCGCGGGCGAACTCGTCGGCCGGCAGGCGCAGGCTGGCCATGCGGTCGGCTTCGAGCTCGAAGGCCACGCCCAGACGGTCGCGGGCCAGCACCTGGTAATAAGCGGTGAAGTCGTCGCTGGTGAACGCATTCTCTTCGGCGCCGAGGTCTCGCAGGATCAGCGAGGCTTCGCCGGGACCGACTTTCTCGCTGCCCTTGAACATCATGTGTTCCAGGGCGTGGGACAAACCGGTCTGTCCCGGCGTCTCGTAGCTGGAGCCGACCTTGTACCAGACCTGGGAAACCACCACCGGCGCGCGATGGTCTTCGCGCACGATGACCTTCAGGCCATTGTCGAGGGTGAATTCGTGGGTGGGTTGCGGATCGGCAGCAAAGACTGAAAGTGGCAGACAAACTGTGCTGAGCAGCAGGCCTGCAGCGCGGCGGGCTAGAGCATTCATTCGTTTTTAAACCTGTTGAGCTGCCCGCTTGGTCTTAGCGTCGGCGGGCGAGAGGGTGCTAGGATACTGATCCGTTTTACTGGCGGCCACGCCTATCAGGCCTTTGCGTTTGATCAGGTTGTATGGGTTTGCGGCAGAAGGTTGGAATTTATCAACTAAACTCTGCTTTTTCGCCGATTTTGCCGCGTTAGTCCTTCGTGAAATCGTTTCCGTGAGGTGCCACTTGCACCTCTACAAAATGTTGCGCGTGAACAAGCTGGGTCAATCGCAGTCTGTTCTGCATCGAATATTTATTTGCCGAGGCGCCCTTTGGCGCGTCGCTACCGTGAGATAGCCGTCCTCCATGTTTGGTTCCAACGACGACAAGAAAGCCCCAGCTGCGGCTGGCGAGAAGAAAAGCCTGTTCGGATGGCTGCGCAAAAAGCCGCAGGAAACCGTCGTCGAACAGCCACAGCCCATTCCTGAGCCAGTACCTGCGCCGGTAATAGATGAAGCGCCAGCGCCGGTTGTCCTGCCGATCTCCGAGCCGGTGCCGCAAACGCTGGTTGAGGCCGCGCCTGACGTCGTGGCTGAACAGCCGCTGACGCCTGCCGCCGAGCCATGGCTGACCTTGCCGGTAGCGGAAGAGCCGGTATCGTTGGTCGAAGACGAACTGGCGCCGCACATTACGCCGCCGATTCCTGCGCCGAGTGCGTTTTCTCCTGCGCCCGTTCAGGTGCCAGTGATTGAGCCAGTTGTTGTGGCCGAACCTGCGCCTGTTGTTCCTGAGCCTGTGATTCCAGCCTTTGTTGCGCCGGCTGCTCCAGTTGTTCAAGCACCAGTGCCTGCGCCGGTCGTTGCTCCCGTTGCCGCCGCGCCCGTCGTGCCGGTCGAAACACCCGCCGAGCCTGTGCGTACCGAAGAAACCAAAGCCGGTTTCTTCGCCCGCCTCAAGCAAGGCCTGTCCAAGACCAGCGCCAGCATCGGCGAAGGCATGGCGAGCCTGTTCCTTGGCAAGAAGATCATCGATGACGAGCTGCTCGAAGACATCGAAACCCGTCTGCTGACCGCCGACGTGGGTGTTGAAGCGACTTCGGTAATCATCCAGCGCCTGACCCAAAAGGTTGCCCGCAAAGAGCTGGCCGATGCCGACGCGCTGTACAAGTCCCTGCAGGCTGAACTGGCGGCGATGCTCAAACCGGTCGAGCAACCCCTGAAAATCACCTCGCAGAACAAGCCGTTCGTGATCCTGGTCGTTGGCGTCAACGGCGCCGGCAAGACCACCACCATCGGCAAGCTGGCGAAGAAGCTGCAACTCGAAGGCAAGAAAGTCATGCTGGCGGCGGGCGACACCTTCCGCGCCGCCGCAGTCGAGCAATTGCAGGTCTGGGGCGAGCGCAACAAGATTCCGGTGATCGCCCAGCACACCGGCGCCGACTCGGCTTCGGTGATCTTCGACGCCGTGCAGGCCGCCAAGGCCCGTGGCATTGACGTGTTGATCGCCGACACCGCCGGTCGCCTGCACACCAAAGACAATTTGATGGAAGAGTTGAAGAAGGTTCGCCGGGTTATCGGCAAGCTCGACGCCGACGCGCCGCACGAAGTGCTGCTGGTGCTCGATGCCGGCACCGGGCAGAACGCCATCAACCAGGCCAAGCAATTCAACCAGACCGTCGAACTGACCGGCCTGGCCCTGACCAAACTCGATGGAACCGCCAAGGGCGGGGTGATTTTCGCCCTGGCCAAGCAGTTCGGCTTGCCGATTCGCTACATCGGCGTCGGTGAAGGCATCGATGACTTGCGTACCTTTGAAGCAGAACCCTTTGTCCAGGCACTGTTTGCCGAGCGGGAGCGTTCATGATTCGTTTCGAACAGGTCGGTAAACGCTACCCGAACGGTCACGTCGGCTTGCATGAGCTGAGCTTTCGAGTCCGTCGGGGCGAATTCTTGTTTGTAACCGGCCATTCCGGCGCCGGTAAAAGCACCTTGTTGCGCCTGCTGCTGGCCATGGAGCGTCCGACCACCGGCAAATTGCTGCTGGCCGGTCAGGACCTCGGCACCATCAGCAACGCGCAGATTCCTTACCTGCGTCGGCAGATCGGCGTGGTGTTCCAGAACCACCAGTTGCTGTTCGATCGCACGGTGTTCAACAACGTGGCCCTGCCGTTGCAGATTCTTGGTTTGTCCAAGGCCGAAATCGCCAAGCGTGTGGATTCGGCACTGGAGCGCGTGGCGCTGTCGGACAAAACCGATCTGTACCCCGGCGACCTGTCCACCGGCCAGCAACAGCGCGTAGGTATCGCCCGCGCCATCGTTCACCGCCCGGCCTTGCTGCTGGCGGATGAACCGACCGGTAACCTCGACCCGCGCCTAGCGGCCGAGATCATGGGTGTGTTCGAAGACATCAACCGTCTGGGCACCAGCGTGCTGATCGCCAGTCACGACCTGGCCCTGATCGCGCGCATGCGTCACCGTATGCTGACTCTGCAACGCGGCCGACTGATCGGTGACGGGGAGGCTGGGGAATGAGTGCGACACGCAGCCCTAAAGTCTCCGAGCGCGTGGCGCCGAAAGCCGCCGATCCGCAACCGCAGAAGAAAAAACACGACGATGACGACGGTCCGGACTTCGCCACGCTGTTCCGCGCCTGGATAGAAAGCCATCGCGCCAGTCTGCTGGACAGTCTGCGGCGCCTGGGCAAGCATCCTATCGGCAGTTTCTTCACCTGCATGGTGATGGCGGTTGCCCTGAGCTTGCCGATGGGTCTGTCACTTTTGCTAAGTAACGTCGAGCGTCTCGGCGGTTCCTGGCAGCGCGCGGCGCAGATTTCCCTGTACCTGCAACTTGAGGTCAGCCCGGCTGAAGGCGAATCGTTGCGCGATCAGATCAAAGGCATTCGAGGTGTAGCTGATGCCGAATATGTCGGTCGTGATCAGGCGCTGGAAGAGTTTCAGCAGCAGTCCGGCCTGGGCGAAGCGTTGAAGGAACTGCCGGAAAACCCGCTGCCAGGCGTGGTGCTGGTGACCCCGAACGAAGTCGACAAGCCCGCGCTTGAAGCATTACGACAAAAACTTTCCGAGCTGCCGAAGGTACAACAGGCACAACTTGATCTAGTCTGGGTCGAGCGTCTGGCAGCCATCCTCAAGCTGGGTGACCGTTTTGTCTTCGGTCTGACCGTGCTTCTGATTTCTGCATTACTTTTGGTGATAGGCAATACCATTCGTCTTCATATTGAAAACCGCCGCACAGAGATAGAAGTGATTAAACTCGTCGGCGGCACTGACAGCTATGTGCGCAGGCCCTTTCTATATATGGGCGCGTTGTATGGCTTCGGTGCGGGGATACTTTCCTGGGGCGTATTGGCGTTTGGCCTGAACTGGCTGAACGAGGCAGTGGTTGGACTGGCCGGTTTGTATGGCAGTAATTTTGCGCTGGCCGGAGTGCCAGTTGCCGACGGTCTGTCTCTCTTGCTTGGCGCGGTGCTGTTAGGGTATATCGGTGCATGGATTGCAGTCGCACGCCACCTGAGGGAGCTTGCGCCTAAGTAGTATCATTTTGCTCGTATTGACCTTTCAGCGTTTATGGGAACTTGTCTTTTGGTTTCCGGTCAATTTTCGCAGTGCTGAACTGCACGAGTTTGTAAGACGGAGGTTTTTTCGTATGACCAATTCTTTGCAACCTGCATATGCTCTGGTCCCGGGTGCGAACCTGGAGGCCTACGTGCACACCGTGAACAGCATTCCATTGCTGACGCCGGAGCAGGAGCGTGAACTGGCCGAGAGTCTCTACTATGAGCAGGATTTGGGGGCGGCTCGGCAGATGGTGCTCGCCCACCTGCGTTTTGTCGTACATATCGCCCGTAGCTATTCCGGCTACGGTCTGGCTCAGGCTGACCTGATCCAGGAAGGTAACGTCGGTCTGATGAAGGCCGTGAAGCGCTTCAACCCGGAAATGGGTGTGCGTCTGGTTTCGTTCGCTGTGCACTGGATCAAGGCGGAAATTCACGAGTTCATCCTGCGCAACTGGCGCATTGTGAAAGTCGCGACCACCAAGGCCCAGCGCAAGCTGTTCTTCAACCTGCGCAGCCAGAAGAAACGTCTGGCGTGGCTGAACAACGAGGAAGTCCATCGCGTGGCGGAAAGCCTCGGCGTAGAGCCGCGGGAAGTGCGCGAGATGGAAAGCCGACTGACCGGCCATGACATGGCCTTCGACCCGGCCGCAGAAGCGGACGACGACAGCGCTTTCCAGTCGCCGGCCAACTATCTGGAAGACCACCGGTACGACCCGGCCCGTCAACTGGAAGACGCCGACTGGAGCGACAACTCCAATCACAACCTGCACGAAGCGCTGGAAGTGCTGGACGACCGCAGCCGTGACATCCTTTATCAGCGCTGGTTGGCTGAAGAGAAAGCCACGCTGCACGACCTGGCGCAGAAGTACAACGTGTCGGCCGAGCGTATTCGTCAGCTTGAGAAGAGCGCGATGAACAAGCTCAAGTTGTCGATCGCCGCCTAAGCTGCGCGAAGGCAATAAAAAACGCCCCGATCATTGATCGGGGCGTTTTTGTTTGTGCCTGCTATTCCCCTCCCCACACCAAACCACTGTGGGAGCGAGCCTGCTCGCGATAGCGGTTTGTCATTCAACATTGATGTTGGCTGATACACCGCTATCGCGAGCAGGCTCGCTCCCACAGTGGATCTTCATGGTTAAGGAGAGTGGTTATTGGGCCCAAGGCGCCCGGCGTGAATCGTTGAGCCCCAGCAGATAACTGTCGCCACCCAACTGGCTCATCTGCTGCCGAATCCACCCGGCGCGACGTGCGACGTAATTCGTCGGGTGACTCGCGCTCCACACCCGTGGATTAGGCAATACAGCCGCCAGATAACTGGCCTGCTGCCGGGACAGCGACTTGGCGCTTACACCAAAGTGATGGCGAGCCGCCGCTTCCGCGCCAAACACCCCGTCATCCCACTCGACGCTGTTCAGGTACACCTCAAGAATCCGCTGCTTGGGCCAGAACACTTCGATCAGCCCGGTAAACCAGGCTTCCAGACCTTTGCGCAGCCAACTACGGCCGGACCATAAAAACAGGTTTTTCGACACTTGCTGGCTCAAGGTGCTGGCGCCGCGAACCGAACCACCCAGCTCGTTGTGCGCCAGGGCTGCGCGGATCGCGCCGAGGTCAAAACCCCAGTGCTCCGGGAATTTCTGATCCTCACCGGCAATCACCGCGACTTTAAGGTCGTCGGAGATTTCATCCCAGGGTTTCCAGGTGCGTTGCAGGTCGATGGGCTCGCCGTCGAACCAGGATTCGATCTTGCGCTCGACCATCAGCGTCGTGCCTGGTGGCGGTACCACGCGGAAAATCAGCACCAGCAATACGCTGCCGCCCGCGAACCAGAGCACGGCCTTTGTAAATCGTCGTAAAAATAAACGCAGCATAGAGATGGCTTGGCCGAACCCATTGAGCGGGCCATTATACAGACCCTGTTGATCGAGTCTGACTGGAGTTCTTCATGCTGCGTGGCTTTCTGATGCTGGCCGCTTTCTTCGGCTTCACCGGCGTTGCCCTTGGCGCATTCGCCGCCCATGGCTTGAAAAGCCGCCTGACGCCTGAATACCTGGCGATTTTCCACACCGGCGTCACCTACCAATTGGTGCACACCTTGGCGTTGCTGGGTGTGGCGCTGCTTGCCACGCAGATTCCGGGTCGTTTGATCACGTGGGCCGGCGCCTCCTTTGCCATTGGCATCCTGCTGTTTTCCGGCAGTTTGTACCTGCTGACCATGACCGGTATCAGCAAGCTCGGAATCATTACCCCCTTCGGTGGCCTGGCGTTTCTGATCGGTTGGCTCTGTCTGGGCCTTGCCGCCTGGCGGTTGAGCTGACCGGGTGGTCCATTTCATGACGAATGGCTTGGGTCGCCAAGACTGATCGGGCTAGAATGCCAGCCCCTAAAAATGATGGCGGCATCCGGCATGCGCATTCAGTTGAACGGCGAATCCCTTGAACTGCCCGACGGTGAAACCGTTGCGGCCCTGCTGACCCGTCTGGAACTGACCGGACGCCGGGTAGCGGTCGAACTCAATCTGGATATCGTCCCGCGCAGCCAGCATGCGGACACCACATTGAACGACGGCGATTCAGTCGAAGTGGTACACGCCATCGGCGGCGGCTAGTCGCCCGGCCCGCAAGGGCACAGAATTCTGCAAGAACCTCACCCCTACAGAGGATTTCCCATGAGCATCGTTCGTAGCGACAAGCCCTTCGTCCTGGCCGGTCGTACTTACCAGTCGCGTTTGCTGGTAGGCACCGGCAAGTACCGTGACATGGAAGAAACCCGACTGGCCATCGAGGCCTCGGGTGCCGAGATCGTCACCTTCGCCGTGCGCCGCACCAACCTCGGCCAGACCCCGGGCGAACCGAACCTGCTCGAAGTCCTGTCGCCGGATCGCTACACCTTCCTGCCTAACACCGCCGGTTGTTTCGACGCTACCGAGGCTGTGCGCACCTGCCGCCTGGCCCGTGAGCTGCTCGGTGGCCACAACCTGGTGAAGCTGGAAGTGCTGGCGGACCAGAAAACCCTGTTCCCCAACGTGATCGAAACCCTCAAGGCCGCCGAAGTGCTGGTCAAGGAAGGCTTCGACGTGATGGTCTACACCAGCGATGACCCGATCATCGCCCGTCAACTGGCGGAAATCGGCTGCATTGCGGTCATGCCGCTGGCCGGTCTGATCGGCACGGGCCTGGGGATCTGCAACCCGTACAACCTGCAGATCATCCTCGAAGAGGCCAAGATTCCCGTGCTGGTGGATGCCGGTGTCGGTACCGCTTCCGACGCCACCATCGCCATGGAGCTGGGTTGCGAGGCGGTGCTGATGAACTCGGCCATCGCCCATGCCCAGCAGCCGATCATGATGGCTGAAGCCATGAAACACGCCATCGTTGCAGGCCGCCTGGCCTACCTCGCCGGCCGCATGCCGAAAAAACTCTATGCCAGCGCCTCTTCGCCGCTGGATGGTCTGATCAAGTAAGAGCCATTGATGACTGAATCAAACGACACGCCAATCCAGACGGAAGAAGGCGACGAGCGCCAACACCGCCGCATCAAGAGTTTCGTGATGCGCGCCGGGCGCATGACCGAAGGCCAGCAAAAAGGTCTGGAACAGGGCACGCCGCTGTTCGTGCTGCCATTGGCCGACGCGCCGGTGGACTTCGACCAGGTATTCGGTCGTTCGGCACCGCGTTCGCTGGAAATCGGTTTCGGCATGGGCCATTCGCTGCTGGAAATGGCCGCCGCTTCGCCGGAACAGGATTTCATTGGCGTGGAAGTGCACCGTCCGGGTGTGGGTGCGCTGCTCAATGGCGTGCTGACTCAGGGCCTGACCAACCTGCGGGTCTACGATTGCGACGCGATCGAAGTGCTCAACCGTTGCGTGGCCGACAACAGCCTCGATCGCCTGATGCTGTTTTTCCCGGACCCATGGCACAAGAGCCGCCACCACAAGCGCCGTATCGTTCAGGCGTCGTTCGCTGAACTGGTGCGCAGCAAGTTGAAGGTCGGCGGTATTCTGCACATGGCCACCGACTGGGAACCGTACGCTGAATACATGCTGGAAGTGATGAACGTTGCGCCGGGTTACCGCAACCTGGCCGAAGACGGCAAGTGCGTGCCACGCCCGGCCGAGCGTCCGATCACCAAGTTCGAACGCCGTGGCGAACGTCTTGGGCATGGCGTGTGGGACCTGAAGTTCGAAAAGCAGTCCTAAGCCCTACGCAATAAACCTGTAGGAGCGAGGCTTGCCCGCGAAGGGGCCGTACCAGTCACTATCATCATCGACTGACACACCGCCTTCGCGGGCAAGCCTTGCTCCTACAGGTTTTTTTGTGTCCGGAAATCAGCGGCGGTCGGCGACTACGCCGATGAGCACCAACACCACCAACAACACCGGCGCCAGGCTGTAGTTGTTGAACTGGCTCAAGCCACGAACGATCCACGGTGTGGCGTAGATCAGTGCGGCACCGCTGCCGATCATGCACACCAGCGCGAGCAACGGGACGCGCAAAGCGCCGGCGATGCTACCCAGGCGTTGATCGATCCAGGCTTTGATGTCCGCGCCGAACAGCACCAGCAAACAGCCCACCAGCGCCAGAGAGATTTCCGACAGGTTGCTGCGGCTCCAGCGGGAGACGGTGGCGAGCAGGTCGAGTATCAAATCCATTCGTTTTCCCTTACGGCTGAAATCAGCTCAGAAATGTTTGCAGCAAGTCATTGAGGAACAATTGCCCGCGCTCGGTGGCCGCCAGGCGTGACGGTTCGACCTGCAACAGGCCGCTTTGTTCGGCTTCGCGGCGGCCTTCGGCGAGGCTTTCCAGGCTCAGCCCGGTGCGCTCTGGATACAGCCGCGATTCCACGCCATCAGTCAGGCGCAAAGCGTTCATCAGGAAATCGAACGGCAGTTCATCGTTGGTCAGCGCTTTCTCGCCAGCCTTGAAGCTTTTCGCCGGGTTCAGGTAATCCTTCGGCAGGCGCGTCTTCCAGGTGCGTACGATGCGCCCGTCCGGATGACTGAGCTTGCCGTGGGCGCCGGCACCGATGCCGATGAAGTCGCCGAAGCTCCAGTAATTGAGGTTATGCCGCGCCGGACGACCGGGCAGGGCATACGCCGAGACTTCGTATTGTGCGTAACCGTGTTCGGCGAGCAGCGCCTGGCCGGCTTCCTGAATATCCCACAGCGTGTCGTCTTCCGGCAGCACAGGCGGCTGGTTCCAGAACACCGTGTTCGGCTCCAGCGTCAGCTGATACCAGGACAAGTGGGTCGGCTTCAGGGCGATGGCCTGGCGCAGATCGCTCAAGGCGTCGTCCAGCGACTGATCGGGCAAACCGTGCATCAAGTCCAGGTTGAAGTTATCGAACCCGGCCTGGCGCGCCATGCCGGCGGCACGCACCGCTTCATCGCCGTTGTGAATCCGCCCCAGAGCCTTGAGTTTCTCTTCCTGGAAGCTCTGGATGCCGATCGATAGCCGATTGATGCCCAGCGCGCGGTAGGCGACGAACTTCTCTTGCTCGAACGTGCCCGGATTGGCCTCCAGGGTGATTTCAATGTCGCTGGCAAACGGAATCCGTTGCTCGACGCCTTTGAGCAAGCGGCCCAAGGCTTCGGCGCTGAACAGGCTCGGCGTGCCACCACCAAAGAAGATCGAGCTCAACTCGCGGCCGTAGACCGCGTGCAAATCCTGATCAAGGTCCGCCAGCAAGGCGTCGACGTACTCTTCTTCCGGCAGCACCGGGCTTGCGGTGTGGGAGTTGAAGTCGCAATAAGGGCATTTGCGCACACACCACGGGATGTGGATGTACAGCGCCAGGGGCGGCAGCACGGGGAGCGCAGCCCGAGGCGATTGTGCGTCACCGCCGTAGATCAGCGGTGGCGCGGATGATTCACGGGTCATTTCAAGCCCAGACGCTGGCGCAGCAGATCCATTGCACGGGCGCGGTGGCTGATGAGGTTCTTGTCGCTCGGGCTCAGCTCGGCGCTGGAGCAATCGCGCTCGGGCACCCAGAACAGCGGATCGTAACCGAAACCGTGCTCGCCACTGGCTTGGGTCAGGATGCGCCCATGCCACAGCCCTTCGCAGAGGATCGGCAGCGGATCATCAGCGTGGCGCACCAGCGCCAGCACGCAGACGAACTGCGCGCCGCGCTCGGCTTGCGGCACGTCTTTCAAGGCGTCGAGCAGTTTGGCGTTGTTCGCCGCATCGCCTTTGCCGTCAGCGTAACGAGCCGAGTAGATACCCGGTGCGCCGCCAAGGAAATCCACCGCCAACCCGGAGTCGTCGGCCAACGCCGGCAGGCCGGAAATGCGCGCGGCATTGCGGGCCTTGAGAATGGCGTTCTCGACGAACGACAGACCGGTTTCTTCAGGCTCGACGCTGCTGAACTCGCCGATCGAGCGCAGATGCACCGAGTCGCCGAGCATGGCCTGGAGTTCCTTGAGTTTGCCGGCGTTGTGGCTGGCCAGTACGAGTTGCGTGAAATTCATCATTGGCCGGGGAAAAGCTCTTGTTGGAAACTGATGGTGTTGGTTTTGTCGCCGGTCTGCACTTTGATATCGAAGGTGCGGACTTCCTGTTGCTCCACAGGGTATTGCGCAATGTAGTAGATCGCGCCTTGTTCGGTGATCTGTTTGAATTTCAGTGGCACGGTCTGGCTGGTCAGATCTTTGACCGAGCCGCTCACCTGGGCCATCAGTGGCTTGCCTTCCTTGATGACCGAAATGTTGATCACGCCCTGGTTCTTGCTGCGGATCAGTTCGGCGGACTTGGCAATGTCCGGTGTCAGGAAAGTGGAGTTGAAGGTGTTGTAATGCACCGTCACGTCACCGAAGGTTTCCTTGCGCTCGCCCTTGATGACGTCGGCGGCCATGGCGGTAACGCTCAGGCAGGCAGTGAGTAGAAATAACGCTAGACGACCCATGATCGTTCTCCTTGAAATAGGGTGGTTCAGACCGCGACCTTGTGATCCTGCAGTCCTGGACTGCTGACGCGGTAAATACCGATCTCACCTAACAGATTAGGCCATAGCTTACTGGCCCACCCGTGCCGATGCTGTTGATCCACGGCAAGCCGATCAATGACCTTGGCTTCACGTTCGCGGCAAAGTGCTTCAAAGTCTTCGAAAGTGCAAAAGTGGATGTTCGGCGTGTTGTACCAGGTGTACGGCAGAAACTCGGACACCGGCATCCGGCCCTTGCTCGCCAGGTACCAGCGGCAGCGCCAGTGACCGAAGTTGGGGAAGGTGATGATGCATTGGCGACCGACCCGCAGCATTTCGTCGAGGATCTTGTCCGGGTAGTGCACGGCTTGCAGCGCCTGGGTCATGACCACGACGTCGAAACTGTTGCTGGCAAAGTTGCCCAGGCCCTTGTCCAGGTCCTGCTCGATCACGTTGATGCCCTTGGCCACGCACTCGGCGATGTTGTCCGCGTCGTTTTCCAGGCCGTAGCCGGTGACTTGCTTGTTGTCGCGCAGCCACGTCAGCAGCTCGCCGTCACCGCAACCGAGGTCGAGCACGCGGCTGCCGGCGGGGATCCATTCCTGGATGATTTCCAGATCAGCTCTCATGGCTTTCTCACAACGTAATGCGGTTCATGTAATTGCCGAATGCCTGCAGATAGCGCGGGATCGGAATCAGGAAGGCGTCGTGGCCTTGCGGAGCGTCGATCTCGAGGTAGCAGACGTCTTTCTTGGCCGCCATCAGCGCGTCCACCAGTTCCCGCGAGCGGGCCGGGGAGAAGCGCCAGTCGGTGGTGAAGGACATCACGCAGAACTTGGCCGAAGCGCCGGCGAAGGTTTTCGCCAGGTCATCGTCGAAGTTTGCCGCCGGGTCGAAGTAGTCCAGCGCCTTGGTCATCAGCAGGTAGGTGTTGGCATCGAAACGCCCGGAGAACTCTTCACCCTGATAACGCAGGTAGCTTTCAACCTGGAACTCGACGCTGTGGAAGTCGTAGTTGAGCTTTTCGCTCTTCAGGCCGCGGCCGAATTTTTCGCCCATCGAGTCATCAGACAGATAAGTGATGTGCCCGACCATCCGCGCCAGCATCAAGCCGCGCTTGGGGATCACGCCCGCTTCCTGGAACGAACCGCCGTGGAATTCGGGGTCGGTGAGGATTGCCTGGCGTGCGACTTCGTTGAAGGCGATGTTCTGTGCCGACAGTTTCGGTGCCGAGGCAATGGCCAGGCAGTGACGAATGCGATCGGGGTAGGTGATGCTCCATTGCATCGCCTGCATGCCGCCGAGGCTGCCACCAATCACGGCGGCCCATTGGCTGATGCCGATCCGGTCGGCCAGGCGCGCCTGGCTGTGCACCCAGTCTTCCACGGTCAGCACCGGGAAATCGGCGCCGAACGGCTTGCCGGTTTCCGGGTTGACGCTGCTCGGGCCCGTGGAGCCGTTGCAACCGCCGAGGTTGTTCAGGCTGACCACGAAGAACTTGTTGGTGTCGATTGGCTTGCCGGGGCCGATGCAGCTGTCCCACCAACCGGGTTTGCGGTCGTCGGGGCTGTGGAAGCCGGCGGCGTGATGGTGACCGGACAAGGCGTGACAGATCAGCACGGCGTTGCTCGCCGTGGCGTTCAGCGTGCCGTAGGTTTCGTAAATCAGGTCATACGCTGGGAGCGAACGGCCGCAGGCCAGGGCCAGGGGTTCACTGAAGTGCGCCACTTGCGGCGTCACCAGACCAACAGAATCGGCGGGAAAGGCAGTTGGCATCGACCCTGCTCTCGTTGAAATGAGGCGTAAGTCTAAAGACCGGTGGGGTTAGCGGCAAGCGAAGGCCCGAGGTGATTTCATTCAGTTGAACCGAGGCGCTACATTCGCGGGCAAGCCTCGCTCCTACAGGTAATGTGTCGTTCGCCAATATCGCGATCGACTCTAAATCTGTAGGAGCGAGGCTTGCCCGCGAAGAACGATGATGCGGTCTTCCTGATCAGATCAGACCAAGCAGCCCCTGCGGCATCAGGGCAAAGTACGCGAGTCGCGGAATCAGCCAGCTTTGCAGCAACTGGATCACGATAAACGCGAAGATCGGCGAGATATCGAGGCCGCCCAGGTTCGGAATGATCCGGCGGAACGGGGCCAGTACCGGTTCAGTAATCTGCGCGACCAGTTCGGCGCCCGGATTGTGGCTACCCGGCGCGACCCAGGACAGAATCACGCTGATGATCATCGCGTAGAACAGAATGTTCAAAAACAGCGAGAACAGCGCAATCAGCGCCCACGGCACCAGCAGCACCCAATCGACCATGAAGCCTTTGAGCGACACGATGACCGCGATCAGCAGCATCTGCACGATCAGCGCCAGCACCAGTGACGACATATCCAGCCCGAACATGCTCGGGATGACCCGGCGCAGCGGCTTGAGCAGCGGCTGGGTGGCCTTGACGATGAACTGGCAGAGCGGGTTGTAGAAGTTCGCCCGGACCAGTTGCAGGATGAAGCGCAACAGCACAATCAGCAGATACAGGCTGCCCAGGGTCTTGATGATGAAAATGGCAGCGTCGTTGAGTCCTAGCATCATTTATTCCTTTGTAAGGGCTGATTAGCGACCGAGCTGCTCAGCCATCTCGGCCGAGCGGTGCGCAGCGGCGCCGAGTGCTTTTTCTACCAGCGCTTCGAAGCCGCCAGCCTGGAACGATTTGATCGCAGCTTCTGTGGTGCCCGCCGGCGATGTCACACGGCGACGCAGTTCAGCCGCGTCGACATCGCTGGCAACCGCCATGTGTGCGGCGCCCAAGGCAGTTTGCAGGGTCAGTTGGGCAGCGATGTCCGCCGGCAGGCCGAGCTTCACACCGGCGGCGGTCATGGCTTCGATCAACAGGAAGAAATACGCCGGGCCCGAGCCGGAGACGGCGGTGACGGCGTCCAGTTGCTGCTCTTCATTCAGCCACAAGGCGATGCCCACGGCCGACAGCAGTTCTTGCGCTTGTTGGCGCTGTTCTGCGGTGACTTCGGCGGTGGCGAACAAACCGCTCACGCCCTGACGCAGCAGCGCCGGGGTATTGGGCATGCAGCGCACGATCGGTTGCGCGCCGAGCCAGTTGTTCATGCTGGCGCAGGTGATGCCGGCGGCGATGGACACCACCAGTTGATCCGGTTTCAAGCTCGGGCGAATCGCTTCGCACACGGCTTTCATCGCTTGCGGTTTGACCGCCAGAACGACCACGTCGGCGCCTTGAATGGCCTCGGCGTTGTCAGCGAATACTTCGATGCCGTGTTCGGCGTTCACTTTGGTGCGGGTTTCTGCGCCCGGGTCGCTGGCGCGGATCTGCGCGGCGTCCAGACCTTTGGCGCGCAGGCCGCCGATCAGGCTGGCGGCCATGTTGCCGGCACCGATAAAGGCAATACGAGTTTTGCTCATGTCAGGTCCTTATAGAGAAGTAGGTCAGCCATTTCACGGTTGACCGTAATCACGGGCGCCAAACAGGGCCGTACCGATGCGGACCCAGGTGGCGCCTTGGGCGATGGCCGACTCAAGGTCATGGCTCATTCCCATGGAAAGTGTGTCGAGCGGCAGGTTCAGGCTGGCTTGCAGGCTTTGCACGGCAGCAAAAGCGGCGTCCTGGGCGGCGCGATCTTCCGTCGGCTCGGGAATCGCCATCAGCCCGCGCAGCTTGATGCGCGGCAGTTCGCTGATGGCGTTGGCCAGGGCCGGCAGGTCGGCCGGGGTGCAGCCGGATTTGCTGGCCTCACCGCTGACATTGACCTGGATGCAGATGTTCAGTGGCGGCAGATCGGCAGGGCGTTGTTCGGACAGGCGTTGTGCGATTTTCAAGCGATCCACGGAATGCACCCAAGCGAAGTGCTCGGCGATAGCGCGAGTCTTGTTCGATTGAATGGGGCCGATGAAGTGCCAGATCAAGGGCAGGTCGGCCAATTCGAGCTGTTTGCCCAGGGCTTCCTGCAGGTAGTTCTCGCCAAAGTCGCGCAGGCCGGCGGCATGTGCTTCGCGCAGGGCCTCGGCGGGCTTGGTCTTGCTCACGGCCAGGAGCTGGACGCTGTGTTCGTCACGATGGGCGGCGAGGGCGGCAGCCCGGATGCGTGAACTAACCAGTTCAATGTTGTCTGCTATCGTGGACATTCAAGAGGCGCCAGCGGGTCTGAGGTTGGCGGCATTCTACTGGAATTGAGGAGTGCTATGGATATCACTGAACTGCTGGCGTTCAGCGCCAAACAAGGAGCGTCCGACTTGCACCTGTCGGCAGGCCTGCCACCGATGATTCGCGTCGACGGCGATGTGCGGCGCATCAATCTGCCAGCCCTGGATCACAAGGAAGTTCAGGAGCTGGTCTACGACATCATGAACGATACCCAGCGTGTGGATTTCGAGAAACACCTGGAAACCGACTTTTCCTTTGAGGTGCCCGGCGTTGCGCGTTTCCGGGTCAATGCGTTCAACCAGAGCCGTGGCGCCGGCGCGGTGTTCCGAACGATTCCGTCGAAGGTCCTGAGCATGGAAGACCTCGGGATGGGGGAAGTGTTTCGCAAGATTACCGACTCCCCCCGTGGCCTGGTGCTGGTCACCGGCCCGACCGGTTCCGGCAAGTCCACCACCCTGGCGGCGATGATCGACTACCTGAACAACCATCGTCATCACCACATCCTGACCATTGAAGACCCGATCGAATTCGTCCACGAATCGCGTAAATGCCTGATCAATCAGCGTGAAGTCCATCGCGATACCCGCAGCTTCGCCACAGCCTTGCGCTCGGCGTTGCGGGAAGACCCGGACGTGATTCTGGTGGGTGAGATGCGTGATCTGGAGACTATTCGCCTGGCGCTGACGGCTGCCGAGACTGGCCATCTGGTGTTCGGCACGTTGCACACCACGTCGGCGGCGAAAACCATCGACCGGATCGTGGATGTGTTTCCGGGGGATGAGAAGTCGATGGTGCGTTCGATGCTGTCCGAGTCGCTGCTGGCGGTGGTGTCGCAGACGCTGGTGAAGAAGATCGGCGGCGGGCGGATCGCGGCGCACGAAATCATGCTGGGAACGTCGGCGATTCGTAACCTGATCCGCGAGGACAAGGTGGCGCAGATGTACTCGTCGATTCAGACCGGCGGGAATCTGGGGATGCAGACGCTGGATATGTGCTTGAAGGAGTTGGTGACCAAGGGCTTGATCAGCCGCGAGCATGCGCGGGATAAGGCGCGGTCGCCGGATAATTTTTGACCAATCCGGAAACGCCATCGCGAGCAGGCTCGCTCCCACAGGTGATTGCATTCCAATGTGGGAGCGGGCTTGCTCGCGAAGGGGGCGGCAGGTTCAAAGCAAAATCCCGGGTTGGGCCCGGGATTTGGAATCAGCGCTGAACAACCTGCAGCGTGTTCTTCTCTTTAGGCAGAACCCGCTTGGCAACCACGTAGTGGCTTTCCCAGTACGGTTTCTTCAAGGTGTCGATGGTCACCGACTTGCCACGGCGTGGTGCGTGGATGAAGCGGTCGTTGCCCAGGTAGATGGCAACGTGATTGACCCGGCGGCTCTTGATGTTGAAGAAAATCAGGTCGCCCGGCTTCAGGTCGCCGCGTTCGACTTTCTCGCCATGACCGCTGGCCATGGCGTTCGAGGTGCGTGGCAGGTCAAACGTGGCGTCGTTGAACGCGTATTTCACCAGGCCGCTGCAATCGAACCCTTTACTTGGGCTACTGCCGCCCCAACGGTAAGGTGTACCGAGGACGTTGACGGCACGGCTCAGCACATTACTGCTTTCCTTGGTCGCCATCGGCGGGACAAGCTTGCTGTTGGCTTTGCTCAGCGAAGTCGGTTGCTTGGCAGTTTGTTTGTTTTTGCTCGAAGGAGCAGAAACATGGGATTTTGGGGTGTAACCATTAACGTTAGGAAGACGTTGCTCACGATTGGTGGCGTGGGCGGCCAGTGGCATCAAAAGGCAAATGGTTAGCCATGTCTTGAAAAATGGACGCATTAGGCAAGGCTCGTGTTGGTTAGCGCGAAACTTTATAACAGCTTTTTTTGTCATTCCGAGGCCGTTGGTCGATTCAACCTGGCGGTCAACGGAGCCCAATACGCGGCAAATAGACGCAATTGTCGGACAGAAGTCAGGTGCTATAAGGGTTTGACGGGAGACACGGTAGCATTTGCCATACGTCGGCCACCTGTAAAAAAGTCACAAAGAATTCAAGAATATTTATCTATCGTGTGATTCGAGGCCATTCATGAACACCTATCGACACCCCGTTCCACATCAAGATACCCACAGCAAAGTGATCGGTTACCTGCTGTGGATTTTCGGTTTTACCGGCGCTCACCGCTTTTATTACGGCAAACCGGTGACCGGGACGATCTGGTTTTTCACCCTGGGTTTACTGGGTATCGGCTGGCTGATCGACGTGTTCCTGATCCCGGCCATGGATCGTGAAGCGGACCTGCGTTTCACCGCCGGGCCTATCGAATACAACGTTGCGTGGATTCTGCTGACGTTTCTGGGCGTGTTCGGCGTGCACCGGATGTATCAGGGGAAGTGGATCAGCGGGTTGCTGTACCTGGTGACGGGCGGGTTGTTCTTTCTGGGGGTTTTGTATGACTTCTGGACGTTGAATGACCAGGTTTCCGTGCGTAACGCGCAGAATCGCGGCACTTTCCAGTAAGTCATCGCTAGCAGGCTAGCTCCCACAGGGGATTTGTGTAATTCACAGATCCTGTGTGGGAGCTAGCCCTGCTAGCGATTGGGACAACGCGGTCTTAAGCCTGGTGGCTAATCCGCCCATCCACCAGCGTGTAACGCACCACACCCGGCAAGCTATGCCCAATGAACGGGCAGTTCTCACCCTTGGACAGCCAGGTTTCACCGGCCACGGTCGAAGCCGCCGGATCGAACAGCACAATATCCGCCGCACCACCCACCGCCAGTTTCCCCGCCGGCAAGCGCAAGGCTTGCGCAGGCCCGGCACTCAGGCGTGCCAGCAACGTCGGCAGGTCGAGCAAACCGTCTTCAACCAGCGTCATCGCCAGCGGCAGCAACAGTTCAACGCTGCTGATCCCAGGCTCAGTTGCACCAAACGGCGCCAGTTTGGCGTCCCGTTCATGGGGCTGGTGATGACTGGAAATCGCCGAAACCACCCCGGACTTCACCGCCTCACGCAAGCCATCACGGTCGGCGCGGGTGCGCAGCGGCGGCTGGACGTGATAAAGGCTGCTGAAGTCGATCAGCGCTTCATCGGTCAGGATCAGCTGGTACAGGGCGACATCCGCCGTCACCGGCAATCCGCGCGCCTGAGCCTGAGCAATCAGGGCCACGCCGCGAGCGCTGGTCAGCTGGCTGAAGTGCGCACGCACGCCACTTTGCTCGACCAGCAACAGATCACGGGCCAGCGCCACGGTTTCTGCGGTTTCCGGAATACCCGGCAAGCCGAGGAAACTGGCGGTCGGACCTTCATGCGCCAAGCCACCTTCGGCCAGATCATGGTCCTGCGAGTTGAAAATCACCGTCAGGTCAAAGGTCGCCGCGTACTCCAGCGCCCGGCACAGGGTGCGGGTGTTGCGGAAGCTTTCCAGACCGTTGCCGAAGGCCACGCAACCAGCATCGCGCAAAGCCACGAGCTCGGCCAGTTGCTCGCCGTCCAGGCCTTTGCTCAGGGCACCAATCGGGAACACCTTGGTGTTGCCGGCCTCGCGGGCGCGGTCGAGGATCAGTTCGGCCACGGCCGAGGTGTCCAGCACCGGTTTGGTCTTCGGCGGGCAGCACAGGCTGGTCACGCCACCGGCAGCAGCGGCGCGGGTTTCGCTGACGATCGAGCCTTTACGGCTGTAGCCCGGCTCGCGCAGGGCGACGTTCAGGTCAACCAGCCCCGGTGCGGCCACCAGGCCTTGGGCGTCGATGGTATCGACGGCAACAAAACCGGCGGGTGCGGCGCCAAGGGCGACGATCTTGCAGGCTTCGATGTGGATATCAGTCACTTGATCCAGCCCGCTGACTGGATCGATCACGCGGGCGCCGAGAATGCTGAGCTTCACTGAACGTTCTCCTGCTCGAATTGGCGCTGGGCAGTCTGCCCGCTCATGGCCATGGACAGCACGGCCATACGAATCGCGATGCCGTAGGTTACCTGGTTGAGAATCACCGAATGCGGACCGTCGGCCACCGCCGACTCAATCTCAACGCCCCGGTTGATTGGCCCCGGGTGCATGACGATGCAGTCCGGTTTGGCCCCGGCCAGGCGCGCGGTGGTCAGGCCGAACAGGCGATAGAACTCGCCCTCGCTCGGCAGCAGGCCGCCGGTCATGCGTTCGCGTTGCAGGCGCAACATGATCACCACGTCGACGTCTTTCAGGCCTTCGGTCATGTCGGTGTAGACCTTCACGCCGTATTGCTCGATGCCGATCGGCAGCAGGGTTTTCGGCGCGATCACGCGGATGTCCGGGCAGCCGAGGGTTTTCAGCGCCAGCATGTTCGAGCGCGCCACCCGCGAGTGCAGGATGTCGCCGACGATGGCCACGGACAGGTTTTCGAAGCTGCCTTTGTGCCGACGGATCGTCAGCATGTCGAGCATGCCTTGGGTCGGGTGCGCGTGACGGCCGTCGCCGCCGTTGATGATCGCCACTTGCGGGCACACGTGTTCGGCGATGAAGTGCGCGGCGCCGGAATCACCGTGGCGCACGACGAACATGTCGGCGGCCATGGCTTCCAGGTTGCGCAGGGTGTCGAGCAGGGTTTCGCCCTTGCTCGCCGACGATGTCGAGACGTTGAGGGTGATCACGTCCGCCGACAAGCGCTGGGCCGCCAGTTCGAAGGTGGTGCGGGTGCGGGTGGAGTTCTCGAAGAACACGTTGCACACGGTCTTGCCGCGCAGCAACGGGACTTTCTTCACTGCCCGGGCGCCAACTTCGAGGAACGAGTCGGCGGTGTCGAGGATTTCCGTCAGCAGCTCGCGGCGCAAGCCGTCGAGCGAGAGGAAGTGGCGCAGCTGGCCCTGATCATTGAGCTGCAGCGGGCGCTTGGTTTCTAGAGGCGTCATCGCGAGGGGGACTCTCAATAGGGCGAATTAAAGGGCGAGGTCTTGCAGTTCGAGCTTGAGTTCCGGACCGGACAGCTTCACGCGCTCGTGGGCGGCCAGCGATAACGTCGCGCCGACCACGTTAGGGCGGATCGGCAGCTCGCCGGCGTCCAGGTCCAACAGGCACACCAGCGTCACGCTGGCCGGGCGGCCGTAGTCGAAGAGTTCGTTCATCGCGGCGCGGATGGTGCGGCCGCTCATCAGCACGTCGTCGATCAGCACCAGGTCCTGGCCTTCGATCTCGAACGGCAGCGCCGAAGGGCGCACCTGCGGGTGCAGGCCGTTCTGGCTGAAATCGTCACGGTAGAAAGACACGTCCAGTGTGCCGAGCGGCGCGTCGCTGCCCAGTTCTTCGAGCAACGCCTGGGCAACCCAGACGCCGCCGGTACGAATACCGATGTAGCGCGGTTCGCTGATGCCACGGTGTTCCAGATGTGCCTTGAGACGGATCGCCATCTGGCTGATCAGTTCGGCGGGATTGGGCAGGCTCATGGTTGCTCCTTCTTGGGCCCGGGCCGGGTGCTGCTGGCGGTGGCTCGGGTTGTCGCTATAGAGAGTCGCTTGTTACGGCTCTTCAGGATTCGAACAGTGCGCTGTTTTCATCGAGCCAGCCTTGCAGCAGCAGGGCGGCGGCGATGGCATCGACCGGGTTGTCGCGGTAACTGCCCTTTTGCCCGCCGCGATCACGTCGTTCGCCCTTGGCTTCAAACGTGGTCAGGCGTTCATCGTGGGTATAGAAGGGCAGGTTGTAGCGGCCGTTGAGGCGGCGGGCGAATTTCTCGGCGCGCAGGCACATGTCGCTGGGCGTGCCGTCCATATTCAACGGCAGGCCGACCACCACGGCATCGGGTTTCCACTCTTTGATCAGCGCTTCGACCTGATTCCAGTCGGGCACGCCGTTTTGTGCCTTCAAGGTGCACAGCTCGCGGGCCTGGCCGGTAATCACCTGGCCAACCGCCACGCCGATCTGTTTGGTGCCGTAGTCGAAGCCCAGAATCAGCCGCAGGGCCATCAGGCGTGTCCTGCCTGGCTGGTGAGCAGGCTGAGGTTGACGCCCAGGTGCTTGGCCGCTGCTTCGAGGCGCAGTTCGCTGCTGGTGTTGAACAGGATGTCGGCATCGAACGGGCAGGTCAGCCAGGCGTTCTGCGCCAGTTCGGCCTCAAGTTGCCCGGCTTCCCAGCCTGCGTAACCGAGGGCGATCAGGCTTTTTGCCGGACCGACGCCATCGGCGATCGCGAACAATACGTCCTGGGAGGTGGACAACGACAGGTCGCCTTCCAGATCAACGGTCGCCTGAAATTGCTTGCCCGACGGGTGCAGGACAAAACCGCGATCGGTCTGCACCGGGCCGCCGATGAAGATCGGCACATGCTGGCAGAGCAGCGGCGGCTCGATATTGGGGCGCAATTGCTCGAGGATATCGGCCAGATTCAGGTCTTGCGGACGGTTGACCACCAGCCCCATCGCACCATTGGCCGTGTGCTCGACGATGTAGGTCAAGGTGTGGGCAAAGTTCGGGTCGGCCATGTGAGGCATGGCGATCAGGAAGTGATGCTTGAGGTAGCTTGGGCTGACGTTCTTCATGAGCGCTAGTGTGGCGTTGGAGGGGCGAACTGACAAGCTGGGGATGTACAGGAAATGCCTGCGTGGGTGTCTTTTTGATGTCTGTTTGCTTGAGGGCCTCTTCGCGGGCAAGCCTCGCTCCTACAGGTTTTGCATGTTCCGCAAACCTGTAGGAGCGAGGCTTGCCCGCGAAGGCGTCGGTCAAAACAACCGCAATCCTTCGGTCAGTTGCTGGAGAGGCGATCCCCGCGTGCAAATTTCCAGGTACGGATGATTTCCAGTCGGTCGATGTCCGACAAATCCCCGGTAAACGGCGAAAACGGCGCCGCCAGCCGCACAATTCGCTGCGCTGCCTGATCCAGCAGCGGTTGCCCGGATGACTCCAGTACCAATACTTCAAAAAGCGAGCCGTCGCGGTTGATCGAGACCATCAAGCGCAAATTGCCGTAAATCTGTTTACGCCGCGCTTCATCCGGATAATTGAGGTTACCGATGCGCTCGACCTTTTTGCGCCACTCATCCTTATACCAGGCGCCTTTGTCGCGCATGGTCGAGGCCGCGCTCAGGCGGTGGATGCGTGGGCGCTTGGCGTACAGCTGTTGTTCGTTGGCCAGTTCCGCTTCGAGGCTGGCGATGTCGCTGGACAGCTGTTCACTGTCGAACGTCGGTGCGGCGATGGCGGGTTTGGTGGCAGGTTTGGGCTCTTCGGTCTTGGCCGCGGCTTTCTTCGGCTTCGGTGCGACGGTGGTCACGGCAGCCTTGGGCGCTGCTTCCTGGACTTCAGGCTTGGCGGCTGGCGGTGGCGTGACTTTTTGCACCTTGTTGTCCTGGAACGGCGCGACCTCGGTGGTCTTGGGAATCGCCTTTTTATCCAGGGTGCCGCTGCCTTCCTGATTTTCCTGCGCGAGGAAGTCGGCCTTCGCCGGTTTCTTTTCGCTCTTGAAGGTGGCGAGGGTGATTTCCAGGGTTTTGCTGATTTGTTTGGGTTCGACCATCGTAAAGCCGACGCCCAACAGCAAGGCCAGGTGAATCAACGCCGCGAGAAACAGGGTAAATCCGAGGCGATCAGCCGGGCGCACGCCACGATGGGCGAGTTCAGCGGGCAGATCGGACGGAAGTGTCATGACAAGAAAACCAACATCGCGTTTTTCAGAGGCCGCGCATGATAGCGCAATGTTGGTTTCATCTTGGGTGTTCTATATCAACGGGCCTTGAGCTTCTGATCGATGGCATCCATCAACAGGCCGCCGATGTCGGTGCCGAACGCGTTATCAATCTCGCGAATGCAGGTCGGGCTGGTGACGTTGATTTCCGTCAGGTGCTCGCCGATCACGTCGAGACCCACGAACAGCAGGCCTTTCTCGCGCAGGGTCGGGCCGACCTGGGCGGCGATCCAGCGATCCTTGTCGCTCAGCGGACGGGCTTCGCCACGACCACCGGCGGCGAGGTTGCCGCGGGTTTCGCCGGCCGCCGGAATCCGCGCCAGGCAATAATCCACCGGCTCGCCGTCGATCATCAGGATGCGTTTGTCGCCGTCCTTGATCGCCGGCAGGTACGCCTGGCCCATGATCTGCTGGGTGCCCAGCGCGGTCAGGGTTTCCAGGATCACCGACAGGTTCGGGTCACCTGCGCGGTGACGGAAAATCGAGGTGCCGCCCATGCCGTCCAGCGGCTTGAGGATCACATCGCCATGTTTGGCCGCGAACTCACGCAGCACGTCGGCGCGGCGGCTGACCACGGTCGGCGGCGTGCACTGCGGGAACAATGTGGCGAACAGTTTTTCATTGCAGTCACGCAGGCTCTGCGGCTTGTTGACCACCAGCACGCCCGCGCGCTCGGCTTGCTCGAGCAGATAAGTGGAGTAGACGAACTCCATGTCGAACGGCGGATCCTTGCGCATCAGGATCACGTCCAGATCGCTCAGCAGCGCGTCGGTCTCGTCTTCCAGCTCGAACCATTTTTCCGGGTTGGCGAAAACTTTCAGCGGCCGCATCCGCGCCCGGGCTTCACCTTCGCCTTGATACAAGTCGCGCTGTTCCATATAGAACAGTTCCCAGCCGCGCTTCTGTGCGGCCAGCAGCATGGCCAGCGAGCTATCCTTTTTATAGGAGATGCTGGCAATGGGATCCATGACAATCCCGACGCGAACGCTCATGGGGTTTTCCTCTGAAGTGGGGGAGGCCTATGTAAGTCCCCTGTAGGAGCGAGCCTGCTCGCGATGGACTTCAGGACACCGCGCTTATCCTGCTGGCACGCGCCATCGTTGACGACCATCGCGAGCAGGCTCGCTCCCACAAAAGATCAATCCAAAGGACCGTATAAAAGTGGCGTCAGAGTGGCGCTGAGTGTGTTCCCGGTCAAGGAAAAACCACTTCAAAGGACGCCCGATAGATTGCATTTGGAGACTGTGCTAAAAAGGCTGCCATGTCGTGCTGGCCCTTGAGTATCAAGGGTTTCAAGCCGCCGGTAACCGGAAAACGGACAATTTGATTCGCAAAGGCGACGGTAGAGCATTTATGGGCCAGCATTCCAGCGCCTTGAAGGTCATGGTCATCGACGATTCGAAGACGATTCGTCGCACCGCCGAAACGCTGTTGAAGAATGTGGGTTGTGAAGTCATTACGGCCATCGATGGTTTCGATGCGCTGGCGAAGATTGCCGATCATCATCCCGGCATCATCTTTGTCGACATCATGATGCCGCGTCTGGATGGCTATCAGACCTGCGCTTTAATCAAGAACAACAGTGCGTTCAAGTCCACGCCAGTGATCATGCTGTCGTCCAAGGACGGGTTGTTCGACAAGGCCAAGGGGCGCATCGTCGGCTCCGACCAGTTTTTGACCAAGCCTTTCAGCAAGGAAGAACTGCTTAACGCGATCCAGGCCCATGTACCGGGCTTCGCCGCCGTTTTGCCGCAGTAGGACACGCACAGTGACGCTCGGCCAGCGGGCCCGGCGTCGACAAGAATGGGGAAAACCATGGCACGTATTCTGATCGTCGATGATTCGCCGACCGAAATGTACAAACTGACCGGCATGCTGGAAAAGCACGGTCATGAAGTGTTGAAAGCCGAAAACGGCGCCGACGGCGTGGCCCTGGCCCGTCAGGAAAAACCCGACGCCGTGCTGATGGACATCGTCATGCCCGGCCTCAACGGTTTCCAGGCGACCCGTCAGTTGACCAAAGACCCGGAAACCGGGCACATCCCGGTGATCATCATCACCACCAAGGATCAGGAAACCGACAAGGTCTGGGGCACGCGCCAGGGCGCCAAGGATTACCTGACCAAACCGGTCGACGAAGACACCCTGATCAAAACCCTGAACAACGTGCTGGCCGGTTGATCACCCGACCATGACCGAGTCGTTGACCGCCTTCGAACTGCTGCTGCAGATCGACCAGCGCTGTCGTCTGCTGGCGGCGGATCTGCCGTCGCAGCCAACCCGACAGGACAGTTGGAGCGGCATCGGTTTTCGTTTGGGCGAGGCGTGGTACGTCGCGCCGATGGGTGAAGTCAGCGAAGTCCTGCATGAACCGCGCTTCACCCAGTTGCCGGGGGTCAAGCCTTGGGTCAAGGGCGTGGCCAACCTGCGTGGGCGCTTGTTGCCGATGATGGATTTGAGTGCCTTCTTCGGGCACGAATTGTCGGCAGTGCGCAAGCAGCGGCGAGTGCTGGTGGTGGAGCATAACGAGGTGTTTGCCGGGTTGATGGTCGATGAGGTTTTCGGCCTTCAGCACTTTGCCCAGGACAGCCTGGAGCCGGTGGATAACTTGAGTGGCCCGATTGCACCGTTCATCAAGGGCCGGTTTCAGCGCGAGCAGAATTGGCAGGTGTTCAGCCCGTTTGCGCTGGTGCGGTCGCAAAGCTTCATGCATGTAGCGCTGTAAACGCGGCAACGCCGATCCTGTAGGAACGAGCGGGCGGCGATCCGACTTGCCCGCGAAGAACGATAACGCGGTATTCCTGCAAGACCGCTTCGCCTGCTTCGCGGGCAAGCCTCGCTCCTACAGGGGCTTGGGTGAATTGGGTAGTACAGGCGAGGACCGATGATAAAAGCTAAAACAGGCAAGCCAGAAGGATCGCGCAGCCGCTCGCAGATTATCGCGCTGTTCATCGCGCTGATTGTCTTCATCATGCTGCTGTTCGCCAACTTCGCTTACCTCAACACCCAGGCCTCGTACGATAAACAGTACATCGGCCACGCCGGTGAGCTGCGCGTGCTGTCCCAGCGCATCGCCAAAAACGCCACTGAAGCCGCCGCCGGCAAGGCCGCGGCGTTCAAGTTGCTCAGCGATGCGCGCAACGATTTTGCCCAGCGCTGGGGTTATCTGAAGAAAGGCGACCCTTCCACCGGGCTGCCGCCGGCACCGTCCGCCGTGCGCCCGGAAATGCGCGCCGTGCAGCTGGATTGGGAGCGCGTGCTGAAAAACACCGACGCGATCCTCTCCAGCGAACAGACGGTTTTGTCGCTGCATCAAGTCGCCGCCACCCTCGCTGAAACCGTGCCGCAGTTGCAGGTCGAGTACGAAAAAGTCGTCGAAATTCTCCTGCAACGCGGCGCGCCCGCCGCTCAGGTGGCGATGGCCCAGCGTCAGTCGTTGTTGGCCGAACGTATCCTCGGCGCGGTAAACACCGTGCTGTCCGGCGACGAAAATTCGCAACAGGCCGCCGACGCGTTTGGCCGCGACGCTGCGCGTTTCGGCCTGGTGCTCACGGGCATGCTCCAGGGCAATCCGGCACTGAAAGTCAGCCAGGTCGAAGACCACGATGCCCGTGCCCGCTTGATCGAGATTTCCGAGCTGTTCGAATTCGTCTCGGGTTCGGTGGATGAAATCCTCGAAACCTCGCCGGAACTGTTCAAGGTCCGCGAATCGGCGACCAACATCTTCAGCCTGTCGCAAACCCTGCTCGACGAAGCCTCGCACCTGGCCTCCGGGTTCGAAAACCTCGCCAGCGGGCGCAATACAGACACCATTGGCGGCTACGTGCTGGGTCTGGCGGCGCTGATGTCGATCATCCTTATCGGGATGGTGATGGTGCGCGAAACCAATCGTCAGTTGCGCGAAACCGCCGAGAAGAACGAGCGCAACCAGAACGCGATCATGCGCCTGCTCGACGAAATCGAAGACCTGGCCGACGGCGACCTGACCGTGACCGCTTCGGTGACCGAAGACTTCACCGGGACCATCGCCGATTCGATCAACTATTCCGTGGACCAGCTGCGCGATCTGGTGGCGACGATCAACCTCACCGCCGGCCAGGTCGCCGCCGCCGTGCAGGAAACCCAGGCCACTGCCATGCACCTGGCGCAGGCCTCGGAGCATCAGGCGCAACAAATCAGCGAAGCTTCCACCGCGATCAACGACATGGCGCAGTCCATCGATCAGGTGTCGGCCAACGCTGCCGAATCCTCGGCGGTGGCCGAGCGCTCGGTGGAAATCGCCAACAAGGGCAACGAGGTGGTGCACAACACCATCCACGGCATGGACAACATTCGCGAGCAGATTCAGGACACCGCCAAGCGCATCAAGCGCCTGGGCGAGTCTTCGCAAGAGATCGGCGACATTGTCAGCCTGATCGATGACATTGCCGACCAGACCAACATTCTTGCACTCAACGCCGCGATCCAGGCCTCCATGGCCGGTGATGCCGGGCGCGGTTTTGCGGTGGTGGCCGACGAGGTGCAACGGTTGGCCGAGCGCTCGTCCGCCGCGACGCGGCAGATCGAAACCCTGGTGCGGGCGATCCAGGCCGACACCAACGAAGCGGTGATTTCCATGGAGCAGACCACCACCGAAGTGGTGCGTGGCGCGCGTCTGGCGCAGGATGCCGGTGTGGCTCTGGAAGAAATCGAAGGCGTGTCGAAAACCCTCGCGGCGTTGATCCAGAGTATTTCCAACGCGGCACAACAGCAGACGTCTTCGGCCGGGCAGATTTCCCTGACGATGAACGTGATCCAGCAGATCACCACGCAGACTTCGTCCGGTTCCACCGCTACGGCCGAGAGCATCGGCAACCTGGCGAAAATGGCCAGCCAGCTGCGACGTTCGGTGTCCGGTTTCACCTTGCCGGCCGCCAAGGCGCAGACTGTGGATAAAGTGTGAGGCGCCCGAGGGCGTTCGAACGATGAACGGAGTGGTTATGGGTGATCGGCACGACTATGTGGCCCTCGAATGGGTCAAAGGCGAGATTGCCGAAACACTGAAAGTGGCTCACCAGGCGATTGAAACGTTGCTTGATGACCCTCAGGCGACGCACGCCCTCAGTGAATGCCTGGCGTGCATCCATCAGGTTCACGGCAGCTTGCAGATGGTCGAGTTCTACGGCGCGGCCCTGCTCGCCGAAGAAATGGAACAACTGACCGCCGCCTTGCAGCAGAACCGCGTCATTCATCGTGACGAAGCGATCCACTTGTTGCTGCAAGCGATCGGTCAACTGCCGATCTATCTCGACCGCGTACAAGGCGCGCGCCGCGACCTGCCGCTGGTGGTGTTGCCGTTGATCAACGACCTGCGCAGTGCCCGTGGCGAAAGCCTGTTATCGGAAACCAGCCTGTTCACCCCGCAATTACCGGACTTGCCGCCACTGGATGACGAGGCGCTGGCGCTGCTGGAGCCGGCGGACCTGCCGAACGTGCTGCGCAAATTGCGCCAGATGTTGCAGATGGCCCTGGTCGGGTTGCTGCACGAACAGGATGACGACACCCATCTGGGTTACCTGAGCACAGTATTTTTACGCCTCGAAGGGCTGTGCGGGAATGCGCCGCTGAGCCCGTTGTGGCAAGTTGCCTCGGCGCTGGTCGAAGGCATGCGCGGGGGCTCGATCGCCAACAGCCCGGCCCTGCGCAGCCTGTTCAAGGACGCCGACAAAGAACTCAAGCGCCTGCTTGAACAGGGCATGTGCGCGATCAATCAGCCGGCGCCGCCGGAGTTGCTCAAGAGTTTGCTGTTTTACATCGCCAAAGCCGAACACCCCACCGGGCAGATGCTGACCATGAAAGATCGCTATGGACTGGACGATGCGCTGCCTGACAGCGCGATGGTCGACGAAGAACGGGCACGGCTGGCCGGCCCAGATCGTGATGCCATGCGCTCGGTGCTGGCCGCGCTGTGCGAAGAACTGGTGCGGGTCAAGGAACGCCTCGACCTGTTCGTGCGCAGCGACCGCCAGCATGCCTCAGACCTCGATAGCTTGCTGGCACCCTTGCGGCAAATCGCCGACACCCTGGCGGTGCTCGGTTTCGGCCAGCCGCGCAAGGTCATCATCGATCAGCTTGCGGTGGTGTTGAGCCTCGCTCAGGGGCAACGCGAACCCAACGACGCGATCCTGATGGATGTCGCCGGCGCCTTGCTTTACGTCGAGGCGACGCTCGCGGGGATGGTCGGCACGGTCGAGCCGGAGAGCCAGGAAGACAGCCGCCTGCCGACCACCGACCTGACGCAGATCCACCAGATCGTGATCAAGGAAGCACGCATCTGCCTGCAGCAGGCCAAGGACATGATCGTCGACTACATCGACGCCGACTGGGACCGCCAGCATTTGCAACCGTTGCCGGCCTTGCTCACCCAGGTGCGCGGCGCGCTGGCGATGATTCCGCTGAGCCGTGCGGCGAGCCTGATCGACGCCTGCAACCACTTTATCCGCGAGCATCTGCTGCTCGACCCGGACCAGCCTGGCTGGCAGGCGCTGGACAGCCTGGCCGACGTCATCACCAGCATCGAGTATTACCTTGAACGTCTGAGCGACGACGCTGAAGCGTCCGGTGAACAATTGCTCGACGTTGCGGAGAAGAGCCTGGCAGCGCTCGGCTTTTTCCCCAGCGAACACAATGTCCCTGTGCTGGATGAAGTGCTCAGCCCGAGTGAGGCGCAGGTGATGCAGGACCAGCAGGAACTGGACGATCCCGACGTCGTCCAGACCCTGGCCGATGTCCTCGCCAACCCGGTGTCGGCGGTCAATCCGCCCGCCCTGAATACGCCGGGCAGCCTGTTGCCACCGCCTCCGGGTGAAGAACCGGTAGACGATGAACTGCGCGAAGTCTTCCTCGAAGAAACCGACGAGGTCCTGGAAATCCTCCGGGAATACTTGCCGCGCTGGGCGGCCAACCCCGAGAGCGAATCGACCCTGGGCGAACTGCGCCGAGCTTTCCACACCCTCAAAGGCAGTGGCCGGATGGTGCGCGCGCTGGTGTTGGGTGAACTGGCGTGGGCCGTGGAAAACCTGCTCAACCGCGTGCTGGAACGCAGCGTTGAACCGGGGCCGGCGGTGCAGCAATTGCTCGGCGATGTATTGAACCTGCTGCCGGAGCTGGTGGCTGAATTTGCCGGCAATGCTCAGCGTCAGCGCAACGACGTCGACCAATTGGCCGCCCGCGCACACGCACTCGCCAAGGGTGACAAGCCGTTGGCCGATGAGGACGTGCAGGATGTCGCCGCCCTCGATCCGTTGTTGCTGGAGATCTTCCGCAACGAAGCCGAAACCCATCTGGCCAGCCTCAACCGCTTCCTCGATCAGGCCGCCGAACATTTGCCGTTGCAGGCCAGCGACGAACTGCAACGTGCCTTGCACACGCTCAAAGGCAGCGCCTCGATGGCTGGCGTGTTGCCGATTGCCGAGCTGGCGACGCCGCTGGACAAACTGGCCCGTGAATACAAGGCGCACCTGATCGCGCTGGACCTCGACGAAGTCGAACTGCTGCTGGAAGCCGAAGGCGTGTTCCGCGTCGGGCTGCGACAGCTCAAGGTCGATCCGTTGGCCGAGATTCCCGGGGCCCGTTCGTTGATCGAAAGAACCCAGGCGCTGCTGGCTGAACGCCTGGAAGCCCTGTTGAGCACGCCGAGCATGGCGCTCAGAACCAAGCGCGATCCGCAGTTGATCAACAATTTCCTGGCCCAGGGCATGGACATCCTGCTGGACGCCGAAAGCCTGTTGCAGCGTTGGCAGCAGCACCCCGGTGAACGTCAGGAACTCAGCGCGCTGTTGGATGAGTTGACCACCCTCGGCGAAGGCGCGCACCTGGCCGATCTGCATCCGGTGGATGAGCTCTGTGAAGCCTTGCTCGATCTCTACGGCGCCGTGGAAGAAAGCAGCCTGGCGGTCAGCGACCGGTTTTTCCACGAGGCGCAAAGTGCCCACGAAGCGCTGATCAACATGCTCGACGAACTCGCGGCCGGTCAGGAAGTCAGCCCGCAACCGGAGCGCATCCGGGCCTTGCGCGGCTTGCTCGATGAGAGCCTCGACCCATCGGCCATGGGCCTGATCCGCAGCGACGGCAGCCGCACCCTGAGCATTCGCGAACTAAGCAGCGCCACCGCCGAACTGGCACAAACCCCTGTAGGAGCCGGCTTGCCGGCGATGGACTCACAGGCGCCGCATTCATCCAGTGAAAACGCGTCATCGTTAACGACCATCGCCGGCAAGCCGGCTCCTACAGTGGACAGCGTTGTTGATCTGGACGACGAGATCGTTTCGATCTTCCTCGAAGAGGCGGTGGACATCCTCGAAAGCGCCGGTCAGGCCTTGCAGCGCTGGCTGAAAGACCCGGACAACGCCGCGCCGTTGCTGTCGTTGCAGCGAGATCTGCACACGCTCAAGGGCGGTGCGCGGATGGCCGAAGTCGAGCCGGTCGCAGGCCTCGCCCATGAGCTGGAAAGCCTTTACGAAGGGCTTGTCGATCGCCGTTACTGCCACAACGAAACCCTGGCGCAGCTGTTGCAACAGAGCCATGACCGACTGGCGCAACTGCTTGAGCAATTGCAGCACCACAAGCCACTGGGTGATCCGGGTGAGCTGATCGAAGCCATTCGCCAGTTCCGCCAAGGTAACGCCAGTGCGCCAGACGTCGCCGAGCCTGTGCGGGCCGAGGACTCGCCGGGGCATGATCCGGAGTTGCTGGAAATCTTCCTTGAGGAAGGTTTCGACATCATCGAAAACTCCGGCGCGGCGCTGGTTCGCTGGCAGGCCGAACCTGCCAATCGTCAGGAAATGGAAACGCTGCTGCGCGATCTGCACACCCTCAAGGGCGGTGCGCGGATGGTGGAAATCGGCCCGATCGGCGACCTCGCCCATGAGCTGGAATTTCTCTACGAAGGCTTGTCCGCCGGTGTGTTGAAACCGACCGCCGCGCTGTTCGGCCTGCTGCAAAGCAGCCATGACCGACTGGCGCAGATGCTCGACGCGACCCGCGCCGGTCAACCGTTGCCACCAGCGGATCGGCTGATCGATGCGATCAGGAATTTCAGCCATCCGGAAGTGCTGGAAACACCCGTTGCCACACCGGTTGCACCCAAGGTCGAGCCGCTTGCGCCACAAGCCGATACCGGTGCCGACATGGTCAAGGTCTCGGCGGAACTGCTCGACGATCTGGTTAACCTGGCCGGGGAAACTTCGATCTTCCGTGGCCGCATCGAACAGCAGGTCAACGATGCTCGCGTGGCGCTGAACGAAATGGAAACCACCATCGAGCGCATGCGCGACCAATTGCGCCGGCTCGATACCGAAACCCAGGGCAGGATTCTCAGCCGCCAGCAAGTCGACGCTGAACGCTCGGGCTACGAAGAATTCGATCCGCTGGAAATGGACCGTCACTCGCAGTTGCAGCAGCTGTCGCGGGCGCTGTTCGAATCCGCCTCTGACCTGCTTGACCTCAAGGAAACCCTCGACCGGCGCAATCAGGACGCGGAGAACCTGCTGCAACAGCAAGGCCGCATCAACACCGAATTGCAGGAAGGCCTGATGCGCTCGCGCATGGTGCCGTTCGAGCGGATGTTGCCGCGCTTGAAGCGCATCGTCCGCCAGGTCTCCAGCGAGCTGGGCAAGGAGGTGGAATTCGTGGTCGGCAACGCCGAAGGCGAGATGGACCGCAACGTCCTCGAACGCATGGCCGCGCCGCTGGAACACATGCTGCGCAACGCGGTGGACCATGGTCTCGAATCCGCAGACGTGCGCATCGCGGCCGGGAAACCGGCGCAAGGGCGGATCACCCTCGACCTGTCCCGCGAGGGCGGCGACATCATTTTCGACATCCGCGACGACGGCGCCGGCGTGCCGCTGGACGCGGTGCGGCGCAAGGCAATCAAGCGCGGGTTGCTCGCCGCTGACAGCGACATCAGCGACCGCGACGTGCTGCAGTTCATCCTGCAACCGGGGTTCTCCACGGCCGAGAAAATCACCCAGATTTCCGGGCGTGGCGTGGGCATGGACGTGGTTCATGAAGAAGTCCGGCAACTCGGCGGCACGATGAGCATCGACTCTGTGGCGGGGCAGGGCGTGCATTTTCGCATTCGCCTGCCGTTCACCGTGTCGGTCAACCGGGCGCTGATGGTGCAGTGCGCTGAGGATCAATATGCGATCCCGCTGAACACCATCGACGGCATCGTGCGTGTGTTGCCCAACGAACTCGAAGGGCATTACCGGCTCGATCCGCCGACTTACAAATACGCCGGGCAGCACTATGAACTGTGCTACCTCGGTGAACTGCTGAAAACCAGTACACGCCCGAAACTGTTGGGCCAGAGCCTGCCGTTGCCGGTATTGCTGGTGCAATGCAACGAGCGCCACATCGCGGTGCAGGTCGATGCCATGGCCGGCACCCGCGAGATTGTGGTGAAAAGCCTCGGCCCGCAATTTGCGGCGGTGCAGGGTTTGTCCGGGGCGACGATTCTGGGCGATGGCCGCGTGGTGCTGATTATCGATCTGCTGGCGCCGATCCGTGCGATGCAGGCGCAGGTGCCGCAACGACGGCTGCTTCAAGACCCTGAACCCGAGCCGCACAAGCCCTTGCTGGTCATGGTGGTCGACGACTCGGTCACCGTGCGCAAGGTCACCAGTCGTTTACTCGAACGCCACGGCATGAACGTGCTGACGGCCAAGGACGGCGTCGATGCCATGCTGCTGCTCGAAGATCACATGCCGGACCTGATGCTGCTGGACATCGAAATGCCGCGCATGGACGGTTTCGAAGTCGCCACCCAGGTGCGCGCCGACGAGCGACTGCAACACCTGCCGATCATTATGATCACCTCGCGCACCGGCCAGAAACACCGCGACCGCGCCATGGCCATCGGCGTCAACGACTACCTCGGCAAGCCGTATCAGGAATCGGTGCTGCTCGAAAGCATCGCCCTGTGGAGCAAAACCCATGCTTGAACATCGCACCAGCAACCTCACCGGGCTGCTGTTGCCCCTGGCTGACCGCAACCTGATTTTGCCCAACGTCGCGGTGGCGGAGTTGATCGACTATCAGCCGGGAGCCTTCGATCTCGATACGCCGCCGTGGTACCTGGGGCGGGTGAGCTGGCGGGAGCGGCAGATTCCGTTGCTGAGCTTTGAGTCGGCGTGCGGCGATAAAATCGTCATTGGCGAGCGCGCGCGGATCGTGATTCTCAATGCCCTGGGCGGGCGGCCTGAGCTGAAATTTATCGCGTTGCTGGTGCAGGGGATTCCTCGTTCCTACAAGCTCGACAGTCAGCTCAGCTATGTGGATGTGCCGTTATGTGCGCTGGAACAGGCGGCGGTGCAGGTGGGCGATCAAGTGGCCAAGGTGCCTGACTTGCTGGCGCTGGAGGAGTTGCTTGTGAGTGCCGGGTTGACCTGACTGGCCCCTTCGCGGGCAAGCCTCGCTCCTACAATGGATCGGGGCGCACACAAAACCCCTGTAGGAGCGAGGCTTGCCCGCGAAGGCGTCCGTCCTGCCAACCATTACCCTGACCGTAACGATCCGTCTCTCTGCTTGATTGATGCCCCCCACCCAACCCTCCTAAGGTGACTCCCACGACAGCGAACCCGTGGAGTGGTCATGACAACAACAATATCCCCCGACTCGCGATGGACGCGGCGGCGCAGCGAAAAGCAGCGGCGTCTGGCGTTGGTCAAGGGCCTGGCTGACGGTGTGGTGCTGCCCACCGACAACATCGTGGCAGCGCTGGAGGCGTTAATCCTGCCCGGCGACCGCGTGGTACTGGAGGGCAACAACCAGAAGCAGGCGGATTTCCTTTCGCGCTCCCTGGCCAAGGCCGATCCTGCCAGGCTCCACGACCTGCACATGATCATGCCCAGCGTCGGGCGCTCCGAGCATCTGGACCTGTTCGAACGCGGCATCGCCCGCAAGCTCGATTTCTCTTTCGCCGGCACCCAGAGCCTGCGCATCAGCCAATTGCTGGAAGACGGCCTGCTGGAAATCGGTGCGATCCACACCTACATCGAGCTCTACGCACGATTGGTGGTCGACCTGATTCCCAACGTCGTGCTCTCGGCCGGTTTCATGGCCGACCGCGCCGGCAACATCTACACCGGCCCCAGCACCGAAGACACGCCTGCATTGATCGAACCAGCGGCCTTCAGCGACGGCATCGTCATCGTTCAGGTGAACCAGCTTGTAGACGACGTCACTGACCTGCCTCGCGTCGACATCCCCGCGTCCTGGGTCGATTTCGTGGTGGTGGCCGACAAGCCGTTCTACATCGAGCCGCTGTTCACCCGCGACCCACGGCACATCAAGCCTGTGCACGTGCTGATGGCGATGATGGCGATCCGCGGAATCTACGAAAAACACAACGTGCAGTCGCTGAACCACGGCATCGGTTTCAACACTGCCGCCATCGAACTGATCCTGCCGACCTACGGCGAATCCCTCGGCCTCAAAGGCAAGATCTGCCGCAACTGGACGCTCAATCCACACCCGACCTTGATCCCGGCCATCGAAAGCGGCTGGGTCGAAAGCGTGCATTGCTTCGGCACCGAACTGGGCATGGAAAACTACATTGCTGCGCGGCCGGACGTGTTCTTCACCGGGCGCGACGGGTCGCTGCGTTCCAACCGGATGTTCAGCCAACTGGCGGGGCAATACGCGGTGGACCTGTTCATCGGCGCGACCCTGCAAGTCGATGGCGATGGCCATTCCTCCACCGTGACTCGCGGGCGCCTGGCCGGTTTCGGTGGGGCGCCAAACATGGGGCACGACCCGCGTGGGCGGCGTCACGGCACGCCGGCCTGGCTCGACATGCGCCACGGCGATGCGCCGGAACCCTTGCTCGAACGCGGCAAAAAACTCGTGGTGCAAATGGTCGAGACGTTCCAGGAGGGCGGCAAACCGACCTTCGTCGAAACCCTCGACGCGATTGAAGTGGCGAAGAAAAGCGGCATGCCGCTGGCGCCGATCATGATTTACGGCGACGACGTCACCCACCTGCTGACCGAAGAAGGCATCGCCTATTTGTACAAGGCACGTTCGCTGGAAGAGCGTCAGGCAATGATCGCCGCCGTCGCTGGGGTGACTGCCATCGGCCTGCGTCACAACCCGAAAGACACCGCCCGGATGCGTCGCGAAGGCTTGATCGCCTTGCCTGAAGACCTCGGCATCCGTCGCACCGACGCCACCCGCGAATTGCTCGCCGCCAAAAGCGTGGCCGATCTGGTCGAGTGGTCCGGTGGCCTCTACAACCCGCCCGCCAAGTTCAGGAGCTGGTAATGCACGCATTCAACCTGCAACCCAAACCTCTGTCGCTGGCCGAACGGCTGGCGGACCTGGCAGTGGACGCGCTGATCGACGAAGCGGACCTGTCGCCGAAACCGGCGCTGGTGGATCGTCGCGGCAATGGCGCACACACCGATTTGCACCTCGGGCTGATGCACGCTTCGGCGTTGTCGCTGTGGCCAGCATTCAAGGAAATGGCGGAATCGGCCATCGCGTTTGGCGAAGTCGGTGTACCGCTGCGCGAAGCGATTGGGCGGATTGGCCGGGAAGGCGAGCAAACCATGCTCGCCACCACGAACGGTGTGAATACACATCGGGGCGCGATCTGGGCGTTGGGCCTGCTGGTCACTGCCGCCGCGCTGGACTGCTCGAATATCCACGCAAGCACGGTGACGCTGCGCGCCGCCCGACTGGCGATACTTGACGACCGATATGCCCCGCGTCCTCTGAGCCACGGCGCGCAAGTCGCTCAACGCTACGGCGCGCGCGGTGCCCGTGAAGAAGCCCAGCTCGGTTTCCCTTCGGTGATTCAACGCGCACTGCCGCAACTCAAACGCAGCCGCGCCGCCGGCCATGGCGAACAGAACGCCCGGCTCGATGCGCTGCTGGCGATCATGACTCAACTGAGTGACACCTGCGTGCTCTACCGCGCCGGCGAACAAGGCCTGCACACCATGCAACTCGGCGCCCAGGCAGTGCTCGACGCGGGTGGCAGCGCCAGCCTTGCCGGTCGCCGTCGCTTGCATGAACTGGACGAACAATTAATCGCGTTGAATGCCTCGCCCGGCGGTGCTGCGGACTTGCTCGCAGCCTGCCTGTTCATCGACCGCATTGCGTCGGCTGACGGCATCAACCAGGGAGCGTTTTGATGGAAACCTTATCCTTTGAATTCCCCGCCGGGCAGCCGCCACGCGGTCGCACGCTGGTGGGTTGTGTCGGTTCGGGCGATCTGGAAGTGCTGATCGAACCGGGTCAGGCGGGCAAGCTGACCATCAAGGTGCAGACCTCGGTCAATGGCGCCGAACAACGCTGGCAGCATCTGTTCGCACGGATGTTCGACGGCCAGACACCACCGGCAATGGCCATCGATATCCACGATTTCGGCGCGACCCCCGGCGTGGTGCGCTTGCGTCTGGAACAAGGCTTTGAGGAGATCGGCCATGACTGACAGTGCAGCGCTCCCCCAGCCATACCTACAAAGACGCAGCTTCATCGAACTCGGCGCGCGGCAACGGGCGAAAGCCTTGCTCGATGCCGGTACCTTCCGCGAATTGCTCGACCCGTTTCAACGCGTCATGTCGCCCTGGCTGTCGCGCCAGGGCGTGGTGCCGCAAGCTGATGACGGCGTGGTGATTGCCAAGGGCAGCCTCGGCGGTTTGCCGGTGGTGATCGCCGCCATCGAAGGCGCTTTCCAGGGCGGCAGCCTCGGTGAAGTCGGCGGGGCGAAGATTGCCGGTGCGCTGGAACTCGCCGCTGAAGACAACCGCAACGGCATTCCAACCCGCGCCGTGTTGCTGCTGGAAACCGGCGGCGTGCGCTTGCAGGAAGCCAACCTCGGGTTGGCGGCGATTGCCGACATTCATGCGGCGATTGTCGATCTGCGCCAGTACCAACCGGTGATCGGCGTGGTGGCGGGCAGCGTCGGCTGCTTTGGCGGGATGTCGATTGCCGCCGGGTTGTGCAGCTATTTGTTGGTGACTCAGGAAGCGCGTCTTGGCCTGAACGGCCCACAGGTGATCGAACAGGAAGCCGGGCTTGAGGAATACGACTCCCGCGACCGTCCGTTCATCTGGAGCCTGACCGGTGGCGAGCAACGCTTTGCCAGCGGTCTGGTGGATCGCTTTGTCGCTGACGATGTGGCGCAGGTCCGGCAGCAGGTCAGTGACTTGCTGCAACAAGGCTTGCCGGAACAACAACGCAGTCGTCAGGCCGATTTGTTCCTGCAACGGCTGGCCCGCCTGGACGCCGAGCCGCAAATCGATGCGGCAACGGTTCGCGATCTGTATCAAGGAGAGCGCTCATGAGTTCGTATTCCCTGAGAGGTTTGAACTGGTTCAACGCCTTGAGTGCAGGCGCGAAACCGGTGGTGGGTTTGCCCGCGTCGCTGAAAGTCGCTGATGGTGTGGTGGGCGAACAACCGGTCCGGTTTGTCGCGGTGGTGGCAGATCCCGACAACCGTTTCGTCCGCGCTCGCAACGGTGAAGTGGGCTTGCTGGAAGGTTGGGGCTTGGCCAAGGCGGTGGATGAAATCATCGTGGCTGACGCTGATAAATCGCATAAGCGCGCCGTGATCGCGATCATCGATGTGCCGAGTCAGGCTTACGGTCGGCGCGAAGAAGCGTTGGGCATTCATCAGGCCTTGGCGGGCGCGGCGGACAGTTATGCCCGCGCCCGGTTGGCTGGCCACGCCGTGATTGGTTTGCTGGTGGGCAAGGCGATGTCCGGAGCGTTTTTGGCTCATGGCTACCAGGCCAATCGGCTGATCGCCCTGCGTGATCCGGGCGTGATGGTGCATGCGATGGGCAAGGCGTCAGCGGCGCGGGTGACCTTGCGCAGTGTCGAAGAATTGGAAGCACTGGCCGCCAGCGTGCCGCCGATGGCGTATGACATCGACAGCTACGCCAGTCTCGGTTTGCTCTGGGAAACCTTGTCGGTGGACCAGATTGAGCAGCCGACATCAGCGGATCTGGCGCGAGTGACGGAATGCCTGAATCTGGCGATTGGCGATGTTGCCGCAAGCGGTCGCGATTTGAGCAGCCGTTTGGGCGCGAGCAACCGCGCCGCGTCGAGCACGGTTCGCCAACTGCTGAGAGCACAGTGGTGAACACGTTTCTGGCTCACGACCTGCTGTGGGGGATGACCCCGGAGCAGTTGCCTGCGCAGGCGCCTGCGTGGGTGATCGAGTCGATCAGCGCGGGTCAGCCGGTGGTGGTTCGGCGTGCGTTGAGTACGCCGGGTTTCATCGCGGTCGGGGTGCGTGGACGGTTGCGTGAGCAGCGGTATGCGACGGTGATGGCGGTCGATGCGGTTCAGCGTCGCGTCACACCGGAAGCGCTGTGTCATGTCTCGATCGATCGGGATTTGCCCGCCGTGCAGGCCCTCAACCAATTGCGGCCGTTGCTTGATGGCTGCGGTTGGGTGTGGGGCGTCAGCGGCAGTGCCGGATTTGAATTGGCCAGTGGCGTTGTTGCTTTGCATGAGAGCAGCGATCTGGATTTGATCCTGCGTACGCCGCAGGTTCTGGAACGGTTAAAGGCGCAGGAACTGCTGACGATTCTGGACCGCGCCAAGTGCCAGGTGGACATGCAATTGCAGACGCCGTTTGGCGCCGTCGCCCTGCGTGAATGGGCCGGTCCTGCGCGTCGGGTGTTGCTGAAAAACGCGAGTGAAGCCTGCCTTGTGATCGATCCGTGGAACCCGCAGGAGCAAGCAGCGTGAGCAGTTTGCTGGTGTTCCCCGGCCAGGGCGCGCAGCAGCCGGGCATGCTCCATCGTTTGCCTCGCGAGACGGTGATCGAGGCGAGCGAAGTGCTTGGCGAAGATGCTTTGCTGCTGGATTGCGCTGAAGCATTGAAGTCGACACGGGCGGTTCAGCTGTGCCTGTTGATTGCCGGTGTCGCGGCTTCGCGTCAGTTATCGATGACGCCGGATTACGTGGCGGGCTTGTCCATTGGTGCTTATCCGGCCGCCGTGGTTTCGGGTGCCTTGAGCTTCAGCGATGCGCTGCATCTGGTCAGCCTGCGCGGTGAATTGATGCAGCAGGCTTATCCACAGGGCTACGGCATGACCGCGATCATCGGTCTCGATTTATCCACAGTGGAAGGCTTGCTGGCGCAGGTTCACAGCGTCGATACGCCGGTTTACCTGGCCAACATCAACGCCGATAACCAGGTGGTGATTGCCGGCAGCGACGGTGCGATGAAGGCCGTCGCCGAGTTGGCGAAAGGGCGCGGCGCAGGCCTGGCCAAGCGACTTGCCGTCAGCGTGCCGTCGCACTGCCCGCTGCTGGATGCGCCGGCGAAAATACTGGCCGAAGCTTTCACCCGCGTGCAGTTGAAAAGCCCGTCGGTGGGTTACCTGAGCGGCAGTCGCGCGCGGCCAATCATCAACATCGAAGCCCTGCGCGAAGACCTGGCTTACAACATGTGCCGCATCGTCGATTGGCGCGGCACGGTACAAAGCGCCTACGAGCGCGGCGTACGGCTACAAATCGAACTGCCGCCCGGTGCGGTGCTGACCGGGCTGGCGCGCCGGGTGTTCGAGCAGGGCACCGTGATTGCCTTCGACGGGGCGCGGCTCGACACCTTGCAGGCGCTGTTGCGTGAGGAGGGAAGCCACCAACTCTAGACCTCCGACTCAGGCCTTCGAACAACAAAAACAACATTCGACGATGCACTTTGAGGACTACAACAATGATTATTTACGGTGTGGCGCTGTTGGCGATCTGTACGCTGGCAGGGGTGATTCTGGGCGATGCGCTGGGCGTATTGCTGGGCGTCAAATCCAATGTGGGCGGGGTCGGGATCGCGATGATCCTGCTGATCTGCGCACGGTTGTGGATGCACAAGCGCGGCGGCATGACCAAGGATTGCGAGATGGGCGTCGGCTTCTGGGGCGCCATGTACATTCCGGTGGTGGTGGCGATGGCGGCGCAACAGAACGTCGTGACCGCCTTGCACGGCGGCCCGGTGGCGGTGCTCGCGGCCATCGGTTCGGTGGTGCTCTGCGGCTGCACCATTGCCCTGATCAGCCGGACCCACAAAGGCGAACCGTTGCCTGATGAGCCTGCGGAACTCACGCCCGTTGGCACGCCAGTAGGAGGCCGCTGATATGTTGGAAGTCATCGAGAAGGGCTTGGCAACTAACGGTCTGGTCACGGCGTTCGCGTTCGTTGGCGTGATCATGTGGGTGTCGGTGGTGTTGTCCAAGCGCCTGACGTTCGGACGGATTCATGGCTCGGCGATTGCCATTGTCATCGGCCTGGTCCTGGCGTGGGTCGGCGGCACCATGACCGGCGGGCAAAAAGGCCTGGCGGACCTGACACTGTTCTCGGGTATCGGTTTGATGGGCGGGGCGATGCTGCGCGACTTTGCCATCGTCGCCACGGCGTTCGAAGTGCAGGCCACCGAAGCGAAAAAGGCCGGGATGATCGGCGTGATCGCGTTGTTGCTGGGCACGGTGTTGCCGTTCATTGTCGGGGCGAGCATTGCCTGGGTGTTCGGTTATCGCGATGCAATCAGCATGACCACCATCGGTGCGGGCGCGGTGACGTACATCGTCGGGCCGGTGACTGGCGCGGCGATTGGCGCGAGTTCCGATGTGGTCGCATTGTCGATTGCCACCGGGTTGATCAAGGCGATTCTGGTGATGGTCGGCACGCCGATGGCGGCGCGCTGGATGGGGTTGGATAACCCGCGCTCGGCGATGGTGTTTGGCGGGTTGGCCGGTACGGTCAGCGGTGTGACCGCCGGATTGGCGGCGACGGATCGGCGGTTGGTGCCTTATGGCGCATTGACGGCGACGTTCCACACCGGGCTTGGGTGTTTGCTTGGGCCATCGCTGCTGTATTTCATTGTTCGCGGGATTGTTGGTTAGTCCGATGATTTATCGCTGATTGTTCTGACGTCTTCGCGGGCAAGCCTCGCTCCTACAGAGACTGCATATCCCTGTAGGAGCGAGGCTTGCCCGCGAAGGGTGCGACGTGGTCTTAAGCCTGGCGATTGGCATACATCCGACACTCCGCCAGCAGCGCCAGCAAATTCGGATCGCGCTCCTTGGCCTTCAAAAACACCACGCCGATGTGCTGCTGCAACCGATACTTTTCCTGCAACGGAATCAGTTTCACCCGGTTCTCATACACCGCTGCAATCCTTCCTGGCAGCAACGCATAACCCACCCCCGAACTGACCATGCTCAGCAGGGTGAAGATGTCGTTGACCTGCATCGCCACCTTCGGCTCGAACCCCGCCTGCTTGAACACCCGATTGCCATCCTGGTGCGTGGCGAAGCCTTGGGTCAGGGTAATGAACGTCTCGTCGCGGACTTCGGCCAGATCGACTTCCGCGCGCTGGGCAAACTTCGAATCCGCCGGGGTGGCCAGGAAAATATCATCGGAAAACAGCGGGATCTGCTCGCAATCCGGGTCATTCACGCTCTCGTCCAAAGACACCAGGATCGCGTCGACTTCCATGTTCTTGAGCTTGTACAACAGGTCGAAATTCGAGCCGAGGATCAGGTCGATGTTGAGTTCGCTGCGGCGGATTTTCAGGCCCATGATCAGTTGCGGAACGGTCTTCACTGTCAGCGAATACAACGAACCCAGCTTGAAGCGCTCAGCCGAGAAGCCTGCGGCTTCGCGGGTCAGGCGCACGGTTTCGACCACGTCCTGAATCAGCTTCTGTGCCCGTTCTTCCAGTACGTAGGCGCTTTCCAGCGGCGTCAGGTTACGGCCTTCGTGCTTGAACAGCGGGCAGCGCAGGGCGCTTTCCAGGGAGTGGATCGCCCGGTGCACACTGACGTTGCTGGTCTGCAATTCGGCAGCGGCGCGAGCCAGATTGCCGGTGCGCATGAAGGCGAGGAACACCTCGAGTTTTTTCAGGGTCAACTCTTCATCGATCAGCATGGGCGTGACTCTTATTCGAATGGCTCGATTGTGCCTAATTCTCTGGCCTCACGCAGACCTTTGTAGGAGCCAGCTTGCTGGCGATGGCGGCCTTGAAATTATCGTAACGCTTGAGGGCCAATCGCCGGCAAGCCGGCTCCTACAGGGTGCGAGGGTGTACTGAAGAGTTGCGCTTTTACGCTTGAGGCCTGAGCCTTGCGCAACGCTGCATTGGATTGTGAGGTGAGCAACACATGTACCACGGGGAAAGATTGAACGCCTGGACGCATCTGGTCGGGGCGGTGGCGGCGACGGTCGGGGTGGTGTGGATGCTGGTGATCGCCGGCATGGACGGCAGCCCTTGGAAGATCGTCAGCGTGGCGATTTACGGTTTCACCTTGATGGTGCTCTACAGCGCATCGACCGTTTACCACAGCGTGCGCGGGCGCAAGAAAGCGATCATGCAGAAGGTCGATCACTTTTCGATCTACCTGTTGATCGCCGGCAGCTACACACCGTTTTGCCTGGTGACCCTGCGCGGGCCGTGGGGCTGGACGTTGTTCGGGATTGTCTGGGGGCTGGCGTTGATCGGCATCCTTCAGGAGATCAAGCCGCGTTCGGAAGCGCGGATCCTGTCGATCGTGATTTACGCGGTGATGGGCTGGATCGTGCTGGTGGCGGTCAAGCCGCTATTGGCGGCGCTGGGCACGGCCGGGTTTGCCTGGCTGGCCTCGGGCGGGATTTTGTACACCGTGGGGATTATCTTTTTTGCACTGGATCATCGGCTGCGGCATGCGCACGGGATCTGGCATTTGTTCGTGATCGCGGGGAGTTTGCTGCACTTTGTGGCGATTATGTTTTACGTCTTGTAGGAGCGAGGCTTGCCCGCGAAGCAGTCGCCGCGGTCTACCTGGCGAACCGCGTTATCGTTCTTCGCGGGCAAGCCTCGCTCCTACAGGCGATGGAGCCCTAGAAGTCGCCCCAAAGCTGTTGGGCCACCGCAAGCGCCACCACCGGCGCGGTCTCGGTGCGCAACACCCGAGGCCCGAGGCGCGCAGCGTGGAACCCCGCAGCCTTGGCCTGATCAACCTCAGCATCGGACAACCCACCCTCAGGCCCGATCAGAAACGCCAGCGTCGCCGGTTTGGCATGACTCACCAACGGCTCAGCCACCGGATGCAGCACCAACTTCAACTCCGCCTCGGTCTGCTTCAACCAGTCGGCCAACAACACCGGCGGGTGAATCACCGGCACCCGTGAACGCCCGCATTGCTCGCACGCGCTGATCGCCACCTGGCGCCAGTGCATCAGGCGTTTGTCGGCGCGCTCGTCCTTCAAGCGGACTTCACAGCGGTCGCTGAAGATCGGGGTGATTTCGGTCACGCCCAGTTCGGTGGCTTTCTGAATCGCCCAGTCCATCCGCTCGCCACGGGACAGGCCCTGGCCGAGATGGATCTGCAGCGGCGATTCGATTTGCCCGGCGAAGCTTTCGTCGATCTGTACCACGACGCGCTTCTTGCCGACCTCGACCAGCTTCGCGCGAAACTCATGACCCGAACCGTCGAACAGTTGCAACGCATCACCCTCGGCCATGCGCAGCACGCGGCTGATGTAATGGGCCTGTGCCTCGGGCAACTCGTGCTCGCCAGTGCTCAGGGGGGCGTCGATGAAAAAGCGGGACAGTCTCATGCGGGTTCTCTGAAAAAGGTGTTGGTCGTCTTTGTGGGAGCGAGCCTGCTCGCGATAGCATCACCGAGGATGATCAGAAAGACCTCGGCGTCAGCATCGCGAGCAGGCTCGCTCCCACATTGATCGCTGTGTGTGATCAATCAACCCGGATCGCGGAAACCGGGGTGGAAATCCTGCGGCACCGACACGCTCACACTGTTGCGTGTCGCAATGTCGATCCCTTCACTGGCCACTTCCGCCAGAAAGTCGATCTGCTCCGGGGTGATCACGTACGGCGGCAGGAAATACACCACGCTGCCCAGCGGTCGAAGTAAAGCACCGCGTTCCAGCGCGTGCTGGAACACCTTCAAGCCACGACGTTCCTGCCACGGATAAGCTTCCTTGGTCGCCTTGTCCTTGACCATCTCGATGGCCAGCACCATGCCGGTCTGACGCACTTCCGAGACGTTCGGATGATCGGCCAGGTGCGCGGTGGAGGAGGCCATGCGCTGGGCCAGCGCCTTGTTGTTCTCGATCACGTTATCTTCTTCGAAGATATCCAGCGTCGCCAACGCCGCCGCGCACGCCAGCGGATTGCCGGTGTAGCTGTGCGAATGCAGGAACGCGCGCAAGGTCGGGTAGTCGTCGTAGAACGCGCTGTAGACATCTTCCGTCGTCACGCACGCCGCCAGCGGCAGGTAACCGCCGGTCAGGGCCTTGGACAGGCAGAGGAAATCCGGGCGGATGCCGGCCTGTTCGCAGGCGAACATCGTTCCGGTGCGGCCGAAGCCGACGGCGATTTCGTCGTGGATCAGGTGCACGCCATAACGGTCGCAGGCTTCGCGCAGCAGTTTCAGGTAAACCGGGTGATACATGCGCATGCCGCCGGCGCCCTGGATCAGCGGCTCGACGATCACCGCCGCGACGGTGTCGTGGTTTTCGGCCAGGGTCTGTTCCATCGCGGCGAACATGTTCCGCGAGTGTTCTTCCCAGCCCATGCCTTCAGGGCGCAGGTAACAATCGGGGCTCGGCACCTTGATGGTGTCCAGCAGCAACGCCTTGTAGGTTTCGGTGAACAGCGGCACATCGCCCACCGACATCGCCGCCATGGTTTCGCCGTGGTAGCTGTTGGTCAGGGTGACGAAGCGCTTCTTGTTCGGCTGGCCGCGGTTCAGCCAGTAGTGAAAGCTCATTTTCAGCGCGACTTCGATGCAGGACGAACCGTTATCGGCGTAGAAGCATCGGGTCAGGCCTTCCGGCGTCATCTTCACCAGACGCTCGGACAACTCGATCACCGGCTGATGGCTGAAACCGGCGAGGATCACGTGTTCCAGCTGATCGACCTGATCCTTGATGCGCTGGTTGATGCGCGGGTTGGCGTGGCCGAACACGTTGACCCACCAGGAGCTGACGGCGTCGAGGTAGCGTTTGCCTTCGAAGTCTTCCAGCCACACGCCTTCACCGCGCTTGATCGGGATCAGCGGCAGCTGTTCGTGGTCTTTCATCTGGGTGCAGGGATGCCACAACACGGCGAGATCGCGTTGCATCCACTGATTATTCAGGCCCATTTCCAGTCTCCTCGAGGCGGTCCGCGACAGGCGCGGACATACAATCGCGCAAGCCTATGCAATGCGTGGCATCGGGACAACCCATTGTGTCGAATGAGCTACTTTGTATAGGGCGATAGACGTCGCTGGCGGCCCTTTGATGGCTAACGTATTCTTCGCGGTTCTTTGAGTCGTCTGACTCGCAAAACCGCTTTTTTCTACGTGTATTTCCGGAGTTCGCTGAATGTCTGCTGGTTGGCTGCGCGCCTGTGCGCTGGTGATGTTGGGGCTGTTCAGCGTGTCTGCGCTGGCCAAGGATAAAACGGCGATCGTGATCGGCGGCGGGCTCTCGGGCCTGACGGCGGCCTACGAACTGCAGAACAAAGGCTGGCAGGTGACCCTGCTGGAAGCCAAGCCGACCCTGGGTGGTCGTTCCGGCATGGCCACCAGCGAATGGATCGGCAACGACAAGACTCAGCCGGTGTTGAACAAGTACGTATCGACCTTCAAGCTGAGCACCACGCCGGCCCCTGAATTCGTGCGCACGCCGAGCTACCTGATCGACGGCGTGTATTACACCGCCGCTGACCTGGCCACCAAAGAGCCGGCCACCGCTGATGCGCTCAAGCGTTACGAGAAGACCCTGGACGACCTGGCGCGCTCGATCGAAGACCCGCTGAACCCTGCCGCGACCAGCGCGCTGCATGCCCTGGATCAGATCAACGTCTCCAACTGGCTCGACCGTTTGACGTTGCCAGCCACGGCTCGCCAATTGATCAATCAGCAAATCCGTACCCGTTATGACGAACCTTCGCGCCTGTCGTTGCTGTACTACGCACAACAGAGCCGGGTTTACCGTGGCGTGTCCGACCGTGACCTGCGCGCTTCGCGCCTGCTGGGCGGCAGCCCGGTGCTGGCACAAGCCTTCGTCAAACAGCTGAAAACCATCAAGACCAGTTCCCCGGTCTCGTCCATCACCCAGGACAAGGACGGCGTGACCGTCAAGGTCGGCAGCGTCGGCTATCAGGCTGACTACGTCGTGGTCGCGGTGCCGTTGCGCGCCCTCAACAAAATCGTGATGACCCCGGCACTGGATGCCCAGCACATGGGCGCGATCAAAGGCACCAACTACGGTTGGCGCGACCAGATCATGCTGAAGTTCAAGACGCCGGTCTGGGAAAGCAAGGCGCGCATGTCCGGCGAGATCTACAGCAACACCGGCCTGGGCATGTTGTGGGTCGAGCCGGCGCTGAAGGGTGGTGCCAACGTGGTGATCAACCTGTCCGGCGACAACGCACGAGTGATGCAGGCCTTCGGCGACAAGCAGATGGCCGATCAGGTGCTGATTCGCTTGCACACGTTTTATCCACAGGCGCGCGGTTCGTTCACCGGTTATGAAATCCGTCGCTACAGCACCGACCCTTCGATGGGCGGCGCTTACCTGGCCTTCGGTCCGGGCCAGATCAGCAAGTTCTGGCGCCTGTGGGAACGTCCGCTGCAACGCGTAGCGTTTGCTGGCGAACACACCGACACCTTGTACCCGGGCACTCTGGAAGGCGCGTTGCGCACCGGTCAGCGTGCAGCCGGTCAGGTTGAAGACCTGGCGGCCGGCAAGTCGTTTGAACCGGCGAAGGTTGTCCCGGCAGCGACTGCTGCAGCAGCCGGCGCAGTGGCGGCGAAGAAAGGCAACTTCTTCAGCAACCTGTTCGGTGGTTCTTCGGACGACGACAAGAAGCCGGAACCCGTGAAAGCGCCAGAGCCCGTCACACCGCCAGCCCCGGCACCGGCTCCAGTAGCAGCCCCGGCCCCTGCGCCAGTGGAAGCGCCGAAACCTGCCGCCCCGGTGAAAGCCGAGCCGGCCAAGAAGGCTGCGGCCAAGGCGCCGGCGAAAAAGCCTGCTGCCGAAACCAAAAAAGCTCCGGTCAAACCGGCGGCAAAGAAAGCTGAAGCGGCGAAGAAACCTGCAGCCAAACCTGCTGCGACCCCGGTAGCTGATACCAAAGCGCAGTAAGCGTCTGGATTAAAGAAACGCGGCGTAAATGCCGCGTTTTTTTATGCCCGAAGAAAAGAATTGAATAAATCTCATGGCATTGGTGTTCTTGATCTGGGCGTCATTTTTTTTCACACATTGGTCGTTAATCTTTCCTTAACTCACCGATTTCAGACTCTTGATCGTATTTCTCGATATTTCAAAGCGAAATTTTCCGCTTTAATTCGATAGATAACTCGATAGTCTTGGTCGCAATTCTCACAGGATTTGGGCATGCAGCTACGTAACTCTTCTTCCCGCTACGGTTGGGTCAGCATCTTCATGCACTGGGGCGTGGCGCTGGCGGTCTTCGGTCTGTTTGCACTGGGCCTGTGGATGGTCGATCTCGACTACTACAGCACCTGGCGCAAAGATGCGCCGGAGCTGCACAAGAGCATTGGCCTGGTGTTGCTGGCCGTGATGGTGCTTCGGGTGCTGTGGCGCTTTATCAGCCCACCACCGCCAACGCTGGAAAGCTATGGCCGGCTGACGCGCATGGGCGCGAAGTTTGGCCATTCGTTCCTGTACCTGGGTCTGTTTGCTGTGATGATTGCCGGTTACCTGATTTCCACCGCAGATGGTGTCGGGATTCCGGTGTTTGGCCTGTTCGAAGTTCCTGCACTGGTTTCCGGACTACCGGACCAGGCAGACACCGCCGGTGAGATTCATCTGTATCTGGCATGGGTGCTGGTAATTTTTTCCGGTCTCCATGCGTTGGCAGCATTGAAGCACCACTTTATCGATCGTGATGCGACCCTTACTCGAATGCTGGGTCGCAAAGCCTGAAGTTCAACCTCGACTCCAAAGGAATAGAAAGCATGTTGAAAAAGACCCTCGCCGCTTTGGCAATCGGTTCCGCTCTGCTGTCCGCCGGTAACGTAATGGCCGCTGATTATGTCGTCGACAAGGAAGGCCAGCACGCCTTCGTTGACTTCAAGATCAGCCACCTGGGCTACAGCTTCATCACCGGTACCTTCAAGGATATCGATGGCAAGTTCAGCTTCGACGCTGCCAAGCCTGAAGACGCCAAGATCGAGTTCAATGTGAACACCGCCAGCGTCTTCACCAACAACGCCGAACGCGACAAGCACATCGCCAGCGGTGATTTCCTGAACGCGAGCAAATTCGCTAAAGCCACCTTCGTTTCCACCAGCGTCAAATCCACCGGCAAAAACGCCGCTGGCAAAGACACTGCGGACGTGGCGGGTGATCTGACCATCGCTGGCGTGACCAAGCCAGTCGTGGTCAAGGCGACCTTCCTGGGTGAAGGCAAGGATCCATGGGGCGGCTACCGTGCCGGCTTCGAAGGCACCACCAACCTCAAGCGTTCCGATTTCGGCAAGCAGAAAGACCTGGGCCCAGCGTCCGACGCGGTTGAGTTGTACGTAACGTTTGAAGGCGTCAAAGCGAAGTAATTTTCGCGCCTGACACAAAAACGCCCCCGATCTCACGATCGGGGGCGTTTTTTATTGCCAAGCGTAATCTGCGTCGCACCACGAATCCTGTAGGAGCGAGGCTTGCCCGCGAAAGCGCCAGCGGCCTCACCACAGAAATCCGGTTGACCCCTTCGCGGGCAAGCCTCGCTCCTACGAAGAGCAGAAAAAAATGCCCCGGATCGTGAGATCAGGGGCATTTTTCATGGCTGGGTAAAACTCAGCGGTTGCGAGTCAGCAACGCTGGTTTTTCACCGCGCGGGCGGCCTGGCAATTGATCAAGCTGTTCAGGTGTCGGGAAACGATCGGTTTTCGACTCCTTGTGAATGATCTTCGGAGCCGGGCCACGCGGGTTTTGCACGGCTGGTTCCGAACGTGACTGCTCGTCACGTGCCGGGCGACGGTTGCGGCCTTCTTCGCGACGGGCCTGACCGTCACGTGGCGCACCGTTGCGTGGACCGCTGCGCTTGGCTGGCGGCGTGCCAGTGGTGGCGCCGTCGCTGCTGCGTGGACCGCTTTGGCGACCCTGAGGCTTGCCGCCGGTGCGTGGAGCACCTGCGCCAGCGGCCGTGCCTTGTGCCGGAGCACCCGGACGGCGGCCACGGCCCTGGGCCGGTTTGGCTTGAGGCACGTAGTCGACGCGGTTACCGAAGTTATCGATATCGTCGTCCAGGAACTCGTCCGGAGCGCGATCAGCGGCAGCGCGTGGCGCCGGGCGCTGTTGCTCGCGGGCAGGCGTGCCTTCGCGTGGCTTCTGCTCACGTGCCGGGCGCTCGCCACGGCCGCTGGCCGCCGGTTTTTCCTTGCCGCCCTTGTCCTTGCCCTTGTCTTTACGACCGCCGCCACCGCCGCTGCCGTTCGGACCGTCGCCGCGCGGGCCACGTGGGTTGCGCGGGTTACGTACGTCCGGACGCTCGCGCACTTCCGGTTTCTCGGCTTCCACGGCGCTGGAATCGAAGCCCATCAGGTCGCCGTCGGCGATTTTCTGCTTGGTCATGCGTTCGATGCTTTTCAGCAGTTTTTCTTCGTCCGGAGCCACCAGCGAGATCGCCTCGCCCGAACGACCGGCACGGCCAGTACGGCCGATACGGTGCACGTAATCTTCGTCGACGTTCGGCAGTTCGAAGTTGACCACGTGTGGCAACTGGTCGATGTCGAGGCCGCGCGCGGCGATGTCAGTAGCGACCAGGATGCGCACTTCGCCGGCCTTGAAGTCGGCCAGGGCTTTGGTGCGCGCGTTCTGGCTCTTGTTACCGTGGATGGCAACGGCGCTGAGGCCATGTTTATCCAGGTATTCGGCCAGGCGGTTGGCGCCGTGCTTGGTGCGGGTGAACACCAGCACCTGTTCCCAGGCGCCCGCGGTAATCAGGTGCGCCAGCAGCGAACGCTTGTGGTTGGCTGGCAGGCGGAAAACCCGTTGCTCGATACGCTCGACCGTGGTGTTCGGCGGCGTCACTTCGATGCGTTCCGGGTTGTGCAGCAGCTTGCCGGCGAGGTCGGTGATGTCCTTGGAGAACGTCGCCGAGAACAGCAGGTTCTGACGCTTGGCCGGGAGGCGGGCCAGGACCTTCTTCACGTCATGGACAAAGCCCATGTCGAGCATACGGTCGGCTTCGTCCAGCACGAGGATTTCCACGTGTGACAAATCGACGCTGCCTTGGCCGGCGAGGTCGAGCAGGCGGCCAGGGCAGGCCACCAGCACGTCAACGCCACGGGACATGGCCTGAACCTGTGGGTTCATGCCGACGCCGCCGAAGATGCAGGCGCTGACGAACTTCAGGTCACGGGCATAGACCTTGAAGCTCTCGTGTACTTGAGCCGCGAGTTCGCGGGTAGGGGTCAGGACCAGTACGCGCGGTTGGCGCGGGCCGTGACGCTGGGATTTGTCCGGGTGACCGTTAGGGAACAACCGCTCCAGGATCGGAAGGGCGAAGCCACCGGTTTTGCCAGTACCTGTCTGAGCCGCAACCATCAGGTCGCGACCTTGCAACACGGCGGGAATGGCCCGCTGTTGCACCGGAGTAGGCTCGGTATAGCCCGCTGCCTCGATGGCGCGGACTAAAGCCTCGGAGAGACCGAGGGAAGCAAAGGACATGAGTAATCCTGTTTTAGTTAGGGCTTGGCCCAATGGGAGTCTTGCCTGGCGCGAATGGCGTTTAAGAGGACGCAATCCCGTCCGGTCCTGCTGGGCCTCGAAGGCTCGTCTGGAGCGCTCGCGCGGGCTGAAAAGCTGCGCTGTAGCGGGGTCGAGATGCCTTGAACAAGTCCGAGCGTCCGGGCGTGAGCCTGGCGGGAAGGCCGGAGTATAACAGAGCAATCACTGCGCGCCGCTTTCCTGCTGCTCAACGGTTTTTTCGCGGGCAGCGGTGGCCCCGGCAGTTTTCGTGCTGGTAGCCGGACCGGCGCCATAACGGGCGCTGAGTTCGGCGTACGCGGGTTCACGCTTGAATCGTTTGAGCTCGGCGCCGAAACGCTGCACCAGCAAATCCATGCCCGCGTTGCGGCGCACCGCCAGAAACTGGCTCTGCTGGCTGATGACGGTCGGGTTTTCGCTGATCTGGTCGCGGATATTCAACTCGTCGAGCAAATGCTGGCCCACCCGGCGGTCGGTGATCAGCAGGTCGATCCTGCCGCGCACCAGTTTGCCGAAGTTGGCTTCATGGGTGGGCGCCGGTTCGCGCGTGAACAGCGTCGATTCACGGAAGTCCGGGCTGTACAGATAGCCCGGCGAGGTGCCTATCGTCAGGCCTTTCAGATCGTCGAGGGTGCTAAACGGATGCGGGCGTTCGTTGGCATAGAACAGCACGAACTGGACTTCCGAGAGCGGTTCGCTGGGGTAGAGCAGGGTCGCCTCGCGCTCGTCGCTGTGAAAAATGTCCAGCGCGCCATCGGCCTGGCCGGTTTCAAGCATCGACAGGCAGCGTTTCCACGGCAGGAACTGCCACTCGACTTCGATCCCCAGGCGCTTGAAGACGATGGCCGTGGTTTCGTAGTCCAGGCCCAGTGATTTGCCATTTTCCTCGTAGACATAAGGCGCCCACGGTTCAGTGACAATGCGTAGCTTCTCGCCCCGAGCGGCGAAGCTCAGGCAAGTGAAAACCAGCACGGCAATTAACTGTGGGATCAAAGGCATGGGCTTGAGATTACGACGAGAAACGGGAAAGAGCCAGAAACCGACTGCAGATGCTCTATCTCCGTGTGTTGCATCACAATAAAAGTACGTAGAAAGCAAAAAATCGCAGCCTTCGACCGCTCCTACAGGGATTAAACATGCCCGAATGTAGGAGTGGCCGAAGGCTGCGATCTTTTGATCTTGCTTTAAACGTTTATCAGCGCGGCAACTTCAGGTTGTTCCACACCGCCAGACTCGCTTCAGCCTGGTTCAGTGTGTAGAAGTGCAGCCCTGGCGCACCACCTTGCAGCAGGCGTTCGCACATTTCGGTGATGACTTGTTCACCAAAGCCTTGAATGCTCTGGGTGTCGTCGCCGTAGGCTTCCAGTTGCTTGCGGATCCAGCGCGGGATTTCCGCACCGCAGGCATCGGAGAAACGCGCCAGCTTGCTGTAGTTGGTGATCGGCATGATGCCCGGCACGATCGGGATGTTCACGCCCATCGCCCGTACACGCTCGACGAAGTAGAAATAGCTGTCGGCGTTGAAGAAGTACTGGGTGATCGCGCTGTCGGCGCCAGCGTTGGCTTTGCGTACGAAGTTGGTCAGATCGTCTTCGAAGTTGCGCGCTTGCGGATGCATTTCCGGGTAGGCGGCGACTTCGATGTGGAAATGATCGCCGGTCTCTTCACGAATGAATTGGACCAGGTCGTTGGCGTGGCGCATTTCGCCGCTGGCCATGCCCATGCCCGAAGGCAGGTCACCGCGCAGGGCAACGATACGCTTGATGCCGGCGGCCTTGTATTGCGCCAGCAGGCCGCGCAAGTCGTCCTTGCTGTCGCCTACGCAGGACAGATGCGGTGCGGCAGGGACTTTGACTTCGCTTTCGAGCTGCAACACGGTATTGAGGGTTCGATCACGGGTCGAACCGCCAGCGCCATAGGTACAGGAGAAGAAATCGGGGTTGTACGTGGCCAGCTGACGAGCAGTGGCGAGCAGCTTTTCATGCCCAGCGTCGGTCTTCGTAGGGAAGAACTCGAAGCTGTAGCGACGGTCTTGGGACATGGTCATATCCTTGGAAACGCGTAAGCCTTGCAGTCGCCACGTTTACTGTAGGAGCGAAGCTTGCTCGCGAAAGCAACAACACGGTGCTTCAGAAACAACGCGGTGATGCTTTCGCGAGCAAGCTTCGCTCCTACAGGGGAGCGTGGTTTCTGCTTAAGTCCGCTCCCATGGGGAGCGGACAGCAGGTCGAATCAGTAGCGGTAAGCGTGCGGCTTGAACGGACCTTCAACAGTCACGCCGATGTAGTCGGCCTGGGTCTTGGTCAGTTGAGTCACGACGCCGCCGAAACCGCGGACCATTTCCAGGGCCACTTCTTCGTCGAGTTTCTTCGGCAGTACTTCAACAGTCAGGCGCTCGGCTTTCTGGGCTGGCGACAGGTCGGCGTACTTCTGGCCGAACAGGAAGATCTGCGCCAGAACCTGGTTGGCGAACGAACCGTCCATGATGCGGCTTGGGTGACCGGTGGCGTTACCCAGGTTAACCAGACGGCCTTCGGCCAACAGGATCAGGTAGTCGTCGTTCTGGGCATCGAATGCGCCAGGGCCGGTACGGTGGATTTTGTGAACCTGTGGCTTCACTTCTTCCCATGCCCAGTTCTTGCGCATGAAAGCGGTGTCGATTTCGTTGTCGAAGTGACCGATGTTGCAGACAACAGCGCGCTTCTTCAGGGCTTTGAGCATGTTCGCGTCGCAAACATTGACGTTGCCGGTGGTGGTCACGATCAGGTCGATCTTGCCCAGCAGCGCTTTGTCGATGCTTGCTTCGGTACCGGTGTTGATACCGTCGATGAACGGCGAAACCAGTTCGAAACCGTCCATGCAGGCTTGCATGGCGCAGATCGGGTCGACTTCGGAGACTTTAACGATCATGCCTTCCTGACGCAGGGACTGAGCGGAGCCCTTGCCCACGTCGCCGTAACCGATGACCAGCGCTTGCTTGCCGGACAGCAGGTGGTCGGTGCCACGCTTGATCGCATCGTTCAGGCTGTGACGGCAGCCGTACTTGTTGTCGTTCTTGGACTTGGTCACCGAGTCGTTGACGTTGATGGCCGGGATTTTCAGCTCGCCCTTGGCCAGCATGTCCAGCAGGCGGTGAACGCCGGTGGTGGTTTCTTCGGTCACGCCGTGAACGCGATCCAGAACCTGTGGGTACTTGTCGTGCAGCAGCTGGGTCAGGTCGCCGCCGTCGTCGAGGATCATGTTGGCATCCCAAGGCGCGCCATCTTTCAGGATGGTTTGCTCCAGGCACCACTCGTACTCTTCTTCAGTCTCGCCTTTCCAGGCGAAAACCGGGATGCCAGCAGCGGCGATAGCAGCAGCGGCCTGATCCTGAGTCGAGAAAATGTTGCAGGACGACCAGCGAACTTCGGCACCCAGGGCCACCAGGGTTTCGATCAGCACGGCAGTCTGAATGGTCATGTGGATGCAGCCGAGAATCTTGGCGCCTTTGAGCGGCTGCTCACCGACGTACTTGCGGCGCAGACCCATCAGGGCTGGCATTTCGGATTCAGCGATGATGGTTTCGCGACGGCCCCAGGCAGCCAGGGACATGTCGGCGACTTTGTAATCGTTAAAATCTGCAGGCGTGATAACAGCGCTCATGAAGAGCCTCCATTCGTAATGTATGCGAATGGGCGCCGTTGTGCGTTTAGTGTCTGGCCGTGGCCAGTCAACGCCCCATCCGAGCCTGACAGGTTGAACCTGCTGCAGCGCCCCTCGGACAGGTGGCGGGAAAACGGTATCAATGGAACGTTACCGTTTTGAAACGGGGGCGATTATAGCGGGCTATGCTGATCTTCCAAAGCGTTTCTGTCGGTCAATGTCCGAACGGTAATCGTGACCATAGACGATGCTTAATAGAGCTCTAGTCCGGGCTCTGCCATGATGGCACCCATCATTCGGCAAGACGCTCAGGAGTGAATATGAATTTCCACACCCGCAAATGGGTAAAACCCGAAGACCTCAACCCCAACGGCACGCTGTTCGGCGGCAGTCTGTTGCGCTGGATCGACGAAGAAGCGGCGATCTACGCCATCGTCCAGTTGGGCAATCAGCGCGTGGTGACCAAGTACATTTCCGAAATCAACTTCGTCAGCGCCTCGCGCCAGGGCGACATCATCGAACTGGGCATCACCGCCACCGAGTTCGGCCGCACCTCGATCACCCTGACCTGCGAAGTGCGCAACAAGATCACCCGCAAAAGCATCCTGACGGTGGAGAAGATGGTCTTCGTCAACCTCGGCGAAGACGGCCTGCCCGCCCCACACGGCCGAACCGAGATCAAATACGTCAAAGACCAGTTCAAGGACGAGTAATGCGAGTTCCGTAGGAGCCGGCTTGCCGGCGATGGCGCCATAAGCATCACCGCAAAAACCGAGTCGCCCCCATCGTCGGAACGCCGCCCGCAGCAAGCCGGCTCCTACAGAAACCAGCCAGTGCACTGAACAAGCGCCGAACCCCGCGTGTCGTACCTACATGACACGCCACCGGTTCCGGAGCTCTATGGACGCGCAAAAAGACGGCAAGACCCCGAACCTCTCGGCTGAAGAACGGCATGACGTCGAAAAAAGTCAGCCGCCACGTGCGGCTGTATTGCACGAAATCATCCGCACCCAGGGCGATCAGGAACTGGAACGCAGCGTCGCCGCACTATGGTGGTCAGCGCTCGCCGCCGGCCTGACCATGGGCCTGTCGCTGATGGCCATGGGGTTGCTCAACTCGCGCCTGCCGGACGACGAACACTTCAAGGTGATTGCCAGTTTCGGTTACTGCGCCGGGTTCCTTGCGGTCATCCTCGCCCGCCAGCAATTGTTCACCGAGAACACCCTGACGGCGGTGCTGCCGGTCATGACCAAACCCACTCTGAACAATTTCGGCCGGTTGTTGCGGCTGTGGTCGGTGGTGCTGGTGGGCAACCTTTGCGGCACCTTGCTGGTCGCGTATGTGATGTTGCACCTGCCGATTTTCGACACCAGGACCGACCTGGCCTTCCTCGATATCGGGCGCAAAGTCATGGAGAACGATGCGAGCAAGATGTTCGCCAAAGGCATTGTGTCGGGCTGGATGATCGCGACCATGGTCTGGATGATCCCGTCCATGGAGAGCGCCAAGATGTGGATCATCATCCTCATCACCTACCTCATGGCGCTGGGGGATTTCACCCACATCGTCGTCGGTTCGGCCGAGGTGTCGTATCTGGTGTTTGCCGGCGAGTTGCCGTGGAAGGATTTCTGGCTGGTGTTCGCAGGTCCCACGCTGGTGGGGAACATCATCGGTGGCAGCTTTATTTTTGCGCTGTTGAGCCATGCGCAGATTCGCAGCGAAAGCGGGCCGCCGAAGCAGTCTGCGGATCGGCAACCCGACCCGCAGAAGGTCAAAAAGTAATCAGTGATGCCCGACCTGTGCCGCTGGCGCAGGCTCATCCCGGGTCACGTGCTTGACCAGTTTGCCGATGCTCAAGCCCTGCAACAGGATCGACGACAACACCACGATGTAGGTGATGCTCAGCAGCAAATCACGCTCCGGGCCCAATGGCAGCGCCAGGGCGAGCGCTACCGAAACACCACCGCGCAAACCACCCCAGGTCAGAATCCGGATCGTCCCGCGCGGCACTGTGCGCCAGCGTCGCAGCAGGAGGATGGCCGGTGCCACGGTCAACAGGCGCGAGAGCAGAATGGCCAGGGCCAGCAAACTTGCCGCCAGCACGTGCAGCCAGTTGAACGGCAGCAGCAACAGCTCCATGCCGATCAGGGCAAACAGCAAGGCGTTGAGCATGTCGTCGAGCAGCTCCCAGAAACCGTCCAGGTACTTTCGGGTCATGTCGTTCATCGCCAGGTTGCGCCCCAGATTGCCGATGATCAGGCCGGCGACCACCATCGCGATCGGTGCGGAAACATGCAGCTCCGACGCCATGGCCGAGCCGCCGATCACCAGTGCCAGGGTCAGCATGACTTCGATCTGATGCTGCTCGATGCTTTTGATCATCAGGTACACCAGGTAGCCGATCAGCCCACCAAACAGCACACCGCCAATCGCTTCGTGCGCGAACAGCAGGGCCGTGGCGCCTACAGTTGGGGTTTCACCGAGTTGCGCGATACCCAGCAGCACGGTGAACACCACTACCGCGGTGCCATCGTTGAACAGCGATTCACCAACAATCGTGGTTTTCAGCGGTTTGGACGCGTTGGCGGTCCGCAGCACGCCGAGCACCGCGATGGGGTCGGTCGGGGAAATCAGCGCGCCGAACAGCAGGCAGTACAGAAAGCTCACATGCCAGCCGAACAGGGCAAAGATGTAATACGCGAGGCTGCCGATCACGGCGGTGGCGATCAATACACCAAATGTTGCGAGCAGGCCGATGGGCCAGCGATAGCTGCGCAGGTCATTGAGATTGACGTGCAGCGCACCGGCGAACAGCAGAAAGGACAGCATCCAGTTCATCAGCAGATCACCGAAGTCGATCTGGCCGATCAGCTGTTGCACGCGCTCTTCGAGGCCGGGGTAACCGAGGAAACTCAGGCCCTGCAACAGCAGGGAAAACATCAGCGCGGTGACCATGACGCCGATGGTCGGGGGCAGGCCGATGAAACGGAAATTCACGTAGGTGAGCAGGGAGGTGAGGCAGATAAACGCAGCGACAAGTTCAAGCATCCGGGGTCCTTGGATGAGGGGAGAGATTGGTTTTCAGGTAGGTGCACCGAGTCGGTTTCTTCGCGGGCAAGCCCCGCTCCTACAGGATCTGCGCGATCCTGTAGGAGCGAGGCTTGCCCGCGAAGGCAATTATTCAGGCGGACACATTGACCGCAGTCGCACCGCGACGTTGCAGGTAAATGAAGAAAAGCGCTGTCAGCACCGTCAAGCCACTGACCAGCGCCCCGGTCCACGGCAAGTCCGCCAGGTCCGCGCCGCTGGCGACCACCAGCCCGCCAATCCACGCGCCCGCCGCATTACCGAGATTGAAAGCGCTCTGGTTCAACGTCGAACCCAGATTGGGTGCTTCATGTGCCTGATCAATGATCAGCAGTTGCAGAATCGGGCACAGGGCGAAGGCAAAGATCCCCCACAACACCAGCGTGATCGCCGCCGGAATCACCGAGTGACTGGTCTGCGTGAACGCGGCCAGCACGACCACCACCGCCAACGCCATGCCCACCAGCGAAGGCAGCAAGCGACTGTCGGCCAGGCGGCCGCCGAGCATGCTGCCCGCCGTCAAACCGACGCCGAACAACAGCAACATAATGGTCACGCCGTGCGGGCTGACCCCGGTGATGTCCTGCAGGATCGGCGCGATGTAGGTGAACACGCTGAACAGGCTGGTCGACGCCAGTACGCTCATGCCCAGGGCCAGCAGCACATTGACCTTGCCCAGCACCTTGAACTCGCTGGCGAGGTTGGCCTCGTCCATGGCGATGTCCTTCGGCAACCAGACCCACTGCGCAATCGCGGCGATCACACCGATCACCGACACCGCCCAGAACGTCGAACGCCAACCGGCGTATTGGCCGAGCGCGGTGCCCAATGGCACACCGAGCACATTGGCCAGGGTCAGGCCGGTGAACATCATGGCAATCGCCTGCGCCCGTTTGTTCGGCGCGACCAGACCGGCCGCGACCACCGAACCGATGCCGAAGAACGCCCCGTGGCATAACGCGGTAACCACTCGGGCGGCCATCAGCGTGGCGTAGTTTGGCGCCAACGCGCACAGCACGTTGCCGAGGATGAACATCAGTGTCATGCCTAGCAGGGTGGCTTTGCGCGGCATATTGGCGGTGCCGACCGCGAGGATCGGCGCGCCGAACACCACGCCCAGGGCGTAACCGGTGATCAACAGACCGGCGTGGGGAATGCTCACGGCGAGGTCGCGAGCGACGTCGGGCAGCAAGCCCATGATGACGAATTCAGTGGTGCCGATGCCGAACGCGGCAACAGCGAGGGCAAGCAAGGCGAGTGGCATGCGCAAGGTCTCTGTCGGTAGTCTTGACGCTGTGATCAGGCATACGCAGGCCGACGACCGTTCTCGAAGAGAGCGGGTCATGGCAGAAATTATTGGAATTAGTCTGTGCGCAACTGAGTGCGGCGTGGTCGCTTGCAGTATAAACAGCTGCTGACATATGGCGAATCAATTCTCCCCCCCCGTCCCTGTAGGAGCACGGCTTGCCGGCGAAAGCGGTCTCAAGTACGCCTTCGCCGGCAAGCCGTGCTCCTACAGGGTGAGGATGATGAACAAAAGGAGTGTGCCGTGCTTGCAACGGCGTTGGTGTTGGTGGCGGCGCTGTTGCACGCGGCGTGGAACACCCTGATTAAATTCAGTGCGGAACGGTTGTTGGTCGTGGCCTGCATGGACAGCGTGGCGATGCTTTTTGTCGCGCTGATGCTGCCGTTCGTGGCGCTGCCACCGATTGAAATCTGGCCATGGATTCTCGCATCGGCCGCATTCGAATTGCTTTATCGCTATCTGCTGATTCAGGCCTATCGAGTAGGTGATCTCGGTTTGGTGTACCCGCTGATGCGTGGCTTGTCGCCGTTAGTGGTGCTGGCCTTGACGCTGATCTTTGCCGGGGAGGTGCTGACGAATCAGCAGATCTTCGGAATTCTGCTCATCCCGTTGGGCATGCTGTGCCTGCTGTGGCAGGGCGGTGGCGGTACGCGTTTGCCGTGGTCGATGCTGCCGGTGGTGGCGCTGATTGGCCTGTGCATTGGCTGCTACACCTTTATCGATGGCCAGGCGTTGCGGCGCTGGTCGCATCCGCTGGACTACCTGGTCTGGGTGACGTTGCTCAGCGCCTGGCCGTTTCCGCTGCTGGCGTTGGTGCGCAAGCGGCCGGCGTTCATGCTGTTCTGGCGTGAACAATGGCGCTTGGGATTGGCGGTCGGGTTCTGCGTGTTGTTCAGCTACGCTCTGGTGCTGTGGGCGATGCAGCTGGGGTCGATTGCAGAAGCGGCGGCATTGCGCGAGATCAGCGTGATTCTGGTGGTGCTGTTTGGCATGCGCTATCTGAAAGAACCTTTCGGTCGGCCGCGGCTCTTGGCCTGTGGGCTGGTGCTGATTGGCATGTTGGTGATGAAGTTTTGACCGGAATCCGGATTTTATAACTCGAAGAAAGGGACTGCGATATGACGGTTGCTCTGTGGTGCATTTTGATTGCGTTCTTCCTGCCCTATCTCTGCGTGGGGATTGCCAAGATCAGTGGCCGTTTTGGACTGAAAGACAACCATGACCCCCGGGATTTTCTCGAGTCACTGAATGGTTTGGGCCGGCGCGCCTATGCAGCGCAATTGAACAGTTTCGAAGTGACCCCGGCGTTCGCGGCGGCGGTGATCGTGGCCCACCTGGCCGGCAACGCCGAGCTGGTGACGATCAATGTGCTGTCGGTGTTGTTCATCACCAGCCGTCTGCTGTACATCATTTGCTACCTGGCGGACTGGGCGATTCTGCGGTCGCTGGTGTGGTTTGTGGGGATGGGGTTGATCGTGAGTTTCTTTGTGATTTCGGTCTGACATATCTGCGGTGTTTATTTTGGCCCTTTCGCGGGCAAGTCGGATCGCCGCCCGCTCGCTCCTACAGGTATTACAGTCGATCACAATTGTGTGATCGCCGCAGATCCCTGTAGGAGCGTGGCTTGCCCGCGAAAGCTATCTATCTGCCGCCACAGTAATCAAGGGTTGGCTTTAACCGCATCAGCCACCTGAGGCACTTGCGGCAAGGCCGCGCCTTTGGGCCAGAGCATCCAGATCTGCCCCTGCTGCTTCATGTCGCCAGCCAGTTGACCCGCCGCTTCGCCGGTGCCCCAGAACAAATCCGCACGGACTTCACCGGCAATCGCGCCGCCAGTGTCTTGAGCTGCCACCGGACGAACCAGTGCAGTGCCGTCCGGCCGCGTTGTGGATAACCACAACAGGCTGCCCAGCGGAATCACTTTGCGATCCACTGCCGCGCTGTAACCCGCCGTCAGCGGTACGTTCAGCGATCCGCGAGGGCCTTCATTGCTGTCCGGGTTGCGGGTGAAGAACACATAGCTCGGGTTGCTGCCGAGCAGTTCCGGAATGCGCGCCGGATTGGCCTTGGCCCAGTCGCTGATTGCGCCCATGGTCACGTCTTCTTTCTTCAGTTCGCCTTGCTCTACCAGCCAGCGGCCGATGGGGCGATACGGATGACCGTTCTGGTCGGCATACGCAATGCGCAACTGGCGACCATCGTCGAGCTGAATGCGACCGGAACCCTGGATTTGCAGGAATTGCAGGTTCATCGGGTCGGTCAGCCACGCCACGACCGGCGCCTTGACCCCTTTGGTTTCGATGGTTGCTGCATCGTCGTAAGGCTTGAGCACGCGACCTTCGAGCCGTCCGCGCAGGCGTTTGCCTTTGAGCTCCGGGTAGATGCTGTCCAGAGAGACGATGATCATGTCCTCTGGAACCCCGTACACCGGAATGTTCGCCACGGCAGTTTGGGTCAGGCTGCCGGGGTAGACTGGTTCGTAGTAACCGGTGATCAAGCCGTTGGGATTGTCGTTGGCGGCGCGTAGGCCGTAGACGTCGAGGTTCTGTTTGAGGAAGCCGCGAATGTCACTGGCGGTTTGCGGCACGTTGGTGGCAGCAGCGCAGGTCGAGCCCCAGATCGGGTCGGCCTTGAGTCGGGTGCAGGCGCTGCGCCATGAACCGAAGCCGGCGACCAGGTCGTTATCGGACACCGTCGGCAGGGCTTCCCAGGTGGCGCTGGAATAAGTCGCCAGCGCGTGGGTCTTGGGTTTGTTGTTGTCACCGCCGGTGCAGCCTGCGAGCACGGCCACCATCGGGAGGGTCCAGGCGAGGCGGTGACGCCATGCCTTGAAACGGCTGTTCATGGAGTAATTCCTTTGTCGATTGCCTGAGTGCTCCATGCGCTCAAACAACCCGTATTGATAATAGGGCTATTGGTCTTTGCCGATGACGCGAGGATACTGGCCGCCGTTTCCCGTGACCTGAAGCCACCATGACTCTTAAAAGACTTTCCGTTGTATTGCTGGCCTGCCTGACCTTGTCCGCGTGCGGCGGTGTCGATCCGAATTCGCCACTGGGCCAGCGCAAGGCAATCTTCAAACAAATGCTCAAGACCGGCGAAGACCTGGGTGGCATGTTGCGCGGCCGCATTCCATTCGACGGCCCGAAATTCGCTGACGGCGCGGTGAAACTCGATGCGCTGTCCCAGGAACCGTGGAAGCATTTTCCGCAGGTGCGCGAAGAAGATCACACTAGCGCCAAGGGCGATGTGTGGCAGAAACAGGCACGCTTTCAGGAAATGGCCCGCACCCTTGAAGCCGCCACCGGTGAATTGGTGATTGCCAGCAAGGTTCAGCCATACAAGGCCAGCAACCTGGGGCCGGCGGTGCAGAAGGTCGAAGATGCCTGCAGTGCGTGCCATAAGGAATTTCGGGATCATTGATTTGCAGCGCTCTTGCTGACGCTTTCGCGAGCAGGCTCGCTCCCACATTGGAATGCATTCACCTGTGGGAGCGAGCCTGCTCGCGAAGCTCCCTGAAGAACGCTGCAAATTCCTGACTTTACCTTTTCTTATTTATCCAGCTCGTCGAGCGCGTCTTGCAGTTCCTTGCGCGACTCGGCCAGTTTGTCTTTGCGCTTGTTGATCTTCTCGGGGTCGCCTTTCTTCATGGCTTTGTCGAGGTCGGCCTGGCGCTGGCTGACGTCATGCTTGGCGTCGAGGACCTTGTTTTCCCGCTCCTTCTTCAGCGAAGCGTCGGTGCAATGCGCGGTGACTTCGCTCAGTGCCGTTTCCAGGCCTGCCTGCTGTTCGGCGTTGCCATGGGATTTGGCCAGTTCGATCTGGTTGATGATGCCCTGTTTCTTGGCGGCACAACCGGTCAGCCCCGGGGCCTCTTCGACGGCCATCAGTGGAGCGGCCATCACGCTGCAAAGGGTCAGCAGGGCGAGTGGTGAAAGAAATTTCATAAAAGCTCCATGTGCAGGTGCAATCGGGTCGATAGGGCGATGGGCGTTTGAGCTCGTCGGCCTCTTTGGGTTCCCGGGCGGGCGAGAATCTGCGGTTGCTAAAAACCGTCGATCCCCGCCGCACGTAATGTGTCGCTCAAGGCCAGGACCTGCGGGTCGCGGAAAAATGCGCTCAATTGCGCCGCGCGTCCCGGGCCTATGCCGGCTTCGGCCTGCCATTGTTCGGTGTTTCGTTGTGCCAGTTCCTGCCAGGAGTCGGCGAGGTTTGCCTGGCCGGTCGGTGGTAAACCCAGGGCTTTGAGCCAGCGAGCAAAAGGGCGTTGGCGGGCACTGTTGAAACTGTTTAGAAGACGAGTACTGCTGCGCTCGCCGAAGCCGTTAATGTTAGCAAGCTCTTGAGCATCGAGGGTCAACCAATCCAGCAGGCCGTTCAGGTGGCCTGTTTCGAAAAGTGTCTCCCACGTTCCCGGGCCGACATGAGGCATGGCCAACCCTTGCTTGCCACTGAGCCAGGTCAGTCGTGCGAGAAACTGGCTTTCACAGCCCGGCGTCGGTTGCCAGCAACTCAAATGATGAAAGTCCGCTGCCAGCGGCGCGTTCAAGGCTGGGCGTTCGGCGGCGCGTAGTACGACGCCGTCGAGCCGGGGAATGGTCAGCCCCGCGAGGCTGATGGACACCTGATCGCCGGGGCGGATGTCCAGCTCCTCCCAGCGCCGCAGTGAGCTGACGCTGACACGCTTGATCTGCCGGTCATCGAGCGTCACCGGTTTCAAGTCCAGCACGGGTGTGATCCGTCCGGTGCGACCGACCTTGAAGTCGACTTTGCGTACTTCGGCCAGCGCCTGGGCAAAGGGGTATTTCCAGGCGACGGCCCAGTACGGTGTTTTTGCCTGCCAGCGCTCGGCCGAAGGCCGTTGGCTCTGACGCAGGACCACACCGTCACTGGCAAAGGGCAGGGGCGAGCGGTACCAGTAATTGCGCCAGTGTTCAGCATCGGCAACTGTCTGTACCGGCTGACTGTAAGGCGCGATGCTCGGCAAACCCAGCTCATCCAGAGTGGCGATGCGAGCAGGCAAACCGGCCGGGCCTTGTGGCCAGTCCCAGATAAACAGGCCGATGCCGGTCGCCTGCTCAGGGCTGAGTTCCTTGCGCGCCATCAAGCCGGCCACGGTGGCGCGGGCATTGAGGCTTCCCGCCTTGACTTGCACATGGTCGGCCAGTCGCCAATAGAGTTCGCCTTGAACCAGCAGGTCCAGCGGTTGCGACAGTTGCCGGGGGATGGCGGGGATCAGTCGCGCCGAGGCCGTCCAGTCTTGCCCGTTTATTCCGTCGCCGCGACTGATTGCCTGGTGCAGTACGCCCTTGCGGTAGATCAGCGTCACCGCCACACCATCGACTTTGGGTTGTACCCAGAGGTCCTTGCGATCGCGCATCCAGGTTTCGGCTGCACGACCATCTCGCACTTTTTCCAGTCCGGTGTGGGCAATGGGGTGGGCAGTTTTGCCGCCAGCCGTGCGTAATGGTTCGGGCGTCAGGCCCAAGTCAAAGCAACTGCGCCATTCGGTGAGGCGAGCGAGGGCTTGATCGTAAAGTTCGTCGGCAACCAGCGAGCGGCCATGGTGGTGATAACTGTCATCCCAGGTGTCGATCTGTTTTTGCAGGGTGGTGATTTCGTCCAGAGCCCTGGCGGGCGGCCAGTCGGGACAGTCGGCTGCGGTTGTAGTGAGGCAAAAAAAGCTCAGAGAAAAAACAGAAAACAGGCGCAGAAGCATTGTGAGCGTCCTTGCTCAAGGGGAGTGCTTGAAGGCTAGTCAGTATTTTCTGGCGGGGACGGTGGGTGTTTTGCTTGGTGTTTCCGGGTGGCTGGGCTGGCCTCTTCGCGAGCAGGCTCGCTCCTACAGGGAAATGCATTCCAATGTAGGAGCGAGACCGGCTTGCCGGCGATGGGAGCGACTCGGTCTCAAAGGCAAGACAATAAAAAGCCCCGCACGGCGAACCGTGCAGGGCTTTTGGTACCGCCGGGGAGGTCTTACAGGCCGGCAGCCGAACGCAGGTCGTCGGCGCGGTCGGTTTTTTCCCAGGTGAACGTGGTGAAGGTGTCTTCGCCCACGGTCTTGGTCGCCGGGGTGCGACCGAAGTGGCCGTACGCTGCGGTTTCCTGGTACATCGGGTGCAGCAGGTCAAGCATGGTGGTGATTGCGTATGGACGCAGGTCGAACACTTCGCGAACCAGTTTGACGATTTTGTCGTCGCTGATTTTGCCGGTGCCGAAGGTGTTCAACGAGATCGAAGTCGGCTGGGCAACACCGATCGCGTAGGAAACCTGAATCTCGCAACGCTCGGCCAAGCCGGCAGCGACGATGTTCTTCGCCACGTAACGACCGGCGTAGGCCGCGGAACGGTCAACCTTCGATGGATCTTTACCGGAGAACGCGCCGCCGCCGTGACGGGCCATGCCGCCGTAGCTGTCGACGATGATCTTGCGACCGGTCAGACCGCAGTCACCCACTGGGCCGCCAATGATGAACTGGCCAGTCGGGTTGATGTGGAACTGGGTGTCTTTGGTCAGCAGTTCGGCAGGCAGCACGTGCTTGACGATCAGCTCCATCACGCCTTCGCGCAGGTCTTTGTACGACACTTCAGGGTTGTGCTGGGTCGACAGTACAACGGCGTCGATACCGACAACCTTGCCGCCTTCGTAACGGCAAGTCACTTGCGACTTGGCGTCCGGGCGCAGCCAAGGCAGCAGGCCGGATTTACGGGCTTCGGCCTGGCGCTGAACCAGTTGGTGCGAGAACGTGATCGGTGCTGGCATCAGCACGTCGGTTTCGTTGCTGGCGTAGCCGAACATCAGGCCCTGGTCGCCGGCGCCCTGATCTTCAGGCTTGGCACGGTCAACACCCTGGTTGATGTCAGGGGACTGCTTGCCGATGATGTTCATCACACCGCAAGTGGCGCCGTCGAAGCCGACATCGGAGCTGTTGTAGCCGATGTCCAGAATGACGTTACGCACGATTTCTTCCAGGTCGACCCAGGCCGACGTGGTGACTTCACCTGCGATGATTGCCACGCCGGTTTTTACCAGCGTTTCGCACGCCACACGGGCGAACTTGTCTTCAGCAATGATGGCGTCCAGCACCGCATCGGAAATCTGGTCGGCGATTTTGTCCGGATGCCCTTCGGACACGGACTCGGAGGTGAAGAGGGAGTATTCGCTCATCTCGATTTTTTCCTGAATTTACCGATGGTGAGTGTCGCCAGTTGGCCGCTGAAAGTGGCGGACCTGAATCTGGAAACCATTACGTAAGCCTACATAGAGGCTTTCCCCGGGAACGAGTCCCGCAGCGGTGGCCCAACGGGCCAGATCGTCCTGTTCAAACCCCAACCAGAGATCACCGCAGGCCTCCCTGGCCCAACTCTGGTTGTGGCTACATAACTCTGTCACAAGCAGGCTACCGCCCGGTTGCAGCAATTTGGCCATGTGCTTGAGCGCATCGGCCGGCGCGGCAAAGTGGTGCAGCACCATGTTCAGTACAACGCAATCGACCTTGAGGCTTACGCCATTCAATGCATCGGCCAGTTGCAGGCTGACGTTAGCCAGCGTTTCACGTTCGCAGACCTGCCGCGCCAATTCGAGCATCGCCTGGCTGTTGTCCAGCGCGGTGACGTGAGTGAAACGGCGCGCCAGTTCCGGCAGAAAAGCACCGTCGCCAGGGCCGACTTCGATGGCCGTGGCGCCTTCGCTGAAGCTCAGTTTATCGAGCAAGGCCACCACGCTTTCGCGGTACTGCGGCAGGCCGGCAATCAGGTCTTGCTGGGCGCGAAACTTCTCCGCGACCCGTGAGAAAAAGTCTTGGCTGGCCGCTGCGCGTTGCCCGTGGACCTGACCGATCCGCGACTGCACATCGGCAGGCAGGGTCAGGTTGTCCACTTCTTCGAGCAGCGCTGCGTGCAACTTGCCGCCGAGCAGGTCGGTGTGGGGCAGGGCGCGACGGTAGAAAATCGCGTTGCCTTCACGGCGCGTCGCCACCAGGTCGGCCTGGGCCAGTACCTTGAGGTGATGACTCATGCCCGACTGGCCAATACCGAAGATCTGCGCCAGCTCGAGTACGCCAAACGAGTCGTTGGCCAGCGCGCGCAATACATTCAGCCGCAGAGGATCGCCACCGGCCTTGCACAGGGCCGCCAGCTCATCGCTCTCGTCATGTTGAATGGAAGGCACGCGTAAATTCATAGGGCCAGCAGTCTAGTGACGGTCAGAAAGTACCGCAAGAGCAATATCAAAAAGTTTTGATATTGCTCGATGGGTGGCACTTCTGATGACTTGTTCCGCTCTACAAACGAATAGCAGAAAGGTTTCACCAGCCGAAACCGTCTTTATCCATTGGAAAAACGCCTTCAGATGACTATCTGTCATTGCCGCGAGGCATGCCTGTGAGGGAAAATGCTCGCCTTTTTTCCGTTTCGTTTTATTCAAACCCTAGGAGATCAGCGATGCCCAGCCGTCGTGAGCGTGCCAACGCCATTCGTGCCCTCAGCATGGATGCCGTGCAAAAAGCCAACAGCGGCCATCCCGGTGCCCCGATGGGTATGGCGGATATCGCCGAAGTACTTTGGCGTGACTACCTGAAGCACAACCCGAGCAATCCATCGTTCGCCGACCGTGACCGCTTCGTGCTGTCCAATGGCCACGGCTCGATGCTGATCTACTCGCTGCTGCACCTGACCGGCTACGACCTGTCGATCGATGACCTGAAGCAATTCCGTCAACTGCACAGCCGCACCCCGGGTCACCCGGAACTCGGCTACACCCCGGGCGTTGAAACCACCACCGGTCCACTGGGCCAGGGTCTGGCCAACGCCGTGGGTTTTGCCCTGGCTGAAAAAGTCCTGGCGGCGCAGTTCAACCGTCCGGGCCACAACATCGTTGACCACCACACCTATGTGTTCCTGGGTGATGGCTGCATGATGGAAGGCATTTCCCACGAAGTCGGCTCGCTCGCCGGTACTTTGGGCCTGGGCAAACTGATCGCCTTCTACGATGACAACGGCATCTCCATCGACGGCGAAGTCGAAGGCTGGTTCACCGATGACACGCCGAAGCGTTTCGAAGCCTACAACTGGCAGGTGATCCGCAACGTCGACGGTCATGATCCTGAAGAGATCAAAATCGCCATCGAGACCGCTCGCAAAAGCGCGCAGCCGACCCTGATCTGCTGCAAGACCACCATCGGTTTCGGTTCGCCGAACAAGCAAGGTAAAGAAGACTGCCACGGCGCCCCATTGGGTGACGCGGAAATCGCACTGACCCGTACTGCTTTGAAGTGGAACCACGGTCCGTTCGAAATCCCGGCCGACATCTACGCCGAGTGGGACGCCAAGGAAGCCGGCCGCGCTGCCGAAGCCGAGTGGGACCAGCGTTTCGCTGCCTACTCCGCCGCTTTCCCGACCGAAGCGAACGAACTGATTCGTCGTCTGAGCGGTGATCTGCCGGCCGACTTCACCGAAAAAGCCGATGCTTATATCGCTGAAGTCGCTGCCAAAGGCGAAACCATCGCCAGCCGTAAAGCCAGCCAGAACGCTCTCAACGCATTCGGCCCGCTGTTGCCTGAATTCCTCGGCGGCTCCGCTGACCTGGCCGGTTCCAACCTGACCCTGTGGAAAGGCTGCAAAGGCGTCACGGCTGAAGACGCCAGCGGCAACTACATGTACTACGGCGTACGCGAGTTCGGCATGACCGCCATCATGAACGGCGTTGCCTTGCACGGCGGCCTGGTGCCTTACGGCGCGACCTTCCTGATGTTCATGGAATACGCCCGCAACGCTGTGCGCATGTCGGCCTTGATGAAGCAGCGCGTGATCCACGTCTACACCCACGACTCCATCGGTCTGGGCGAAGACGGCCCGACTCACCAGCCTATCGAGCAACTGGCCAGCCTGCGCTGCACGCCAAACCTCGACACCTGGCGTCCAGCCGACGCCGTGGAATCGGCGGTGAGCTGGAAGTGCGCACTGGAGCGCAAGGACGGTCCTTCGGCCTTGATCTTCTCGCGTCAGAACCTGCAGCACCAAACCCGCAACGCGATTCAGATCGAAGAGATCTCCCGTGGCGGTTACGTGTTGAAGGACTGTGCAGGCGAGCCTGATCTGATCCTGATCGCCACCGGTTCCGAAGTCGGCCTGGCGGTTCAGGCTTATGACAAGCTGACCGAGCAGGGTCGTAAAGTACGCGTCGTTTCGATGCCGTGCACCAGCGTGTTCGATGCCCAGGACGCCGACTACAAGCAATCGGTCCTGCCGTTGCAGGTCAGCGCCCGCATCGCCATCGAAGCCTCTCACGCGGACTACTGGTACAAGTACGTGGGCCTGGAAGGTCGCGTCATCGGCATGACCACCTACGGCGAGTCGGCGCCTGCGCCAGCCTTGTTCGAAGAGTTCGGCTTCACCCTGGAAAACATCCTGGGTCAGGCTGAAGAGCTGCTGGAAGACTGATCCAGAAGTTGCGTCGTCTGATCTGACGCTATCGCGAGCAGGCTCGCTCCCACAGGGTTCTACACCGTCCATGTGGGAGCGAGCCTGCTCGCGATGACGATGGAACATTCAACGCTGCACTAACGGATTCACCACGGTAATCGAGAACCCCATGCCTCAACCGCGTCCCTACAAAGTTGCACTCAACGGCTACGGCCGGATTGGTCGTTGCGTCTTGCGTGCGTTGTTTGAGCGAGGCTCGGCGGCCGGGTTTGAAATTGTCGCGATCAACGATCTGGCGGACATGGCCAGCATCGAATACCTGACACGCTTCGACTCCACGCACGGGCGTTTTCCCGGCGAAGTGAAGGTCGACGGCGATTGTCTGCATATTAATGGCGACTGCGTGAAGGTCCTGCGCAGTGCCACCCCCGAAGGCATCGATTGGGCGTCCCTGGGCGTCGATCTGGTGCTGGAGTGCTCCGGCGCTTACCACACCCGTGAAGACGGTCAGCGTTTCCTCGACGCCGGCGCACCACGCGTGCTGTTTTCCCAGCCGATGGCCAGCGAGGCGGATGTCGACGCCACCATCGTCTACGGCGTGAACCAGGATTGCCTGACCGGCGACGAGCTGCTGGTGTCCAACGCATCCTGCACCACCAACTGCGGCGTGCCGCTGTTGCGCCTGCTGGATCAGGCCATCGGTCTGGAGTACGTGTCGATCACCACCATCCACTCGGCGATGAACGATCAGCCGGTGATCGACGCCTATCACCACGAAGACCTGCGCCGTACGCGTTCGGCGTTTCAGTCGGTGATTCCGGTGTCCACTGGTCTGGCGCGCGGCATCGAACGCCTGTTGCCGGAACTTGCCGGGCGAATTCAGGCCAAAGCCGTGCGGGTGCCGACGGTGAACGTGTCTTGCCTCGATATTACGATGCAGACCGTGAGCGATACCGACGCCACCGAGGTCAACCGGATTCTGCGCGAGGCTGCCACCAGCGGCCCGCTCAAAGGCCTGCTGGCCTACACCGAGCTGCCCCACGCAAGCTGTGATTTCAACCATGACCCACATTCGGCGATCGTCGATGCCAGTCAGACCCGAGTTTCCGGCCCACGGCTGGTGAACATCCTGGCCTGGTTCGACAACGAATGGGGTTTTGCCAACCGAATGCTGGACGTTGCAGAACACTATCTGCAAACAGCAACTTCAAAAAAACCGTAGGAAGTGCGACCCATGACCGTGTTGAAGATGTCCGACCTCGATCTGCAAGGTAAGCGCGTATTGATCCGCGAAGACCTCAACGTCCCAGTCAAGGACGGTGTTGTCACCAGCGATGCGCGAATCCTGGCCTCGCTGCCGACCATCAAGCTGGCCCTGGAAAAAGGCGCGGCCGTGATGGTCTGCTCGCACCTTGGCCGTCCGACTGAAGGCGAGTTCTCGGCCGAGAACAGCCTCAAGCCTGTCGCTGACTACCTGAGCAAGGCCCTGGGCCGCGAAGTGCCGCTGGTTGCCGATTACCTGGGCGGCGTTGACGTCAAGGCCGGCGACATCGTGCTGTTCGAAAACGTGCGCTTCAACAAGGGCGAGAAAAAGAACGCTGACGAACTGGCCCAGCAATACGCCGCCCTGTGCGACGTGTTCGTGATGGACGCCTTCGGCACCGCTCACCGCGCCGAGGGTTCGACCCACGGCGTGGCCAAGTTCGCCAAAGTCGCGGCCGCAGGCCCGTTGCTGGCCGCTGAACTGGACGCACTGGGCAAAGCCCTCGGCGCTCCGGCCCAGCCAATGGCAGCCATCGTTGCCGGCTCCAAGGTATCGACCAAACTCGACGTGCTGAACAGCCTGAGCCAGATCTGCAACCAGCTGATCGTCGGCGGTGGCATTGCCAACACCTTCCTGGCCGCAGCCGGTCACCCGGTCGGCAAGTCCCTGTACGAACCGGACCTGCTGGACACCGCTCGCGCCATCGCCGCCAAAGTCAGCGTGCCGCTGCCGGTCGACGTGGTAGTCGCCAAGGAATTCGCTGAAAGCGCCACCGCCACCGTCAAGCTGATCGCCGATGTGGCGGCAGACGACATGATCCTGGACATCGGCCCACAGACCGCGGCGAATTTCGCCGAGCTGCTGAAGTCGTCCAAGACCATCCTGTGGAACGGCCCGGTCGGCGTGTTCGAATTCGACCAGTTCGGTAACGGCACCAAAGTCTTGGCCCAGGCCATCGCTGAAAGCTCGGCGTTCTCCATCGCGGGCGGCGGCGACACCCTGGCGGCCATTGATAAATATGGCGTAGCGGATCAGATCTCCTACATTTCTACCGGCGGCGGCGCATTCCTCGAATTCGTCGAAGGCAAAGTGTTGCCGGCCGTAGAAGTCCTGGAAAGTCGGGCCAAGGCCTGAGGTCGCTGATTTGACCAGGCAAAGGAGTGTTCAGATGGTCAAGACGCTAGCGCTGTTGATCGTCGCCGGTTCACTGGCGGCTTGCGGGAGTAACCCGAAGGCCGCACCGGAACCTGCGCCGCAATCGGTACAAAAAAGCTGCTACCAGGCTGACTGGCAAGCGGAAACCAACCCGGTGCTCAACAAGCGTTCCGGGCCTGATGGCCTGGACAAATACGAAACACAGACCCCCGCCAAGGAACATGGTTGTCCTTGACGGGTCTGACTCCTTACTCAGGGCTGGCAGCGTGCGCCGTCAGTCGAGGAACACGGATGAAAGGTTTTATCGCCATTACGGCGCTGGTGCTGCTGGCAGGTTGCTCGAATTTTGACCTGTTCAAGCCGGCCCAATCAACGGACAGCTGGGCCACCTGGACCTGCGACAGCCAGGCCAAAGTGGTCTGGCGCTACACTGATGACAGCCATAAGGCCGTCGACGTGCGCCTCGGTGGGGCCGATCAGGTCTATCGCCTGAAGCTTGAGCCAGGCGCCGAAGGTTCGCTGTACAGCAACGACATGCTGGCATTTCACATAAAAGGTGAGGAAGGCCTGGTTTACTGGGTCGCCACCAACGATTTGATCGGCCGCGGTTGTAAAGCCGAGTAATTGAAGGCTTGTGCCAAGCCTGTAGGAGCGAAGCTTGCTCGCGAAGAGGGCGCCACATTCAACGCATGTGGTGTCAGTTAAACCGCTTTCGCGAGCAAGCTTCGCTCCTACAGGGTTTCTGCGTAATACCGAATGAGCGGACTGGATTAACCCCCGATCTGCAATAACTTGAATAGCCGCCGCCGCTCCGGCAGGCTGGCACGATTAACGACCCAAACCGGGAGAGACACACACAATGGCACTTATCAGCATGCGCCAGATGCTGGACCACGCAGCCGAGTTCGGCTACGGCGTTCCAGCCTTCAACGTCAACAACCTTGAGCAGATGCGCGCCATCATGGAAGCCGCTGACAAGACTGACTCCCCGGTGATCGTCCAGGCGTCAGCCGGTGCTCGCAAATACGCCGGCGCACCGTTCCTGCGTCACCTGATCCTGGCGGCAATCGAAGAATTCCCGCACATCCCGGTGTGCATGCACCAGGACCACGGCACCAGCCCTGACGTCTGCCAGCGCTCCATTCAACTGGGCTTCAGCTCGGTCATGATGGACGGCTCCCTGGGCGAAGACGGCAAGACGCCGACCGACTACGACTACAACGTCCGTGTTACCCAACAAACCGTAGCCATGGCTCACGCCTGCGGCGTATCGGTAGAAGGCGAGCTGGGCTGCCTGGGTTCGCTGGAAACCGGTATGGCCGGTGAAGAAGACGGCATCGGCGCTGAAGGCGTTCTGGATCACAGCCAGATGCTGACCGACCCGGAAGAAGCTGCCGACTTCGTCAAACGCACTCAGGTCGACGCCCTGGCCATCGCCATCGGCACCAGCCACGGCGCATACAAGTTCACCAAGCCGCCTACCGGCGACGTGCTGGCCATCGACCGCATCAAAGAAATCCACAAACGCATCCCGAACACCCACCTGGTGATGCACGGTTCGTCTTCGGTTCCGCAAGAGTGGCTGGCGATCATCAACCAGTACGGCGGCGACATCAAAGAAACCTACGGCGTACCGGTTGAAGAAATCGTCGAAGGCATCAAGCACGGCGTGCGCAAGGTCAACATCGACACCGACCTGCGCCTGGCGTCCACCGGTGCGATGCGTCGCCTGATGGCCACCAACCCGAGCGAATTCGACCCGCGTAAGTTCTTCGGCGCGACTGTCACTGCAATGCGTGACGTGTGCATCGCTCGCTACGAAGCCTTCGGCACTGCCGGCAACGCTTCGAAGATCAAAGCGATTTCGCTGGAAGGGATGTATCAGCGTTATCTGAAAGGTGAGTTGAACGCCAAGGTTAACTAAGCCTCCAGCGTTTGAGTTGCACAAAAAAACCCGCCGAGAGGCGGGTTTTTTTATGGGCGATGACTCTTGGTTGAATGCGGTCATTGTAGGAGTGAGCCTGCTCGCGATGGCGGGGTGTCAGGCGACTTCAACGTTGAATGACACACCGCCATCGCGAGCAGGCTCGCTCCCACAGGTTCTGCCGTGATTCACATCACTTATCGTGATCAATATCCAGTTTGCTAAATGTCACTTTACCGCCTTCACTGGTGTACCCGGTGTTGTCCTGCACATAGACCCCGGCCTTGAAGTACAGCGGTTTGACCCGCCACATGGCGCTGATGTTGGTGTCCCACTGATAACCCGCGGCACTTATGCCCAGCGCACCACCAGGGCTGAGGTGGATGAGGTAGGAGAACTCCTGATCCAGTTTCACGCCGGTGGCGATGGTGATTACCCGGCCTTCGTCGTCATCGGGGTGCATGCGCACTTTGGCGACGATGTTGCCGGTCTTGGTGGTGGTCTTGTACTGATACTCGACCTTCACCATGGGTTTCTGGCTTTCGTAGGCGTGGATCTGGCCGATGACGATTTTCCCGGAGCTCGGCACCTGGTTCACCGCCAGGGTGGCGCGCAGGGAATTGTCGGCGTCCGGGTAGTACCAGTTTTTCAGGGTGCCGTTGCTGTAGGTTTCCCGTAGTTCGGTGCGGGGGTATTTGGCATTTTCGGTGCGGGTGCCAGTCACCGGCGACCAGAAAAACAGTGTGCCGGTGTCGGAGTGGAAGTATTGATCCTTGAACCCATTCACCAGTTTGGCCGTTTCAACGGTGTACGGCGGGTTACCGACGGGAACGCTGAGGTTCCAGGATGCGAGATCGATCATAGGCAAAGCTTCCACGAATTTTGCGGCACGGACGTACCAGAAGCTCTAGCACGCGCCTTTGGGGGCGGTCTTTATAAGCGTAGAAGGCTATTTTGTTAACGTCTGTCTGACAAATGGATGACGTCAAAATCCTGTTAAAAGGCCATCTTTCCCGGTTTTAGCGGGCTGTAGAGGTGACCGTTAGTCGGGCAATGAACCCTTTAGTTAAATGATGGCGTACTGATATCTTCTGCTTTCGCGAATCCCGGTCTAGAGTGAAGACGTAACATTTGTCCGGTTTTCACGAGAAACCGGCCTGACGCCCCGACATAGAGAAGCAGCATGGAATGCGCGCAACCCACGCCAGCCGAAGGCAGCTCAACCCTTTTAATCGTCGATGATTACCCTGAAAACCTGATCAGCATGCGCGCGTTGCTGCAGCGCCAGGACTGGCAGGTCATTACTGCTGCCTCCGGTTTCGAAGCCCTCGGCCTTCTGCTCGAACACGATATCGACCTGGTGCTGCTGGATGTGCAGATGCCGGGCATGGACGGTTTTGAAGTGGCGCGCCTGATGCGCGGCAGTCAGCGCACCCGTCTCACGCCGATCATTTTCCTCACCGCCAACGAACAGTCCCAGGATGCCGTGATCAAGGGCTACGCCAGTGGAGCGGTGGATTACCTGTTCAAACCGTTCGACCCGCAGATTCTCAAGCCCAAAGTCCAGGCGCTGCTGGAGCATCAGCGCAATCGCCGGGCGTTGCAGCGCCTGAGCCACGATCTGGAGGTCGCGCGCGCCTTCAACGCCTCGGTGCTGGACAATGCCGCCGAAGGCATCCTGGTGGTCGGCGAGGACGGTTTGATCCGCTTTGCCAACCCGGCGATGTCGCGACTGCTCAACGCCACGGTGCAAGACCTGCAAGGCAAAGAGTTTCTGGATTACCTGCAAAAGCCGCATATTCCGGTCTGGGCCGATTCAGAACTGCTGGCCGGTTACAAACGCGGCGAAACCCTGCGCCTGCACGATGCGCTATTGCGTACAGCGCCGGGCCAGCAGGTGCCTGTCGCACTTTCATGCGCGCCGTTGCCAACCGAGCAACACGCGATGGTGGTGACGGTGCTGGACATGTCGGTGGTGCGTCATCTGCATCAGCAGCTGGAGTTCCAGGCGGTGACCGACCCGTTGACCGGCCTGCTCAATCGCCGTGGTTTCTATCAGACCGTGGAAAACTTGCTGCTGCGCGGTGAGCGTAACGACAGCGCCTGGGTGTTGCTGTACCTCGACCTCGACGGTTTCAAACGGGTCAACGATTCCCTTGGTCACGATGCCGGTGACCGCGTGTTGCGCTGGGTGTCCGAACAGCTGAAGGCTTGCTTGCGCCCCTTCGACATTCTGGCGCGCATGGGCGGCGATGAGTTCACGGCGCTGCTCGATCTGGAGTTCCCCGAGCAAGCGGCCAAGATTGCCGAGAAGCTGATTGAGCGGGTGTCGATCTGTCAGCAGATCGATGGGCTGGATATCGCCCTCGGCGCCAGCATCGGCATCGCCACGTATCCGGATTGCGGGGCCAATCTCGATGGTTTGCTGCGAGCGTCCGACATCGCCATGTACGAAGCCAAGCGTGCCGGGCGTCAGCAATATCGCTTCTACGACCATGACATGAACGGTCGGGCGCGCTCACGGCTGATGCTCGAAGAAAGTGTGCGCACCGCCATCGAAAACCGCGATTTCAATCTGGTGTATCAACCGCAGGTGGCCATTGCCGGAGGGCAGATTCGCGGGTTCGAAGCCCTGCTGCGCTGGCAGCATCCGAGCGTCGGCGACGTGCCGCCGGGGCTGTTTTTGCCGTTGCTGGAAGAGGCGCGGTTGATCAGTCGCCTGGGCAGCTGGATTTATCATCGCGGCGCCGGGCAACGCAAAGCCTGGGAAACCTTGTTTGCCGAAGACTTGGTGTTGGGCGTCAGCTTGAGCAGTACACAGTTCGGCATGCCCAACCTGGTCACCGAGTTGCGTCAGGTGCTGGAGCGCCATGGCTTGCAGGCGCGGCATCTGGAGGTCGAGGTCACGGAAGAGGCCTTGATGCACAATCCCGATGAAACCCGCAAACAACTGCGCCTGCTGCGCAATCTGGGGGTGCGGGTGGCGCTGGATGATTTCGGCTCCGGGCCGTGCTCGTTGTCGCATCTGCGGGACCTGGAACTGGACACGCTCAAGCTTGACCGGCATGTGATCGCCCGGTTGCCGGACTCTTCGCGGGATGCGGCGTTGGTGCGCAATGTGATCGACCTGTGCAAGCAGTACGGGATGCTGGTGATCGCCGAAGGCGTGGAAACCGTCGCGCAATATGAATGGCTGCAAGCCAATGGTTGCGAGTACGTGCAAGGTTTCCTGGTGGCGCGGCCGATGATGGCCGAAGACGTCGGCGACTTTGTGCGGCCGTTCGACTGGAGCACGTTGATCGACTGAATTCGCTACACTGGCGGCCTTTCAGTAATTGATGTTGCCTATCCCGATGACCGCGTTGAAATACCTTCAGGCCTATCCCGTAGAGTTGCAGGACCAGGTGCGCTGGCTGATCACCGAAGGTCGGCTGGGCGATTACCTGGACAAACGCTACCCGCAAAAGCACGACGTGCAGAGTGACAAGGCGCTGTATGCCTATGCCCTGGACCTCAAGCAGGAATACCTGCGTAATGCCCCGGCCATCGACAAAGTGTTGTTCGATAACCGTCTGGACCTGACCCACCGCGCCCTCGGCCTGCACACCACGATCTCGCGGGTGCAGGGCGGCAAACTCAAGGCCAAGAAAGAAATTCGCGTGGCCTCGCTATTCAAGGAAGCGCCTTGCGAGTTCCTGAAAATGATCGTGGTGCATGAGCTGGCGCACTTCAAGGAATCGGATCACAACAAGGCGTTCTACAAGCTGTGCGAACACATGTTGCCGGGGTATCACCAGGTCGAATTCGATTTGCGGGTGTACCTGACGTGGCGGGAAATGCAGTAGCCAAGGAGTGTGTGGATGGACGTGAGCAAGACCAAGAGCAGCTTCTATCGCCGTTTATACGTGGCGTACCTGATCGACAGTGGGCTGGCCAGCAGCGTCCCGGCATTGACCGACGTGACCGGCATGCCCCGGCGCACGGCGCAGGACACCATTGCGGCGTTGGCGGATCTGGATATCGTTTGCGAGTTCGAGCAGGAAGAGGGCGCGCGCAACCATGCGGGGCGCTATCGGATTCGCGAGTGGGGAGCGATTGATCGGGGATGGATCGAGCGGAATCTGCGGCAGATTAAAGCGGTGTTGGAATATCCCTAGCTCCTGCGGTGTTTGATCTGGCGCCTTCGCGGGCAAGCCTCGCTCCTACAGAAACAGTGAAGTCTGTGTAGGAGCGAGGCTTGCCCGCGAAGAGGCCCTCAAGAACGACGCATCCCGATATGCGGAATACCATCTTCCACGTATTCCTCACCCGCCACGACAAACCCGTACCGCCCGTAATACCCCTGCAAATGCGCCTGCGCCGACAGATAAACCGGCACATCAGGCCAACGCTTCCCAGCCTGCTTCAACGCCAGGGCGATCAGCTCATGACCCAACCCTTTGCCGCGCGCTTGCGGGGCGGTAAGCACCCGGCCGATCACCACATCGCCGCCCTGTAATTCCGGGTCGAGCAAGCGCAGGTACGCCACCAGCCGATCGCCGTCCCAGGCCATCAAGTGGCAGGTGTCACCCTCCAGATCCTGGCCGTCCACGTCCTGATAGACGCATTTCTGCTCCACAACGAAAACCTCTGAGCGCAACTGCAGAATGGCGTACAGCTGCTCTTTGCCCAGATCACTGTGGTGCTTGCAGATCCAATCGATTGTCATCTTCACATTCCGTTGACCTAGTCGCTCCGATACTAATCGCCTGGGCGAAAGATGTCTTTATGGCAGAGAAATCTGTGACAAAGGCCAAAATGCCATCATTCAATTCGCGCGGCGTTGTCTTCTTTGTGTAATCTGGGCTGAAGCGCTGTGCAGTGGCTTCGATGAGCTAATGTTGGTACCTGGGTTTCGCCGTTACGGGGCCTTGGAGTTTTGGCTGAAAACACGTCGGGCAGCCGCCCGCTAAGGATTTTCGAGCATGCCGCGATTGCATCGAGCTTTGGCCTTGATCGGATTGCTGTTGCTGACTCAGAGCGCGGCAGCGGAAAAGCTGCGACTGGTAGCCGATGCCTGGCCACCCTTTACTGATGCGACGCTGCTCAATGGCGGCCTGGCGACGGACATTGTCAGCACCGCGCTGGCGCGAGCCGGCTATGCCAGTGACTTTGAACAGGTGCCCTGGGCACGTGCCCTGATGGGTGTGGGCGAAGGCCGTTACGATGTGCTGGTGAACGCCTGGTATACCGAGGAACGCACCAGACTCGGCCGGTTTTCCGGCGAGTACCTGCTCAACCGCGTGCGCTTTCTCAAGCGCAAGGACGCACCGATCGAATACAACAACCTGCAGCAGCTGCACACCTACCCGATTGCAGTGGTACGCGGTTACGCCTATTCACCGGCGTTCGATGAGGACGCCTCGCTGCAGAAGGTCCCGGTGCACAGCTTCGCCATGGCCGTGCGCATGGTCGCTGCCGATCGGGTCAAGCTGACGCTGGAAGACGAATACGTCGCGCGTTATTACCTGGCCCGGGAGTCCGCCAAGGTGCGCAATGCCGTGGAGTTCCTGCCCAAGCCGTTGAGCGAGAACAGCCTGCACATTCTGGTCAGCCTGAAAAATCCGCACCACGAAGAGATCGTGGCCAGTTTCGACCGTGAGATTGCGGAGATGAAAGCGGATGGCAGTTATGAGCAGTTGATGAAGCAGCACGGGATGTAGTTTTTGCGGTGTTGCTGATGGCCTCTTCGCTGGCAAGCCTAGCTCCTACAGGTATCGCGGCGATACTTGTAGGAGCGAGGCTTGCCCGCGAAGGCGCCCGCTGGGTCACCACACATCTCAATCCTCGCCGGTGTCCTTGATCAAATGCGCCGCCAACGTCCGTAACGGCCCCAACTGCCGACAGATCAACGCCAACTGCGTCTGCACCAATCGCTGCCCTTCATCGATCTCGTCCGGCATCTGCTCCAGCTCATTGGCCAGCGCCTCTTCCTCATCACTCTGAATCGCAATCGGCAGTTTGCTCGCCAACCCTTGAGCGATTTCATCGATGCTCGCCGCCAGTTTCACGCCGGCCCCTTCGATCAATTGCTCGCGCACGTCCGCCGGCAGTTGGGTTTCACGGTGCGCACCCAGTCCTGACAAATAGCTGAGCAAGGTGTGCGACAACACCAGGAAACGGAACCCGACATCCGCCTCCTTACGGAAATGCCCCGGCTCCATCAGCATGTTGGCGAGCGTCGTCGAGAGCGCCGCATCGGCGTTGTGCGCGTTGCGCCGGGCCAGGCGATAAGCCAGGTCGTCGCTCTTGCCGGCGGCGTATTGCTGCATGATCTGGCGCAGGTAAATGCTGTTGCAGGTGAGGGTGTTGGCCAGCACTTTGTTCAAGCGTCGGCCCTGCCAGTCCGGCAGGAACAGGAACACCGCCAGGCCGGCGATCAGGCTGCCGAGCAAGGTATCGAACAGGCGCGGCAGGAACAGGCCGTAACCGTCGCCGACCTGATTGAAGCAGAACAGCACCATCAGCGTGATCGCGGCCGTGGCCAGGGTGTAGCGGGTGGTACGGTTGATAAAGAACACCACGCCGGCGGCGATGGCGAAGCACGACTGGATCAGCGGGTTCGGGAACAGATCGAACAGCGCCCACGCCACGGTCAGGCCGATGGCGGTGCCGATGATCCGCTGACCGAGCTTGCGGCGGGTCGCGCCGTAGTTCGGTTGGCAGACGAACAGCGTGGTGAGGATGATCCAGTAACCCTGCGACGGGTGAATCAAATGCACCATGCCGTAGCCGATGCTCAATGCCAGGGGCAAACGCAGGGCATGGCGGAACAGCAGCGAGGTCGGCGTCAGCTGCGTGCGCAAGCGAATCCACACATCCTTGAGGCTGCGTGGCGAACGGTCGAGCAGGCTGCTGTCGGTGGCGTCGGCGAGGGCGTCGGGGTTGCTCGCATCGCTGAGCAAGCGGTCGAGGGTGCCGAGGTTGGCGGCCAGTGCGCGCAAGGAGCGCAGCAGTCCGCGCCAGGCCGGGTTGCTCTGGACACGCAGGTGTTCGAGGGACGCGTGCAGGTCGCTGAGGGCTTCGGCAAAGCTGGCGTCATAGATGAATGGCTGGCGCATCTGGATCGATTCCGCCAGCGCTCGGCAAGCCTTGCCCTGCTGGCGCAGCAAACGCTGACAGCGGAACAGCACGTCGCTGTGGAAAAAGGCGTCGGCCAGTGCGTTGTACGGATAGTGCGAGGAGCTGGCGCGCTCGTGGATGTCCTGAGCGAGGAAGTAGAGCTTCAGGTAACGGCTGACTTTCGAGCCCGGTCGACCGTTGCCGACCCGGTGCAGAATGATTTCCTTGGCAGCGTTCAGGGCCGCCACGACCCGACCGTTTTGCTGGGCCAGCTCCAGTCGGCGCGCTTCCACGTCCATCTGCCGGATCGGCTCGAACAGCGACGATTTCAGCTTCAGGTAAAAGCCCAGTTCGCGGAACAATCGCGCCAGGCTCTGCTGCACCGGCTGGTTGGAAAACATCGCCTGCCACAACACCGAAAGCAAACCGTACCAGGCCGCGCCGGCCACCAGCAGCACCGGCTCGTGCCAGAAATCGGTCACTGCGCCGCCGCGCTGGTCCACGCCGATCATGGTGTAGACCGACAGAATCAACGTCGCCGAGGCAATCGCGCCATAACGTTCGCCGAGCGCACCGAGCATGGTCAGGCAGAAAGCGGCCAATGCGAAAGCGATGATGAACAGGACGGGGTAGGGGAAGAGCAGTTCGACGGACAGGGCCGCGACGATGAAGCAGACCAGCGTTACGGCCAGCGAATTGAGGCGGCCCTGCCAGCTGTCGTCGGTTTCGGCCAGGGCGCTGGCGATGATCCCCAGGAACAACGGGATCAGCAGCCCCATTTCATCCTGATACCAACACAGCGCCATGCTGCCGGTCAGGGCGATGAACACCCGCACGCTGTAACTGAATTTATCCAGCGCCCAGAGGCGACGCAGGGACTGACGAAAAGGGGTCGATGGCATGAAGTGCGAGGGCCTTCCGAGGCAATGACGCTAAATTGAGCCAGTAATGACGCCGACGCAATGGCGCCGATCACATCTGACAGCAAAATCTGTTCCTTAAGTTCTATGTCGTCTGTCGGGACGCCTTCGCGGGCAAGCCTCGCTCCTACAGGTTTTGCGCCACCTGAAAACTGGCATATCACCTGTAGGAGCGAGGCTTGCCCGCGAAGAACGATAACGCGGTACGTCAGACGAATTGCGCGGCGGCGTACCCGGAGGCCCACGCCCACTGGAAGTTGAAACCGCCCAGATGCCCGGTCACGTCGAGCACTTCGCCGATGAAGTACAGCCCAGGGCTTTTCAGCGATTCCATGGTCTTGGACGAGACTTCGTTGGTGTCGACACCGCCCAAGGTCACTTCGGCGGTGCGGTAGCCTTCGGTCCCGGCCGGCACCACTTTCCAGCTCGCCAGCTTCTCGGCGATGTCGGCAATTTCCGCGTGGGTGTATTGCTTCATCGGTTTGGAGACGAACCAGTTGTCCGCCAGCAGGTTGGCCATCTTCTTGGTGAAGATTTCACCGAGCAGGGTTTTCAACTCGCTGTTCGGACGTTCGGCCTGCTGCTGTTGCAGCCAGCTCGGCACATCGTGATCCGGCATCAGGTTGATCTCTACCGGGTCGCCGGATTCCCAGAACGAGGAAATCTGCAAAATCGCCGGACCGCTGAGGCCGCGATGGGTAAACAGGATGTTCTCGCGAAAGCTCTGATCGTTGCAGCTCACCAGGCAATCCACCGACGTACCGGACAGTTCGGTGCAAAGCTCTTTGAGCTGATCAGTGATGGTGAAAGGCACCAGGCCGGCGCGGGTCGGCAACAATTCGTGGCCAAACTGCTTCGCGACCTGGTAACCGAAACCGGTGGCGCCGAGGGTCGGGATCGACAGGCCGCCCGTGGCGATCACCAAGGATTCACAGGTGATCTGGCCCAGTGTGGTGTCCAGCAGATAGCCGCTTTCCAGCTTCTCGATGGTCTGGATCGACGTGTCCAGGTGCAGGCTGACGCCAACCTGATCGCACTCGTTGAGCAGCATTTCGAGGATGTCGCTGGATTTGTTATCGCAGAACAGTTGGCCGAGTTTCTTCTCGTGGTACGGCACGCCGTGCTTGGCGACCATGCCGATGAAATCCCACTGCGTGTAGCGCGCCAGTGCGGATTTGCAGAAGTGTTCGTTCTGCGAGAGAAAATTGCCCGGTTCGGTGTACATGTTGGTGAAATTACAGCGGCCACCGCCCGACATCAGGATTTTCTTGCCGGCCTTGTTCGCATGGTCGAGCAACATCACCTTGCGCCCGCGCCCGGCGGCGGTCAGCGCACACATCAACCCTGCGGCGCCAGCGCCAATGATCACGACTTCGGTAGAGCGCAAAACGGTGTCCTCACACAAATCTCGGAGCCAGCCTATATCTGTAGGAGCGAGGCTTGCCCGCGAAGAACGATAACGCGGAGAGTCAGGTAAACCGAGTTTTCGTTCTTCGCGGGCAAGCCTCGCTCCTACAGGGGCAGTGTTGTTCTTACAGGATACGCACGCGCAGCGAGCGGCCCTTGATCTTGCCGTCGTTCAGGCGTTGCACTGCCTGCTTGGCAACTGCGCGTTCCACGGCCACGAACGCCTGGAAGTCGAAAATCGCGATCTTGCCAACCTGCGCGCCCGGAATCCCGGCATCGCCAGTCAATGCACCCAGAATATCGCCCGGACGCACTTTGTCTTTACGGCCAGCGCCGATGACCAGCGTGCTCATTTGCGGCAGCAACGGACCACCGCCCTGGGACTTGAGGTTGTCCAGCTGATCCCAGCTCAACGGCGACTTCTGCAGTTGCTCGATGGCCTGGGCGCGGTGCGCTTCGGACGGGGCGACCAGGCTGATCGCGATGCCTTTTTCACCGGCGCGGCCAGTACGGCCAACGCGGTGAATGTGGATTTCCGAATCACGCGCCAGTTCGACGTTGATCACCATGTCCAGCGCATCGATGTCCAGGCCGCGCGCGGCGACGTCGGTGGCAACCAGTACCGAAGTACTGCGGTTGGCAAACATCGTCAGCACCTGGTCACGATCACGTTGTTCCAGATCGCCGTGCAGGCCGACAGCGGAGATGCCTTTGGCGGTCAAGTGATCGACGGTTTCCTGAACCTGCTGCTTGGTGAAGCAGAAGGCCACGCAAGAGGCCGGGCGGTGATGCGCGAGGACCTTGACCACGGCGTCCATGCGCTCTTCCGGAGAGATCTCGTAGAAGCGCTGCTCGATCTGCGTGTCGTCGTGGAACGCCTCGGCCTTCACTTGCTGCGGGTTGCGCATGAACTTCGACGCCAACTGCTTGATGCCCACCGGGTACGTGGCGGAGAACAGCAGGGTCTGACGACGCTCCGGGCATTGGGCGATGATTTCTTCGATGGAATCGTAGAAACCCATGTCGAGCATGCGGTCGGCTTCATCGAGGATCAGCGTGTTCAGGCCATGAAGCACCAGCGAACCTTTGCGCAGGTGCTGCTGGATGCGACCCGGAGTGCCGACGATGATGTGCGCGCCGTGCTCCAGCGAGCCGATCTGCGGACCGAACGACACGCCGCCGCACAAGGTCAGGACCTTGATGTTGTCTTCGGCGCGGGCCAGGCGACGGATTTCCTTGGCAACCTGGTCAGCCAGTTCACGCGTTGGGCAAATGACCAGCGCCTGGCAGCCGAAGAAGCGCGGATTGATCGGGTTCAGCAGGCCGATACCGAAGGCTGCGGTCTTGCCGCTGCCGGTCTTGGCCTGGGCGATCAGGTCCATCCCCTTGAGGATCACCGGCAAGCTTTGCGCCTGGATCGGCGTCATCTGGGCATAACCGAGGGAGTCGAGGTTAGCCAGCATGGCGGCGGACAGCGGCAAAGTATTAAAAGCGGTGGCGATGGTGGTCACGGGACTGGCCTGCAAAACAAAATGTCGCGCAGTGTACCAGTCCCATGGCCATTGGCCCTAAGGTTCGATGTGTTCTTCCGGACGCTTGACGCGCCGTCCGTCTTCCTTTGACAGCTGCGAGAAGATCGTCGCGGCCAGCATCGCCATGATTCCGACGGTCACAAACGTGAGTTGGAACGCGCCCAGCACCGTGTCCACGCCGTCGTTTCCGATCTCTGCCGTGAACCCGCCGAGCAGCGCACCGGCGCATGCAACGCCCAGGCTGAGGGACAATTGCGCGACCACCGACAGCAGGCTGTTGCCGCTGCTGGCGCTGGCGTCATCGAGGTCGATCAGGGTCACGGTGTTCATCGCGGTGAACTGCAACGAGTTGATCGCGCCGAGAATCGCCAGCATGCCCAGCAGCAGCCAGTACGGCGTCTGCTCGCTGACCAGGCCCATGCTTGCCAGCATCAGCCCCAGCGCCAGGGTGTTGCCGGTCAGCACAATGCGATAACCCAGGCGCTCGATCAGCGGCCGCGCCACCGACTTGGCGACCATCGCCGCCGCTGCCAGCGGCAGCATGCTCATCCCCGCCTGCGACGGCGAGTAGCCCAGCGCCACTTGCAGCAACAACGGCACGAGGAAGGGCAGTGCGCCGCTGCCGAGACGGGCGAACAGGTTGCCGAGGATGCCGACGGCGAACGTGCGGGTCTTGAACAGCGACGGTGCGAACAGCGGATTGTCGATGTGCCCGGCCCGCAACCAGTACGCCGCCAGGCACGCCATGCCGCCGAACAGCAGCAACATCACGCGCAGGTGCGGCAGGTGCAGTTCGCCGAGGCCTTCCATGGCGATGGTGATCAGCACCATCGCTGCGCCAAACAGCAAAAAGCCGAGGCTGTCGAACCGTGTGCGTTCAGTGCCGCGCAGGTCGGGGATGAATTTCCATACGGCGTAGCAACCGACGACGCCGACCGGCAGGTTGATCAGGAAGATCCAGTGCCACGTCAGATATTCCACCATCCAGCCGCCCATGGTCGGGCCGATCAACGGGCCGAGCAGGCCGGGAATGGTGATGAAACCCATGATCCGCACCAGTTCCGAGCGCGGGTAGGCCCGCAGCACCACCAGCCGCCCGACCGGCAGCATCAGCGCACCGCCCAGGCCCTGAATCACCCGGGCGCCGATCAGCATGCTCAGGCTGCTCGACAAGGCGCAGAGCAACGAGCCGAAGCTGAACAGCAGGATCGCACCGAAGAAGATTTTCTTGGTGCCGAAGCGGTCGGCGATCCAGCCTGAGGCGGGGATCAGCAACGCGACGGTGAGCATGTAGGCGATGATCACGCCCTGCATGCGCAGCGGGTCTTCCGCCAGATCGCGGGCCATGGCCGGCAGGGCGGTGTTGAGGATGGTCCCGTCGAGGGACTGCATGAAGAAGGCAATGGCGACGACCCACGGCAACCAGCGGGCGGTGACAGCGTCGAGAGGCGGGCGGTTGGGCATGGGACCTCAGGTTTTGAGTCGCAGGAATTTCGGTGTTTCCCCAATCCCTGTAGGAGCTGGCTTGCCAGCGATGAGGCCGGCACATTCAACATAAGTGTTGTCTGACAGATCGCCATCGCTGGCAAGCCAGCTCCTACAGGTTTTGCGTCGTTACAGGTTTTGCGGGGTTACAGGGTCAACGTCAGGCGGCTGATCAGCGCGCCCGGCAACAGCGCCGATGCCGTGGCCCGCTGGCTGTAAGTGCTCGCCGACAGCAACAACTCGCGCTCTTCGGTCAACGCTTCCAGCTGCGAACCCAGCAAACTGTATGCACTGTCATCAAAACGCATGGTGCTGACCGGCGCCTGTATCTCGCCATTCTCGACCCAGAACGTCGCAAACCGCGTCATGCCGGTCATGCGCGCCATCGGTTGGTCCGAGTAATTCAGGTACCAGAGGTTGCTGATGTACAAGCCCGTGCCCAGTTGCTTGAGGATCTCGGCATCGGCAAGCGCGCCTGGCGCCATGTTCAGCGCGGTCGGCGATTCACCGCCGCTGGCGCCGTTGGCCGTCAGGCCGTATTCGGCGGCGCTGCGTGAGCCGACCAATTGCGCGCCGGCCTTGCCTTCGACGATCAGCTTCAGGTCACTGCGTGGATAACCTTCGCCAGAAAATGCCGGGCTCAACGAACCGCTGACTTGCTCGTCAAGGGACACCAGCGGACTGAACGAATGGTCGCCCGCGTAGAGTTTCTGCAACGGACTGCTCTTGCTGGCAATCGACTGCGCCGAAAAGCCACCCCAGGACAACATGCCCATGATTTCTTCCAGCGCGGCCGGCGCCAGGTAAGCGCGATACTGACCCGGTGCCAACGTACGCAATGGTCGACCGAGAAACTCAAGCTGCTCACGCGCCTGCTGGAAGCGCCGGGCAAACCCTTCGCTGTTCCAGTCATGGCCCGCGTAGCTGGCTTTCACTGCCTGGCCGTTTGCATGAAACAGGCTGAAGTCGAAGTTGAAGCTGTTGGCCTGATGCCAGCCGAACGCGCCTGAAGAACTGGCGAAACCGCGACTGATCGGGCCGGCGGCGTAGAAACCCACCAGATCCAGCCCTTCGGCGGCCCGGGTGATTTCGGCGACCACCTGCTCGGTGTCCGGCAGCGGATGCTCCTGCACATTCTTGCTTTGCCAGCCGGTGTAGTTGAGCAGCAAGTACGGATCCTGCGGCAGCAGCGGCAGTGTGTCGCGCAACTGTTGCAGGCCTTCGGCCAGACGCTGGGCGTCGACGTGCGCATCGCCCGACAGCGTGATGTCGAGGTCAGCGTGGCGTCCGTCGTTGATCAGCTTGAGACCGACGCTCGCCTGTTGCACCTGCCCGGCCTGCCGCACCTTGGCATGATTGAAACGCACGAAGGCCGACGACTCGGCGGCGTAGCTGAGGGTGAATTGCTCCGGTTCGCGAATCGCCTCGCGCAACCCGTTGACCAAGGCCTTGAACGAATCAGCCTGACTTTTTGAAGTGCTCATCAGGCGTCTCCCCCAAATACATCCACGTTGCTGAACACGCAGGCCGGTGATGCATGGCCGACACGGATCACCTGATTCGGTTCGCCTTTGCCGCAGTTCGGCGTGCCCAGAACCTTGAAGGTGCTGGCGTCGCCAACGGCGCTGAGGCTCTTCCAGAACTGCGCGGAAATCGCCCGATAGTTCGGGTTTTTCACCACGCCTTTGAGTTCGCCGTTTTCGATCAACTGGCCCCATTCGCAGCCAAACTGGAATTTGTTGCGCGCATCGTCGATGGACCAGGAACGGTTGGTGCTCATCAAAATACCGTGCTCGATGTTGCCGATCAGTTGTTCCAGCGGCTGATCGCCGGGCTCGATATTGAGGTTGGCCATGCGGTCGATCGGTGGGCGGTTCCAGCCGCAGGCACGGCTGTTGGCAACGCCGTCCATGCCGGCGCGGAACTGCGAAAGTGCGCCGCCCAATGGACGCAGGAGCAAGCCCTGCTTGATCAGGAATTGCTTGCTCGCGGCAGTGCCGTCGTCGTCATGACCGTAGCTGGCAAGCTGCTCGGGAATGTCCGGGTCGAAGGTGACGTTCAGCAGTTTCGAACCGTACTGCAAATGGCCGAAGTCTTCGGCCTTGACGAAACTGGTGCCGGCGTAATTGCGCTCGTCACCGAGGATGCGATCGAGTTCCAGCGGGTGACCGATGGATTCGTGGATCTGCAGCATCATCTGGTCGGGCATCAGCAGCAGGTCGCGCGGGCCTTGTGGCGTGTTCGGCGCGAGCAGCAATTGCAATGCTTGATCGGCAACTTTTGGACCGGCGCCGATCAGGCCGCAACGGCTGATGACATCAGCGCTGCCCTGTTGGCCGAAATTCTCGCGGCCGAGGCTGCGGGTCTGGCTGTCGTTGCCGTCGTAGGCCGTGACATCGAGGCCCGGATAGACGAAGCGCTGGGCCTGGCGCAGTTCGGCGCCGGCGCTGTTGAGGTAGATCTGCTCGACATGGGTGATGCCGATGCTGACCTGCCAGTTCACCAGTCGCTCGTCCTTGGGCACTGCCGCGGATTCGGCGCCGAGCAGTTGGTAGCAATCGCTCAGGGACGGGAAGGGCTGGTCGAGGTTCGGCGAAAAATAGTCGGCACGGTCGCTGGAAACGGCTTGCTCACGCAGGTCTAGCAACGCGTGAGGCTTGAGCAGGCGAGCTTGTTGCTCGGCTCGGTCCAGCGCCGATTGCAGGCCTTGCGGCGACAGGTCGTTGGTCGCGGCGTAGGCTTCAACGCCGTTGACGCGAACGGTCAGCATCGCGCCTTCGTCACGGCTCAGGCTCGGAGGTTCGGCAACGTTCTTGCGCACCGACAGGTACTGGCCGGACTCGCGCACGTATCGCAGAGAAAAGAATTCAGCGCCCGTGCGCAAGGCAGCAAAGCGCTGCTTGAGCTGGGGGTGGAAATCGAACATTCGGGAACCTCCTTGGTCTGGAGTGGCGATGCAGCGGTGTTGCGAAGGGGGGGTGAAACGTTTGCGTGGCGCTAGATTAGGCCTGCGTGGGGGTAGGATCAAGCGCAGAGCTGCGTAGGAAATATTTAATCAGCGTGAAGGCCGAGGCTCGCGGGCAGACCGTGTCGTGATCTGCTCGCGATGGCATGGGTTACGGTGGTGAGAGGGGGCGGGGCTTACTGCCCGCCATAGTGATAGACGACCGCCGTCAGATAAATCATCAGGCTGGCCAGGAAAGCGGGAAGTATTTTTCTGGTTTTGGCGACCGCAATGAAGGTCCCCAGCAGCAGGATCAGCTTCAGCGCATCCAGGCTTTCAAACTGTTGCATCAGGCTCGGCGCATCCTGTTTGTTGAAGGCCGTGTCATAAATGATGACCCCCAGCATGGCTTGTGCGCTGTAGTTGATAAACCGATAAAACGAACCGTGGGTGCGCGTCAGCGCCGTCGTGTTTTTAAAGGCAAAGGGCAGGGCGCGAAACGCCAGTGCGCTGACGGCGGCAAAGCCGATCAAAAACCAAACTGTCATTGGCTGCGCACTCCTTGTTCGGTCCAGGCGTTTTCAATCAACACGGTCACGCCACCGATCAAAAACGGTGTGATGAGCAAGCTGTATTCCTTGAAGAACAGCACCAGCACTGGCGCGCCGATGAAGCCCAGCCAGTAGCTCGACACTTCGGCGTAATGCGGCCAGTGTTTGCCGGCCAGTGCCGTGAACTGAAGCGGCAACAGCATCATCATCACGGCCGTAGTCACCGGCGACGCCAACCCGGCACCGGCGATGAAGCCGATGCAGGTACACACAATCGACACGGCAAATATCGGCAAGCCCACGCCGAGCATGTAGGTGAAGGGGTGATTGGTTCGTTGTTTGAAGCGGGTCATGCAGGCCGTGAATATCGACGGCGTTATCAGGATCAGCGAGGGCAGTATGTTGCTTGTCGAAACGTGCTTCAGGTACGGCGCCAGCGCGGCCGAGAGCAGCAGGAATCGCACGTTGAGCGCCAGAATGACCGGAATCAACAGCCAGCCATCGTTGTAGTTTTGCAGAAGCAAAAACTGTAGCGGCGTAGAAAATATCAACAAAGTTGTTGCCAGGGTCTGCCCCAGGGTTAACGACTGTGCGGCGCCTACCATCCCGATCGACAAATACAGAAACAGGAAGGCGACACCGAAGCTGATCGCATCCCGTGCGCCTTCCTGGAAGACCTTGGCTGACGAATGACAAGGCGGTTTTCCAGCAACCATCAGCAAGTTTCCCGCGGACAGTCGGATGCATTCAGCGCGTAATACTGCTTCCTGGGGCCTTTGCTGCGAAACAGCAGGCGAGGTGTGGTGGCCAGTGTTGAAGTGGCGGCCTGGGTGCGCACTGCATCTTCACTCATGTTCAGCATGGGGCGTGCGTGCAGAATCTTGTGGTTGGCCACGATCAGGAAGGTTCCGGTCTCGGCTGTCGAGACACTGTGACTGGCGGTGGGCAACTGGGCTCTTATCTTGTCGAGGACATGTTGGCCGCCGTTGACCGCTCGCATCCGCTCACCGTTGTGCGGGTCGATCCGGAAGTCCAGAGAAAACCGGTAGCCGTAGTGATCGTCGTATTCAACGACATTGCGAATTCGCTCTTTCGAACCGTTGACGTTCTTGCCGGAAATAAACCTGGCTTGCATGCCAAGCAGTGTTTCAATGTCTTCGTTATCAAGGTCGCAGAGCAAGTCTGCGGGAAAGTAATAAGCCGTCGGCGTATGAGTAGTGTCTCGACAAACTGTTAGTGCCAGGAAATCCACGCTGAGGTTTTCATACAAGTCGTCGGAGTGCGGTGTGATATCTCCATAGCCATTTCCCCATTCCCGATATTTTTCTGCTGCCGGTTTAAGATATAAGGCTTTGTGTTCTTCATAGTCGTATTTGATGTCAACCAGATGGAACAAATCGGCGAGCGCTTCATGCACCGTCAGGGCCAGCCTGGGTGAATCGAGGTGGAAGATATTCTTGATGCACACGGCGGCCACGCCGTCGTGTGCTTGCCCTAATTTATCGAAATAGTAGGCATCTTCCGGGTGGAGGTAGGTTGCAAAGCTATTGATTAGCTGGATTTTCAGCTCATGAATACTCTGGTCGTGATTTTTCATCCACCACGCTTCGATCATGCCGCTGAGATAGTTGAAGTTCAGAGTGATTGTTGTTTCTTTTGCTATTGCTTGTCGGAATAAGCTGGCTGATACAGTTGGGTTTGCATAGTGGGTATTGATTATCATCCTTGATAATCAGGTTTTTGTTTGGCGCTGATCTTAATGCAACTATTAAGTTTGAAGCCCCCTATAAGTGTTGCGAGTTTTGTTGCGAGCTGGACAGGGTGGGTGGTTTATTCAAGGCAATAAAAAACCGCCAGCCTCCGAAGAGGTGGCGGTTTGCGGTTTTGCGGAGCGGCTATCAGCGTGCTGTCGCGCTCACATCACGCACTGGCTTGCCTTTCACCGGAGCGTCACCGGCCACGTAGTAGCTGGCAGTGCTGCGCGGCAATGGCTTGCGACCACGGATCTTGTCGGCGATTTTCTCGGCGATCATGATCGTCGGCGCGTTCAGGTTGCCGGTGGTGATGATCGGCATGATCGAGGCATCGACCACGCGCAGGGCTTGCATGCCATGCACACGACCTTCGGCGTCAACCACGGCCATTTCGTCGGTGCCCATCTTGCACGAGCAGGACGGGTGGAACGCGGTTTCGGCGTGTTCGCGGATGAACTTGTCGAGCTGCTCATCGGTTTGCACTTCAATGCCCGGGCTGATTTCGCGGCCACGGAAAGCGTCCAGTGCAGGCTGTTGCATGATTTCACGGGTCAGGCGGATGCCGTCGCGGAACTCCTGCCAGTCCTGCTCGGTGGCCATGTAGTTGAACAGGATGCTCGGGTACTCGCGCGGATCCTTGGACTTGGCCTGGATGCGACCACGGCTCGGCGAACGCATGGAACCCATGTGCGCCTGGAAGCCGTGCTCTTTCACACCGTTGCTGCCGTTGTAGTTAATCGCGACCGGCAGGAAGTGGTACTGGATGTTCGGCCATTCGAATTCCGGACGGGTGCGGATGAAACCGCCGGCTTCGAACTGGTTGCTGGCGCCGATGCCGGTGCCGTTGAACAGCCACTCGGCACCGATGGCCGGTTGGTTGTGCAGGAGCAGCGACGGGTACAGCGAAACCGGCTGGGTGCAGGCGTATTGCAGGTACAACTCGAGGTGATCCTGCAGGTTTTCGCCGACGCCTGGCAGGTCGTGGACCACCGGGATGTCGAGCTTGTTCAGCAGTTCGGCCGGGCCGACGCCGGAACGTTGCAGAATCTGCGGCGAAGCGATGGCGCCGGAGCACAGCAGCACTTCTTTGCGGGCGCGGACTTCAACGCGCTCTTCAGCGGCGCCGATCAGGTAACGCACGCCGACGGCACGCTTGCCTTCGAACAGGATCTTGTCGGTCAGGGCGTGAGTGACGATGGTCAGGGTCGAACGCTTTTTAGCAGTGTCCAGGTAGCCGCGAGCGGTGCTGGAGCGACGGCCTTTAGGCGTCACGGTGCGGTCCATCGGGCCGAAGCCTTCTTGCTGGTAACCGTTCAGGTCTTCGGTGCGCGGATAACCGGCTTGCACGCCGGCTTCAACCATGGCGTGGAACAGCGGGTTGTTGCCGGCTTTCGGCGTGGTCACGCTGACCGGGCCTTCGCCACCGTGGTAGTCGTTCGGGCCGATGTCGCGGGTTTCGGCCTTGCGGAAATACGGCAGGCAGTTCAGGTAGTCCCAGTCTTCCAGACCAGGCAGTTTGGCCCAGCCGTCGTAGTCCATCGCGTTGCCGCGGATGTAGCACATGCCGTTGATCAGCGAAGAACCGCCCAGGCCCTTGCCGCGACCGCATTCCATCCGGCGACCGTCCATGTGTGGCTCTGGATCGGTTTCGTACGCCCAGTTGTAGCGACGACCTTGCAGCGGGAACGCCAAGGCCGCTGGCATTTGCGTGCGGAAATCCATCCGGTAATCCGGGCCGCCTGCTTCGAGCAGCAGGACGGTGACGCCTTCGTCTTCAGTCAGACGGGTCGCCAGGGTGTTACCGGCCGAGCCGGCACCGATGATGATGTAATCGAATTCTTGGGACATTGAATGCACCCTCTTTAAATATGGTCAGGTCTGGCGAGTGCTGCGCACTCGATCGCCAGCAGGCTGGCTCCCACATTGGAATGCGTACTCCTGTGGGAGCCAGCCTGCTGGCGATGACGGCCTCGCAGGCGAAGCAGATGCCGCCTTAGAACACCGAGGCGTAATCGCCCAGCTCAACCTGTACCGATTTGATGCGTGTGAAGTTGTTCAGCGAGCTGATGCCGTTTTCACGACCCACACCGGATTGCTTGTAGCCGCCGACCGGCATCTTCGCGTCGGACTCGCCCCAGGCGTTGATCCAGCAGATACCGGCTTCCAGTTGATGAATCACGCGGTGAGCGCGGTTCAGGTCCTTGGTGACGACGCCCGCGGCCAGGCCGAAGTCGGTGTCGTTGGCACGACGGATCACTTCTTCTTCGGTTTCGTAAGTCAGGATCGCCATCACCGGGCCGAAGATCTCTTCGCGAACGATGGTCATCTCGTCGGTGCAATCGGTGAACACGGTCGGTGCGACGAACGCGCCTTTGGCGAATTCGCCGTCGGTCAGACGGCCGCCGCCGCACAGCACGCGAGCGCCTTCTTCTTTGCCTTTGGCGATGTAGCCCAGCACGCTTTCCATGTGGGCGAAGCTGACCAGCGGGCCGAAGTTGGTGTTTTCGTCTTCCGGATTGCCGACGCGGATGCGCGCAACGCGCTCAACGATCTTGGCTTCGAAAGCGGCTTTCAGGTGGCTCGGTACGAACACGCGAGTGCCGTTGGTGCAGACCTGGCCGGAGCTGTAGAAGTTGGCCATCATCGCGGTGTCGGCGGCGCGATCGAGGTCGGCGTCGTCGAAAATGATCAGCGGGGATTTGCCGCCCAGTTCCATGGTCACGTCTTTCAAGGACGAAGCGGAAGCGCTGGCCATGACCTTCTTGCCGGTGTCGGTGCCGCCGGTGAAGGAGATTTTTTCGATGCGCGGGTGCTCGGTCAACCAGGTGCCGACTTCACGGCCGCTGCCGGTCAATACGTTGAACACGCCGGCTGGCAGGCCTGCCTCGGTGTAGATCTCGGCCAGTTTCAGCGTGGTCAGGGAAGTGACTTCGCTTGGCTTGAAGATCATCGCGTTACCGGCCGCCAGGGCAGGCGCGGATTTCCACAGGGCGATCTGGATCGGGTAGTTCCACGCGCCGATACCGGCCACGACGCCCAGCGGCTCGCGACGGGTGTAAACAAACGAAGTGGTGCGCAGCGGGATCTGCTCGCCTTCGATGGCTGGGACCAGGCCTGCGTAGTATTCCAGCACGTCGGCGCCGGTAACGATGTCGACATACTTGGTTTCGGAGAACGACTTGCCGGTGTCCAGGGTTTCCAGGGCGGCCAGTTCATCGTTGCGCTCGCGCAGGATGTCAACGGCGCGACGCAGGATGCGCGAACGCTCCATGGCAGTCATTGCAGCCCAGATTTTCTGGCCCTTTTCGGCGCTGACTACAGCGCGCTCAACGTCTTCCTTGGTCGCACGCTGTACTTTTGCGAGGACTTCACCGTTAGCCGGGTTGATGGCTTCGAAAGTGGCGTCGCTGCTGGCGTCGGAGTAACCGCCATCGATGTAGAGTTTTTGCAGTTCGAAACGGGCCATAGTGTCCTCGCAAGTGCATAAGTGGTTGGCGTTGACCACTGGGCGTGCCGTGTAGCGCTGGCACGCTGGTCAGTGGCGGTTCAGGGGTTGAGCGTTTTATGTGTGCTCTAACTCACCTGCTTGGCCAGTTGGAAATCCATGTATTCGTAAGCGATCCGGTGCGCCTGTTCCGTGTCGAAAGCATCTCCCGACAGCGCGCCGCGCAACCACAAACCGTCAATCAACGCTGCCAGGCCCCGGGCTGCACTGCGCGCGTCATCGAGCGGCAATACGCGGCGGAACTGGCAGCACAGGTTGGAATACAGACGGTGATCGTTGATCCGCTGCAACCTGTGCAAAGACGGGTGGTGCATGCTGGTGGCCCAGAAGGCCAGCCAGGTTTTCATTGCCGGGCCATTGACCTGGCTGGCGTCGAAGTTGCCTTCGATGATCACCTGCAGATGCGCCCGCGGGCTGGCATCTGTCAGCGCCTGACGGCGCGCGGTGACGTTCTCGCTGAGGACACTCATCAGGTACTGCGCCGTGGCAGCTATCAGGCCGTTCTTGTCCTGAAAATAGTGACTGATGATGCCGTTCGAGACACCGGCCAAACGGGCGATCAGCGCAATGCTGGCGTCCCCCATTCCGACTTGATCGACGGCCAGCAAGGTGGCTTCGATCAATTGCTGGCGGCGGATGGGTTGCATACCGACCTTGGGCATCTTGCACATCTCCTTAGGCCTTCCGGCAGACGCAAAACGTCTATCGGATTGAGGGCCAGTCTATTTTGTTTTGATTGAACGTTCAATCAACAAAGAATAAGATCTGCGACAAATCGTCGCTGCTTACAGGTTTTTCCTACGTGTAAATGGCGATAACCCGACATCCAAAACGGCTCGAAACCCCTACGCACTGGTGCTTAAGGGTTTCGGGCTTTTTTCGGGTTGTCTTTATATCACCCGCCGGTCGGCTGCCAACTAACCGATTGGTCGGGTAACGCGCTGCCTTGTGTTCTTCTCTCGCACTGCCTGGAGCATCTGTGCCATGAGTTCTGCCTCTCTAATAAAGACCCCGCCCGAGAAGGTGACGGTCAACGGTTGGGTGTTCTACACCTCTACCGCGCTGATTCTGCTGTTGACCGCCATTCTGATCATTGCCCCGCAAGAGGCTGGCAGATTGCTCGGTATCGCCCAGGCGTGGCTGTCCCGCAGCTTTGGCTGGTACTACATGGTGGTGATCGCCGCTTACCTGGTATTTGTGGTCGGCCTGGCGTTTTCGTCCTACGGCAAGCTCAAACTGGGCAGCAAGGACGATACCCCGGACTTTAGCTACGGCGCCTGGGCGGGGATGCTGTTCTCCTCGGGTATCGGCATCTCGCTGTTGTACTTCGGTGCGTCCGAGCCGCTGGACCACTACTTCAACCCGCCGGAAGGCGTTTCGGCCAGCAACCTGGCCGCGCGTCAGGCGGTACAGCTGACCTTCCTGCACTGGGGCCTGCACGGCTGGGCGATCTACGCCTTGGTCGGCCTGGCCGTGGCGTACTTTGCTTACCGCCACAACCAGCCGCTGGCGTTGCGTTCGGCGCTGTATCCGCTGGTCGGTGAGCGTTGGGTCAAAGGCGCGGCCGGTCACGCGGTGGACGGCTTCGGCATGTTCGTGACCCTGTTGGGTCTGGTGACGAACCTGGGGATTGGTTCGCTGCAAGTGTCGTCGGGCCTTGAAAACCTGTTCGGCATGGAACACAGCAATACGAACCTGCTGATCGTGATCATCGTGATGAGCACCGTGGCGACCATCGCCGCCGTGTCCGGCGTGGAAAACGGCATCCGTCGTCTGTCCAACCTGAACATCGTGCTGTTCAGCGGCCTGCTGATTTTCGTGCTGCTGTTCGGCCCGACCTTGCACCTGCTTAACGGCTTCGTGCAAAACGTCGGCGACTACCTGAACGGCGTGGTGCTGAAGACCTTCGACCTCTATGTGTACGAAGGCGACAGTGAGAAGTCCGACCGCTGGTTGGGCCTGTGGACTCTGTTCTACTGGGCCTGGTGGATTTCCTGGGCCCCATTCGTGGGCATGTTCATCGCGCGTATTTCCCGTGGTCGTACCGTGCGTGAACTGGTGGCCGGCGTGCTGCTGATTCCGCTGGGTTTCACCCTGGCGTGGCTGTCGATCTTCGGTAACTCGGCCCTGGACCTGGTGATGAACCATGGGGCGGTGGAGCTCGGGAAGACGGCGCTGCAACAGCCGTCCATGGCGATCTACCAGTTGCTTGAGCATTACCCGGCGTCGAAAGTGGTGATCGGCGTGTCGATTTTCGTCGGTTTCGTGCTGTTCCTGACCCCGGCGGATTCCGGCGCGGTGATGATGGCCAACCTTTCGTGCAAGGGCGGCAACGTCGACGAAGATGCGCCGCACTGGCTGCGGATCTTCTGGTCCGTTGTGATCACCCTGGTGACCATCGGCCTGCTGTTCGCCGGTAACTTCGAAGCCATGCAAACCATGGTGGTGCTGGCCGGTCTGCCGTTCTCGGTGGTGCTGGTGTTCTTCATGTTCGGCTTGCACAAGGCCATGCGCCAGGACGTGCAGATCGAACAGGAGCAAGCGGAACTGGCGGCGCGCGGTCGTCGTGGTTTCAGCGAGCGTCTGACTCAGTTGGACCTGCAACCGAACCAGTCGATCGTTCAGCGTTTCATGGACAAGCAAGTCAGCCCGGCGCTGGAAGAGGCCGTGGTGCAATTGCGTGGTAAAGGCCTGGACGTGCAAACGTTGCTGGGCAAGTCCAAGCGTTGCATGGGCGTGCGCATCGAGATGGAAGAGGGTAACCCTTTTGTCTACGAAGTGAGCCTGGACGGCTATCTGGCAGCGGCGAGCGACACGGTGTCGGCTGAAAGTGCCGATGAACCTCGCGCCCGTTACTACCGCGCCGAGGTGTACCTGCACAATGGCAGCCAGGACTACGACCTGATGGGCTTCACTCAGGATCAGATCACTCGTGACGTGCTCGATCAGTTTGAAAGCCATCGGCAGCTCCTTGGCCGGGTTTATAGCTAATAAGTTGTAAGTGACGCGGTGTTTCAGTCTGAAGCACCGCGTCGCCTTTATCGCCAGCAGGCTGGCTCCCACAAGAGAATGCATTTCAATGTGGGAGCCAGCCTGCTGGCGATGGGGGCTTCAACTTCAACACTGCATCACCCGATATCCACAAACAAAAACGCCGCGATCCTGTCGCGGCGTTTTTGTGTGTGTTGCCTTACCCCAGGTTCTTGCCGAGCAGTGCGTGATACAGCTCGCTGTCGCCGAGAATCCCGACCACTTTGTTGTTGTCGTGCAGCACCAGTTTGTTGCCGGTGTGATAACGAATCTGCAGCGCATCGCGCATGCCGATGTTGGAGTCCACCAGCGTTGGACGACGGCCCAGGCCTTCGACGGCTTGCCCCGGGATCCAGTTCTGCAGGTCCAGGCTCGCACCGTTCTGGCGTGCGCCTTTGATGGTGTTGCCTTCCGCCAGGTCCAGCCACGAATCGCCACCCGGATCCAGGCAGACCGAACCGTTGATGCGCTTGCAGTTGTCCAGGGTGCGCATCAGGCTGCGACCGCACAAAACGTTCAGCGGGTTGGTGTGGGCGACAAAGGTCCGCACATAGTCGTCCGCCGGGTTGAGAACGATTTCTTCCGGCTTGCTGTACTGGACGATCCGACCGTCTTTCATGATCGCGATACGGCTGCCCAGCTTCAGTGCTTCATCGAGGTCGTGGCTCACGAAGACGATGGTTTTGTTCAGCTTGCTTTGCAGCTCCAGCAGTTCGTCCTGCAGGCCTTGGCGGATCAATGGGTCGAGGGCCGAAAACGGTTCGTCCATCAGCAGAATGTCGGCGTCCATCGCCAGCGCTCGGGCCAGGCCCACACGTTGTTGCATACCGCCGGAAAGCTCGTTGGGTTTCTTGTTGCGCCATTGGGTCAGGCCCACCAGCTCAAGTTTTTCATCGACCAGTCGTTTGCGTTCCTTCTCCGGCCGACCCTGCATTTCCAGACCGAAACTGATGTTCTCGCGCACCGTCAGCCATGGCATCAGGGCGAATTTCTGGAACACCATCGCAATGCGCTTGGTGCGCATCATTTTCAGTTCCGCCGGGGTGCAGGAAGCGATGTCGATCTGCTTGCCTTCGTGCTCGACGAACAGCTTGCCACGGCTCACGGTGTTGAGGCCGTTGATGCAACGCAGCAGGCTGGATTTGCCGGAGCCGGACAGGCCCATCAGCACGCAGATTTCGCCTTTCTCGATATCCAGGCTGGCCTTTTCGACGCCGACGATCTGCCCGGTCTTTTTCAGGATCTCGTTACGGGTCATGCCCTGGTCGAGAAGTTTCAAGGCTTCGCGCGGATCTTTGGTGAAGATCACGTCGACGTCTTCGAAGCGAATAATGCTCATGCGTCACCCCCTACTTTAGCGTCGGGTTGTTTGCAGATACGGTCGAGCATGATCGCCAGCAATACGATCGCCAGGCCTGCTTCGAAGCCCAGGGCGATATCAGCAGTGTTCAGTGCGTTGACCACGGGTTTGCCCAGGCCGTCGGCGCCCACCAGTGCCGCAATCACCACCATCGACAACGACAGCATGATGCACTGGGTGATACCGGCCGCGATGCTTGGCATGGCGTGGGGCAATTCAATCCGTGAGAGCAGCTGACGTCGCGAGCAGCCAAAGGCTTTGCCTGCGTCCATCAATTCTTCCGGGACATCGCGAATACCCAGGTAGGTCAGGCGGATAGGCGCGGCAATCGCGAACACCACCGTGGAGATCAGACCCGGGACCACACCCAGACCGAAGAGGGTCAGGGTAGGAATGAGGTAAACGAAGGTCGGTACGGTCTGCATCAGATCGAGCACCGGACGCATCAGGGTGTAGAACATCGGTTTGTGCGCGGCGACGATGCCCAGCGGCACGCCGATGACCACGCAGACCAGGGTGGCGAACAACACCTGGGCTAGGGTTTCCATGGTTTCCTGCCAGTACCCCAGATTGAGGATCAGCAGGAAGGAAGCGATGACGAAAGCAGTCAGCCCCCATTTTCGTTGAATAAAGTGTGCCAGTAGCGCGATGAGGCCGATCAATGCCAGCGGGTTGAACCAGGTCAGCGCAAAAGTCACGCCGTGGATCATCGTTTCCAGTGACACGGCGATTGCGTCGAAGGTGTTGGCGCCGTGTTGCGTCAACCATTCAACGAAGCCCGCGATGTACTGGCCTAGAGGTATTTTCTGATCAATCAGCATGGTAGTGAACGTCCGCATGCAAGGAAATAAACAGCCCGGGCGGGCGAGCCCGCCCGGCGTAAGCGGTGCTTCTTAATTCAAGGCTGCGCGAGCTTGGCTTTAACGGCCTCCAGGCCTGGTTTACCGTCAATGGTGGTCACGCCAGCGAGCCAGGTATCGAGCACCTGTGGATTCTTCTTCAGCCAGGCCTTGGCGGCCGCGTCAGGCTTCATTTTGTCGTCCAGGACGTTGCCCATCAGCGTGCTTTCCATGTCGAGGGTGAACACCAGGTTTTTCAGCAACTGTCCAACGTTGCTGCATTCCTGGGCATAACCCTTGCGGGTATTGGTGAAGATGGTCGCCTGACCGAAGTTGGGGCCGAAGAACTCGTCGCCGCCAGTCAGGTACTTCATCTTGAATCGTGTGTTCATCGGGTGCGGTTCCCAGCCCAGGAACACCACGGCGGTGTTGCGGCGCTGGGCGCGATCGACTTGCGAGAGCATGCCGGCTTCGCTGGATTCGACCACCTTGAAACCGGCGGCTTTCAAGCCGAAGGCGTCTTTGTCGATCATGCTCTGGATCAGACGGTTGCCGTCGTTACCCGGTTCGATGCCATAGATCTTGCCGTCGAGTTCTTTCTTGAACTTGGCGATGTCGGCGAAATCTTTCAGACCTTTGTTATACAACTCTTCCGGGACGGCGAGTGTGTATTTTGCGTTTTCGAGGTTGGCACGCAGGGTGTCCACGGTGCCGGCGTCGCGGTAGGCCTTGATGTCGTTTTCCATGGTCGGCATCCAGTTACCCAGGAATACGTCCATGTTCTTGCCGTCGGCCAGCGACTTGTAGGTCACCGGCACGGAAATCATTGTGGTTTTGGTTTTGTAGCCCAGGGCATCGAGCACGACGCTGGTGGTGGCGGTGGTGACAGTAATGTCAGTCCAGCCGACATCGGAGAAGTTTACGGTACTGCACTGAGCGGGTTCTGCGGCTTGAGCCAGTAACGGCAGACTCAGCATGGCGGCCAACAACAACGACGGGGAACCTTTCATGGATGGACTCCTTGGTGTTTTTTTTGGCAGTGTTCCGACTGTGGACCACCGCACTTATAGGTTGCGGTTGGATGGCGTTTTGGAGACAGCTCTACCACGGCGCCTTGCAATCGAGTCGATACGATCATGTACCAGTGAAAATCTGACGCCTACAGGGTGCGTCGTATCCAGTACAGGGATGGTCGCATCCAGTGTCGGTGACGTCGTTTACAGATTTTTTCAGCCCCGTTTGCCCACCTGAGCCGCAAAAAAACGGCGAAAAAGCAGCGTAAAACGCACACGGCGCTGGTGGACAAGAGTGCGTCGGTACTGGACGTCGAGCGACACGGTAAAAGCCTGATGATGCAGCCATACCGGCGGATTGCAGCTTGAGCGTAGCAGCTCCGTCACCGGGCGCTTTTGCGCCCGGAGTTGGCATATCCAGGAGTTCGGCAGTAATGGCTATCAGCGTTTTCGACCTGTTCAAAATCGGCATCGGCCCTTCCAGTTCGCACACCGTGGGGCCGATGCGCGCCGCGGCGCTGTTCGTGCAAGGTTTGCGTGAACAGGGGCTTTTGGAGCAAGTGCGGCGTGTCGAGGTCCAGCTTTATGGTTCGTTGTCGGCCACCGGCATCGGGCACGGCAGCGACAACGCGGTGATCATGGGCCTGATGGGCGAATGGCCGGACGCGATCGACCCGTCGCAAATCGGCATCCGCATTGAAACCCTGCGCGAAACCCACACCCTGCTGCTGGACGGCCGCTTGCCGGTGCCGTTCATCTGGGCGCGGGACATGCGCCTGATCGACGAAAACCTGCCGTTCCATCCGAACGCCATGACCCTGGTCGCCGAAGGCGATGACGGTGAGCTGCATCGCGAAACCTACTATTCCGTCGGCGGCGGCTTTGTCGTCGATGAAGCACAAGCCACCAGCGGTGTGGTGGATCTGGATCGCACGGTGTTGCCGTACGATTTCTCCAGCGCCGCCGAGCTGCTCAGCCTCTGCCAGAAGCACAACCTGCGCGTGGCCGAATTGATGATGGCGAACGAGAAGGTCTGGCGCAGCGAAGACGAAATCCGCGCCGGCCTGATGAAACTCTGGCGGGCCATGCAGGATTGCGTCGAGCAAGGCCTCAAGCACGAAGGCATCCTGCCGGGTGGCCTGAACGTGCGCCGTCGCGCGGCCAAATTGCACCGCAGCCTGCAGGAGCTGAACAAGCCCAACGTCATCGGCTCGACCCTGAGCGCGATGGAATGGGTCAACCTGTTCGCCCTCGCGGTCAACGAAGAAAACGCGGCCGGCGGGCGCATGGTCACGGCGCCGACCAATGGCGCGGCGGGGATCATTCCGGCGGTGTTGCACTACTTCATGAAGTTCAGCGAGGTGGTGACGGACGCTAACGTGGTCGACTATTTCCTCGGTGCCGCAGCTGTGGGGATTCTGTGCAAGAAGAACGCCTCCATCTCCGGCGCGGAAGTCGGTTGCCAGGGCGAAGTCGGATCGGCTTGCGCGATGGCGGCGGCCGGGTTGGCGGAGATTCTCGGCGCCACGCCGGAGCAGCTGTGCAACGCGGCGGAAATCGGCCTGGAACACAACCTCGGCCTGACCTGCGACCCGGTCGGCGGGTTGGTGCAGGTGCCGTGCATCGAGCGCAACGCGATTGCCGCGGTGAAAGCGATCAACGCGGCGCAGATGGCGTTGCGTGGTGACGGCCAGCACTTTATTTCGCTGGACCGGGTGATCCGCACCATGCGAGATACCGGGGCGGATATGCATGACAAGTATAAAGAGACATCGCGGGGCGGGTTGGCGGTTAGTGCGGTTGAGTGCTGAGACCGAGGCGATCCCATTCGCGAGCAAGCTTCGCTCCTACAGGGATCGTGCGGTGCTCTTGTAGGAGCGAGGCTTGCCCGCGAAGACGTCAGACCAGTCAAAACTGCGCGCTAAGTGAACACCGTATTGAAAACGCGCCACGTTTTGGCGCGTCGCTTACAGATAAGCGCATTGCTACACGTCAGGGATCCAACCTGGCCCTGACCGTCCGTCCCCTGTGCCTGCGGTGACACTCTTTCCGAAGTCGTCGCAGGCCTGTTCCCACAAGTGCTACCGATTTGCTCACACGCAACGCGGCAGAGCGCTTACCCCTGTGAATGCCACTTATAACCCCTACTCGTGACGCGGCTTATATAGACAGGCTGCGACGTCGTTTTCAGGAGTTATTGAACGCGTATTCAATTTTAGGCATGGCAATTGCTCTGTCATTACAAAGCCCGTCTCCCACGCGAGAACGATGGCAATAACAAGAGCCTCCGCCTGAGGCCATCACCTGCTTTGTGTGAGGAGATACCGCGATGACGTCGTTCAACTCCGGGGCTCAACCCCAGAACCGTGCGCCTCAATCCATCGGCTTTCTGCTGCTGGACAATTTCACGCTTATTTCTCTGGCCTCCGCCGTAGAACCCCTGCGCATGGCCAACCAATTGTCCGGTCGCGAGCTGTATCGCTGGACCACGCTCACCGTCGATGGCGGTCAGGTCTGGGCCAGTGACGGTCTGCAGATCACCCCCGACGCCTCCATGCACAAAGCACCTTCCATGGACACCATCATTGTCTGCGGCGGTATCGGTATTCAGCGCACGGTAACTCGCGAACACGTCTCATGGCTGCAAAGCCAGGCGCGTCAATCCAAGCGTCTGGGTGCGGTCTGCACCGGCAGCTGGGCCCTGGCATGCGCCGGCCTGCTGGACGGTTTCGATTGCAGCGTGCACTGGGAATGTCTGGCCTCGATGCAGGAAGCTTTCCCGCGTGTGGCGATGAGTACCCGCCTGTTCACCCTCGACCGTAACCGTTTCACCAGCTCCGGCGGCACCGCGCCGCTGGACATGATGCTGCACCTGATCAGCCGTGATCACGGGCGTGAACTGTCCGCTGCGATTTCGGAGATGTTCGTCTACGAGCGCATCCGCAACGAACAAGATCACCAGCGCGTGCCGCTCAAGCACATGCTCGGCACCAACCAGCCGAAGTTGCAGGAAATCGTCGCGTTGATGGAAGCCAACCTCGAAGAGCCGATCGATCTCGACGAACTGGCGGTGTACGTCGCCGTGTCACGTCGGCAACTCGAGCGGTTGTTCCAGAAATACCTGCATTGCTCGCCGTCGCGTTACTACCTGAAACTGCGTCTGATCCGTGCCCGGCAGTTGCTCAAGCAAACGCCGATGTCGATCATCGAAGTGGCGTCGGTGTGCGGTTTCGTGTCCACGCCGCACTTCTCCAAGTGCTACCGCGAATACTTCGGCATTCCGCCGCGTGACGAACGCGTAGGCTCCAACACCACGCAACAGGTGGCGATGATGCCGCTGCCGCAAGCATTGGTGCTGTCGCCGTTGTCCGGGCCGTTGTCGGCATTGAGTCAGGCGCGCAACGAGTCGACCTTCGCCAGCGTAAGGCTCTGATCAGAGCTGACGCCTGAAAAACACGACGCGCTCGGTTTCCTCGAAACCGAGCGCTTTGTGCGTCTCCTGGCTCGGCCGGTTATCGACGTCGGTGTCCGAGGCCATTTCCACGCATCCGCGTACCCGTCCCCATTGCGCCACGTGTTCGATCAGTCGTGCGGCCACTCCATGGCGGCGCTGCTGCGGCACCACGTAGATACCTTCCAGGAACACCACCGGCGAGCTGTCGGTGCCATTGACGTAATCGTGGCGCAATGAGGCCTCGGCCAGGCCGACGGGTTGCTCACCCGCGTCGTAGGCGACGAAGTTGATATAGCGTTGCGGCTGACGCAGCTGTTCGGCGATTTCGTCCCGATGCTCCTGTTCCGAAGCATCAGGCCAGAGTGCCTGGCGCAAAGGCAGCCAGCCCGCTTGTTCGCCGGACTGGCAGTGTTGGATTCGGAACATCAGCGATCGCTCGTGGTGGTCAGGAAGCCACCACTCTAGCAAACCGCCGACGTGTCAGGCGCGGTGGCTTTGTTGGTATTCAGCCAATGCCGGCAGCAGCTGCTTGTCGATAGCCTGACGCACTGCCGGCAGGATGGTCGCGCTGCTGGTGTACATCTGCTTGACCATGGTGCGCAGCACGGTCGCCCGTTCGTTGTTCAATCCTCTCACCGCGCACTCGCAAGCCTGCTCGGCGGTGGAGCCGTTCGGTACTTGAAAGCCCAACGATTTCAGCTGGCCCAACAGGTCTTCCTGGTCAATCAAATCGGCGTGCATCATGACGCAATCCTTCTTCAGGGAACGGTGTCGTGGTTCGATTCTCGTAGGGGCCGTTGGCGTCGGCAAGGACGATTTGTCGCAATGGCCGCAATACCTATGAACAGGTCGTTTTCGGCTAACTCGCGGGAGGGGAGAGTGGGCACACTGGATTCAGCTGGCTTCACGAAGGTTTGGTCACCCTCGCGCAACGGCTCCTCAACAGTACCCACCTCTGCCCCGATCCTGTCACGGCTTGATCGGGGTTTTTTTTGCCTGTGCATCCGGGGAATAGGGGGTGTCTGTGCTGGCGCCTTCGCGGGCAAGCCTCGCTCCTACAGAAGCCACGCTAGCCTTGTAGGAGCGAGGCTTGCCCGCGAAAAACGATGACACGGTCTAGCGTTGTAGCACGAGGATCCGCGACAACAACTCATCCCGATCGACATAGCACCCCTGGAAATGCCGGGCACCACTGGCGGGCTCAAACGCATTGCGCGCATGCAGCGTGCGACGGTTATCGAAGCACCACAACTCCCCGGGCTTGAGCCGTTGCATCAGCCTGAACCGCCCCTCGCGAGTCATGGCAATAAAGCGGCGATAAGCGCGGTACAACCTGGGCATCTCCTCCACCGACGCATCGAACGGCCCGCGCAAAAAGTTTGCCATACGAATTTCAGACACCTGCCCCAGTGCATCCAGGGCGATGACCGGCGCGAGGCAGCGATAGTCGCTGTGACGGTCCTTGTTGCGATACTCCACGGGGATTTCGCACAGGGCCTTGAACGATTCGGGATCTTCCTCGCGCAGCGCTTGGGCGATGGCAAAACCGTCGACGAAAATACTCTCGCCACCGTCGGCATCATTGACCAGGCAATGCAGAAATTGCAGCCCCGGTTGCAACTCCCGCGTCGGCAAGTCGCTGTGCAACGGCAGGTTGAAAGCGGTGTAGGCGTTACTGTCGGCATCGGCCTTGGATTGCACGTTGAACAGCACGCCGAAATTGCTCTCGCGGATGAAGGAAATCCGCTGGGCGATCAGCTTCAACGAACCGGGTTCGGTGGGCACGCCGCGCACTTGCGTCAGGCCGATATCGCGTACCGCCAACAGCCATTGCAACAAGGCGTCGTTGTCGTCCATCAGCGCTTGATAATCGAACACCGGCAGCGACAAGTCGCTTTTCCACAGGCGGGATTTTGGCTTGCCGGCGCGGCGTTCGGCGCGGGACTCGTCGTCATAGGCGTGGGCCCGCAACCAGCCTGGATCGAAGCGGCTGAGGTGACCGTCCTGCCACTGAATGCAGAGGCAACCTTCAGGGTCGACGCTTGTCTCTGCGGGCATCAGGTCTGGCGCAACGTCGACGATTTCCAGCACCTGCTCACGGGTCACCGTGTAGACGCACTGCGGGCAAGGGCAGTTGTCACGCAACCACTGGTGATGGAAGGGGCTGACACGGTCATCGGCCCATTTCACGAGAACGCGATCCGCCAGGGCCTGCACGCCACTGAGCGCGCTGATCAACGGATAAGTACGGAAGTCAGCAAAAGCGGCGGCGGTGTTCATGGCGATCTCCTTGTTATTTTTTTGGGGGTAAAGCGATCACTCGGCCAATGTACTCAGGGGTGGGCAGGTCGGTTTGTTGCGCAACGATGGCTTGCAGCTTGCCCAGCGTGTCTTCGCTGAACGGCGCGGAGCGGGGGCCGGCAAGGTCGACGTGCAGCAACATCTGCTCGTTGCCCGCCAGCTCTTTGTCGTCACCGACCAGGTGCAGGCTGTGATAGAGGTGCAGGCGTTTACTGTCATGAGCGATGATCTGGGTGTGCACTTCTACGTCGGCGTCGAGCTTCACTTCATGCAGGTAATTGAGGTGCAGTTCGAGGGTGAACAGCGAATTGCCGCTGGCTTCGCGGTTGTTGCTGTCCATGCCCAGCCGGTCCATCAGCGCGTCGGTGGCGTAGCTGAAAATCAGCAGGTAAAACGCGTCGCGCAGGTGGCCGTTGTAGTCGACCCAGTCGGGGATGATTCGGGTTTGGTAGGTGGTCAGTGCGGGCATGTCGTCATATCCGAAAATGGGTGAAACCTGTAGGAGCACGGCTTGCCCGCGAAGGCGGTATTCCTGCCACAAGAGATCCGTCGGATGTACCGGCCTCTTCGCGGGCAAGCCTCGCTCCTACAAGTGGTGGCGGGGGCTAGTCGGCGAACGCCATCCCATGCTTCTCTTTGGTGGTCTTCACCGCCTCCAGCACCGCCAGCAGGCAGTCATCACGATAGCGCTCCAGCGCCGAAATGCTGTGTTTGCCCAATTGATCGCTGGTGCCGTCCACCACATCATCAATCAGCTTGTCGGTCAGCTCCGGTGCTGGCAGATACGTCCACGGCAACTGCAACGCCGGACCGAACTGTGCCATGAAATGGCGCATGCCAGCGTCGCCACCCGCCAGGGTGTAGGTCAAAAACGTGCCCATGAACGACCAGCGCAGACCCGCGCCAAAGCGAATCGCATCGTCGATTTCACCGGTCGTCGCCACACCGTCGTTGACCAGGTGCAGGGCCTCACGCCACAGCGCTTCGAGCAAACGGTCGGCGATGAATCCCGGCACTTCCTTGCGCACGTGCAGCGGGCGCATGCCCAAGGATTCGTAGACTTTCATGGCCGCTTGTACCGCTTCGGGGGCCGTGTTCTTGCCGCCGACCACTTCCACCAATGGCAGCAGGTAAACCGGGTTGAACGGGTGACCGACGACGCAGCGTTCCGGGTGGGTCGAGCTCTCGTAGAACTCGCTTGGCAACAGGCCCGAGGTGCTGGAACCGATCAGGGCATTTGGTTTGGCTGCGGCGCTGATTTTGCTGTGCAGTTCCAGCTTCAGCTCCAGGCGTTCAGGAGCGCTTTCCTGGATGAAATCGGCGTCGCGAACACACTCTTCGATGGTTGCGACAAAGCGCAGGCGATCCTGCGACGCGCCGGGTGCCAGGCCTTGTTTCTCCAGTGCGCCCCAGGCATTGGCGACGCGTTTGCGCAGCGCGGCTTCAGCGCCGGGCGCCGGGTCCCAGGCCACAACATCAAGGCCGTGGGCGAGGGCGCGGGACACCCAGCCGCTGCCGATGACACCGCTGCCCAGGGCGGCGAAGGTTTTGATTTCGGTGATGAAGGTCATGGCAACTTCCTAAAAAATTCGGTGATCTTTGTAGGAGCGAAGCTTGCTCGCGAAGACGGTGTCTCAGCCGCAGACAGTGTGGCGGGTGTACCGGCCTCTTCGCGGGCAAGCCTCGCTCCTACAGGTTTTGTGTGGGGCTTAACCGCGCTTGGTCAGGCCCATTTTTGCCCGGCCCTCAGCCGGTGTCAGAACCCGGGCGCCGAGGCGGCTGAGGATTTCCGAGGCGCGTTCGACCAGTTGGCCATTGGTCGCCAACACGCCCTTGTCCAGCCAGATGTTGTCTTCCAGGCCGACCCGCACGTTGCCGCCCAGCAGCACCGCTTGCGCGGCCATCGGCATTTGCATGCGACCGATGCCGAACCCGGCCCACACGGCGTTTGCCGGCAGGTTGTCGACCATGGCTTTCATGGTGGTGGTGTCCGCCGGTGCGCCCCAAGGGATGCCCAGGCATAGCTGGAACAGCGGGTCGTCGAGCAGGCCTTCCTTGATCATCTGTTTGGCGAACCACAGGTGACCGGTGTCGAAAATTTCCAGCTCGGCTTTGACGCCCAGCTCTTGAATGCGTTTGGCGCCTGCACGCAGCTGCGCCGGGGTGGAGACGTAAATGGTGTCGCCGTCGCCGAAGTTCAGGGTGCCGCAATCGAGGGTGCAGATTTCCGGCAGCAGTTCTTCGACGTGGGCCAGACGGGTCAGCGGGCCGACCAGATCGGTGTTCGGGCCGAATTCCATCGGGTTCTCGCCCGCGCCGATTTCCAGGTCGCCGCCCATGCCGGCGGTGAGGTTGACGATGATGTCGACGTCAGCTTCGCGGATGCGCTCCATGACTTCGCGGTACAGCGCCACGTCACGGCTGAATTTGCCGGTTTGGGGGTTGCGAACATGGCAGTGGACCACGGTGGCGCCGGCCTTGGCGGCTTCCACGGCGGCAGCGGCGATTTGTTTCGGGGTGACCGGCACGTGTGGGCTTTTGCTGGTCGTGTCGCCAGCACCGGTAAGTGCGCAGGTGATGATGACGTCGTGGTTCATGAGGTGGTTCCTTGCAGGCGTGGTGGTCCCGTTCGCAGCCCGGTCGGGCTGCGAATCGGTGGTTCGGTTTGGGTCTGTTTGCTGAAGAGTTACTTGCTGGTGAGTTGCAGGTTTTCAGCCGCTGGTTTGCCATCGAAAGTGGTTACACCTTCCAGCCAGCGCTGCTTGTCTTGCGGGTGATCTTTCAGCCATTGCTTGGCCGATTCGAAGGCGTCCTTGTGATCCAGCAGCGGCTGCATCATCCGGCTCTCGTCTTCGGCGGTGTAGGTCAGGTTGCTCAGTAAGCGGCCGATGTTCGGGCATTGCTCGGCGTAGGTCGGCGAAGTGACGGTCCAGACAGTCGCCATGCCTTCGTTCGGGCCCAGGGCGTCGTCGCTGCCGGTGAGGTAAGTCATCTTCACGTTGACGTTCATCGGGTGCGGCGCCCAGCCGAAGAACACGATGGCTTCGTTGCGTTTGGTCGCCCGGGTCACCGCCGACAGCATTCCGGCTTCGCTGGACTCGACCAGCTGGAATTTGCCGAGACCGAACTGGTTCTTGGCGATCATCTCTTTGATCTGCGTGTTGGCGCCCGAGCCTGGCTCGATGCCGTAGATCTTGCCGCCCAGCTCTTTCTCGAATTTGGCGATGTCGGCGAAGGTTTTCAGGCCCTTGTCGGCGAGGTAAGTCGGAACCGCGAGGGTGGCGCGGGCGTCTTTCAGGCTGGGCGCCTCAAGCACTTTGACCTGCTTGCCATCGACGAACGGCGTGATGGTTTGAGTCATCAACGGGTTCCAGTAGCCCAGGAACAGGTCCAGGCGCTGGTCGCGGATCCCGGCGAAAATGATTTGCTGGGAGGCGCTGGTTTGTTTGGTGTTGTAGCCGAGGCCGTCGAGCAAGACCTGGGTCATGGCGCTGGTGGCGATCACGTCGGTCCAGTTCACGACGCCCATGCGTACGTTCTGGCACGATGCAGGTTCGGCGGCCATGACGCTGGCGCTCAGGAAAGCGGTACCGCTGAGTGCAAGAACACAGCTGCTGATCAGTCGTTTCATCTCAGGTTTCCTCGGCAGTTCGTTATTGTGGGTCCGGTCGTCTTTGTGCGCCGGTGATGCCAAGTTACGCAGCTAAAGCCCGGTGAAAACGCACTGCGGCGACCAGCTCTTGCACTGCAGCGACCTGTCCACTTGAATGCCGCTCGCAAGTGGCGTATCAACAGCACACGCTACCCGCGAATCGAGTGCGCTCCATGTCCCAGGATTTCTACTTCATGTTGATGCCGGGTTTCTCGGCCATCGGTTTCATCTCGGCCATCGAGCCGCTGCGGGTCGCCAATCGCTTTCGCGGCGAGCTGTATCGCTGGCACGTGCTGAGCGCGGATGGCGGGGCGGTGCTGGCCAGTAACGGCATGTCGGTCAACGCTGATGCTGCGCTGGAACCGCTGAAGAAAGGCGCGACGTTGTTGGTGGTCGCCGGTTTTGAACCGCTGAAATTTGCGACCCCGGCGCTGGAGCACTGGCTGCGCCGACTGGACAACGAAGGCGTGACCCTCGGCGCCATCGACACCGGCAGCTTCGTCCTCGCCGAAGCCGGCCTGCTCGACGGCCATCGCCTAACCCTGCACTGGGAAGCCATCGACGCGTTCAAGGAATCTTATCCACAGCTCAGCGTCACTCAGGAACTGTTCGAGATCGACCGTCGGCGCATCACCTCCGCCGGTGGCACCGCCTCCATCGACCTGATGCTCGACCTCATCGCCCAGGCCCACGGCCCGGAACTGGCGATCCAGGTCAGCGAACAATTCGTACTCGGCCGCATCCGCCCGCGCAAAGACCACCAGCGCATGGAAGTCGCCACGCGCTATGGCATCAGCAACAAGAAGCTCGTTCACGTGATCGGCGAGATGGAACAACACAGCGAACCGCCGCTGACCACGCTGGAGCTGGCGGAGTCGATCAAGGTGACACGGCGGCAGTTGGAGCGATTGTTTCGGTTGCACCTGAACGACACACCGAGCAATTTCTACCTGCGGTTAAGGCTGGAGAAGGCGCGTCAGTTGCTGCGGCAGACCGATATGAGCGTGCTGGAAGTGAGTATTGCGTGCGGGTTTGAGTCGCCGTCGTATTTCACCCGCAGTTATCGGGCGAAGTTTGAGCGGTGTCCACGAGAAGACCGGCGACAAACCCAAAAGGCCTGAAACTACCAACGGAAAAAACCGAATCCTGTAGGAGCGAGGCTTGCCCGCGAAGAGGCCGCCTCAATCGAAATCACCGTCGTTTGACACTCCGCCTTCGCGGGCAAGCCTCGCTCCTACAGGTCGTGTCGCGTTTACTTTTTCATCAGTGCCGAACAGGCGGCTTTGTAAGCCTCATGCTGATACTTGTTCAGCGTCGCCGGCAGCTCAAAATCAAACTTCTTGTTCTGCGCATTGATCGTCTGCGGTGACAGCAGGATTACCTCGCAATTCTCCAGCAACTGAAAAACGCCCTCGATCTTGAACGTGGTCGGCCCGCCGGCGAATTCGCCTTTCTTGCTGCGCTTCTTGATCGCGATCCGGTCGATTGAATTCTCACGGACAAACGATGCGACCTGAGCGGCAAAGACTTTGACGTTGGCGGCTTCGTCGTCATCGTCGAGGGCGATTTTCTTGGTGTTCAGCGCGACGTGGCTCAGTACCTGATCGTCGAGGGAGGCCACGGCGATGATCGCTTCGCTGCCTTTGATTTCGATGCCGCAGATTTTCATTTGAATCCCTCTACCAAATTATGGTGTGCAGCTTACCGCTCGCGTTGGCAGGGTGTAGAAACAATAAGCTCAGCTCTTAATCACTCCTGCCCAATCGACTCCAAAAACTCCGACCGCTCATCACTCATCCGCGCCACGCAATCGTTCTGCGCAATGGTGAATGCCTTGCTGCCGCTGGTCGCCGGAAACGCTTCAACTGTGCAATCCGCATCCCGGGTCTTCAGCCATTGCTGCTGGGCGGTCTTGAGTTTGGCGTTGATGTCGGCCAGTTGTGTCGGGTTCTTGCCGTAGAGCGTTTGCATGCGCTCGGTCAGGCTCTGGTAGTTGTCTTTGAGCAGGTCTTCGGCGGTGGTTCGGCTGTAGACCGAGCATTCCAGGGTCTGGACTTCGTTTTCGACCGCATCGCAGGGGTTGATGTCGGACTCTTCAGCCGCCTGTACGCCGGTCGCTATCAGTGCCATTGCCAGTAAGATCGATTTCATTGCGCCTCAGCCCCTTTTTTGGCCCAAATTCCGTAATGCGCCGAATTCTGGCCCATGCGCAAGTCCTTGAACAGGTGGCCCGCGACGTTCAACGACGACCCTTTGTCGCAGATTGACGCTTTCGGCAAACCCCCTGTCGTTTTTGCACCCGGCTGCACCGGTACTCAGGCATATGCTGGCCCCAAAGCGCCGGCACACGATTCGGCGCATGAATCGCTAATAGGGGACAGCCTGATGAGCCCAGCCGAATTGCACGCCGACAGCATCGTTATCGACGGGCTGATTATTGCCAAGTGGAACCGCGAGCTGTTTGAAGACATGCGCAAGGGCGGTCTGACCGCGGCCAACTGCACCGTGTCGGTGTGGGAGGGCTTTCAGGCCACCGTCAACAACATCGCCGCCAGCCAGAAGCTGATCCGCGAGAACAGCGACCTGGTGATTCCGGTTCGCACCACCGCCGACATCCGTAAAGCCAAGGAGCAGGGCAAGACCGGCATCCTGTTCGGCTTCCAGAATGCTCACGCCTTCGAAGACCAGATCGGCTATGTCGAGGTGTTCAAGCAGCTCGGCGTCGGTATCGTGCAGATGTGCTACAACACCCAGAACCTGGTCGGCACCGGTTGCTACGAGCGTGATGGCGGCCTGTCGGGCTTCGGTCGCGAAATCGTTGCCGAGATGAACCGCGTCGGGGTCATGTGCGACCTGTCCCACGTCGGTTCCAAGACTTCCGAAGAAGTTATCCTCGAATCGAAGAAACCGGTCTGCTACTCCCATTGCCTGCCGTCGGGTCTGAAAATTCACCCGCGCAACAAATCCGATGAAGAACTGAAGTTCATCGCCGACCATGGCGGTTTCGTCGGCGTGACCATGTTCGCGCCGTTCCTCGCCAAGGGTATCGATTCGACCATCGACGACTACGCCGAAGCCATCGAATACACCATGAACATCGTCGGCGAAGACGCCATCGGCATCGGCACCGACTTCACCCAGGGCCATGGCCAGGACTTCTTCGAATACCTGACCCATGACAAGGGCTACGCCCGCCGTCTGACCAGCTTCGGCAAGATCATCAACCCGCTGGGCATCCGCACCGTCGGCGAGTTCCCGAACCTGACTGAAACCCTGCTCAAGCGCGGCCATTCCGAGCGCGTGGTCCGCAAGATCATGGGCGAGAACTGGGTCAACGTCTTGAAAGATGTCTGGGGCGAATAAGCCGCCGCACCTCTGAATTCTTTCCCCCGGCCATCCGTGCCGGGGGCAACACCAAAATTTTTCTGGAGTTAAGTTTCCATGGCCAAGATCGCCCCGCAATTGCCTATCGAAGTCGACAGCGAAACCGGTGTCTGGACCTCCGACGCCCTGCCGATGCTGTACGTACCGCGTCATTTCTTCGTCAACAACCACATGGGCATCGAGGAAGTGCTGGGCGCCGACGCCTACGCCGAAATTCTCTACAAGGCCGGCTACAAGTCCGCCTGGCACTGGTGTGAAAAAGAAGCTGAATGCCACGGCCTGGAAGGCGTCGCGGTGTTCGAGCACTACATGAAGCGCCTGTCGCAACGCGGCTGGGGCCTGTTCAAGATCCAGGACATCGACCTCGACAAAGGCACCGCCAGCGTCAAGCTTGAACACTCCGCTTTCGTCTACGTGTACGGCAAGGTCGGGCGCAAGGTCGACTACATGTTCACTGGCTGGTTTGCCGGTGCCATGGACCAGATTCTGCAAGCCCGCGGCAGCAAGATTCGCACCGTTGCCGAACAAGTCTACGGTGGCTCCGAAGAAGGCCACGACGACGGTTTGTTCACCGTCAAGCCGTTGTAAGTCGAGGAACCCGCCATGGCTTTCGAAGCAATGTTCCAGCCGATCCAGATCGGCAAACTGACCATCCGTAACCGCGTGCTCAGCACCGCGCATGCCGAGGTCTACGCGACCGACGGCGGCATGACCACCGATCGGTACGTCAAGTATTACGAAGAGAAAGCCAAGGGCGGGATCGGCCTGGCGATTTGCGGCGGTTCGTCCGTGGTGGCTATCGACAGCCCGCAGGAGTGGTGGAGTTCGGTGAACCTGTCCACCGACCGCATTATTCCGCACTTTCAGAATCTGGCCGACGCCATGCACAAGCACGGCGCCAAGATCATGATTCAGATTACCCACATGGGCCGGCGCTCGCGCTGGGACGGTTTCAACTGGCCGACGCTGATGTCGCCGTCCGGTATCCGTGAACCGGTGCACCGCGCCACCTGCAAAACCATCGAGCCGGAAGAGATCTGGCGGGTGATCGGCAACTACGCCCAAGCGGCCCGTCGTGCCAAGGCCGGTGGCCTGGACGGCGTTGAACTGTCGGCCGTGCACCAGCACATGATCGACCAGTTCTGGAGCCCGCGGGTCAACAAACGTACCGACGAATGGGGCGGCAGCTTCGAAGGCCGCATGAAATTCGGTCTGGAAGTGTTGAAAGCCGTGCGCGCCGAAGTCGGTGATGATTTCTGCGTGGGCATGCGTATCTGCGGTGACGAATTCCACCCGGACGGCCTGTCCCACGAGGACATGAAGCAGATTGCCAAGTATTACGACGACACCGGCATGCTCGATTTCCTCGGCGTCGTGGGTTCGGGTTGCGACACCCACAACACCCTGGCCAACGTGATTCCGAACATGAGTTATCCGCCGGAGCCGTTCCTGCACCTGGCGGCCGGCATCAAGGAAGTGGTCAAGGTTCCGGTGCTGCACGCACAGAACATCAAGGACCCGAACCAGGCGACCCGTATTCTGGAAGGCGGTTACGTCGACATGGTCGGCATGACTCGCGCGCACATCGCCGACCCGCACCTGATCGCCAAGATCAAGATGGGCCAGATCGACCAGATCAAACAATGCGTCGGCGCGAACTACTGCATCGACCGTCAGTATCAAGGCCTGGATGTGTTGTGCATCCAGAACGCGGCGACCTCCCGTGAATACATGGGCCTGCCGCACATCATCGAAAAAACCACCGGCGTGAAACGCAAGGTGGTGGTGGTCGGTGCCGGTCCTGCCGGGATGGAAGCCGCCCGAGTGGCCGCCGAACGTGGCCACGACGTGACCCTGTTCGAGAAAAAGGAATTCATCGGCGGGCAGATCACCACGGCGTCGAAAGCGCCGCAGCGTGACCAGATCGCCGGTATCACCCGCTGGTATCAGCTGGAACTGGCACGGTTGAAAGTAGACCTGCGCCTGGGCACTGCGGCTGATGCACCGACCATCATGGACCTGCGTCCGGATGTGGTGGTGCTGGCTGTCGGCGGCCATCCGTTCCTTGAGCAGAACGAACACTGGGGCGCGGCTGAAGGCCTGGTGGTCAGCAGCTGGGACGTGCTCGACGGCAAGGTTGCGCCGGGCAAGAACGTGCTGGTCTACGACACGATTTGCGAGTTCACCGGGATGTCGACCGCCGACTTCCTCGCCGACAAGGGCAGCCAGGTCGAGATCGTCACCGACGACATCAAGCCCGGGGTCGCGATTGGCGGCACGTCGTTCCCGACTTACTACCGCAGCATGTACCCGAAAGAAGTGATCATGACCGGGGACATGATGCTGGAGAAGGTCTACCGCGAAGGCGACAAGCTGGTGGCGGTGCTGGAAAACGAATACACCGGCGCCAAAGAGGAGCGGGTGGTCGACCAGGTGGTCGTGGAAAACGGCGTGCGCCCGGACGAAGAAATCTACTACGCGCTGAAGGACGGTTCGCGTAACAAAGGCCAGATCGACGTCGAAGCCTTGTTCGCGATCAAGCCGCAGCCATGCCTTGAGCAGAGCGGTGACGGCTACCTGCTGTTCCGCATCGGCGACTGCGTGGCCCAGCGTAACGTGCACGCGGCGATCTACGACGCGCTGCGGCTGTGCAAGGATTTCTAAGAGCTTGTGGATAACCCTGTAGGAGCGAGGCTTGCCCGCGAAGGCGTCCTGACATTCAACATTGTTGTCGGCTGACCCATCGCATTCGCGGGCAAGCCTCGCTCCTACAGGAATCGGGCAAGGCATCCAGGTAGTTTGGCCTGCAAGACCCTGCGGTCTTTGGGAGCTCCACCATGTTGAACACCCTTCTTCCAATCCTGTTGTTCGCTGCCCTGGGCCTTGCTGTCCTCGGCGCGTTGCGGCGGGTGGCCATGTGGCGCCGGGGCCGAGCCTCCAAGGTCGACCTGATCGGTGGCCTTTTCGCCATGCCCAAGCGCTACATGGTCGATTTGCACCACGTCGTCGCGCGGGACAAATACATCGCCAACACCCACGTGGCCACGGCCGGTGGTGCGGTGGCGTCCATCGTGCTGGCGATTCTGGTGCACGGTTTCGGCCTGCATAACCGCATCCTCGGTTACGCGCTGTTGTTGATGACAGTGGTGATGTTCGTCGGTGCGATCTTTGTGTACCTACGTCGTCGCAACCCGCCGGCTCGCCTGTCCAAAGGGCCGTGGATGCGCCTGCCGAAAAGCTTGTTGGCGTTCTCGGCGAGCTTCTTCCTGTTGACTCTGCCGGTCGCCGGCATCCTTCCGGAGAATTTTGGCGGTTGGGTGGTGGCAGCGATCCTCGGCATCGGCGTGCTGTGGGGCGTCAGCGAGTTGTTCTTCGGCATGACCTGGGGCGGGCCGATGAAGCACGCCTTCGCCGGTGCGCTGCACCTGGCGTGGCACCGTCGCGCAGAACGTTTTGGCGGCGGTCGTTCCACCGGTTTGAAACCGCTCGACCTGAACGATCCAAACGCACCGCTGGGCGTGGAAAAACCCAAGGATTTCACCTGGAACCAACTGCTCGGTTTCGACGCCTGTGTGCAATGCGGTAAGTGTGAAGCCGCGTGCCCGGCGTTCGCCGCCGGCCAGCCGCTGAACCCGAAAAAGCTGATTCAGGACATGGTCGTCGGCCTTGCCGGCGGCACCGATGCCAAGTTCGCCGGCAGCCCCTATCCGGGCAAAGCCATCGGCGAACACGCGGGCAACCCGCATCAACCGATCGTCAACGGTCTGGTGGACGCCGAAACCCTGTGGTCCTGCACCACCTGCCGTGCCTGCGTCGAGGAATGTCCGATGATGATCGAGCACGTCGATGCCATCGTCGACATGCGTCGCCATCTGACCCTGGAAAAAGGCGCGACCCCGAACAAGGGCGCCGAAGTCCTGGAAAACCTGATTGCCACCGACAACCCTGGCGGTTTCGCACCGGGTGGCCGGATGAACTGGGCAGCGGATTTGAACCTCAATCTGCTCAGCGAGAAGAAATCCACCGACGTGTTGTTCTGGGTCGGCGACGGCGCCTTCGACATGCGCAACCAGCGCACCCTGCGTGCCTTCGTCAAAGTGCTGAAAGCGGCCAAGGTCGACTTCGCGGTACTCGGCCTCGAAGAACGCGACAGCGGTGACGTAGCCCGACGTCTGGGCGACGAAGCGACGTTCCAGTTGTTGGCCAAGCGCAACATCCAGACCCTGGCCAAGTACAGCTTCAACCGCATCGTCACCTGCGACCCGCACAGCTTCCACGTGCTGAAAAACGAATACGGCGCCTTCGACGGCAACTACCTGGTGCAGCACCACAGCACCTACATGGCCGAAATCATCGACGCCGGCGCGCTCAATCTCGGCCAGCACAAAGGCAGCAGCGTGACCTATCACGACCCGTGCTACCTCGGTCGCTATAACGGCGAATACGAGGCGCCGCGAGAAGTGCTGCGCGCCCTCGGGATTGAAGTGAAAGAGATGCAACGCTCCGGTTTCCGTTCACGCTGCTGCGGCGGCGGTGGCGGCGCGCCGATCACTGACATTCCGGGCAAGCAGCGGATCCCCGACATGCGCATGGAAGACATCCGCGAAACCGGCGCCGAACTGGTGGCCGTGGGTTGTCCACAATGCACCGCGATGCTCGAAGGCGTGGTCGAACCACGGCCGTTGATCAAGGACATCGCCGAGCTGGTGGCGGACGCACTGCTTGAAGACGCAGCGCCAAGCAAACCGTCCACACCGGCCCAACGTGAACCTGCGGAGGCCCACTGATGAGCGACATTATCCGCCGCGACCCCCGCGCCGAATGGATTGCCCGTAACCGTCTGCACCCGCTGCACGCGGCCATGCAGCCGGCGCAACACAGCTGGATGGGGCCGAACGGCATCATTCGCAAGAACCCGCATGGCATCGGTTTTATCGGTCCCAATGGCATCAAGCGGATCGACCGCAGCGGCGCGCAGCAGGGCGGGGCGACCAAACGCTCGGCGGCTGTTGAAGTGCAATTGCCGCTGCATCAAGTGCCAGCACCTGCGTTTTACATCAGCGTGGTGCCGGACATGGTTGGCGGCCGCTTGAGCAGCCACGACAAGGATTTGCTCGGCCTGGCGCATCAGCTGGCCGGCAAGGACGGCGCGGTGTTGGCCGTGGTCTTCGGCGAACACAAGGAAAACGCCTTTGCCACCGCCGGCGTCGATCGCTTGCTGGTGCTCGAAGGCGACGAATTCAGCGGTTATGCACCGGAGCAACGTGTCCAGGGCCTGCGGGCTGTGGATAACCAGTTCAGCCCGCGTCACTGGCTGCTGCCGGACAGCCGCAGCGGTGGCGGCGAACTCGGTCGGCGCTTTGCCGCTGCACTGGGCGAACGCCCGGCCACGCGGGTCTGGCAGGTCAAGGATCAGGAATGCATCGGCCGCGCTGGTGCCGGGTTGCAAGACCTTGCACGTCCCGTCGCACGCTTGATTCTGGCCGCCGCCGAATGCGCCGAGCCGGTCAGCGAAACCCGTCATGAAGCCTTGCCGGTGGAGTTATCCACAACCGTGGCGCGCAGCTTGTCGCGGATCGAGGATCTGGGCGCTGTGGCCGTGGACCCGGCAGCCATTCCGATGGCCGAAGCCGAGTTCATCTTCTCCGGCGGCAACGGCGTCAAGGACTGGGGACTTTTCCACAGGACTGCCGAAGCGCTCGGCGCCACCGAAGGCGCATCCCGTGTGGCGGTGGACGATGGCTTCATGGCCCGTGACCGTCAGGTCGGCGCGTCCGGCACGTGGGTCACTGCGCGGGTCTACGTGGCGGTGGGGATTTCCGGGGCGATCCAGCACCTGCAAGGCATCGGTGCCTGCGACAAGGTGGTGGCGATCAACCTCGACCCAGGTTGCGACATGATCAAACGGGCCGACCTGTCGGTGATCGGCGAGAGCGCCGAGATTCTTCAAGCCTTGATCGATGCGATAGCGGCTTATCGCGACGACGCCAAGCGCGATGCGGCTTAAGGGAAGGAAAGGGTTATGAGCACGAAAATCATCAGCCTGGTGTCCATCGGCGCCCACCCGACCTCCGGCCGGCCACGTCGCGCGGAGCAGGATGCGCGGGCTGTGGAACTGGGTCTGCAACTGGCTGGGGATAACCTGCAAGTGCTGCATGCCGGCGACGTCGCGGAGCCAGCGCTGCGCGCCTATCTGGGCATGGGCCTGGAACAGCTGCACGTACTGGAGCAACCATCCGGTGCCGATGCCTTGCCGGCGTTGACCGCCTATTTGCGCGATGCCGGAGCACAAGTCGTGCTGACTGGCAGCCAGGCAGAAACCGGCGAAGGCTCGGGCATGCTGCCGTTCCTGCTGGCGGAAAACCTCGGCTGGCCGCTGGTGGTCGGGCTGGCTCAGGTTGAATCCATCGATGGCAGTTCGGCGCTTGTCCTTCAAGCGTTGCCCCGTGGTCAGCGCCGTCGTTTGAAGGTGCGGCTGCCGTTCCTGGCGACTGTGGATAACGCGGCGCCGAAGCCTCGTCAGAGCGCGTACGGCCCGGCCCGGCGTGGTGTGTTGCAGGCGGATGAAGTCGAAGTGATCGATGATGAGTTGCTGGCCGTATCGACGCTGCAACCGGCCAAGCCTCGGCCTAAACGCTTGAAGGTGATCAAGGCCAAAAGCGGCGCGGACCGGATGAAAGCGGCGACAGCCAAGGCCAGTGGCGGCGGCGGGCAGGTGCTCAAAGGCGTCACGGCGCAAGCGGGTGCCGAAGCGATTCTCAAATTGCTGATCGAAGAAGGCGTGGTCCGCTAACCGCGAATCTGCACAGAACTAATGTAGGAGTGAGCCTGCTCGCGATGGTGGTGTATCAGTTGACATCTATTCAGCTGATACACCGCTATCGCGAGCAGGCTCGCTCCCACAGGGGGAAAGTTTAATGACCGTCAAATTTCGTTCGGCCCTGCGCGCGGATGCGCGGGAGATTGCCCGTTTGTTCCAGATTTCCTCAGAGGGCGCTTCGGATTACATCTGGAGCCAACTCGCCGAACCCGGCCAGGATCTGTTGGACGTCGGCGCCCTGCGTTACGCCCGTGACGACGTGGATTTCTCCTACCAGAACTGCCTCATCGCCGAGGCCGACGGCCACGTCATCGGCATGATGCACAGCTACGTGATGCGCCACGATCCGCTGGCCGAGCCCACCACCGACCCGGTGCTGGCGCCGTATGCCGACATGGAAATCCCCGACACGCTCTACATCTCCAGCCTCGCGCTGCATGAAGGCTGGCGCAACCAGGGCCTTGGCAAGCAGTTCCTCGCCCACGCTCACGAACGCGCCCGCCAGTTGGGGCTCAAGGGCTTGAGCCTGATCGACTACGCCGTCAACACCGGCGCCCGTCGTTTCTATGAGCGGCATGGTTTCCGCATCGTCGATACCTGCCAGATCACGCCACACCCGATGATTCGGGTGACCGGCGACGCTTACCTCATGCAGTGGCCCTAGTGAGCTACATTTCTTAATGAGCGGCCCGAGGCGGCAGCAGCGCTGATTCATAAAACTCGTTTTCAGGAATGGGTTGCCGATGAACACGGTCAGTCGGCGTGAGACATGTCTGATCTGTAGCGTGATGCTGGTTGTGATGGCTGCGGCCGCTGAAACCCGCCAGGGCGATCCGGATTTCTATCAATGGACCGACTCTGCGCAGGGGCGGCATGCCTCCCTGGCGCAAATGAAGCAACACTGCGATCAGGTGTTGGCGCCTGATAAAAACCTCAATTGTTCAGTCACCGTTCTCGCCAGAATGTTCGAGACCAAGGCCGCCAACCAGCTGCCCGACTACTACCTGGCAATCAAGCGGCGCCATGCTCAAGCCATCGCCAATGACCCTGAACTCCAACAGTTGTTCTCCATGTTCGGCAGCGAATCGATCGCGACCTTGCGGCAGGTCGCCGATTTCTCGCTGACAAGATCACCGCGACGCGAAGTGCTGCCGATTCATCCTTCCCCAGACGATGGCCACGTGACGAATGAGGTGCTGCCGTACCTCGATGTCAAAGCCGCCAACGGTGTTTCGGCGCGGTTCATTCTTGATACGGGCGCCCCGCAAACCCGGGTCAACAGCGAAACCGCGAAACAGATGGGCATCAAGCTGCTGACCGACTCTGATTACGGCTACAGCACTTTCTACGGCGAGCGAGACCTGGCGGCCAAACTCGGAATCCTTGAGTCCCTGAAGATCGGTGCAAGCGAGTTCAGGAACGTCCTGGTGTTTGTCAGTGACCGGGATAACTTATTGGGGCTCGACCTGATCGGTAAGCTGGGACGATTGAACATTACGAAGAAGGCGCTGGAGATCAACGCTGCGGCGCCCACACGATGTGATTCGCCAGTCACCTTCGTCCGTATCGACATCAATCAACGATTGACCCTTGCTGCGCGGCTGGATCGGCGTGCGACCGTGGCGATTATCGACACCGGCAATGTGGATTACCTGACATCCGCCTCGCCCGGCGCTTCACCTGTTCATGTCATCGATAAGCCGCACCACCAAATCTTCAAGGGCGAGTTGAGCTTGTCCGGGCGTACCCGTCTGATCGCCTACAAGTACTACCCGGACTTTACGATCCCGCCGTCGATGCTGCTTGGGCAGTACGTGCCGTCGATTTTGCTCGGATGGCGTGCATTCAATGATTACGAGTTGAATCTGGATATTGCTTCGGGCTTGTCCTGTTTCAACAGGGTTTGATCACGGTTACCCACAATCCCTGTTAGCGCTTCTGTGGATAACGTGTTCGCCCATCGCTGCACGCCATACGAATCAAGCCCTGCAAGCCTTCGTACAAAAAACAACCAGCCTAAGTTGCGGTTTTTTCGCCCTTTTTCCAGAGGATAAGTCTGTTCGTTCGCCAATACTTGCCCCCAAACTCTGTTGGCGCTTCTGTGGATAAGATGTTCGCTGTCCGCTACAGGCCATATAAACCGGGCCTGTTAGCTGCATGATTAAAAAGTGATCAATTTTCCGGTTTGGAGGGGCGAGCCTCGCGCAAACCCTGATTTATCGCGGCTTTCGGCGGTTTTCCACAGAGGCGGCGAAGTTGCCCCCAAAGTCTGTTGGCGCTTCTGTGGATAAGGTGTTCGCCATCCGCTACAGGCCACGTACTGCGTGGCTTTCAGGTGTTAGGTTAAAAAACAACCAATCGCTGTTCAAAACCCTGCTTCTGGATAAGTCACGGATTTTCTTCGGTTTCTGTGGAGAAAGTTAGGGGGGGGCGCACACTTGTCCCCATTAGCTGTGGGTGGAGGTGTGGATAACTTGTTTGCGGAAGGCTGGAAGCCACGAACGGCATAGCGCTGAACGCAATAGATCATATTTCGTACAGTTCTAATGTCGCGGAGAGTCAGAAGGGGATGTGTTGCGAGGGATGGCGCCATCGCGAGCAAGCTTGCTCCTACATTTGATCTTCGGTGCGCCAAAGATCCCCTGTGGGAGCGAGCCTGCTCGCGATGCTTTTGATCTTTAACCCTGAACCGGAACCCCTTTGAGGTAAGGCGCAGGCTCAGCGCCGAGGTTGTTCAGCAGACGCTCGCTGTACCAATCCACAAAGTTCACCACACCAAACTCATAGGTCTTGGAGTAAGGCCCTGGCTGGTAAGCCGAGGAGTTGATGCCGCGCTGGTTTTCTTCAGCCAGGCGACGGTCCTGGTCGTTGGTGGCATCCCAGACCTGGCGCATGCGCTCCACGTCGTAGTCGACGCCTTCGACGGCATCCTTGTGCACGATCCACTTGGTGGTGACCATGGTTTCCTGCGCGCTGATCGGCCACACGGTGAAGACGATGATGTGGTCGCCCATGCAGTGGTTCCACGAGTGCGGCAGGTGCAGGATGCGCATCGAGCCCAGGTCCGGGTTCTTGATGCGGCCCATGAGTTTGGCGCAACCCTGTTTGCCGTCCATGGTCATCGACACGGTGCCTTTGAGCAGCGGCATGCGCACGATGCGGTTACGCAGGCCGAAGCTGGCGTGGGCGTAAGGAATCTTCTCGGCTTCCCAGGCAGCGGCGGAAGCGGCGACGTGGTCCTTGAACGCCTGGTCGGCGCGCGGGTCGGTGACGTCGTCCCATTCCAGCAGGGTTTTCAGCAGTTCCGGGTGCGACGCGTTGCAGTGGTAGCACTCGCGGTTGTTTTCCAGCACCAGTTTCCAGTTGGCCTTTTCCATCAAGGTGGTTTGCACCGCCACCTTGGTGTTTTCCATGTCGTACGGTTCCATGTAATGGTTCAGCGTCGACAGGAAGTCATCGATGGCCGGCGGATTCTCCGACAGGCTGATGAAGATATAGCCGCCGGCGGTCTTCACGTTCACCGGTTTGAGGCCGTACTGCTTCATGTCGAAATCGGCGCCCATCTCGGTGCCGGCGAACAGCAGGCGACCGTCCAGCTCGTAGGTCCACTGGTGGTAGTGGCAGACCAGCTTGGCGACTTTGCCTTTTTCACTGGTGCACAGCCGCGAACCGCGGTGACGGCAGACGTTGTGGAAGGCGTGAACCACGCCTTCGGCGCCGCGAATCACGATGATCGGGTTCTTGCCGACTTGCAGGGTCAGGTAGTTGCCCTTGGTCGGGATTTCGCAGGTCATGCCGGCGATCAACCACTCTTTCTGGAAGATCTCCTGCATGTCGATATCAAACAGCCGCTCGTCAGAGTAAAACGGCTGCGGCAGCGAGAAGGTGCGCTCGCGCTCTTGCAGCATCTGCGCGGTGGCCTTGCGTGCGGGTTCCAGCGGATCGCCCAGGCTGATTTTTGCGGTGACGTCCATCGTGTATATCCTCAAGGCCATCTGCGTGGCCGCGAAAGTGGCTGATCAGGGTTGCTACGCAAGGTGTAAAGGTTATGTCTTGGTATGGGGCGAGTGTGGGGCCGGCGTTGCCCGGAACCTTATCCATGGGCGACATGGCCCAATCTGTTCCCGACGCGTAACCCCCGGCAGTTGGGGGCTGGTCGCGATAAGTATGTGAATGTCGCAGATAGGTAAATGGGTGGTCTGCGCTATACGCAGAATCGTCAACATAAGGCCGACCATCGGCGGTGGAGAACAGCATGTCCAACAGCTTCCTGAATCCGGTAACCACCCAGACCTGGGCCAATGGCCGACACATCGTCCGTTGCGTCAAAGTCATCCAGGAAACCTGGGATGTGCGCACCTTCTGCTTTATGGCCGACCAGCCGATCATGTTCTTCTTCAAGCCGGGGCAGTTCGTCACCCTGGAGCTGGAAATCGATGGCCAGCAGATCATGCGTTCGTACACCATTTCCAGTTCGCCCTCGGTGCCGTACAGCTTTTCGGTCACGATCAAGCGCGTGCCGGGCGGCAAGGTTTCGAACTGGCTGCACGACACCCTGCATGAAGGCTATGAGCTGGCGGTGCACGGCCCGGTCGGGCTGTTTAACGCGATCGACTTCCCGAACCCGAAAGTGCTGTACCTCAGTGGCGGCGTGGGCATCACGCCGTGCATGTCCATGGCCCGCTGGTTCTTCGATACCAACGGCAATGTCGACATGGCGTTTATCCACAGCGCCCGCTCGCCGAAAGACATCATTTATCACCGCGAGCTGGAACACATGGCCGCGCGGATCGAAAATTTCAGCCTGCACCTGATCTGTGAAAAACATGGTTTCGGTGAGCCATGGGCCGGATATCGCGGTTATCTGAACCACAAGATGCTGGAACTGATGGTCCCGGACTTCCTTGAGCGCGAAGTGTTCTGCTGCGGCCCGACGCCTTACATGAACGCGGTCAAGCGCCTGCTGGAAAACGCCGGCTTCAATATGAAGCACTACCACGAGGAATCGTTCGGCGCCACGCCGCCAGAGGCGATCGCCGATGCCGTGGAGAATGCCGAGCAGGCCGCTGAGGCGCCGGAAATCGATGCGGCTGATTTGCATGAGGTGGAATTCACCGCCTCGGGCAAGAGCATCCGCGTGGCACCGGGCGAGACCGTGCATGCGGCGGCCGCCAAGGTCGGCCTGATGATTCCGAAAGCTTGCGGCATGGGCATTTGCGGCACCTGCAAGGTGCTCAAGCTTGGCGGCGAAGTGGAGATGGACCACAACGGCGGGATCACCGAGGAGGACGAAGCCGAAGGGTTCATCCTGTCGTGCTGCAGCGTGCCGAAGGGCGACGTTCGCATCGAGTATTGATGGTCGCACGATAAACCTGTAGGAGCTGTCGAGTGAAACGAGGCGGCGATCTTTTGACCTTGATCTTTGAAGTCAAAAGATCGCCGCCTCGTTTCACTCGACAGCTCCTACAAGGTTGTGGATATCTCAGTCGACGAATAGGTCTGGCATCAGCTTGTCGTTGGTGCCGGGCTCAAAGCGGTAATGATCGAATTCGGTTACTCCGTTTTCTCGCAAAAGCTCCTCATCAATCAACAACCGCCCGGTCAGGCTGCGTCCGGTGCTGCTCAAGATAACGTGAGCGGCATCCGCCATGATTTCCGGTGTGCGCGCATGTTTGAACGACTCGCGTGAGCCCAATTGAAATTCGATGGCGGCGGTGGCGATCATCGTCTGCGGCCACAGCGAGTTGACACTGATCCCGTAATTCTTGAATTCCTCGCTCATTCCCAACGTGAGCATGCTCATGCCGTATTTGGTCACGGTGTACGGGCTGTATTGGGCGAACCATTTGGTTGCCAGGTTCAGTGGTGGTGACAGGTTGAGGATATGACCGCTGCTTTTCTTCAGGTAAGGCAGGGCTGCCTGGCTGCACAGCAATACGGCGCGGGTGTTGATCTGGTGCATCAGGTCAAAGCGCTTGAGCTCGATGTGCTGAACCCCGGTCAGCTTGATCGCGCCGGCGTTGTTGACCAGCGCATCGATGCCGCCGAAATGCTCGTTGGCCTGGGCCAGTGCCTCACGCACCGCGACTTCATCTCGAACGTCTACCTGCAGCGCCAGCGCCTTGCCGCCGGCGGCTTCGACTTCCTTTGCGACACTGAAAATCGTGCCCGGCAATTTGGCGTGCGGCTCGGCACTTTTGGCTGCAATCACGATGTTGGCCCCATCGCGCGCGGCCCGCAGCGCGATCTCACGACCAATCCCGCGGCTGGCGCCGGTGATGAACAGGGTTTTGCCTTGAAGGGACATGCGTGCGCTCCTGATTATTGTTATCTGAGCGCTTCAATGTAGACCAACATGCGTGGTGCATCTTGCTGGCGATGGCGGTGTGTCAGGCACACCGCGTCGTCTGGATCGCCAGCAAGCCGGCTCCTACAGGTTTTTCGTCGTACGCAGAATGGGAGGCAGGGCGGGAATTTGTAGGAGCCGGCTTGCCGGCGATGGCGGTGTGTCAGGCATACCGCGTCGTCTGGATCGCCAGCAAGCCGGCTCCTACAGGGTTTGTGTCGTACGCGGGATGGGAGGTAGGGCGGGGATTTGTAGGAGCCGGCTTGCCGGCGATGGCGGTGTGTCAGGCATACCGCGTCGTCTGGATCGCCAGCAAGCTGGCTCCTACAGGGTTTGTGTTGTTAGCGGGACATCACTTCGCGAATATCCGCTGCCAATTCACGTACGCGTTCTTCCTCGGTGTCCCAGGAGCACATGAAGCGGGCGCCGCCGTTGCCGATGAAGGTGTAGAAGCGCCAGCCCTTGGCGGTCAGTGCGGCGATGGCCGGTTCCGAGAGTTGCAGGAACACGCCGTTGGCCTGCACCGGGAACATCAGTTCCACGCCCTGGATATCGCTGACCAGTTCCGCCAGCAGTTGCGCGCAATGGTTGGCGTGGCGGGCGTATTTGAGCCAGGCATCGTTTTCCAGGATCCCGACCCACGGCGCCGAGAGGAAGCGCATTTTCGAGGCCAGTTGCCCGGCCTGCTTGCAGCGGTAGTCGAAGTCTTCGGCCAGTTTGTGGTTGAAGAACAGAATCGCCTCACCCACTGCCATGCCGTTTTTCGTGCCGCCGAAGCACAGCACATCAACACCAGCCTTCCAGGTCAGGTCGGCCGGTGTGCAGCCGAGGAACGCGCAGGCGTTGGAGAAGCGCGCGCCGTCCATGTGCAGGTTCAGGCCGAGTTCTTTGCAGGTTGCGCTGATGGCGCGGATTTCTTCCGGGGTGTAGACGCTGCCGACTTCGGTGGCCTGGGTCAGGGTCACGACGCGCGGTTTCGGGTAGTGAATGTCCTGGCGCTTGAGGGCCACTTCGCGGATCGATTCCGGGGTCAGCTTGCCGTTCTCGGTGCGGGCGACCAGCAGCTTGGAGCCGTTGGAAAAGAATTCCGGCGCGCCGCATTCGTCGGTTTCGACGTGGGCGGTTTCCGAGCAGATCACGCTGTGGTAACTCTGGCACAACGACGACAGGGCCAGGGAGTTGGCGGCGGTGCCGTTGAAGGCGAAGAACACTTCGCAGTCGGTTTCGAACAGTTTGCGGAAATCATCGGACGCGCGAGCGGTCCATTCATCGTCGCCGTAGGCGCGCTGGTGGCCGTGGTTGGCCTGTTCCATCGCCGCCCAGGCTTCAGGGCAGATACCGGAATAGTTGTCGCTGGCGAATTGTTGGCTCTTATCGGTCATGGCCCTGCTTTCCGTGGTCGGGACGCTTATGGTGAAGCGTCTCGTGGTCAATGATGGTGCGCACTTTACCGAAGATCATCCGGCGAGCACACAGGATGCGTCTGACAGAAAAATACAAAGACGACGGGCGATTATGCACATGACTCAACGGGATGGGGCACTGGATCTGCTCAAGTGGCTGGCGCTGCTGAGCATGGTGCTCGATCACCTGCGATATATCGGTTATTCCCTCGATCTGCTGTATGTGCCCGGACGACTGGCGTTTCCGTGGTTTTGTCTGGCAATGGCGGCGAACCTGTCGCGTTCACGACAAGTCACACATCAATGGCGGTATCTGGGCTGGTTGATTCTGTTTAGTGCTATCAGCGAAATCCCTTACAGGATGTTCATCCCCGATCCCGACACCTTGAACGTGCTGCCTACGCTGGCGCTTGGGCTGTTGGTCGCGCGTGGCTGGCAACAAAAGACGCTGTCATCGCGCCTGCTTGCGGTTGCTGCCTTATTGCTGGCAGCGGTGTTCACGGAATACCTGATGTTCGGCGTTTTTGGTGTGTTGTTGCCGCTGGCGATGTTGCTGGTGATCAAGCGGCCCTGGTATTTCAGTCTGTTGCCGGGGTTGATCTGTCTGGCTGCCAATCAGTGGGAGGTGCTGTATTACTCAGCCCGGTTGGGTAACAGTGCGGCGATCCTCGGCATTGCCACTTGCTTGGTCGCACCGCTGTTGGGAATGTTCCTGTTGCGACATACGCGACAAATAACGCCACCACCGATGCGGCGTTGGGCGTATGCCCTTTATCCGCTGCATTTCCTGCTGCTGCTACTCGTCCGTCAAATCGTCACCTAACCCCTGTAGGAGCGAGCCTGCTCGCGATGGCGGCGGGTCAGTCGACATCAATGTTGAATGTAAGGCCGCTATCGCGAGCAGGCTCACTCCCACAGGGATCTCTACTGGTTCAAGGATCGTGTTCGTTCAGCCATTTCGGTCTATGTCGTAAACGCACCTTTGCGTGGCGTCCGTAGGCATTTGACCTGTCTGCGCCGGTCATACCATCGCTATCAAAGGGCACTGCCGAAACGCCGTGCCTTACCGAGACGAATGGCGCACAGATGCCGCTGGGAGAGACGCGATGTTCAGCAAGCAAGACCAGATCAAAGGTTACGACGATGCACTGCTGGCGGCGATGAATGCCGAGGAGCAACGCCAGGAAGATCACATCGAGCTGATCGCGTCCGAAAACTACACCAGCAAACGCGTCATGGAAGCGCAGGGCAGCGGCCTGACCAACAAATACGCCGAAGGCTATCCGGGCAAGCGCTACTACGGTGGCTGCGAGCACGTCGACAAGGTTGAAGCGCTGGCCATCGAACGCGCCAAGCAACTGTTCGGCGCCGATTACGCCAACGTGCAGCCGCACTCCGGTTCTTCGGCCAACAGCGCCGTTTACCTGGCCCTGCTGCAAGCCGGCGACACCATTCTGGGCATGAGCCTGGCCCACGGCGGTCACCTGACCCACGGCGCCAAGGTTTCGTCCTCGGGCAAGCTGTACAACGCCGTGCAGTACGGCATCGACACCAAGACCGGTCTGATCGACTACGACGAAGTCGAGCGCCTGGCCGTCGAGTGCAAGCCGAAAATGATCGTTGCCGGTTTCTCGGCTTACTCCAAGACCCTCGACTTCCCGCGCTTCCGTCAGATCGCCGACAAGGTCGGTGCGCTGCTGTTCGTCGACATGGCCCACGTTGCCGGTCTGGTCGCTGCCGGTCTGTACCCGAACCCGCTGCCGTACGCCGACGTGGTGACCACCACCACCCACAAGACCCTGCGCGGTCCGCGTGGCGGCCTGATCCTGGCCAAGGCCAACGAAGAAATCGAGAAGAAGCTCAACGCTGCAGTGTTCCCGGGTGCCCAGGGCGGCCCGCTGATGCACGTGATCGCCGGTAAAGCGGTGTGCTTCAAGGAAGCGCTGGAGCCAGGTTTCAAGGCTTACCAGCAACAAGTGATCGATAACGCCCAGGCCATGGCCGGCGTATTTATCAAACGCGGCTACGATGTAGTGTCCGGCGGCACCGATAACCACCTGTTCCTGGTCAGCCTGATTCGTCAGGGCCTCACCGGCAAAGAGGCGGATGCAGCACTCGGTCGCGCCCACATCACTGTGAACAAGAACGCTGTCCCGAACGATCCACAGTCGCCGTTCGTCACTTCCGGCCTGCGCATCGGCACCCCTGCGGTGACTACGCGCGGCTTCAAGGTGACCCAGTGCGTCACGCTGGCCGGCTGGATCTGCGACATCCTCGACAACCTCGGCGACGCCGATGTCGAAGCGAACGTCGCGCAGCAAGTGTCGGCCCTGTGCGCGGACTTCCCGGTTTATCGCTGAGCGCGGTTTTGGAGTAAATGACTATGCAACGCTACTCGGGCTTCGGCCTCTTCAAACACTCCCTCAGCCATCATGAAAACTGGCAGAAAATGTGGCGCACGCCGACCCCTAAAAAGGTCTACGACGTGGTCATCGTCGGCGGTGGCGGGCATGGTCTCGCCACGGCTTACTACCTGGCCAAGGAACACGGCATCACCAACGTGGCCGTGGTCGAAAAAGGCTGGCTGGGCGGCGGTAACACCGCGCGCAACACCACCATCGTTCGCTCCAACTACCTGTGGGACGAGTCGGCGCACCTGTACGAACACGCGATGAAACTGTGGGAAGGCCTGTCCCAGGACCTGAACTACAACGTGATGTTCTCCCAGCGCGGCGTCTACAACCTGTGCCACACCCTGCAGGACATTCGTGATTCCGAGCGTCGGGTCAGCGCCAACCGCCTCAACGGCGTGGACGGCGAGCTGCTCGATGCCAAGCAAGTAGCGGACGAGATTCCGTACCTCGACTGCTCCAAGAACACTCGCTACCCGGTGATGGGCGCTACCGTCCAGCGTCGCGGCGGCGTCGCCCGTCACGATGCCGTGGCATGGGGCTTTGCCCGTGCCGCCGACGCACTCGGCGTGGACCTGATCCAGCAGACCGAAGTGATCGGTTTCCGCAAGGAAAACGGTGTGTGCATCGGCGTTGAAACCAACAAGGGCTTCATCGGTGCCAAGCGCGTCGGCGTGGTCACGGCCGGTAACTCCGGGCACATGGCCAAACTCGCCGGTTTCCGTCTGCCGATCGAATCCCACCCGCTGCAAGCGTTGGTGTCCGAGCCGATCAAGCCGATTATCGACAGCGTGATCATGTCCAACGCCGTACACGGTTACATCAGCCAGTCCGACAAGGGCGACCTGGTGATCGGTGCCGGTATCGACGGCTACAACGGCTACGGCCAGCGTGGTTCGTACCCGGTGATCGAGCACACCATCCAGGCCATCGTCGAGATGTTCCCGGTGTTGTCCCGCGTACGCATGAACCGCCAGTGGGGCGGCATCGTCGACACCACGCCGGATGCCTGCCCGATCATCTCGAAAACCCCGGTCCCGAACATGTTCTTCAACTGCGGTTGGGGCACCGGTGGCTTCAAGGCAACACCTGGCTCGGGCAACGTGTTTGCCGCGAGCCTGGCCAAGGGTGAAATGCACCCATTGGCCGCACCTTTCTCCATCGACCGTTTCCACAACGGTGCGTTGATCGATGAACACGGCGCTGCTGCGGTTGCCCACTAACAGGAGAAATCCCCATGTTGCATATCTTCTGTCCTCACTGCGGCGAGCTGCGCTCTGAAGAGGAATTCCACGCATCCGGCCAGGCGCACATCCCGCGTCCACTGGATCCGAACACCTGCACCGACGAGGAGTGGGGCGACTACATGTTCTTCCGCGATAACCCTCGCGGTCTGCACCACGAGCTGTGGGATCACGTTGCCGGTTGCCGTCAGTACTTCAACGTCACCCGCGACACCGTGACCTACGAGATTCTCGAGACTTACAAGATCGGCACCAAGCCACAATTCACCGACAAGACCGATAGCTCGAAAGCGGCTACGACGGCTCTGGGAGAGAAGGTATGAGCCAGATCAATCGCCTGTCCAACGGCGGACGGATCGACCGCAACAAAGTGCTGAGCTTCACCTTCAACGGCCAGACCTACAAAGGCTTTGAAGGCGATTCCCTGGCCGCTGCACTGCTGGCCAACGGCGTCGACATCATCGGTCGCAGCTTCAAGTATTCCCGTCCGCGCGGCATCTTCGCCGCCGGTGCCGAAGAACCGAACGCCGTGCTGCAGATCGGCGCGACCGAAGCCACGCAGATTCCGAACGTCCGCGCCACGCAACAAGCGCTGTATCAGGGCCTGGTCGCCACCAGCACCAACGGCTGGCCGAGCGTGAACAACGACATGATGGGGATTCTCGGCAAGGTCGGCGGCAAGCTGATGCCACCGGGCTTCTACTACAAAACCTTCATGTACCCGCAATCGTTCTGGATGACTTACGAGAAGTACATTCGTAAGGCTGCCGGTCTTGGCCGCTCGCCGACCGAGAACGATCCGGACACCTACGACTACATGAACCAGCACTGCGACGTGCTGATCGTCGGCGGTGGCCCGGCTGGCCTGGCCGCTGCTTTGGCAGCCGCTCGCAGCGGTGCTCGCGTCATTCTGGCCGATGAGCAGGAAGAGTTCGGCGGCAGCCTGCTCGACTCCCGCGAAAGCCTCGACGGCAAACCTGCCGTGGAATGGGTCGCCAGTGTCCTCGACGAACTGAAGAACACCCCGGACGTGCTGCTGTTGCCGCGCGCCACGGTCAACGGCTACCACGACCATAACTTCCTGACCATTCACGAGCGCCTGACCGATCACCTCGGTGACCGCGCCCCGATTGGCCAGGTGCGTCAGCGCATCCACCGGGTTCGCGCAAAGCGCGTAGTCCTGGCGACCGGCGCTCACGAGCGTCCACTGGTCTACGGCAACAACGACGTGCCGGGCAACATGCTCGCCGGCGCTGTGTCGACTTACGTCCGTCGCTACGGCGTGGCACCGGGTAAAAAACTGGTGCTGTCGACCAACAACGATCACGCCTACCGCGTTGCACTGGATTGGCTCGACGCCAGTCTGCAAGTGGTGGCCATCGCCGACGCCCGCAGCAACCCGCGTGGTGCACTGGTTGAAGAAGCCCGTGCCAAAGGCATTCGCATCCTGACCGGCAGCGCCGTGATCGAGACCCGTGGCAGCAAGCACGTGACCGCCGCTCGCGTTGCCGCGATCGACGTCAAAGCCCACGCCGTGACCAGCCCTGGCGAGTGGCTCGAATGCGACCTGGTTGCCAGTTCCGGCGGTTACAGCCCGGTGGTTCACCTGGCTTCGCACTTGGGTGGCAAGCCAATCTGGCGTGAAGACATCCTCGGTTTCGTACCGGGCGAAGCACCGCAGAAACGCGTGTGCGTCGGTGGCATCAACGGCGTCTACGGCCTCGGCGATTCGCTGGCCGACGGTTTTGAAGGCGGCGCTCGCGCAGCCAGCGAAGCCGGTTTCAGTGTGGTCGAAGGCTCCTTGCCGAAAGCCCTGAGCCGCCTGGAAGAGCCTACGTTGGCACTGTTCCAGGTGCCGCACGAAAAGAACACCGCACGTGCGCCGAAGCAATTCGTCGACTTGCAAAACGACGTCACCGCCGCCGCCATTGAACTGGCGACCCGCGAGGGCTTCGAGTCGGTCGAGCACGTCAAACGCTACACCGCACTGGGCTTCGGCACTGACCAGGGCAAGCTCGGCAACGTCAACGGCCTGGCCATCGCCGCCCGTTCGCTGAACGTGACCATCCCGCAGATGGGCACCACCATGTTCCGTCCGAACTACACGCCGGTGACTTTCGGCGCCGTGGCCGGCCGTCACTGTGGGCACATCTTCGAACCTGTACGCTTCACTGCGCTGCATCACTGGCATGTGAAGAACGGCGCCGAATTCGAAGACGTCGGTCAGTGGAAACGTCCTTGGTACTTCCCGAAAAACGGTGAAGACATTCACGCCGCCGTGAAACGCGAATGCAAAGCCGTGCGCGACAGCGTCGGCCTGCTGGATGCGTCGACCCTCGGCAAGATCGACATTCAAGGCCCGGATGCGCGTGAGTTCCTCAACCGCGTCTACACCAACGCCTGGACCAAGCTCGACGTGGGCAAGGCGCGTTATGGCCTGATGTGCAAAGAAGACGGCATGGTCTTCGACGACGGCGTCACCGCTTGCCTCGCCGACAACCATTTCGTGATGACCACCACCACCGGCGGCGCTGCACGCGTGCTGCAATGGCTGGAAATCTACTCACAGACCGAATGGCCAGAGCTGAAGGTGTACTTCACTTCCGTGACGGATCACTGGGCAACCATGACCTTGTCCGGGCCGAACAGCCGCAAGCTGCTCAGCGAAGTCACCGACATCGACCTGAGCAACGAAGCCTTCCCGTTCATGACCTGGAAAGAAGGTCTGGTCGGCGGTGTACCGGCGCGGGTGTTCCGGATCTCGTTTACCGGTGAGCTGTCGTACGAAGTCAACGTGCAAGCCGACTACGCCATGGGCGTGCTCGAAAAAATCGCTGAGGCCGGCAAGCAGTACAACCTGACGCCGTACGGCACCGAAACCATGCACATCCTGCGTGCGGAGAAGGGCTTCATCATCGTCGGTCAGGACACTGACAGCTCGATGACCCCGGACGACCTGAACATGGGCTGGTGTGTCGGTCGCACCAAACCGTTCTCGTGGATCGGCTGGCGTGGCATGAACCGTGAAGACTGCGTGCGTGATCAACGTAAACAACTGGTGGGCCTGAAGCCGATCGATCCGACCAAATGGCTGCCGGAAGGTGCGCAACTGGTGTTCAACACCAAGCAGACGATCCCGATGACGATGGTCGGTCACGTCACCTCCAGCTACCTGCACAACTCCCTCGGCTATTCGTTTGCCATGGGCGTGGTCAAGGGCGGCTTGAAGCGGATCGGCGAGCGCGTATTCGCTCCGCTGGCCGACGGCAGCGTGATCGAGGCGGAAATCGTTTCTTCGGTGTTCTTCGATCCGAAAGGCGATCGCCAGAACATCTGACACCACAGCCCCTGTAGGAGCGAGGCTTGCCCGCGAAGAACGATGACGCGGTGCCTCAGTAAAACCGAGTCGATGCCTTCGCGGGCAAGCCTCGCTCCCACAGGTGAGATGCAAGAACTTCAGGAACAGGTGCTTTATGACCGCAGCCAATGTTTACCAACAACGCCCAACCACCGGGGCCAAGGCCGAGTCGTCGCTGCATCATGCCGACCTCGCCAGCCTGGTCGGCAAGGGCCGCAAAAACGCCGGCGTGATCGTGCGTGAGAAAAAACTCCTCGGCCACCTGACCATCCGTGGCGATGGCCACGATGCCGCGTTCGCCGCTGGCGTGCACAAGGCCCTGGGCATCGAATTGCCGAGCGCGCTGACCGTCATCGTCAAGGGCGAAACCAGCCTGCAATGGATGGGGCCGGATGAGTATTTGCTGATCGTGCCGACCGGCGAAGAATTTGCCGCCGAGAAAAAACTCCGTGAAGCGCTGGGCGACCTGCACATCCAGATCGTCAACGTCAGCGGTGGCCAGCAGATCCTCGAACTGAGCGGTCCGAACGTGCGCCAGGTGCTGATGAAGTCCACCAGCTACGACGTACACCCCAACAGCTTCCCGGTCGGCAAGGCTGTCGGCACCGTGTTTGCCAAATCGCAACTGGTGATCCGCCACACCGCCGAAGACACCTGGGAACTGCTGATCCGTCGCAGCTTCTCGGATTACTGGTGGTTGTGGTTGCAGGATGCGGCGGCCGAGTACGGGCTTAGCGTTCAGGCCTGAGATTGCCTTCGCGGGCAAGCCTCGCTCCTACAGGGAGATGCATTCCAAATGTAGGAGCCGGCTTGCCGGCGATCAACCGCGCAGCGGTTGCCCATAACAACAGGAGTCACCGCACTATGAGCCGCGCCCCAGACACATGGATTCTGACCGCCGACTGCCCAAGCGTCCTCGGCACCGTGGACGCGGTGACCCGCTTTCTGTTCGAGCAGGGCTGCTACGTCACCGAGCACCATTCGTTCGATGACCGGCTCTCGGGTCGTTTCTTCATTCGCGTGGAATTCCGTCAACCTGACGGCTTCGACGAACAAGCCTTCCGCGCAGGGCTGGAGGAGCGTGGCCAGGCGTTCGGCATGATCTTCGAGCTGACCCCGCCGCATCACCGCCCGAAAGTGGTGATCATGGTCTCCAAGGCCGATCACTGCCTCAACGATTTGCTCTACCGCCAACGCATCGGCCAGTTGTCGATGGACGTCGCCGCCGTGGTTTCCAACCACCCGGACCTCAAGCCGTTGGCCGACTGGCACCAGATTCCGTACTACCACTTCCCGCTTGACCCGAACGACAAGCCGTCGCAAGAGCGCCAGGTGTTGCAGGTGATCGAAGAATCCGGTGCCGAGCTGGTGATCCTTGCGCGCTACATGCAGGTGTTGTCGCCGGAGCTGTGCCGCAAACTCGATGGCAAGGCGATCAATATCCACCACTCCCTGCTGCCCGGTTTCAAAGGCGCCAAGCCGTATCACCAGGCCTATAACAAGGGCGTGAAACTGGTCGGCGCCACGGCGCATTACATCAACAACGACCTGGACGAAGGCCCGATCATCGCCCAGGGCGTGGAGGTGGTGGACCACAGTCATTACCCGGAAGATTTGATCGCCAAGGGGCGGGATATCGAGGGGCTGACGTTGGCGCGGGCGGTTGGGTATCACATCGAAAGAAGGGTGTTTTTGAACGCCAATCGCACCGTCGTTCTTTAGATCGCCTTCGCGGGCAAGCCTCGCTCCTACAGGTGAGCGAGTTGCCCTTGTAGGAGCGAGTGGTGCGGCATCCCGACTTGCCCGCGAAGGGGCCATAACAAACAACACAAGACACACAGGCAATAACCCGAGCAATCAACGCGCCGCCGATCCTGGGCGACGCGGCTATTACATAAAAACAACAGCGAGGTGAAAGCATGTCTGGCAATCGTGGTGTGGTGTATCTCGGCGCTGGCAAGGTCGAAGTACAGAAAATCGACTATCCGAAAATGCAGGACCCGCGTGGCAGGAAGATCAACCACGCCGTGATCCTGCGCGTGGTTTCCACCAACATCTGTGGTTCCGACCAGCACATGGTGCGCGGTCGTACCACCGCTCAAACCGGTCTGGTACTGGGTCACGAAATCACCGGTGAAGTGATCGAGAAGGGCAGCGACGTCGAGAACCTGCAAATCGGCGACCTGGTGTCCGTTCCGTTCAACGTGGCTTGCGGGCGCTGCCGTTCCTGCAAGGAAATGCACACCGGCGTCTGCCTCAGCGTTAACCCGGCACGTCCGGGCGGTGCTTACGGTTACGTCGACATGGGCGACTGGACCGGCGGCCAGGCTGAGTACGCAATGGTGCCGTACGCTGACTTCAACCTGCTGAAACTGCCTGACCGCGATCGCGCGATGGAAAAAATCCGCGACCTGACCTGCCTCTCCGACATCCTGCCGACCGGTTACCACGGCGCAGTGACTGCCGGCGTTGGCCCAGGCAGCACGGTGTACATCGCCGGTGCCGGTCCGGTTGGTCTGGCGGCTGCCGCTTCCGCTCGCCTGCTGGGTGCGGCAGTGGTCATCGTCGGTGACGTCAACACCGTTCGCCTGGCGCACGCCAAGGCGCAGGGCTTTGAAATTGCCGACCTGTCCCTGGACACCCCACTGCACGAACAAATCGCCGCATTGCTGGGTGAGCCAGAAGTGGATTGCGCCATCGACGCCGTGGGCTTCGAAGCGCGCGGTCATGGGCATGACGGCGTGAAGCACGAGGCTCCGGCCACCGTGCTCAACTCGCTGATGGGCGTGGTTCGGGTAGCCGGCAAAATCGGTATCCCAGGCCTGTACGTGACTGAAGACCCGGGTGCCGTGGACGCGGCCGCGAAAATGGGCAGCCTGAGCATTCGCTTCGGTCTGGGCTGGGCCAAATCCCACAGCTTCCACACCGGCCAGACTCCGGTGATGAAGTACAACCGCCAGCTGATGCAGGCGATCATGTGGGACCGCATCAACATCGCCGAAGTGGTGGGCGTTCAGGTGATCAGCCTGGATCAAGCACCTCAGGGCTACGGTGAGTTCGATGCAGGCGTGCCGAAGAAGTTTGTGATCGATCCACACAAACTGTTCAGCGCGGCTTAAGGCTTCACGCAATGCAAAACGGCGACCCTCGGGTCGCCGTTTTTGTTTGAGCCATCCATCTGTCCAGTGACGAACGGGCTCAAAATGGGCGTAGCGCTGAGGAACATGCCGGCAGAAGCCGAGTCAAATCGGCAGGTTTTCCCGCCCATTGCCGGGCGGTTTTCATGGCGCAAGAGGATGTCTGGATGAAGTTTTCACGTGGTTTTGTACTGGCATCGCTCATGACTCTGGTGGCCAGTCCGGTCTTCGCTCAGTTCAGCTTGAGCGATGCAGCCAGTGCCATTTCCGGCATGAAGGACGATAACGCCGCCACAGCGGCAGCGCCGACTGCTGAAACAGCCGATCTGCTGGGGGCGCTCAGCGAGTTGAACCTGACGCCACAACAATTGCTTGGCGGTACCGGAGCGATGCTCGGCCTGGCGAAGAATCAATTGAGTTCAACCGACTATTCGGAACTGGCCCAAAGCGTACCGGGCATCGACATGCTGTCCGGCGGCGGTGAACTGGGGGCCATCGCCGGTTTGCTCGGTTCGTCCGGCAAGGTGGCCGGGCTGGACAATGTCTTGGGCAACGTCAAGGACACCAACGACCTTAACAATGCGTTCAGCGCATTGGGCATGGAAAGCGGCATGATCGGTCAGTTTGCCCCGCTGATTCTGCAATACCTCGGTCAGCAGGGCGTCGCCGGTTCGCTGCTGCAGAACCTGGGCGGGATCTGGGGCGCCGGCACCTGATTCAGTGGCGCTCGGCGCGCAAGGCGTCGATGCGCCGGTCCTTCTCGATCCAGAGCTGGTTGACCCAGTTCTGGACCGTTTCGCGAAACACCGGATCGTTCTCGTAATCGCCCTGCCACAACGCGGGGTCGAGTTCGCGGGTCTTGATGTCAATGATGACCCTCGGCACGTTGCCGCTGATCAAATCCCAAAACCCCGGAATCTTCTGCTGCGGATACACCACCGTCACATCGAGAATGGCGTCCAGCTGTTCACCCATTGCCGCCAGCACAAACGCCACGCCGCCAGCCTTGGGCTTGAGCAAATGGGTGAACGGTGACTGCTGCTGAGTGCTTTTCGCCGCCGTGAACCGGGTGCCTTCCAGGTAATTGACCACCGTCACGGGCTGGCGCTTGTACAGTTCGCACGCCGCTTTGGTGATCTCCAGGTCCTTGCCGGCAAGCGTCGGGTTCTTCGCCAGAAACGCCTTGGTGTAACGCTTCATGAACGGGTAATCCAGCGCCCACCACGCCAGGCCCAGGAGGGACACCCAGATCAGTTCTTTCTTGAGGAAGAACTTGAAGAACGGCGTGCGCCGGTTGAGGGTCTGGATCAGTGCCGGAATGTCCACCCAGGTTTGGTGGTTGCTGATCACCAGGTACGACGTGTCGACCCGCAGGTCATCGCCGCCTCGCACGTCCCATTGCGTGGGGATGCACAGACGGAAGATCAGCTTGTCGATCTCGGCCCAGGTCTCGGCGATCCACATCACGGCCGCTGATGCGTAATCACGCAAGCGGCCGGGCAGGACCAGTTTGAGCAGGGCAAACACCATCAGCGGCCCGAACAGGACCAGGGTGTTGAGCAACAGCAGCAGGGTAACGAAACAGCCGGTGAGCAGGCGGCGCATAAGTAACTCTTGAAAGCGTTTGGGCGCGCCATGATAAGCAGCTTCGGGCGACAGGCCAAATCGGAGGGGAACGAATGTTTCACGCTCGCGTGAGTATGCTGGGGCTGTGGTGATCATTCCGGCCTCTTCGCGGGCAAGCCTCGCTCCTACAGGATTGGGTGTGTTCCCGCGATGTGCGGCACCACGCAAAACCTGTAGGAGCGAGGCTTGCCCGCGAAGCGATCTCAAGAACGAACGAATTGCTCACTGACGGTCTAAAATTCCGCTGCCCACTTTCCCAGGATGCCCCTTACGTGAAATCCCTCCTCGCATTGCTTTCCCTCGTGGCCCTGCCGGTCCTGGCCGCCGAGCCGACCCTGTACGGGCGCTACGAATACATTGCGCTGCCGGAAATCGGCGGTGAAGTGCTCAAGGCCAAAATGGACACCGGCGCCCTGACCGCCTCGCTGTCGGCCAAGGACATCGAAACCTTCACCCGCGACGGCGAAGAATGGGTGCGCTTCCGTCTCGCCACCAAAGACGCGAGCAACAAGGTCTACGAACACAAGGTCGCGCGGATCAGCAAGATCAAGACCCGCTCCGAAGAGGACGAGGATGAAGATGTCGCGGCGCCCACCAAGCGCCCGGTGGTCGATCTGGAACTGTGCCTGGGCAACGTCAAGCGCACGGTCGAGGTCAACCTCACCGACCGCAGCAGCTTCAACTACCCGCTGCTGATCGGCGCCAAAGCCCTGCGTGAATTCGGCGCGGCCGTGAACCCGGCGCGACGTTTTACGGCGGACAAGCCCGACTGCTGATTTCAAGTGGTCTCATTGACGTGACGTGAGGCATGGGGCACCGTTCGCCCACTCAACTGCCGGGCTCGGACGCCATGCCTCATATCCTGATTGTCGAAGACGAAGCGGCGATTGCCGACACCCTGATTTTCGCCTTGCAGGGCGAAGGGTTCACCACGACGTGGCTGAGCCTTGGCGCCGCCGCGCTGGACCATCAGCGGCAGACGCCGGCCGACCTGATCATTCTCGACATCGGCCTGCCGGATATCAGCGGCTTCGAAACCTGCAAGCAACTGCGCCGTTTCAGTGAAGTGCCGGTGATTTTCCTCAGCGCGCGTGATGCGGAAATCGACCGTGTCGTGGGCCTGGAAATCGGTGCCGACGATTATGTGGTCAAGCCGTTCAGCCCACGGGAAGTGGCCGCACGCGTGCGGGCCATCCTCAAGCGCATGGCGCCGCGTGCTGTGGCCGACGCTGGCTCTGCGCTGTTTCGCATCGACAGCGAGCGGGTACAGATCTGCTATCGCGGCCAGTTGCTGAGCCTCACCCGCCACGAATTCCGTCTGCTGCAATGCCTGTTGGAACAACCCGAACGCGTGTTCAGCCGCGAGCAGTTGCTCGATGCGCTGGGCGTCGCCGCCGACGCCGGGTATGAGCGCAGCATCGACAGCCACATCAAGAGCGTGCGCGCCAAATTGCGTCTGGTGAAGGCTGATGCCGAACCGATCCAGACCCATCGCGGCCTCGGTTACAGCTACAGTCCGGGGCACAGCTGATGCCCTTGGGGATCCGGATATTCCTGGTCTATGTGCTGTTCATCGGCCTGACCGGTTACTTCGTGCTCAACACCGTGATGGAGGAAATCCGCCCCGGTGTGCGTCAGTCCACCGAAGAGACCCTGGTCGATACCGCCAACCTGATGGCCGAAATCCTGCGCGATGATTTCAAGGCCGGCACGCTCAATCAGAACCGCTGGCCCGAATTGCTCAAGGCCTATGGCGAGCGGCAACCGAAGGCGAGCATCTGGGGGTTGCCGAAAAATCAGGTCAACCACCGCATCTACGTCACCGACGCCAAGGGCATCGTGGTGCTGGATTCCAGCGGTGTGGCTGTGGGTCAGGATTACTCGCGCTGGAACGATGTTCTGCTGACCTTGCGCGGTGAATACGGCGCCCGCTCCAGTCGCAGCGATCCGAACGATGCCAGCTCTTCGGTGATGCACGTTGGCGCACCGATCCGCGACAACGGTCGGATCATCGGCGTGGTCACCGTGGCCAAACCTAACAGCTCGTTGCAGCCTTACGTCGATCGCACCGAGCGCCGATTGCTTGCGTATGGCGCCGGGCTGATCGGCCTCGGCTTGCTGTTTGGCGCGTTGCTGTCGTGGTGGCTGAGCGCGGCATTGCGGCGCTTGACCGCTTATGCGAAAGCCGTGAGTGAAGGCCGGCGAGTCGAGGTTCCACACTATCGCGGTGGCGAGCTGGAGCAACTGGCGACTGCTGTGGAACAGATGCGCACGCAGCTCGAAGGCAAGGCCTACGTCGAGCGTTACGTGCACACATTGACCCATGAATTGAAAAGCCCGCTGGCGGCGATTCGTGGTGCGGCGGAATTGCTGCAAGGGGAGATGCCGTTGGCGCAACGGCAGCGTTTCGTCAGCAACATCGACAGCGAAAGCGTGCGGATGCAGCAGTTGATCGAACGGTTGCTGAACCTGGCGCAGGTTGAGCAGCGCCAAGGCTTGGAAGAGCGGGTGGCCGTGCCGTTGGCGGGTTTGGTCGATGAGCTGCTGAGTGCTCAGGCCGGGCGCATCGAAGGCAAACGGTTAAGCGTGGAGCAGGCGATTCCAGGGGATCTGGCGTTGACCGGTGAACCCTTTCTGTTGCGTCAGGCGCTGGGTAATCTGCTGGAAAATGCGCTGGATTTCACGCCGGTGAATGGCGTGCTGCGATTCAGCGCCGAGCGTATTGGCGAACAGATTGAATTCAAACTGTTCAATCAGGCCGAAGCGATTCCCGAATACGCGTTGCCGCGATTGAGTGAGCGCTTCTACTCGTTGCCGCGTCCGGACAGTGGGCGCAAGAGCACAGGGTTGGGGCTCAATTTTGTAGAGGAAGTGGTGAAGCTGCATGGCGGGACATTGAGCATTGGCAATGTCGAGGGTGGTGTTGAAGTGACGTTGCGGCTGGCATAAAACCGAGTCGCGGCCAATCGCCGGCAAGCCGGTCTCGCTCCCACATGGACTTGCGTTGAACCTGTGGGAACGAGACCGGCTTGCCGGCGATGGGGACGGCCCAGTCTCCACATAATCTCCATACTCCCCCCACAAAACCCCCACATACCCATCCCAGACTCTCCCCATCCAAACAGGGAGAGTCCCATGAACCGAAATCTGACCATAAAACTCGGGGCCATTGCCCTGCTGATTCTGTTGTTGCTGATCCCGTTGCTGATGATCAACGGCGTGATTCAGGAGCGTCAGGAACTGCGCGACGGTGTGCTCGAAGACATCGCGCGCAGTTCCAGCTACAGCCAGCGCCTGAGCGGGCCGCTGATGGTGGTGCCTTATCGCAAAGTGGTGCGCACCTGGAAGCTCAACGAAAAAACCAACGAGCGTTACCAGGACATCGGCGAAGAGCGCGGCCGTTTGTACTTCCTGCCGGAGCGTTTCGAACTCGACGGGCAGGTCCAGACCGAGCTGCGTTCGCGGGGCATCTACGAGGCGCGGCTGTTCCACGCCGACAACCGCATCAGCGGACACTTCTCGGTGCCGGCGCAACTGGGCATCAAGGAAGACTTCGCCGATTACCAGTTCGATCAGCCGTTCCTCGCCGTCGGGATCAGCGACATTCGCGGCATCGAGAATGCATTGAAACTGGAGCTCAATGACCAGCGCCTGGACTTCATCCCCGGCAGTCAGGTGGGCTGGTTGGGCGAAGGTGTGCACGTGACGCTGCCGGCGCTTGACCCACGTCAGGCCACGGAACTGGCCTTCGGTTTCGACCTGCGTTTGCAAGGCACCGGCCAGTTGCAGGTTCTCCCGGTGGGCAAGACCAGCAAAGTCTCTCTGGCCGCCAACTGGCCGCATCCGAGCTTCATCGGTAACTACCTGCCGACCCAACGCGAAGTCTCCGATCAGGGCTTTACCGCGAATTGGCAGACCTCGTTTTTCTCCACCAACCTGCAAGAAGCGCTGAGCAGTTGCGTGTCCGGCGGCGACTGTGACGCGTTCAGCGGCCGCAGCTTCGGCGTGAGCTTCATCGACCCGGTGGACCAGTACCTGAAAAGCGACCGGGCGATCAAATACGCACTGCTGTTCATCGTCCTGACCTTCGCCGGTTTCTTCCTCTTCGAAGTCCTGAAGAGCCTGGCGGTGCACCCGGTGCAATACGCGTTGGTGGGCGTGGCGCTGGCGTTCTTTTATCTGCTGTTGCTGTCATTGTCCGAGCACATCGGTTTTGCCCTGGCGTATCTGTTGTCGGCCAGTGGCTGCGTGTTGTTGATCGGTTTCTATGTCTGCCACGTGCTGCGCAGCGTGCGCCACGGCTTGAGTTTTTCGGCAGGATTGGCGGCGTTGTATGGCCTGCTCTATGGCTTGTTGAGCGCCGAGGATTACGCGCTGTTGATGGGGTCGTTGTTGCTGTTTGGGTTACTGGGCGTGTTCATGGTGCTGACCCGCAAGCTGGATTGGTACGGCATCGGGCAGAAGGCGGCCAAGCCGCTGGAATTCGATATCGGGGCGGTGGAATGAGCCGGTCGTTGGGGTTGCGTGAGGATCAGCGGGAAGGGGAAGTTTTGGCGACGCTGATTTTTGGGTTGTTTCCGGTAGATCCGGTGTGGTGCCATCGCGAGCAGGCTCGCTCCCACAGTGGATCTCCAGTGAACACAAAATATATGCACACCACGAATCAAAATGTAGGAGCGAGCTTGCTCGCGAAGAGGCCGGAACAGTCAGCGAAAATCTAGCCCTTCGGCATCGTCGCCACCATCGAAGGCCGCTGGCTCACCTCAAAATACCAGTCCGCCAGCTTCGGATTCACCTCGCGCCATCCCAGGTCCGGATGGCGCAAATCCACGTAACCCAACGCACACGCCACACTGATCGCCGCCACATCGAAATGGCTGGTCAGCTCGGCAATCGCGTCTTTTTCCAGCAGCGCCAAGGCGCGGCGGATCTTGTCGCGTTGGCCGTCGAGCCATTCGTCCCAGTGTTTTTCCGGGGCGCGCAGGGCGACTTCGTAACGCACCAGCACCGCAGCGTCCATGATCCCGTCGGCCAGGGAGGCCAGGGTCAGGCGACGCCAGCGCGCGGAGCCTTCGCGAGGAATCAGCGGGTTGCCGACGTGTTGGTGGTCGAGGTAGTCGAGAATCACCCGGCTGTCATGGATGACGTTGCCGTCGGCCAGGCGCAGGGCCGGGATTTTGCTCAGCGGGTTGTCATCGATCAGGGGCAGGTCCGGGGCGACCGGGGTCAGCACACAGTTTTGCAGGGCGACGCGGTCTTGCTGACCGGTCTCGTGCAGCAGCACCATGACTTTGCGAACGAAGGGCGACAACGGGTTGTGGTAGAGGGTCATGTTCGGTGCGGACATGGCAGCATCTCGGTCGGTTTGCAGTGTCGGGAGCATAGCGCGTGGATCACACAACTTGTAGGAGCGAAGCTTGCTCGCGAAGGGATCGCCTCGGTCTGACTGAAGGACCGAGGCGATCCCTTCGCGAGCAAGCTTCGCTCCTACAGGTTTGGTGTGGTTATCGGCGTTGCAGGAGACCGCGCAAGGCGAGGACGGCCGGGATGCCCAGGCCCAGCCAGCTCAGCGCATCCCACACGCCATCACCCAGTAACGCGGCGAATAACCCGGCAGCACTGAGCAGTGCAATGACAATGGGCGTGGAGAAGACCTTCCAGAAATTCGACTGCCGCGGCTTCATGCGTTGGCCTCCGCTTGTTCCAATACAGGCCTTGCCGCTTTGCGCCGCACCACCCACAGGTAAACCCCGCTGCCGAGCACGATGATGGTCAGCACATCGAGGGTCGCCCAGAGGATTTTCATCGGCATGCCGCCGTAATCGCCGAAGTGCAACGGCTGCGACATGCCCATGGCGTCCATGTACCACGGTCGTTCGGCCACGGCGGTGACTTGCAGGGTGCTGGCGTCGATCAGCACCGGCGTCAGCAGATGCGAGGTCAGGTGCGTGCTGCCCTTCATGAACACCGCGTAATGGTGCTCACTGGAAAACCGCGTGCCGGGGAAGGCGATGAAGTCTGGCTGCATACCGGGCGCGACTTCTTTGGCGATGTCGAGCAAGCGGGTTGCAGGCGCGAGTTGCGTCAGCGCCGGCGCATCGCGATACGGTGCAACCATCGCGCTCAGGCTGTCATTGCGCCACGCGGCGATCAGCAGGTCGGCGCAGGCACTGATGACGCCGGTGACGCCGACCACCAGCGCCCAGGTCAGGGTGACGACGCCGATCAGGTTATGCAGGTCGAGCCAGCGCAGGCGCGTGGATTTGTCCTGGCGTACGGTGGCGAATTTCAACCGGCGCATGAACGGCAGGTACAGCACCGTCCCGGACACGATAGCCACTACAAACAGAATCCCCATGAACGCCAGCAGCAGCTTGCCCGGCAGGCCGGCGAACATGTCCACGTGCAGGCGCAGCATGACCATCATGAAGCCGCCGTTGGCCGATGGCATCTCCAGCGCTTCACCGGTGCGGGCGTCGAGCATGAACGTGTGCGACGAATTCGGTTCGGTGCCGGCAGTGGCCGCCATGATCGCGATGGCGGCGTTCGGTTCGTCTTCGTCGAAGCCGAAATACTGCATGACCTCGCCGGGGCGATGTTTTTGGGCGGCCTGCACCAACTGCTGCAGATTCAGCTGCGGGGTGTCGGCCGGCAGCTGCTGCAACTCGGCGGCATCGCCCAGCAAGTGGTCGATTTCGTGGTGGAAGATCAACGGCAGGCCAGTCAGTGCCAGCATCAGCAGGAAGACCGTGCAGATCAGGCTGGTCCAGGTGTGGACAAAGGACCAGCGGCGAATGGTTTTGCTTTTCATGACCCATCCAAATGCAAAAGGGCCACGGCTGTACCGTGACCCTTGTGTGGCTGTAATCCGCTCAGCGGTTTACCACTTGTAGTTGACTGCCGCCACGACGTTGCGCTCGTCGCCGTAGTAGCACCAGGTGCCATCACAGGTCGACAGGTAGTCCTTGTTGAACAGGTTCTTCGCGGTGACGTCAACCGAAACGCCTGCCAGTACCGGGTTGATGCGGCTCAGGTCGTAATGCACAGCGGCGTCGTACACGGTGTACGAACCCACGTGACCATTGTTGGTGTTGGCCGTGTTGCCGTAGGTATCGCCGACATAACGCACGCCCGCGCCCACGCCAAAACCGTCGAGCACACCGGTGTGCCACGTGTAATCGGACCACAGGGAGGCCTGATTGCGCGGGACCAGTTTCATCCGGTTGCCCTTGTCGTCGCCCTTGAGGATCTCGGTATCGGTGTAGGTGTAGGAGCCCACCAGTTTCAGGTTGTCGGTGACATCGGAGACGGCTTCCAGCTCGATACCGCGCACTTTCAATTCACCGATCTGGCTGGTGACGTTGTTCTGCGACACCGACACGTTCTGCTGGCGCAGGTCGAACGCGGCGGCGGTCAGCAAGGTGCGGCTGCCCGGTGGCTGGTACTTCACGCCGACTTCGGTCTGCTTGCCTTCGGTGGGTTTGAACGACTTGGTCGAACTGGCATCGGCGCCCATCGAAGGCTGGAACGACTCGGTGTAGGAGATGTACGGCGTGATCCCGGAGTCGAACACGTAACTCAGGCCTGCGTTGCCGCTGAAAGCCTTGTCGCGCTGGGTGTTAGTGGCATCGCCCTGGTTATTGAACTGCGTCGAGCTGTGAATCCAGTCTTCGCGGCCGCCGAGGGTCAGGCGCCATTTGTCCAGGGAGATCTGATCCTGGGCGTAGAGGCCGGTCTGGTTGGTTTTCTGGTTGTAGTCGTAAAAGGTGTTGTACGCGACGTTGGAGAAGTCCGCACCACGGATTGGCTTGATCACATTGCTGTCGGGCGCGTTGCCTTCCAGCCATTTGTAATTGGTGTTGGTCCGCTGGTGGTCCAGGCCCAACAGCACGACATGGCTCAGCGCGCCGGTCTGGAAGTCGGCCTGGAAGTTGTTGTCCACGGCGAACTGGCTGATGTCCTCATCAACCTGATCGACCAGACGGCGCAGCGTGCCATCCGCCGCCACGACGTCACCGAACGACGCATAGGCTTGCTGGAACGACAGATCGCTTTTGGTGTAACGCAGGTTTTGCTTGAACTGCCAGACATCGTTCAGGCGATGGTCGAAGGCGTAACCCAGTGCGTAATAGGTGCGGTCGTAGTGATCGGAGTCCGGATCGCCAAGGTTTTTATGGTGCGAAATTTTCGCCCCGGCCGGAGAGGCCAGCTTGGTGCCTTGCAGAGGCAGGAACTGACCACTGACCCCGGTATCGTCGCGGGTGAACTGCGAGAGGAAGGTCAGGTGTGTATCGTCATCGATGTTCCAGGTCAGGCTCGGCGCGAGGTTGTAGCGCTTGTCATCAATGTGATCGACCGGCATGCCGCTGTCGCGCACCACGCCGTCGACGCGGTACAGGAACTGACCCTCGTCATCGATTTTTCCGGTGCTGTCGAAGCTGATTTGCTTGCGATTGTTGCTGCCGACTTCGGCTCGCACTTCGTGGCTGGCAATGACGTCGGGACGGCGGCTGACCATGTCGAGCATGCCGCCCGGTGGCGTCTGGCCGTATACCGAAGAGGCCGGGCCGCGCAGGAGCGTGATGCGTTCCAGGTTCCAGGTTTCAGCCTTTGGGTTGGCGTAGGAGCCTTTTGGCAACGGCAGGCCGTCGAGGAACTGGGTTGGCTCGAAGCCGCGTACGCGCAGCCAGTCGGCGCGGGAGTCGCTGCCATAGCTGCTGGCGATCACGCCTGGCATGTAACGCACGGCGTCATCGAGATTCTGTACGCCGCGATCTTCCATCTGGGCGCGGGTGATCACCGACATCGAGCGTGGTGCTTCGACAATCGGCGTATCGGTCTTGGTGCCGGCAGCGGTGCGAGTGGCGACGTATCCGTCAACCGGTCCCCAGGCGTTTTCAGTGTTTTCTACGCCGATCACGCTGGTTTCCGGCAGGGCCACCACGCCCTCAGGCATCGCCACCAGGCTGTAGGTGCCAGTGCTGCTCTGTTCCAGTTGCAGACCGGTGCCACGCAAAGCTGCCTGCAAGGCGCCAACCGCGTCGAACTGGCCATTGACCGGTGCCGACGTCTTGCCCGCCGCCAGCGACGGATTCAGCGACAGCGCCAGGCCCGACTGGCTGGCGATCTGGTTCAACGTTGTGGCCAATGGCGCGGCCGGCAGGTTGTAGGCACGAACGCTGGACGCTTGTTCGGCGGCGATCAGTTGGCTACTGGCCAGAGGGGCGCAAAGGGCAATGGCGACCGCCAGCAAACTGGGGCGCAACAAGGTGTTTAGCGAACGGGACATGCAACGGCTCCTGAAAGGGAATACTTCTCAATTGCCTAGGTGCCGGACGAGAATCAAAAAGTGATAGGGCTGGATGAAAATAATTTCGATTCAGCAATTTTGGTGAGGCTGATGGCCTCTTCGCGGGCAAGCCTCGCTCCTACAGGGTTTTGTGTCATACACAGAATTACCGTTCGACACAAAACCCTGTAGGAGCGAGGCTTGCCCGCGAAGGCGTCCGCTCAGACGACAACTTTCTCAGGGCTTGGCATCAGCCTTCGCCACCGTCACCCACCACGGTGTGTGCTGTTCGATCTGCACCGGCAGCGTCGGCAACAATGCGCTCAGCGCCAGGTCGGTGTCGTGCAACGGGAAACTGCCGGTGATGCGCAAGTCGGCGATCTCGGGCGCTACGCCCAGATGCCCACGCCGATAACGACCGAGCTCGTGAACCAGGTCTTCCAGCCGTGCGTTGTCCACCACCAGCATGCCGCGCGTCCAGGCATCGGCGCCGAGGTTGAGCGCGATGATCGGCCCCAGGCCATTGTTGCGCATCAGCACTTGCTGGCCTTCGTGCAGGATCTGTTCTTCAGTGCTCGACTCGGGGTGGGCGGCCACGGCGGACTGCAACACGCTCAGGCGCGTGCCTTCTTCCTCGCGCTTGACCAGGAACCGCGTGCCCAGTGCGCGCATGCTGCCTTCGCGGGTTTCGACGATAAACGGCCGGGCGTCGCCATGGCCGGTTTCGACGAGGATTTCCCCTTCCTGAAGAATCACCCGGCGCTGCTTCTCATCAAAACGCACATCCACGGCGCTGTGAGTGTTGAGGTTGATCAGCGTGCCGTCGCTCAGGCGCAGGGTGCGTTGCTCGCCGGTGGCGGTGCGCTGATCCGCCAGCCAATAGTCGACCGGCAGATAACGATCACCGGCAAACAGCGCCAGGCCAAGCACCGCAACGATGCTGGCCACGCCGCTGCCGAGTTTGCGCACCCGTCGGCGAATGCTTTCGCGCGATTGCAGCAACGCGGTGCGGGCCGGGCCGCTGGCCACGCTGAAACGCTGGTCGAGCATGCCCAACTGGCGCCAGGCGCGGGCGTGCTCTTCGTGGGCGGCGTGCCATTTGGCAAACTCCTCGCGCTCCACCGGGGTGCCGGAATCCAGCGACAATTGCCAGGCAATCGCCGCGTCCAGCACCTGTGCCGAGACCGGCTTGGAACTGACCGGGTTCACACCGGCTCACCGTACAGCGCGATGTAGCACTGACGAATGCCCTGAGCCAGGTACTGACGCACCCGCGGCACCGACACGCCCAGGCGCTGGGCGATTTCTGCGTGGCCGAGGCCGTCCAGACGGTTGTAGAGAAACGCCGCCCGCGCCTTGCTCGACAGCTTGCCGAGCAGGCGGTCGATGTTTTTCAGGTCTTCGAGGATCATCTGCTGTTCTTCCACCGACGGTTGTTCGCCTTCAGGGATCAGCATCAGTTCGGTGAGGTAGGCCTGTTCCAGCGCAGCGCGGCGGAAATAGTCGAACAGCAGGCCCTTGGCAATCGCCACCAGAAACGCCCGCGGTTCGCGAGGTTCGTTCAGTTGATCACGGCCCAGCAAGCGCACGAAGGTGTCCTGACTCAGGTCTTCGGCCCGTTGCGGGCAGGCGACATTGCGTCGAAGCCAGGCCAATAGCCAACTGCGGTGGTCGCGATATAACGCACCGACGAGCTCACTGTGGGGGCTTTGGACTGACGACACGCAGCATCACCGATTGGGAAGTGTTAACTAACGAGAATTGTTCGCGATTGTGGCAGAGGCGGGGGAGGTAAGCAATTGGCCACTGGTCAGGTGGTTTTGGTGGGGGGCAGTTGGACCGTGTCATCGTTCTTCGCGGGCAAGCCTCGCTCCTACAGGATGGTGCGTTGCTCACGAACAACGTAAACCCTGTAGGAGCGAGGCTTGCCCGCGAAGGCGCCAGATCAGACGCCGCGAATTCAGAACGAAGGCGCCCGCTGCCTGCGCTTCCACTGACTCAACCGCTGTTGCAGATTCAACGGGCTATGAATCTGCTGCTGCCGCGCGCGGCTGAACAGGATCAGCGCCAGCTCGGCGGTCGCCAGCGCATCGGCACTGGCGTTGTGGCGTTCGAACACCTCGAGCTTGAACCAGTCGATCCACTCGTCCAGCCCCGCCTCGCGAATGTGCGCCTGGGGGCAGAGCAGGGGAGCGATATCCGCCACATCCAGAAACGGATGCTGCAACTTGTAGCCCAGATGATCTTTCAGTGCGCGACCGAGCATGTGCTGATCAAACGGCGCATGAAACGCCAGTACCGGGCTGTCGCCGACAAACTCCATGAACTCGACCAACGCCTGCGCCGGATCGCTGCCGGCGGCAATCGCGCTCGGGCCCAAGCCGTGAATCAACACGCTCGGCGCCACTTTCATGTCCGCGCATTGCAGGGTGCGTTCGAACTGCTGGCTGAAGTCGATCGCCCCGTCCTCAATCACCACGGCACCGATGGACAACACCCGATCCTTGTTCAGGTTCAACCCCGTGGTTTCCAGATCCAGCACCACCCAGCGCTGCTCGCGCAGGCTGCATTCTCTGAGCTCGGCCCGCGCCGGCAAGCGTTGCAGACGTTGCTGCAAGTCCCCGGACAGCATCGGCCCTGCCGGGCGCAGCCATGAAAACAGGCTCATAGCTGATACCGCAGGGTCAGGCTGCTTTGCAGGCGTTGGGCCTGGCGCAGGGATTCACGCAGGATGCGTCGGTCCAGATGATTGAGGCTGTCGGGATCGACCCGGTTGGAGTAGGGCAAATTTTCCCGGGTCTGTAGCTGATGTTGCTGCATGCGGGTTTGCTGGATGAAGTGATACGCCTCTTCGTACGCCGCACCGTCCTGTCGATCAATGACTTCTTTGTCGACCAACTGGCGAAAGCGCTCCAGCGTATTGTTCGCCTCGATGCCATGGGCCAAGGCCAACAGTCGGGCGCCGTCGACAAACGGGGTCAGGCCCTGGACTTTCAGGTCCAGCGTGGCTTTCTCGCCATTTTTGCGCGCCAGCACAAACTCGCGGAAACGCCCTACGGGTGGACGGTTGCGCAAGGCGTTCTCGGCCATCATTCGCTGGAACAATCGGTTGTCGGCAACCTGATCGAGAATCCCCCGACGCAACTGCTCGCAGCTTTGCTCGTCGCCCCAGACCACGCGCAGGTCGAAATAGATGCTCGAACCCAGCAGGTTTTCCGGTGTCGCCTCACGAATGAACGCCGCAAAACGCCGCGCCCATTCGGCTCGGGACAAACACAGCTCGGGGTTGCCGGCCATGATGTTGCCTTTGCACAGGGTAAAACCGCAGAGCGCCAGGCTCTGGTTGATCTGCTGAGCGATGGGCAGCAACTTGCCGCGAATCTCGGCGGCGTGCGCGGCGTCCCGCGCCTCGAACAGAATGCCGTTGTCCTGGTCAGTGTGCAGCGTCTGCTCGCGGCGCCCTTCGCTGCCGAAACACAACCAACTGAACGGCACGCCCGGGTCGCCTTTCTCGGCGAGGGTCAGTTCGATCACCCGGCACACGGTGTGATCGTTGAGCAGGGTGATGATGTGGGTGATCTGGGTCGAGGACGCACCGTGGGCCAGCATGCGCTCGACCAATTGACCGATCTCGCCGCGTAGCGCCACCAGGTTTTCCACGCGCTGGGCGCTGCGGATGGTTCGCGCCAGATGCACGAGGTCGACCCGTTGCAGGGAAAACAGGTCGCGCTCCGAGACCACGCCACACAGACGCTGGTCCTTGACCAGGCAGACGTGGGCGATGTGCCGCTCGGTCATGGCAATCGCGGCATCGAAGGCGCTGTGGTCCGGCGTCAGGAAAAACGGCGCCTGGGTCATGTGCCGTTCGATGGCTTCGTTGAAGTCGTTGATGCCTTCGGCCACCACGTGGCGCAGGTCGCGCAGGGTGAAAATACCCAACGGCGCCTTGTGTTCATCGACCACCACAATGCTGCCGACCTGCTGCTCGTGCATCAGGGTGACCGCTTCCCGCAGCGGCGTGGTCGGGCTGCACGTCACCGGGTGACGCATGGCCAATTCGCCCAGACGGGTATTCAGCGAGTATTGGGTGCCGAGGGTTTCCACGGCTTTTTGCTGGACTTGCTGGTTGACCTGGTCCAGCAAACTGCTCACGCCGCGTAGGGCAAAGTCGCGAAACGCGTTGGAAAGTGCGAACAGTTTTATGAACGCCAGCTTGTTCAGCTGTAGGCAAAAGGTGTCTTCGGCGGCCAGATGTTCGGTGCGTGTCGCACGCTCACCCAGCAGCGCGGCGAGGGGGAAACATTCGCCGGTGGTGATTTCGAAGGTGGTTTCCGTGCCGCCCTTGGCCGTGTGGGGACGTTCACCCACGACCCGGCCCTGTTTGACGACGTAGAAATGCTCAACCGGGCCATCGGCGGGCTTGATGATGCTCTCGCCGGGGGCATAAAAACGTAGCTGACATTGTTCAACCAGGTACGCCAGGTGAGCGTGTTCCATTTGATTGAAGGGCGGGAAGCGCTGAAGGAATTGCAAAGTGCCCTGGATGTTCTGCAATACCGCGGTTTTCCCTGCCTGTGTGAAGGCGTCCGCTTTACTCATAACCATTACCGCAGTCTTTTATGAATTGTTGTTGTCGGGTGACTCAGTCATGGTCGGCCCCTGCGCGCAGGGTGCCCATTGGACGTAAGTCTAGGTCGGGCCTTGCGGCGATGAAATTTCGGAAATGCCTTACACAATCTTGGGAAGAACCTATCCTTCCCCCTATAGGAAATAAATCCGACGAAGTGCACATTGACGGCCCGCTTAGCGATGTCTCACCACTGTGCTAGGGAATGATATTGGAAACTTAGAGAAAACCATGTCCGACCACGATATTTTGAGTGACGCCGAGCGCGAGGCGCTGAGTGCCGTCATGCTGGAACCCGACTTGCCGCCGCAACGGGTGCTGATCGTCGATGACGATAAAGATGCGCGCGAGCTGTTGTCGGAGATTCTTGGTCTGGATGGTATTCGTTGCATGACCGCAGCCAGCGGTGAAACCGCGCTCAAGATGCTGGCGGAGAAACCATCGATAGGCCTGGTGATTACTGATCTGCGGATGGGCCACATTGATGGCCTGGAGTTGATCCGCAAGGTCCGTGAGTCCGTTCGGGGCGCCATGCCGTTCATCATCGTTTCCGGCGATGCCGACGTGAAGGACGCGATTGCCGCCATGCATTTGAGCGTGGTGGATTTTTTGCTCAAGCCGATTGATAGCGCGAAACTGCTAAAGCTGGTCAAGCATGAGTTGGGGTTGGAGCCTTAACCAAAACCTGTCGGTCCTGAACATTTCCCTGTAGGAGCCGGCTTGCCGGCGATCGCGGTGTAACAGTCAACATAGATGTTGAATGTCACGGCCCCATCGCCGGCAAGCCGGCTCCTACAGGGGATAGCATTTGCAAACAAAAAAGGCCCTGATCCGAAGATCAGGGCCTTTTTTTGTCACGGCATCAACGCTCGGTTACAGGCCATTGGCAGCCTTGAACTCGCGACGACGACGGTGCAGAACCGGCTCGGTGTAGCCGTTCGGCTGTTTGGTGCCTTCAACCACCAGTTCGACCGCCGCCTGGAAGGCGATGTTGCTGTCGAAGTTCGGTGCCAGAGGACGGTACAGCGCGTCGTTGGCGTTCTGACGGTCAACCACCGGCGCCATGCGCTTGAGGCTTTCCATCACTTGCGCTTCGGTGACGATGCCATGACGCAACCAGTTGGCGATGTGCTGGCTGGAGATACGCAGCGTGGCACGGTCTTCCATCAGGCCGATGTCATTGATGTCCGGCACTTTCGAGCAACCAACACCCTGGTCGATCCAGCGCACCACGTAACCGAGAATGCCCTGGGCGTTGTTGTCCAGTTCGTTCTTGATCTGTTCCGCGGTCCACTGCGGGTTGACCGCCAGCGGGATGGTCAGGATGTCATCCACCGAGGCGCGTGCACGTTTGGCCAGTTCGGCCTGACGGGCGAACACGTCGACCTTGTGGTAGTGCAGCGCGTGCAGCGCAGCCGCCGTTGGCGATGGCACCCAAGCAGTGTTGGCGCCGGCCAATGGGTGAGCGATTTTCTGTTCAAGCATCGCCGCCATCAGGTCGGGCATCGCCCACATGCCTTTACCGATCTGTGCGCGACCTTGCAGGCCGGTGCTCAAACCGATATCGACGTTCCAGTTCTCGTAGGCACCGATCCACTTCTCGGCCTTCATGTCGGCCTTGCGCACCATCGGGCCGGCTTCCATGGAGGTGTGGATTTCATCGCCCGTACGGTCGAGGAAACCGGTGTTGATGAACACCACGCGCTCGCTGGCGGCCTTGATGCAGGCCTTGAGGTTGACCGTGGTGCGGCGCTCCTCGTCCATGATCCCGACTTTCAGGGTGTTGCGCGGCAAGCCGAGCACGTCTTCGATGCGACCGAACAGCTCGTTGGTGAACGCAGCTTCTTCCGGACCGTGCATCTTCGGTTTCACGATGTAGACCGAACCGGTGCGGCTGTTCTTGCGCGAGCTGTTGCCGTTGAGGCTGTGGATCGCCGCCAGGCAGGTCACCAGGCCGTCGAGAATGCCTTCCGGCACTTCGTTGCCGTCTTTATCGAGGATCGCGTCGATGGTCATCAGGTGACCGACGTTGCGCACGAACAACAGCGAACGACCGTGCAGGCTCAGTTCCTTGCCATCGACGCCGGTGTAGGTGCGGTCGGCGTTCATGGTACGGGTAAAGGTCTTGCCGCCTTTGGAGACTTCTTCCGACAGGTCGCCCTTCATCAGGCCGAGCCAGTTGCGGTAGATCACCACTTTGTCATCGGCATCGACGGCGGCGACGGAGTCTTCGCAGTCCATGATGGTGGTGAGTGCAGCTTCCATCAGGATGTCTTTGACGCCGGCAGCGTCGGTCTGGCCGACCGGGGTGCTGGCATCGACCTGGATTTCGAAATGCAGGCCGTTGTTTTTCAGCAGGATCGCGGTCGGTGCAGCGGCATCGCCGTGGAAACCGATCAGCTGAGCGTCGTTGCGCAGGCCGCTGTTGCTGCCGCCTTTGAGGGCGACCACCAGTTTGCCGCCGACGATCTTGTAGCCGATGGAGTCGACGTGCGAGCCGGCAGCCAATGGCGCCGCTTCGTCGAGGAAGGCGCGGGCGAAGGCGATCACCTTGTCGCCGCGAACCTTGTTGTAGCCTTTGCCTTTTTCCGCGCCGTCAGCTTCGCTGATGGCGTCGGTGCCGTAGAGCGCGTCATACAGCGAACCCCAGCGGGCGTTCGAAGCATTGAGCGCGAAACGCGCATTCATCACCGGCACCACGAGCTGCGGGCCGGCCATGCGGGCGATTTCGTCATCGACGTTTTGCGTCGTTGCCTGGAAATCGGCCGCTTCTGGCAGCAGATAACCGATGTCTTGCAAGAAGGCTTTATAAGCCACGGCGTCGTGCGCCTGACCGGCACGGGATTGGTGCCAGCCGTCGATACGAGCCTGGAAATCATCGCGTTTGGCGAGTAGGGCTTTGTTCTTCGGCGCCAGGTCGTGAATGACCTTGTCGGCACCGGCCCAGAATTTATCGGCGGTGAGGCCGGTTCCGGGAATGGCTTCGTTGTTCACGAAGTCGAACAGGACTTTGGCGACCTGCAGGCCACCGACTTGAACGTGTTCAGTCATTGCTTGCCTCACTCTGCTCAGCTATTTCGCTTTTCAGCTCTTCAAATTAACAATGAAGCCTCTGGCTATTTAAACCACAAACCCCTTCCACCAGTACATGCCATTTCGGGCGGCTGGGATGGAACCGATCAACGGCGTTGAGGCCTTGCTGATAGGGCTTTCAGGGCTGCGACCGCGCCTGTGGCAGACATCGATCCAACGTTATGTAGTGCGCGCTGCGGCATACTACATGATGAATTGCGGTTGTGAAAATTAGACTAATTACGTCGTTCTGCGACCCCGTGACGCATTGCAGTCACGTCGGGGATAGGGATGTTCTCAAAAAAGTATGAGATTGTTCCAGTTAAATATAAGAAGTTGTACACGATTTGTTTTTTGGCAGGTTCATCGGTGGTGATCCATTCGCGGGCAAGCCTCGCTCCTACAGGGATGGCGCAGGTCTTGTAGGAGTGAGGCTTGCCCGCGAAGGCGTCGGCCGATTCAGCGCAGCAACATCCCTTGCCTATACTTCTCTTTCTACAACAAAAGAGGGCTGCGCCATGGACCACCTCGTACTCACTGTTTTCGCACCGGACAAACCTGGGCAGGTCGAGCGCATCGCCCAGTGCATTGCCGAGCACGGCGGCAACTGGCTGGAAAGCCGCATGTCACGCATGGCCGGGCAGTTTGCCGGGATTCTTCGGGTGGGCGTGCCGGCCGAGGCCTACGACGAATTGGTCGATGCCTTACAGGCGTTGTCCGTCCATGGCATTCGCGTGCTGATCGCCGAAAGCGGCATCGAACAATCCTGCACCTGGAAACCGATTGCCATGGAACTGGTCGGCAATGATCGCCCCGGGATAGTGCGCGACATCACGCGTCTGTTGAGTGAGCAAGGGGTCAACCTGGAGCGGCTGGTGACGGAAGTGCGTCCGGCGCCTATGAGCAGCGAGCCGTTGTTCCACGCCGAAGCGATTCTTGCGGTGCCGCTGACCTTGTCGCTGGACGTGTTGCAGTCGCGCCTGGAAACCCTGGCGGACGATTTGATGGTGGAGTTGGTATTGCGCAGCGACCCCTGACAGGGTTATCCAAGTTATACGTGCACCTGCCTGTGGATAACCTGTAGAGACAGCCCGCCAGCCCACGCCGGCCGGGCTTCTTCAAGATCTGATCAAAAAACCATCAGTTTCAACAAGTTGCGCACAAACGCCGGGGATCACGCTGTGGATAACCTTGGGAAGGATCGATGCAGGCCACGAGAGGCGTGGCCTGCAGAGGTTTGTACGATTTTTGATCAGCTGCGGCGGCGCAGACTTATCCACGCATCGACGCTGTAAACCGCCAGGCCTGCCCAGATAAAGATGAAGGCAACCAGTGTGCTGGACGACAGATGCTCGCCAAACAGCAGCACGGCTTGCAACAGCACCAATGTCGGCGCCAGGTACTGGAGAAATCCGAGTGTCGTGTAGGGCAAATGCCGTGCGGCGGCGTTGAAACACACCAGCGGCACCAGCGTTACCGGACCGGCAGCGACCAGCCACCAGGCTTCGGACGTGGTCCAGAACTCGGGCTGGGCGCTGACAGCCGTCTGATTGAACAGCAGCCAAGCGATGGCAATCGGCACCAGCATCCAGGTTTCCACCACCAGGCCCGGTAGCGCCTTGACCGGCGCCTGCTTGCGGATCAATCCGTAGAAGCCGAACGTCAACGCCAGCACCAGCGACACCCACGGCAGACTACCGACTTGCCACACCTGTTGCGCGACGCCGACCGCCGCCAGTCCCACGGCAATCCACTGCATACGCCGCAACCGTTCGCCAAGGATCAACATCCCCAGCAACACGTTCACCAGCGGGTTGATGTAGTAACCGAGACTGGCCTCAAGCATGCGCCCGTTGTTTACCGACCAGACGTACGTCAGCCAGTTGGCCGCGATCAGCGTGCCGCTCAAGGCCAGGATCGCCAGCCGTTTCGGGTTGTCACGCAACTCGCGCCACCAGCCCGGATGCTTCCACACCATCAGCAGCAACGCGCCGAACAGTGCCGACCAGAGCACGCGATGGATGATGATCTCCACGGCGGGCACGTTGGCAATGGCCTTGAAGTAGAGCGGGAAAAGTCCCCAGATGATGTAGGCACTCAGGCCCAGGATGTACCCGCGACGGGGGTTGGCGGCTTGCATGCAGAATCCTTGCTTAGGCAGCTAACAAAGAGAGGATTGTATAGACATGTCAGATATTTTGTAGGAGCGAGGCTTGCCCGCGAAGAACGATGATGCGGTATATCAGCCAAACCGCGTCACCGTTCTTCGCGGACAAGCCTCGCTCCTACAAAGGGTTAGAACAGTTTCAGGGGTTCTTCGTTGAGGGCGGCGAGTTGCTCGCGCAACGCCAACACCTGATCACCCCAATACCGCTCCGTCCCGAACCACGGAAAACTGTGCGGGAACGCCGGGTCATCCCAGCGGCGTGCCAGCCACGCGCTGTAATGCATCAGGCGCAGCGCGCGCAGCGGTTCGATCAGCGCCAATTCCCGTGGGTCGAAATCATGAAACTCGTTGTAGCCGTCCATCAATTCCGACAACTGCCCCAGACATTCCTGACGGTCGCCGGCGAGCATCATCCAGATGTCCTGCACCGCCGGGCCCATGCGGCAGTCGTCCAGGTCGACGATATGGAACATCTCGTCGCGACACATCATGTTGCCGGGGTGGCAATCGCCGTGCATGCGGATGTTCTGGTGCGGCGTGGCGTTGTAGACCTCTTCCACACGCTTGAGCAGATCACGGGCGACAGATTCGTAGGCCGGCAGCAGGCTTTTGGGGATGAAGTTGCCTTCGAGCAAGGTTGTCAGCGAGGCATGACCGAAGTTCTTCACGCCCAGGGCTTCACGGTGTTCGAACGGTTTGGTCGCGCCGACGGCGTGCAGGCGACCGAGCAGTTGGCCCAGCCGATACAGCTGATCGAGATTGCCAGGCTCCGGTGCGCGGCCACCACGGCGGGGAAACAGGGTGAAACGGAAACCGTTGTGTTCGTGCAGGCTGGCACCGTTGTGAATCATTGGCGCCACCACCGGCACGTCGCACTCGGCGAGTTCGAAGGTGAACTGGTGTTCTTCGAGAATCGCTTCGTTGGTCCAGCGCTGCGGGCGGTAGAACTTGGCGATCAGCGGCTCGGAGTCTTCGATGCCGACCTGATAGACACGGTTCTCGTAGCTGTTGAGCGCCAGAACGCGCGCGTCGCTGAGAAAGCCGATGCTTTCGACGGCATCGAGCACGAGGTCTGGGGTGAGGGTTGCAAACGGGTGGGCCATGCTGACTCCTGCGCGCAGCAGGCTGCCGCGTCCGGCCAAGCATGGTAGCGCAGACGGGCTGTCTTTAGTGGTTGGGGTTGAGATGAGTGTTGTCAGGGCTGACGTCTTCGCGGGAAATCGCCATCACCGAGGACCGTGGCTTGCCGTTCGGCAGGTGCTCAGGGAACGTCGAGCCACCGTTTTCCCCCGGATGCTGAATCCCGACAAACAGCGTCTTCTGGTCCGGAGAGAAGCTGATCCCCGTCACCTCGCAACCCACCGGCCCGACCATGAAGCGGCGGATCTCACCGGTCACCGGGTCGGCACAGAGCATCTGGTTGTTGCCCATGCCGGCAAAATCACCGGCGTTGCTAGAATCGCCATCGGTCAGGATCCACAACCGCCCGGCCTTGTCGAAACCCAGGCCGTCCGGGCTGTTGAACATGTTCTGCGGCGTGATGTTCGACGAACCGCCCTTCGGCGTGCCGGCGTGGACACCCGGGTTGCCGGCGACCACAAACAGATCCCAGGCAAAGCTTTTCGAGCCGTGATCATCACGGTCGGTGCGCCAGCGCAGAATCTGCCCGTAGACGTTCTTCTCGCGCGGGTTCGGCCCGCCCACCGGCTGACCGTCTTCACCGCGCTTGGCGTTGTTGGTCAGCGTGCAATAGACCTGGCCGTCCTTGGGGCTGACGACGATCCATTCCGGACGGTCCATGCGCGTGGCTTTCACCACCGTGGCGGCGAGGCGTGCATGAATCAGCACTTCGGCCTGATCGGCAAAACCGCTGCTGGCGTCGATGCCGTTTTTGCCGTGGGTCAGCTCGATCCACTCGCCCTGGCCTTTCGGGTGATCGGCATTGCCGTCGCCCGCGTCGAAACGCGCCACGTACAAGGTGCCGTGGTCCAGCAGGTCGCGGTTGGCTTTCGGGTTCTTGTGGTTGATCTTGTCGCGGCTGACGAACTTGTAGATGAGCTCGCCGCGTTCGTCGTCGCCCATGTACACCACGGCGTGGCCGTCATGGGTTTCGGCCAGGGCCGCGTTTTCATGTTTGAAGCGGCCCAGCGCGGTGCGCTTGACCGGTGTCGATGTCGGATCGAACGGGTCGATTTCCACCACCCAGCCATGACGGTTGAGTTCGTTGGGGTTCTTCGCCAGGTCGAAGCGCTCGTCGTGTTGATGCCAGTTGATCTCTTTACTGGTCGCCACCGCACCGTAGCGTTTTTGCGCAGCGTCGAATTTCTGCTCGGCATTGCTGCTACCGAAGCAGTCGGTGAAGTTCTCTTCACAGGTCAGGTAGGTGCCCCACGGCGTCTTGCCGTTGGCGCAGTTCTGGAAGGTGCCGAGCACGTTCTTGCCGTGCGGGTCGGCGCTGGTTTTCACCAGCGCGTGGCCGGCGGCCGGGCCGCTGAGGCTGATCGGTGCGTTGCCGTGAATGCGCCGGTTGTAGCGCGAGCCCTGAACGAATTGCCATTGGCCGTTCTTGCGCTGCACCTCGATCACCGACACGCCTTCGCAGGCCAGCGCCTTGCGCACTTCTTCGGCCGATTGCGGCATGCCGCCGTGCGGGTAGAGGTAGCGGTAGTTGGTGTATTCGTTGTTGATCGCCATCAGCGCCCGGTCTTTCTCACCCGGAAATTCGAACAGGCTCATGCCGTCGTTGTTGTCGCCGAACTGGACTTCCTGTTGCTCGGCGCTGCCGTTGCCGCTTGGATCAAATGCCGGACCGTTCTTTTGCAGCGGCTGGCCCCAGCTGATCAGCACCGAAGACTTGTAGCCCGGTGGCAGGGTGATTGCGTCGCTGGTGGCGGCGGGAATGCTGTCAAAACCCAACAGTTTGCTGGTGCCTGCGCTGACACTGGCCGCGAGCACGCTGCGGCTCAGCAGGTTGCCGCCGAGGAACATCGCGGCACCGCACAGGGCGCCCGCGCTGATGAAACCACGACGGCTGAGGCCGACCATTTGCTCGAGGTCGGTGGATTGGTTGTCTTCTAATAGGCTCACATCAGGCTCCCTGCTGGTTTTTGCAGTCACCTTAAAGCGCGTTAATGACGCTTGTGTTTCAGAGCGGTGTACCGAGCAGCACATTGGAGGGGGAAAATTGCACCCGCAGCGCTTTGCCGGTGTCCAGGCCGTGGGTTCGCAAGTGCAGCGGTTCGGCCAGCGCGCACAGCGTCTGGCCATTGGGCAGGCCGATGCGCACTTCACTCGGGCCGTCTTCGGCGTCGAGGATTTCCTCAAGGGTGCCGGTCAGGCAATTGTGTCCGGGCGTTGCCTCGTCATCGATACCCAGCAGGTCGAGCCAACCGGCCTTGATCAGGGCGACGACTTCGGTGCCGGTTTGCAGCTCCAGGCGCAGGGTGCTGTCGTGAGTGATCTGCGCCACGAGGATCAAGCCTTCAGCCAGTTCCAGGCGGATCAGGTCGTTGCGTCCCTGAGCTTCGATTTCCACGACCTTGCCGTGCAATTGATTGCGCGCGCTGGTTCTGAGCATCAGACGGCCGAGCAGGTTGAGGTCGCTGGCGTCTTCGGCGGCTTCCAACACCTGCGCCTGCAACGTTTGCAGCTTTTGATACAGGCGCAAAACGCGCTCGCCTTCGCTGGACAGCTTGGCGCCACCGCCGCCCTTGCCGCCGACGCTGCGCTCCACCAGCGGTTTCTGCGCGAGGTTGTTCAGCTCGTCGATGGCATCCCATGCAGCTTTGTAGCTCAGGCCCGCGCTTTTCGCGGCGCGAGTGATCGAGCCCTGTTCGGCGATGTGTTGCAGCAAGGCGATGCGCTGCGGGCGACGGACGATGTGCTGGGACAACAACGTAGGCAAGGACATGGCGAGACGCTTTGGCGGGTGATGATGGTGAGGACGTTGGCGGCTTGGGGCGCGGGAGTCAAGTCAGCCACGATTCCTGTGGGAGCGAGCCTGCTCGCGATGGCGGTGTATCAGTCACATCAATGTTGACTGTAATGCCCTCATCGCGAGCAGGCTCGCTCCCACAGATTTTGTGTCCTTGAATCAAATCTCGTTGCCGGGTTTTGGCGTGCGGGCCAGGCAGTAGACGTCGACTCGCGCGGCACCGGCGTCCATTAACAGACGAGCCAATGCCTGGGCCGTGGCGCCGGTGGTCAGTACGTCGTCAACCAGCGCCAGGTGACGGCCCTTGATCAGTGCTCCGGGCATCAGCGCGAAGGCGTGACGCAGGTTCTTCCTGCGCGCATCGGCCTTCAGCTCCTGTTGCGCGCTGGTGTCCTGAATCCGTTTGAGCAGCTGTTCGTCACAGGGGATATCCAGGCTGGCGCTCAACCAGCGGGCCAGCATCGCGGCCTGGTTGAAGCCCCGTTGGCGCAGACGTTTAGCGGCGAGCGGAACGGGGACCAACGCATCTGGCCGTTCCAGCCCTTCATCGAAGCGATGTTGCAGGTATTGAGCAAGAAGTTCGGCGAGCAGGCGACCATACGGCCACTTCGCGCTGTGCTTGAATCGGGTGATCAGACTGTCGACCGGAAAACCATAGGTCCACGGGGCAATGACTTGCTCGAAAGGCGGCGGTTGCTGCAAGCACTGGCCGCACGTCAGGCCCGCCGCAGGTAATGGCAGGGCGCAGGTCTGGCAGTGATCGCCGAGCCAGGGCAGCTCGGTTTCGCAGGCCATGCAGATCGGCGTGGCTTCTTCGGCCGTCTCGTCGCAGAGCAAACAGGACTGGTTGTTTTTTGACCAGATGTAAACCGGTCCTTCGTATCGTGGTTGACAGCGCATCGCTCTTCCTTAAATATGCCGAACATCCGTGTCGCGTCTGTGGGTATTCCGTCCCCCGACCGCTTGCCCAGCATAAAACAAAGGAAACGCCCATGAGCGCCAGCACCTCTGCAACCCTGCGTCATGACTGGTCTTTGGCCGAAGTCAAAGCACTCTTCGTTCAGCCATTCAATGACCTGCTGTTTCAGGCGCAGACCGTGCACCGCGCGCATTTCGACGCCAACCGCGTCCAGGTTTCCACGCTGCTCTCGATCAAGACCGGCGCCTGCCCGGAAGATTGCAAATATTGTCCGCAGTCCGGTCACTACAACACCGGCCTGGAAAAAGAAAAACTGATGGAAGTGCAGAAGGTCCTCGAAGAGGCCGCTCGCGCCAAAGCCATCGGTTCGACCCGTTTCTGCATGGGCGCGGCGTGGAAACACCCGTCGGCCAAAGACATGCCCTACGTGCTGAAGATGGTCGAAGGCGTGAAGGCCATGGGCCTGGAAACCTGCATGACCCTCGGTCGTCTGGACCAGGAGCAGACCGAAGCGCTGGCCAAGGCCGGCCTCGATTACTACAACCACAACCTCGACACTTCGCCGGATTTCTACACCAGCATTATCACCACCCGCACCTACAGCGAGCGCCTGCAAACCCTGGCCTACGTGCGTGATTCGGGGATGAAGATCTGCTCCGGCGGCATCCTCGGCATGGGCGAGTCCCTCGATGACCGCGCCAACCTGCTGATCCAGTTGGCCAACCTGCCGGAGCATCCGGAATCGGTGCCGATCAACATGCTGGTGAAAGTCGCCGGTACGCCACTGGAAAACGCCGAAGACATCGACCCGTTCGACTTCATCCGCATGCTCGCCGTGGCGCGCATCCTGATGCCGAAGTCCCACGTGCGCCTGTCCGCCGGCCGTGAAGCGATGAACGAGCAGATGCAGGCCCTGGCGTTCTTTGCCGGCGCGAACTCGATTTTCTACGGCGACAAATTGCTGACCACCGCCAACCCGCAGGCCGACAAGGACATGCAACTGTTCTCGCGCCTTGGCATCCTGCCGGAAGCGCGCGAAGAGCACGCCGACGAAGTGCATCAGGCCGCCATCGAGCAGGCGCTGGTGGAGCAGAAGAGCAGCGAGCAGTTCTACAACGCCGCCGTCTAACCAACGCGAAACCCTGTAGGAGCGAGGCTTGCCCGCGAAAGAGTCACTGCGGTCGCTCAGTCAGGCCGCGGCGTTCCCTTCGCGGGCAAGCCTCGCTCCTACAGGTTATGTATGTTTTCCTTACTTGCGAGGCCTGCATGTCTTTCGATCTCGCCGCACGCCTTGCTGCCCGTCGTGCCGAAAATCTCTATCGCCAACGCCCCTTGCTCGAAAGCCCTCAGGGCCCGGAAGTGATGGTCGATGGCCAGCCGTTGCTGGCGTTCTGTAACAACGATTACCTGGGCCTGGCCAATCATCCGCAAGTGATCGAGGCCTGGCGCGCCGGGGCTTCTCGATGGGGCGTCGGCGGCGGCGCTTCGCATTTGGTCATCGGCCACAGCACGCCACATCACGAGCTGGAAGAAGCGCTGGCTGACTTGACCGGCCGCCCGCGCGCGTTGCTGTTCACCACCGGCTACATGGCCAACCTCGGTGCGGTCACTGCGTTGGTCGGGCAGGGCGATACGGTGCTCGAAGACCGCCTCAATCACGCCTCGTTGCTCGATGCCGGTTTGTTGTCCGGCGCGCGTTTCAATCGTTATCTGCACAACGATGCAGCGAGCCTGGCCAATCGTCTCGAGAAAGCCACCGGCAATACGCTGGTGGTCACCGACGGTGTGTTCAGCATGGACGGCGATATCGCCGACCTGCCAGCGCTGGCCCGAGAAGCCAAGGCCAAAGGTGCGTGGCTGATGGTCGATGACGCGCACGGTTTTGGTCCGCTGGGTGCCAACGGTGGCGGGATCGTCGAGCATTTCGGCCTGAGCCAGGAAGACGTGCCCGTGCTGGTCGGCACCCTCGGCAAGGCGTTCGGGACGGCGGGCGCGTTCGTCGCCGGCAGCGAAGAGCTGATCGAGAGTCTGATCCAGTTCGCCCGTCCCTACATTTACACCACCAGCCAACCGCCGGCCCTGGCCTGCGCGACGCTGAAAAGCCTGGAGTTGCTGCGCAGCGAACACTGGCGGCGTGAACATCTGAAAACGCTGATCCGTCAGTTCCGCCACGGCGCCGAGCAGATCGGCCTGGAGTTGATGGACAGCTTCACGCCCATTCAACCGATCATGATCGGCGACGCCGGGCGTGCGGTGCGACTGTCGCAGATGATGCGCGAACGCGGCTTGATGGTCACGGCGATTCGTCCGCCGACCGTGCCCGCCGGCAGCGCCCGTCTGCGGGTAACCCTGACCGCCGCGCACAGCGAGGCGCAGGTGCAGCTATTGTTAAATGGACTGGCCGATTGTTTTCAACAACTGGGACCGGAGCCAAGCCATGCGTAATCGCCTGATTCTGCTGCCCGGCTGGGGTCTCGGGATTTCTCCGCTGGAACCCTTGGCGGCTGCGTTGCAGGGGCTGGACGAACACCTGCGCGTCGAGATTGAGCCGTTGCCGGATTTGGAATCCAGCGACCTTGAAGAATGGCTCGACGAACTCGACTCGGCCGTACCTCAGGATGCCTGGCTTGGCGGCTGGTCCCTCGGCGGCATGCTTGCCTCCGAGTTGGCGGCGCGACGCGGTGATCGTTGCTGCGGCTTGCTGACCCTGGCGAGCAATCCTTCTTTTGTTGCCCATGAACAGTGGCCGAGCGCGATGCCCGGCGAGACGTTTGATGCGTTTCTGGCAGGCTGCAATGCCGATCCGCGCATGACCTTGAAACGCTTTTCGCTGCTGTGCGCGCAAGGCGCCGAAGACCCGCGCGGGCTGTCGCGGCTGCTGCTCGGTGGTGCGCCAAACGCCTCTGCTGCGGTGTTGATGAGCGGCCTGGAGTTGCTGGCACAACTGGATACCCGCCAGGCGTTGCAGGCCTTTCGCGGTCCGCAGTTGCACCTGTTCGCCGGCCTTGACGGACTGGTTCCGGCCGAAGCGGCGGGGGACTTGCTGGCGTTGCTGCCGGATGTCGAAATCGGTCTGATTGAACAGGCCAGCCACGCGTTTCTTCTGGAAGACCCTCACGGTGTGGCGGGGGCGATCCAGGCCTTTTTGCATGAGTCCGGTGATGACTGATTTATCCCTTCCCAGCCTGCCCGGCGGCCTGCCGGACAAACGCCAGGTGGCGGCGTCCTTTTCCCGCGCGGCGGCCAGCTACGACAGCGTCGCCGAATTGCAGCGTGACGTCGGCAGCCAGTTGTTGAGCCGTTTGCCGGAAGATTTCGTGCCTGGTCGCTGGCTGGACCTGGGCTGTGGCACCGGGCATTTCAGTCGTGTGCTGGGTGAGCGTTTTCCTGGCGGTCACGGCGTGGCGCTGGACATCGCCGAAGGCATGCTCAATCACGCGCTCCCATTGGGCGGGGCCACGCACTTCATCGCCGGGGATGCGGAGCGGTTGCCATTGCAGGATTCGACCTGTGATTTGATTTTCTCCAGCCTGGCGGTGCAATGGTGCGCGGACTTCGCGTCGGTGCTCAGTGAGGCCCATCGCGTGCTGAAACCCGGAGGAATGTTTGCGTTTGCTAGTCTGTGCGTGGGCACACTGTTTGAGCTGCGAGACAGTTGGCGTCAGGTGGATGGCATGGTGCACGTCAACCGCTTCCGCGAGTTCGGGGTTTATCAACACCTGTGTGCGGCCAGCGGTTTGAAGGTCGCGAGTCTGCAAACTCGTCCTCACGTGCTGCATTACCCGGATGTGCGCAGCCTGACCCATGAACTCAAAGCGCTGGGCGCGCACAATCTGAACCCCGGTCGGCCGGGTGGTTTGACCGGCAGGGCGCGGATCCTCGGCCTGGTCGAGGCGTATGAGCAGTTTCGTCAGGCCCAAGGCCTGCCGGCGACTTATCAAGTGGTGTACGCCGTTTTGGAGAAACCCTTATGAGCGCAGCGTATTTCATCACCGGCACTGACACCGATGTCGGCAAGACCACCGTGGCTGCGGGTTTGCTGCATGCCGCGCGATTGGCCGGCCTGAGTACGGCGGCGGGAAAACCGGTGGCCTCCGGTTGCGACGTGACGCCCAAGGGCTTGCGCAACGCCGATGCGTTGGCGCTGCTGGCGGAATGTTCGGTGCCGCTGACGTATGCACAGGTCAACCCGGTGGCCTTCGAACCGGCCATCGCTCCGCATCTGGCAGCACGCGAGGCCGGCGTCGCGTTGACGGTGCAATCGTTGCTGACGCCAATGCAGCAGATTCTGGAGATCCAGGCAGATTTCACCCTGATCGAAGGCGCTGGCGGCTGGCGCGTGCCGCTGGCGGATCAGGACAACCTGTCGGACCTGGCCATGGCGCTGGGTTTGCCGGTGATTCTGGTGGTCGGCGTACGGCTGGGCTGCATCAACCATGCGCTGCTGACGGCCGAGGCGATTGCCCGTGACGGTTTGCAATTGGCGGGTTGGGTGGCCAACATCATCGATGCCAAGACCGCGCGCCTTGAAGAAAACCTGGCCACGTTGGCCGAGCGGATCCCGGCGCCGTGTCTGGGGCGCGTGCCGAAACTCAAGGTGGTGACGGCAGAGGCGGTGGCGGAACACCTTCAGCTGGATTTGCTGGACTGAGGTTTCAAGCACTGGTTTTACCTATGACAAGGCACTGTGCCATTAGTGTTTTTGTCGGGCCTTTTGCAGGCGGGTCTGGTTCAATGGCCGCTGTTGACCCTTTGTAGGACGAGTTCTCCCATGGAAATCTCAGGAAGTACCGCTTTTTATGCTGGTCTGAGCACTATTCAGACGGGGCAGAACCGTGTCGATCAAGCCTCCGGCCAGATTGCCAACAATTCGGTCGAGCGTTCGGTGACCAGTCAGTCCTCCGATGCTCAGGTCAATCGCCTGCGCTCGGTTGATCGCAGCCAGCAGTCGGACCTCGCCAGCAACATGGTCGAGATGGCTCAGGGCAAGTTTCAGGTCGAGGCCGGTGTCAAAGTTGCCAAAGCTTCCGATGAAATGCTCGGTACGCTGATCGACACATTCGCTTGATCATCTGCTGAAACCGCTCTGCCAACGCCGCGACCCTTCGCGGCGTTTTTGTGTGTAAGTCCTTCTCCCCCAACTAAACTTTTCTGCAGGACGTGTTGCTCAGTCAACGGCGTTGCGTTGTCGCGTGTGCAGCTTTGCGCGGGGAGTGAAGACGAACGGCAAAAGATCGGCGCTTGACAAGATTTGGGCGTAAACGTATGTTTCAAACAACTGTTTGACCGTCACAACAAATCAACGCGGTCGTTCATTCCCGGTTACATCAGCAGAGGTTTATCGCTATGCCTGACTACAAGGCCCCCTTGCGTGATATTCGCTTCGTTCGTGACGAACTGCTCGGCTACGAAGCGCACTATCAGAGCCTTCCGGCTTGCTCGGACGCAACTCCGGACATGGTTGACGCCATTCTCGAAGAAGGCGCCAAGTTTTGTGAGCAGGTACTGGCTCCGCTGAACCGCGTGGGTGACACCGAAGGCTGCACCTGGAGCGAGTCCGGCGTTAAAACCCCGACCGGTTTCAAAGAAGCCTACAAGCAATTCGTTGAAGGCGGCTGGCCAAGCCTGGCCCACGACGTAGAGCACGGCGGCCAGGGCCTGCCGGAGTCTCTGGGTCTGGCAGTCAGCGAAATGGTTGGCGAAGCCAACTGGTCGTGGGGCATGTACCCGGGCCTGTCGCACGGCGCGATGAACACCATTTCCGAGCACGGCACGCCTGAGCAGCAACACGCCTACCTGACCAAACTGGTCTCCGGCGAATGGACCGGCACCATGTGCCTGACCGAACCGCACTGCGGCACCGACCTGGGCATGCTGCGCACCAAGGCCGAACCTCAGGCCGACGGTTCCTACAAAGTCTCCGGCACCAAGATCTTCATCTCGGCCGGTGAACACGACATGGCCGACAACATCGTCCACATCGTGCTGGCTCGCCTGCCGGATGCACCGGCTGGCACCAAAGGCATCTCGCTGTTCATCGTTCCGAAATTCATGCCGAACGAAGACGGTTCGATCGGTGCGCGCAACGCCGTGTCCTGTGGTTCCCTGGAACACAAAATGGGCATCCACGGCAACGCCACCTGCGTGATGAACTTCGACGCGGCCACCGGTTTCCTGATCGGCCCGGCGAACAAAGGTCTGAACTGCATGTTCACCTTCATGAACACAGCACGTCTGGGCACCGCGCTGCAAGGCCTGGCCCACGCCGAAATCGGTTTCCAGGGCGGCCTGAAATACGCTCGCGATCGTCTGCAAATGCGCTCCCTGACTGGCCCGAAAGCGCCGGAAAAAGCCGCCGACCCGATCATCGTGCACCCTGACGTTCGTCGCATGCTGTTGACCATGAAAGCGTTCGCCGAAGGCAACCGCGCAATGGTTTACTTCACCGCCAAGCAAGTCGACATCGTCAAGTACGGCGTGGACGAAGAAGAGAAGAAGAAAGCCGACGCACTGCTGGCGTTCATGACGCCAATCGCCAAAGCCTTCATGACCGAAGTCGGTTTCGAATCCGCCAACCACGGCGTGCAAATCTACGGCGGCCACGGCTTCATCGCCGAGTGGGGCATGGAGCAGAACGTTCGCGACAGCCGCATTTCGATGCTGTACGAAGGCACCACCGGCATCCAGGCACTCGACCTGCTGGGCCGCAAAGTGTTGATGACTCAAGGCGAGGCCCTGAAAGGCTTCACCAAGATCGTCCACAAGTTCTGCCAGACCAACGAAGGCAACGAAGCCGTTCAGGAATTCGTCGCACCGCTGGCTGCAATCAACAAAGAATGGGGCGAGCTGACCATGAAGGTCGGTATGGCAGCCATGAAAGACCGCGAAGAAGTCGGCGCGGCTTCCGTGGACTACCTGATGTACTCCGGTTACGCCTGCCTGGCCTACTTCTGGGCTGACATGGCACGTCTGGCGGCCGAGAAACTGGCAGCCGGCACCACCGAAACGGCGTTCTACACCGCCAAGCTGCAGACTGCGCGCTTCTACTTCCAGCGCATCCTGCCGCGTACCCGCACTCACGTTGCAACCATGCTGTCGGGCGCCAACAACCTGATGGACATGAAAGAAGAAGACTTCGCACTGGGCTACTAAGCCTTAACGCAGCCTTCTGAAAAAACCGCTGCTCCTTTGGGAGTGGCGGTTTTTTTTCAACTCGACTTTGGTGAAAAAAACCACGGTCGGGGGCAGTTCTCCCGTCTTTTGTAACGACCTTTGATGGGGGAGCGGTGAATTGCTGGTTGGCCGGATAGTAGTCAGTAATGCGGCGTCAAAAAAACCTTAGCAAATCACTCAGAAAATCAGGGTCACTGCCGTTAAAGTAGTGGGCACAATGCCATCTATAGACATGACGGGTCGGAGCTTTACCCTTGCCGCGTTCTTCCGCTGTACGTTTCAGTCATTTCCTACCCTCACTTCTGCTTTTGCTTGCGGGGCTGGCGGCTGCGTACGTCAAGGACCTGAACGTCTTCTTCACTTCGCTGTTCAACGTGCTGCCTACGTTGGTGCTGTTGCTCGGCGGCGCTTATTGCGCGGTTTACCGACGTCAGCGTGAACTGTTTCTGATGGTCACGGTGTACATCGCCTACTACCTGCTCGACACCCAGACCGACTATTACCGCGACAACGGCAGAGTGCGTGAAGACGCCGCCGTGGTCTTTCACCTGTGCTGTCTGTTGCTGCCGCTGATGTTTGGCATATTCGCCGCGTGGCAGGAACGCACCCATCTGTTCCAGGACATGATTGCGCGTTTCGCAGTGTTGCTGGCCGTCGGCAGCGTGGCGTTGGGCCTGGAGCAAAGTTACCCACAGGCGCTGTTGATGTGGCTGTCGGAAATCCGCTGGCCAGCCCTGCATGGCGCGTGGATGAGCCTGATTCAGCTGTCCTACCCCGTGTTTATCGCCTCGTTCCTGCTGCTGAGCTGGCAATACTGGCGCAACCCCAGACCTTTGCACGCCGCCCAGTTGGTGGGTTTGCTCGGGTTGTTCTGGGCGTTGCCGAAGACGTTCATCCTGCCGTTCACCCTGAACATCATGTGCAGCCAGGTGATGTTGATGATTGCCGCGGCGGTTGCCCATGAAGCCTATCAAATGGCCTTCCGCGATGAGCTCACCGGTTTGCCTGGCCGCCGCGCGTTGAACGAACGCATGCAGCGCCTGGGGCGCAATTACGTGCTGGCCATGAGCGACGTCGACCACTTCAAGAAATTCAACGACACCCACGGCCACGACGTCGGCGATCAGGTGCTGCGGCTGGTAGCCAGCAAACTGTCGAAAATCGGCGGCGGCGGTAGGGCGTATCGTTACGGCGGTGAGGAATTTGCGCTGGTGTTCGCGGGCAAGACGCTTGAAGAGTGCATGCCGCACCTGGAAGTCATCCGCGAATCCATCGCCACCTACAACATTCAACTGCGTAACCAGGACAACCGTCCTCAGGATGACCAGCAAGGTCGTCAGCGTCGTGCCGGATCAGGGGCTTCGAGTGTGTCGGTCACCGTCAGCATCGGCGTCGCCGAACGCGTGGAACAGCGCAACCCGGAAAAAGTGCTCAAGTCCGCCGATGAGGCGCTCTACGCCGCGAAAGGCGCCGGGCGAAACTGCGTGGTGGCTTACGGTCAGAACCGTCGTGGTGCGGTGCGCGAGGCGGCTGCGGGTTGAGTGATGATGGCGCATTCAGCGTCTGGACTGTGATTGTGAGGCGTGGTCGGCGGCAGTAGGTTTGATCAATCTGCTGCCGGAGAAATGACCATGCCCGAGTACAAAGCTCCCCTGCGCGACATGCGCTTTCTGATCGACCACGTCTTCGACTTTCACAGCAACTACGCCGCACTGGGCGCCACGGATGCCAGCCCGGACATGGTCAATGCGATCCTCGAAGAAGGCGCGAAGTTCTGCGAGAACGTGCTCGCACCGCTCAATCGCAGCGGCGACGAAGAGGGCTGCCATTTCGACAACGGCGTGGTGACAACGCCTACAGGCTTCAAGCAAGCCTTCGCACAATACGTCGAAGGTGGCTGGCATGGTCTGGCGGCCGATCCCGCTTATGGCGGCCAGGGCTTGCCGAGTTCCCTGGGGCTGGTCATCAGCGAGATGGTCGGGTCCAGCAACACTTCCTGGGGCATGTACCCGGGCCTGACGCACGGCGCGATGTCGGCGATCCACGCCCATGGCACCGAAGAGCAGAAAAACACCTACCTGAGCAAACTCACCGCGGGCCAATGGACCGGCACCATGTGCCTGACCGAAGCCCATTGCGGCACAGACCTGGGCATCATCAAGACCCGCGCCGTGCCGGCAGCCGATGGCAGTTACGCGATCTCCGGCAGCAAGATTTTCATCTCTGCCGGCGAACACGACATGAGCGACAACATCATTCACCTGGTGCTGGCGAAACTGCCGGATGCGCCTGCGGGCACCAAGGGCATTTCGCTGTTCATCGTGCCTAAATTCCTACCCGATGCCGAAGGTGAGGCGGGTGCGCGCAACGGCGTTTCCTGCGGCTCGATCGAACACAAAATGGGTATCAAGGCCTCGGCCACCTGCGTGCTGAACTTCGACGAGGCCAAGGGCTTTCTGATCGGTGAACCGAACAAGGGCCTGAACTGCATGTTCACCATGATGAACCATGCGCGTCTCGGCACCGGGATGCAGGGTTTGTGTCTGGGGGAAGCGAGTTTTCAGGGCGCGATCAAGTACGCCAATGACCGTCTGCAAATGCGTTCGCTGACCGGCCCGAAAGTGCCGGAAAAAGCCGCTGACCCAATCATCGTCCACCCTGATGTGCGCCGGATGTTGCTGACCATGAAGGCCTTCAACGAAGGTAATCGCGCGCTCACCTACTTCACCGCGCAACTTCTGGATGCCGCGCACCTGAGCCCGGATGAAGCCGCGCGGCAGGACGCTGAAGACCTGTTGGCGTTCCTGACGCCGATCTGCAAGGCCTTCATGACCGACACCGGGCTGGAAGTGACCAACCACGGCATGCAGGTGTTCGGCGGCCACGGCTTCATTCGTGAGTGGGGCATGGAGCAGTTGGTTCGCGATTGCCGGATCGCACCGATCTACGAAGGCACCAACGGCATTCAGGCGCTGGATTTGCTCGGGCGCAAAGTGCTCGGCAGCCAGGGCAAACTGCTACGCGGTTTTACCAAAATCGTTCACAAGTTCTGCGCGGCGAACGCCGATCATCCGCAACTCGCCAGCTACGTGGCGCAACTCAACGGGTTGAATCAGCAGTGGGGCGAACTGACCACTCAGGTGGGCATGGCCGCGATGAAGAATCCGGACGAAGTGGGCGCCGCGTCGGTGGATTACCTGATGTACAGCGGTTACATCATCCTCGGTTACTTGTGGCTGCGCATGGCGCTGGTGGCTCAGGCACAGCTGGATGCGGGCAGCGGCGACGCCGATTTCTGCCGGGGCAAACTGGCGACCAACGAGTTTTACTTCAAGCGATTGCTGCCACGCACCGCCGCACATCGCGCGGCCATCGAAGCGGGTAGCGATTGCTTGATGAAGCTGCCGGCTGAGTTGTTTGCGCTGTAGCGGTTGCGTTTGAATAGCTTCGCGGGCAAGTCGGATCGCCGCATCGCTCGCTCCTACAGGTCATGCACCAAATCGAAATGGCGCAAACCCTGTAGGAGCGAGGCTTGCCCGCGAAGGCGTTCTGGCAGACACAAAAACGCAATGACCAAAAATTACAAAACGGTCACAGCCTGACCCTATGTGTCGCAAAAGTTGTTGGGTTACACTCGGACCCAACGAAAACACTCTTCCTACGAATCACCTGTAAAGATCCTGCGAGGTTTGCCATGGCTGACTACAAAGCGCCCCTGCGCGATATGCGCTTCGTCCTCAATGAAGTATTCGAGGTCGCCAAGCTCTGGGCCGAGTTGCCTGCACTGGCCGATACCGTCGACGCAGAAACCGTTGAAGCCATTCTTGAAGAGGCCGGCAAGGTCACCAGCAAAAGCATCGCGCCCCTGAGCCGTGCGGCTGACGAAGAAGGTTGCCATTGGGCGGACGGTGCTGTCACCACGCCGGCAGGTTTCCCACAGGCTTATCAGACTTATGCTGAAGGCGGTTGGGTCGGCGTCGGTGGCGATCCGACCTACGGCGGCATGGGCATGCCCAAGGCGGTTTCGGCCCAGGTCGAAGAAATGGTCAACTCCGCGAGCCTGTCGTTCGGCTTGTACCCGATGCTGACCGCCGGTGCTTGCCTGTCGATCAACGCCCACGCCAGCGACGAGCTGAAAGCCGCCTACCTGCCGAACATGTACGCCGGCGTCTGGGCCGGTTCCATGTGCCTGACCGAGCCTCACGCCGGTACAGACCTGGGCATCATCCGCACCAAGGCTGAGCCTCAGGCGGACGGTTCCTACAAAGTCAGCGGCACCAAGATTTTCATCACCGGCGGCGAACACGACCTGACCGAGAACATCATTCACCTGGTACTCGCCAAACTGCCGGATGCACCGGCGGGGCCGAAAGGCATTTCGCTGTTCCTGGTGCCGAAGTTCATGGTCAATGCCGATGGCAGCCTCGGCGCACGTAACCCGGCGACCTGCGGTTCGATCGAACACAAGATGGGCATTCAGGCCTCCGCGACTTGCGTGATGAACTTCGACGAAGCCGTGGGTTACCTGGTCGGCGAGCCGAACAAAGGCCTGGCGGCGATGTTCACCATGATGAACTACGAGCGTCTGGGCGTCGGTATCCAGGGCCTGGCCTCTGGCGAGCGCTCTTACCAGAACGCCGTTGAATACGCCCGCGACCGCCTGCAAAGCCGTTCGCCGACCGGCGCGCAGAACAAGGACAAAGTGGCCGACCCGATCATCGTCCACCCGGACGTGCGTCGCATGCTGCTGACCATGAAAGCCTCGAACGAAGGCGGCCGTGCTTTCTCGACTTACGTGGCGATGCAACTGGACACCGCCAAGTTCAGCGAAGATGCGACCACCCGCAAACGCGCGGAAGACCTGGTGGCGCTGCTGACCCCGGTAGCCAAGGCGTTCCTGACTGACCTCGGTCTGGAAACCACCGTTCACGGCCAGCAGGTTTTCGGCGGCCACGGTTACATCCGTGAGTGGGGCCAGGAGCAACTGGTTCGCGATGTGCGCATCACTCAGATCTACGAAGGCACCAACGGCATCCAGGCGCTGGACCTTGTAGGGCGCAAGATCGTTGGCAGCGGCGGGGCGTTCTACAACCTGTTCGCCGACGAGATTCGTCACTTCACCGCGACGGCCAGCGCTGAGCTGGACGAGTTCACCAAGCCGCTGAACGATGCTGTGACCACCCTCGACGAACTGACGGCGTGGTTGCTGGATCGGGCGAAAAACAACCCGAATGAAATCGGTGCGGCTTCGGTCGAATACCTGCAAACTTTCGGTTACGTGGCTTACGCCTACATGTGGGCACTGATGGCCAAGGCCGCCTTCGGCAAAGAAGCGCAGGACGATTTCTACGCGAGCAAATTGGGCACGGCGCGGTTCTATTTCGCACGCCTGCTGCCGCGTATTCACTCGTTGAGTGCGTCGGTGAAGGCCGGTAGCGAGTCGCTGTTCCTGCTGGACGCGGCGCAGTTCTGACAGTGTAACGTCATGTAAGCATTCTCTTACATGACGTGCTGCTTTTCTCCCATAGATGCAAATTGGATCCACGGCTAATCTACTTCACATGGACGTCGCGCAGGAAGCGCAAAGCAACAACACGGACACGTAGGATTCTGCCAGGACGGCGGAGTGAAATGGATGTCAGGGAAACAGTCTGCAAAGCCCCGCTTCGGCGGGGTTTTCTTTTGCCCGCAGAAAAGTAGTCAGCTCATCCCGTCCAGGGTTGTCGGGACTTCATTCGGGCCATTCATCACTTCTTCAAGCAAGGTCCGCAACAACGCCAATGACGCTTGTTGCCGTTGCACATCGCGACACACCAACCCGACTTTCAATGGCACCCGTGGCTCGGTCAGCGGCTTCCAGAGCAGTTCGTCATTGCCCAGCATCTTCTGCGAGCGGCCGGGCAGGACAGTCGCCAACCGGGTGTGCGGCAGGCTGTCGAGAATCCCCGCCATGTTGTTCAGTTCGGCCTGCACTTGCGGGCGTCGTCCCAGGCTGGCCAGTTGCGTCTGCCAGATCTGTCGCACCTGAAACTCTTCACCCAGCAGCAACATCGGCAACTCGGCGGCCTGACTCATGGAGACTTTCTTGAATTCACGCAGCGGATGATCCGCCGGGATGACCAGTGTCAGTTCATCTTCGTACAGCATCACGCCGTGTAGCCCCGGCTGACGGGGCGGCAGGTAACTGATGCCGATGTCCAGCGAACCGTTGAGCAGCCGTCGTTCGATTTCCAGTCCCGTCAGTTCATAGATCTGCACCACCAGGTGCGGCTGCGCCTTGCGCACGCGTTCGAGCATCTGCGGCACCAGGCTGGTGTGGACGGTTTGCAGCACGCCAATGGCCAGGGTGCGCAGCGCTTGTCCCTTGAAGTTGCCCAATGCTTCACGCGCCCGTTGCAGGCCGTCGAGCAAGGGCAGGGCGTGGTTGTACAGCGTGTGTGCGGCCAGGGTCGGCAGCAAGCGTTTACTGCTGCGCTCGAACAGGCTCACATCGAGGTGTTGTTCGAGCTGGCGAATCTGTTGGGAGAGTGCCGGTTGGGAGATTGAAAGCCGCTCGGCGGCCCGGCCCACATGGCCCTCTTCGTAGACCGCGACGAAATAACGCAGTTGTTTAAAATCCATAAGTTTTACTTATTGAAAATGCTGGTAAATCGAAATGGCTCAAGGTCCTGCCTGAGCCTAGTCTAACCGCATTCACAGGGCTTACAGGGCCATAGAACGCGATGACTACCGTTTACGCCGAAGGTGTTTACATAGGTAAGGCAAAACACTTCACACGAGGTGTTTTCGGATGAATTTGTTCAATTTACGACGCAACGCTCCCAGTCTTGATGACCTGAGCGCGGACACTTTCCTGTCGTACAGAAGTGACAATCTTTCCAGTGAGTGCCTGATGCCCAGTGTCGAGCGGCCGAAACAGATTTTTGTGCGCGGTCAGGGCTCCTGGTTGTGGGACAGCGAAGACCGCGCCTATCTGGATTTTTCCCAGGGTGGCGGGGCCAATAGCCTCGGACATAGCCCTTCGGTACTGGTCAACGCGATCACGGCGCAAGCTCAATCGCTGATCAACCCCGGTTTCGGCCTGCACAATCGCGGCATGCTCAACCTCGCCGAGCGGCTCTGCGTCAGCACTGGCAGTGACCAGGCGTACCTGCTCAACAGTGGCAGTGAAGCCTGTGAAGCGGCGATCAAACTGGCGCGCAAGTGGGGCCAGCAACATCGCGGCGGTGCGTCGCGGATCATCGTGGCCAACAACGGTTGCCATGGCCGTAGTCTCGGGACGATTCCGGCGTCGGACAGTTCCAGGCTGACCAACCGCTTCGAGCCGCAACTTCCAGGCTTCAGCCACGTACCGTTCAATGATCTGGCCGCTCTGCACGCCGCCGTTGATGCCCGGACCGTGGCAATCATGCTTGAGCCGATCCAAAACGAAGCCGGGGTCATTCCCGCTACCGAGGATTACCTCAAGGGTGTCGAACGCCTGTGCCGTGAGCTTGGCATCCTGTTGATCTTCGACGAAGTGCAAACCGGTCTTGGTCGACTCGGCACCTTACTCGCGGAACAGTCCTACGGTGTGCGAGCCGATATCGTCGTCCTCGGCAAAGGCCTGGGCGGTGGTGTGCCCTTGGCGGCGCTGCTGGCGCGAGGCAAAGCCTGCTGCTTCGACGTCGGCGAGCTGACGGGCACTCACCATGGCAACGCGCTGATGACCGCTGCTGGCCTGGCTGTGCTCGATAGTGTGCAGGACAAGGGCTTTCTCGAGCATGTCAGGGAAACTGGCCAGCACTTGTGCGAAGGCCTGGCACGTCTGGCTCATCGCTATGGACACGGCGAACTGCGCGGTCAGGGATTGCTCTGGGGTCTGACCCTGTCCGACGATTCGGCTGACGCCGTAGTCAAAGCAGCGCTGTACGAAGGCTTGCTGCTCGACGCCCCGCAAACCGATTGCCTGCGATTCACCCCAGCGCTCACGGTCAGTAAATCCAACATCGACGAAATGCTCCTGCGCCTGGCCCGCGCGTTTTCCCGCGTGCGCACCGCACAACTGCAATGCCGCAAAGGGATTGCCGTCTGATCAGAACCGCCCTACACGAATTCCCGAACCGTCTCGCGGTATAACGCATCGCCCCACGTTTGATTCTTTTTACGTGGGGCGTTTTTTTTGTCTGCGAACTCATTCGGGCAACGACAGTGGGCCAAGACTCGAACTGAACCCTGACGAACGGCGCAGGTCGATTGGTTGTGTGGCTCACGTGAGCCCACTTCAATTCAGGAGCTGCCCCATGGATTTCATTCGCATCCTCTTCGCCATTCTGTTGCCGCCACTGGGCGTGTTTCTGCAAGTCGGTTTCGCTGGCGCGTTCTGGCTGAATATTCTGCTGACGTTGTGCGGATACATTCCGGGGATCGTGCATGCGGTGTACATCATCGCCAAGCGCTAAGGTTCGCAGCGCAAGATAGATCGCATTCGCTGGCAAGCCAGCTCCCACAGAGTTTGTGCACGCTGAAGATCCTGTAGGAGCGTGGCTTGCCCGCGAAGGGAACGACACGGTTTCAGCTTTCGAGCGCCATCACCCGCCGATAAAACAACCACTCCTGCTCCAGCGCATGGGCCTGATTACCGGCCTTGCGGAAGCCGTGACGCTCGTCCGCGTAATAATGCGCCTGTACCAGAATGCCGTTTTGCTGCAGCGCCTCGGCCATGTCGCGGGTCTGTTGCGGCACGACCACAGCGTCCAGTTCGCCCTGAAAGAAAATCACCGGCACGCTGATGTTGCTCGCATGCAGCAGGGGTGTGCGTGCGGCGTAGCGCTCGGCGTCCAGCTCGGGATCGCCAATCAGCCAATCCAGGTAATCGCCTTCGAACTTGTGGGTTGCGCGGCCCAGGGCAACGGGATCGCTGACGCCGTAAAGGCTGGCACCAGCGCGAAAGACCTTCTTGAACGCCAACGCACACAGCGTGGTGTAGCCGCCGGCACTGCCACCGCGAATAAACGCCTGGTCGCCATCGATCAATCCGCGCTCGGCGAGATGGGCGACTACTGCGCAGGCATCTTCCACATCCACTTCACCCCAACTCAAATGCAGCGCCTGGCGATAGCCCCGGCCGTAGCCGCTGCTGCCACGGTAGTTGAGGTCGGCCACGGCGAAGCCGCGTTGTGCCCAGTACTGGATGCGCGGATCAAGCATCGGGTAGCACGCTGATGTCGGGCCGCCGTGGATGAATACCACCAGCGGCGGTTTCGCTTCGCCGGTCATCGCAGGGTAGAAGAAACCATGAGCCTCGCCCGAACCGCTCGGGTAGCGCAGGGTTTGTGCGATGCTGATCTGATCGGCGGGCAGCGGCGCGATTCCACCGGCCAATACCCTGACGGCTCGGGTCTTGCGGTCGATGGCGATCACGGCTGATGAACTGACCGGCGAAGCGGCGATGCAGTAGATGAATTGTTCATCCAGTGCGAGATGTCGGAATCGGCTGTAGTCCCCGGTGAAATCTTCTGTAGCGTCACCGCCAATGCCCAGTCGGCCGAATCCGCCTTCGGTCCAACTGGCCAGATATCTGTTTTCACTCAAGGGCAGCCAAGTGCAACCACCCAACTGCCAGGGCGCGGGTCCATGATCCGCCGCAGCGCTGGGCAACGGGCGCAACCCATCGGAAGACTCCGCCCACGGCTGCCAGTAACCGCCGCGATCCGTCAGGCAAAGCAGTCGGCCACGGTCATCAAATCGCGGTTGTTGCAACGACTCCTGAATATCTTCACCCGCCAGGCAGCGCACTTGAGCGTAACGGCCATCGCTCTGGCGCTCGGCAACCATCAGGCGCGTCGCGGTCCATGGCTGGTCCGGACGGCTCCATTCGATCCAGGCCAGCCGTCGAGCATCGGGGCTCAGTGTCGGCGAGGCATAAAAGTCAGCACCCTCGGCCAACAGATGCCGCGTGCTGTCCGCCAGATCGATGGCCACCAGTCGATGCCGATCCCGATGTTCTTCAACGGCCAACACTTGCCCATTGGCAAATTGCAGATCGCCGTAGCGGCATTCACCGGACGTCAGCGCTTCGGGCGTTTCGCCTTTGAGCGATTGGCGATACAGCTGCTGATCCGCCTCGTTGACGAAAACCAACCCGTCATCTGTCAGACAGAACGCTCCGCCGCCATATTCGTACACCCGACTGCGCACGCTGAAACCCATTGGCGTCAGGCAATGGGCCTGGCCATCACGCCAATGCCAGATTCGACAAGCGGCGTCCTCGGGACGGTACTCGTTCCAGAACAGGCCATGCTGGCCAACCTGCAGTTCGGCAAAGTCGACACCGGCAGCGACCGCTTTGGCGGCGCTGAAGGGTTCAGCTTTTTGCGATGAGTCGTGAGTTTCGTTCATTGCGAAAGGCCAGTTGTTCGATGGTCTGGGTCGCGTGCTCGGCTTCTTCGCGGGCCTTGATAATCACGCCGTGATGTTCCGACTTGCTGCACACCGGGTCGGCGTTGCTGGCGTCACCGGTGAGCATGAAGGCCTGGCAGCGGCAGCCACCGAAGTCCTTTTCTTTCTCGTCGCACGAGCGGCAAGGCTCGGGCATCCAGTCGTAACCGCGAAAGCGGTTGAAGCCAAACGAGTCGTACCAGATGTGCTGCATGCTGTGGTCGCGCACGTTAGGAAACTGCACCGGCATCTGTCGGGCGCCGTGACACGGCAGCGCGGTTCCGTCCGGGGTTACTGTCAGAAAAATACTGCCCCAGCCATTCATGCAGGCTTTCGGGCGTTCTTCGTAATAGTCCGGCGTGACGAAAATCAGCTTGCACGGATGCCCTTCGGCTTCCAGTTTTGCGCGGTATTCGTTGGTGATGCGTTCGGCCCGGACCAGTTGTTCCTTGGTCGGCAGCAGTCCGACCCGATTGAGCTGCGCCCAACCGTAGAACTGGCACGTGGCGAGTTCGACGAAGTCCGCCTCAAGGGCGATGCACAGCTCGATGATCCGGTCGATCTTGTCGATGTTGTGCCGATGGGTGACGAAATTCAGCACCATCGGATAACCATGTGCTTTCACTGCGCGAGCCATTTCCAGCTTCTGCGCGAAGGCCTTTTTCGACCCGGCCAGCAAGTTGTTCACCTGCTCGTCGCTGGCCTGGAAGCTGATCTGGATATGGTCCAGGCCGGCCTTCTTGAAGTCGCTGATTTTCTGCTCGGTGAGGCCGATGCCGGAGGTGATCAGGTTGGTGTAGAAACCCAACTTGCGCGCCTCGGCAATCAGTTCGGCGAGGTCCTGGCGCACCAGCGGTTCACCGCCGGAAAAGCCCAGCTGCGCCGCGCCCATTTCCCGTGCTTCGCGGAACACCTTGATCCACTGCTCGGTGCTCAGCTCTTTGCCTTGCTCGGCGAAATCCAGTGGATTGGAGCAGTACGGGCATTGCAGCGGGCAGCGGTAGGTCAGTTCGGCCAGCAGCCACAGCGGCAGGCCGATTTCCGGTTTGGGCGGTAACTTGTCCGACACGGAATCAGGCAAGTTCGATCCAGTGCTGAGCACGGGCGACCTCCATGAATTGCTCGATGTCATCACCGAGCTCCGGCACGCCAGGGAACTGCGCGTCGAGTTCGGCGATGATCGCCGCGACGTCACGTTCGCCGTCGATCAAACCGCCGATCAGCGCGGCGCTTTCATTCAGTTTGATCATGCCTTCCGGGTACAGCAGCACATGGCCTTTCTGCGCCGGTTCGTACTGGAACCGGTAGCCTGGACGCCAGGTTGGGGTCTTGCTGCGATCAAAACTCATAAGCTGATTCCTTTGTGCCAGACCCGTTGCTCGGTCACGCTGTGATACGGCGGGCGTTTCAGTTCGTAGGCCATGCTCATGGCATCGAGCATGCTCCAAAGAATGTCCAGTTTGAACTGGAGAATTTCCAGCATGCGCTCCTGTCCTTCACGCGTCGTGTAGTGCTGCAAGGTGATCGCCAGACCGTGTTCGACATCGCGGCGCGCCTGGCCCAGACGGGTGCGGAAATATTCGTAACCGGCCGGGTCGATCCATGGGTAATGCTGCGGCCAGCTGTCGAGGCGCGACTGGTGGATCTGCGGCGCGAACAGCTCGGTCAATGAGCTGCTGGCGGCTTCCTGCCAACTGGCCCGGCGGGCGAAGTTGACGTAGGCGTCCACGGCGAAACGCACGCCGGGCAACACCAGTTCCTGCGAGCGCAGTTGGTCCGGGTCGAGGCCGACGGCCTGTCCCAGACGCAGCCACGCTTCGATGCCGCCGTCTTCACCGGGGGCGCCGTCATGGTCGAGCAGGCGTTGAATCCACTCGCGACGGATTTCCCGGTCCGGGCAGTTGGCCAGAATCGCGGCGTCCTTCAGGGGGATGTTCACCTGATAGTAGAAGCGGTTGGCGACCCAGCCCTGGATCTGCTCGCGGGTCGCCCGGCCTTCGTACATCGCCACGTGATAGGGGTGATGGATATGGTAATAGGCGCCCTTGGCGCGCAGGGCGGTTTCGAATTCGGCGGGGGACAGTGGGGTGTCAGTCATTTCGGTCTCCGGGGAACAACCGGTGGATTCTGTTGTGTCTGTTCGGACGCCTTCGCGGGCAAGCCTCGCTCCTACAGGGATAGCGCCGAATCTGTAGGAGCGAGGCTTGCCCGCGAAGAGGCCATCCGCTACAACACAATACTCATGCCGTCATACGCCACTTCAACATCCCGCCGAACCAGCTCGGCGCGCTCCGGCGAATCCTCATCGAGGATCGGGTTGGTGTTGTTGATGTGGATAAGCACCTTGCGCTGCTTGGGCAACTGTTCCAGCACTTCCAGCATACCGCCGGGGCCGTTCTGCGCCAGATGGCCCATTTCCCGACCGGTGCGGGTGCCGACACCACGGCGCTGCATTTCGTCGTCGTCCCACATCGTGCCGTCCACCAGCAGGCAGTCGCTGCCGGCCATGATCTCCAGCAGCGGCGCGTCGACCTTGCCCAGGCCCGGCGCGTAGAACAGCTTGCCGTCGGTGTTCAGGTCTTCAATGATCAACCCGATGTTGTCGCCCGGATGCGGGTCGAAACGGTGCGGCGAATACGGTGGCGCGGCACTGCGTAGTGGCAGTGGAGTGAAACGCAGACTCGGGCAGGTCGGGATGGTGAAGCTGCAGTCGAGTTCGATGCGGTTCCAGTTCAGCCCGCCGTTCCAGTGGGTCAGCATGGTAAACAGCGGGAAACCGGTGCTCAGGTCTTCATGGACCATGTCGGTGCACCAGACGTTGTGCGGGCAACCCTCGCGCAGGCTGAGCAGGCCGGTGGTGTGGTCGATCTGGCTGTCCATCAGGATGATCGCGCTGATACCGGTATCGCGCAGGGCGCGGCCCGGTTGCATCGGGGCAAAATTCTGGAGCTGGGCGCGGATGTCCGGCGAGGCGTTGCACAGCACCCAGTTCACGCCGTCATCGGAAATCGCGATGGACGACTGGGTCCGCGCCTTGGCGTTCAGGCTCCCGTCGCGAAAACCTGCGCAGTTCACGCAGTTGCAGTTCCACTGGGGGAAACCGCCGCCGGCGGCGGAACCTAGAATCTGGACAAACATGGGTGCTCCATCATTTCAACGCTGAAAATAAAAACGCCTCGGCAAACCGAGGCGCTGAACGGCAGGACAAGCTTAGCGGCTTGCGAAGTACATGGTGACTTCAAAGCCGATACGCAGGTCGGTGTAAGCAGGTTTGGACCAGGACATGGGAGCGCTCCTTCAGGTGATGGGACGGTTGAGATCTATACATATAGTCCACCTCCAGCCGGAGATGTTCAGATAGTTAGGTGGCTATGTTACTCAAAATTACAGAGCGATTGGCCTGCAATCTCGGAAAAAGCTAATTGCACCAGCGGTAATGATCATTTTGCCACTTGCCAAGGCGCCTCCGGCTGCGAACTGCTGGCCAGCCCGCGCCAGCCGCCCTCGGCATTGATCAGGCGTTGTGCGGCGGCGCGCAGGGCAGAACGATCGATGTCCAGAATGGCTTGGGGAAGCTGCGTCAGATAATCCGACGAGTGGCCGGCCAGCTTGCCCTGCCAGAGCAGTTCGGCGGCCTGGGCGACGGGCAACGCAGCGATCTGGAATTGATCGGCCAAGGCCTGACGCTGGGCAACGAAGGTCGCCTCGTCGATGCCGTTGATCATTGCGGGCACGTCGTTCAGAAAGTCTTCCATGTGTTGCAGCAGGTTTAGAGGGGCGACGCTCGGTGATTGCACGCCGAACAGAACACCCGTCTGCCCATGGACCTGACGCAGCGCACTGAACACCGCATAACCCAGTTGCAACTCAACACGAAGACGCTGGTAGAACGGTGTCTGACAAATATGCGCGAGCAAACGCCACGCAGCTTCGTCAGAGATTTCCTGCGTGGCCGTCGGACAGAACAGCAACAGCGCGTGTTCGCTGGAACCGGTGTCGAGGGCGGTCCACAGACGCTGCCCGTTGATCGAGGACGGCGACGACGAATGAGTGTCCGCAATGCCGGGCACGCGACTCAGGGCGAACCCCATCGCTGCTTGAGTCTGTGCCGACAACCCGATTGCCAGGCCTTCCCAGCGCGCCGTCGACCACAGCTGCTGCAAGTCATCAGCGACTGAGCTTTGCTCAAGGCAATGATCAGGCAGCGCTTTCAGCAGTTGTTTAATCGGTATCAACGCGGTGCTTTTCGGTTCTTCCTGTGAGAAACCGGTGTCAGGGTTTGTCAGCTCTTTCAGCGCATGTTCGAGGACGGTCGGCATCGACTCTTGCAGCCCCGTCATTTTCAGCAACCATTCATTTCCAGAAGCGCTGAAGGAAAAGTCGACGCCTGCCTGACGGGCATCCTCGCGCAGCGGCTGCAGGCGATTTTCCAGACCCTGCTGATGGCGGGGTTGAGGTCTGGACTCTAATCGCCAGCGCAGATAAATCGCGCCTTCAGCGCTGTTGTCCGGCAGGGCTAGGCTGAATTGCATCGGCGATTTTTCGCGACGGCTGCGCGAGCGGTCCTGCGCGAATGTCCGCAGGCCACGGTGTTTGCTGGTCTGGCCGCGAATCAGTCCGGCATTTGAGGGTGGCGCCTCGGTGCGCAAGAACGGATTCGGTGTCGGCAGTTGCCATTCACCGCTGAAGTTATCCACAGCGCCGATTTTCTTCAGGATGTCCTTGAGCGCTACAACGCCTTGCTCGGATAACCCGGTTTCAAGCTGTTCGCTGTCGAGTCGGGCCAGCTGCATAGCACTGCTGACTTGTTGCTGGCGCTGAAGCACGGCAGCGTACTCGTCACGCAGAAGGGCCCAATCTTGTTGAGCAGCAAAAAAGCCCAGCCAATCCAGGAGCTTCTCGCTCAGGATGCTCGCCGACGCGGTCGTTGTGAATTCAACGTGCAGCACGGCCTGTCCGGCAAATTGATACAGCGGCTTGGCATTCAGATGCTCAGCCAAACCGCATTCGCGCAATACAGTCAGCAGCCCGCCGGGTTTTGCGGCGTTCAACCAATGGCACAGAAACGCCAATGCTTCGGTCGACGAGTTGGGCAGTGCTTCGAAGGTAAACAGCAGATCCTGCCGACGCTCGCCAGCCTGTTGATAACTTGCGACTGAAGATTCCATCAGCGGCACAGGAGCCTGTTGCGGGAGGTTTTCTCCCAGGGAAATCACTGCGCCGAACTTCAGCGCCATTTGCTTCAGCTCTTCGATACTTTGCGGGCCGGCCAGGCTCAGCGTCATCTGTCCGGTCTGATAAAACCGCTGATGGAAATCCTGCAGCGCTTGCTGAAACTCCGGTTGCTGCACGGGCAGGCTGTCGCGGTTGCCGGCATGAAAGCCGCGCAACGGATGAGTCGGCGAAAGCCCATCGAACAACGCCAGTTGTTGCTGTGCCGTAGGATCCTGCGACCAGGCGACAAACTCCGCGTGCAGCACTTCCCGTTCCCGCAACTGATCGTCCAGATTCATACGCGGATGAGCGAGCATGTCTGACAGACGCTGCAGTCCTCCGTTGAAAACTTGAGGCGGCAATTCGAAAAAGAAGTCGGTGGTGCGCTCGCTGGTCCGTGCATTCACCTGCCCGCCATGGCCTTGTACGTAGGCCATCAGCCCTTGTTCCGCAGGAAAACGCTCGGTACCGAGAAACAGCAGGTGCTCAAGAAAATGCGCCAGGCCTGGCCATGCCAATGGCACGTCATGACTGCCCGCAGCGACCCGCAACGCGGCCGCACAACGCTTCAGATTCGGGGCATGACGCAGCGTCACCCGCAGGCCGTTGGCCAGGGTTTCAGTGTGAGGGCGAGGGGGATTCAGCGCAGGCATGAGCACTTCCAGAACAGGGAAGCGCTAATGCTAGCGGATTACTGGGTGTCAGCGCTTGCTCAGCTCGCCGTAAAGCTCGGGGCGGCGATCGAGGAAGTAACGATTGGCGGCGCGGGAATCGATCATCAACTGGCGATCCAGCTCACCGACAATCAGCGCTTCATCGAGGCCCGCCTGAGCGATGCGGTTGCCATCCGGTGCGGCGATGCTGCTCTGGCCGCAGTAGTGGATGTCGCCTTCGTTGCCGCAGTAATTGGCATACGCCACATAACACTGGTTTTCGAAGGCGCGGGCGCGGACGGTGACGTCGGCGATGAAGTCGTAAGGAATCATGTTCGCTGTCGGCACCAGAATCAGCTCGGCGCCGGCCAGGGCCAGACGCCGCGCGTTCTCCGGGAACTCCATGTCGTAGCAAATCAGGAAACCGAGCTTCCAGCCGTTGAGCTCCACCAGCGGAAAATCATCCTGGCCGGCGCTGAACATCGAGTGATCGAGGTCGCCGAACAGGTGAGTCTTGCGGTAGTTGCACAGGCGTTCGCCATTGGCGTCGATCAGTTGCACGGCGTTGTAGATCTGCCCGTCTTCGGTGCGCTCGGGATAGCCATACAAAATGGCGATCCCCGCGGTCTTGGCAATGCGCGCGATCTGTTGCGCCGATTCACCGTTGTGCACCTCCGCCAGGACTCTGACGGCATCGACGCCGATGTTGTAACCGGTCAGGAACATCTCCGGCAGCACCAGCAAATCGGCGCCTTTGGCCTCCAGCGCCAGTTGGTGCAGGCGCTGCAAATTGCCAGCGACGTCCAGAGGCAGCGGTGGACATTGGTAAAGGGCTACGCGCATTTCGAACTCCTTTTACTCGGGCAGGGCGATCGGACCGATCTCGTTGAACACATCTCCTGGACCCGGGTTCTCGGCGTGAGTTTCACCGCCGAAGTGTTTCATGATGCCCCACACCGCATTGAGCGAGGTCTGCACCGCGCCTTCGACCCACGCAGGCGTCCACGAAACGTCGTCGCCAGCGATGAAAATCCCGCGTTGTTCGGCCGGCATATCAGCCTGCATGAAGTGCGCATACATGCGCTGGTTGTAACGATAATGACCGGGCAATGCGCCTTTGAAGGCGCCAAGGAAATGCGGGTCGGCTTCCCACGACACGGTGATCGGATCGCCGATGATTCGCGCGGCGATGTCGACTTTCGGGTAGATCTTTTTCAGCGCGTTCAACGCCAGTTCGACGCGTTTTTCCACCGGGTGCGGAAGCATTTTCAACGCATCGCTCATCCACGAGTACGACAGGCAAATCACGCCCGGCTTGTCGTCGCCGTTATCGAACAGATAGGTGCCGCGGGTCAGGCGATCGGTGAGGGTCATGCTCATCAGGTCGCGGCCGGTTTCCGGATCCTTGTCCTTCCAGAACGGGCGGTCGACCATCACGAAGGTTTTGGAAGATTGCATGTAGCGGGTGCGGTCGAGGGCCATCCACATCTTTTGCGAGAACAGTGTTTCGTCGCACTCGATCTGGGTGGTCAGCAGCCAGCTCTGGCAGGTGGTCAGCACTGCCGCGTACTCGCGGGTATCGCCGTTGTTATCGGTGACCGCAAAACGACCGTCCGCGGCGTGAGCGATTTTTTTGACCCCGGAGCGTGGCGCGCCTCTGTGCAGCGACTTGAGGCTGGTGCCTTCGGGCCAGTGCACGCAACGTTCCGGCGCATGGCGCCAGATGCCTTGCGGCACTTGTTCGACGCCGCCGACGACCAGGTGTTGGTGATCGTCGCAGTTAGTCATCACTACGCGGAAGATTTCCAGCATCGAGTTCGGGAAGTCCGAGTCCCAGCCACCGGTGCCGAAACCAACCTGGCCGAATACTTCGCGGTGATGGAACGACAGCTTGGCGAATGCTTCTGAGGTGGCGACAAAGTCGTAGAAGGTGCGGTCGTCCCACAGCGGAACCAGGGTGTTCCACAACTCTTTGAGGCGTGGCACGTCGCGGTCGCGGATCGCTTGCTGGATATCGGAGAACTGTGAGCCGGCTTCCAGTGCGTCCGCCCACGCGTCAGCCACTTCCTGGAACAGTGCCGGAAGATCCGCCAGTTTCTGTGCGTAATGGGTTTTGCCTTCCAGGTCGATGACGGTGCTGCCAGAGGCAGGGGTCAGCGGATTGGGAAAGGGTTTGGTCTCGAGGCCGAGCTTGTCGACGTAGTGGTAAAACGCGGTGGACGACACCGGGAAGCGCATGCCGCCCAGTTCGGCGACGATGCCATCGGTCCCGTTGAACGCCTGCGAGCGCAGACGGCCGCCCAATTTCGAGGCTTCATAGACGACGGGCTTGAGGCCCAGTTTCATCAGTTCGTAGGCCGCGACCAAACCGGCGATACCGGCGCCGACAATCGCTACTTCGGCGCCGTGGTTGTGCGCAGGAATGCTGCCGAGGCCGGCCGGGTGTTCGATCCAGTCGTCGAAGGCGAAAGGAAAGTCCGGGCCAAAAATGGTGACTGGTTTTTTACCGTCTGCAGGATGGCGATTGTTCTTGTTCATGGCTGACCTTGCTGGCGACCGGACGCGGGGTGCGCGTCTGAGTATAGGAAAAGATGGCAGCCATTCTAGAGAGCGTAGAACACGTTAATAAGACGCAATGTGTCGTCGTTTTGCTAATTAATTGAGCAAAATGACGAGCTATTGCTACACACCGTCCAGTGTGGGAGCGAGCCTGCTCGCGATGACGGTGTGTCAGTCGACATTGATAGTGATGGGTAAATCGATTCGCCGGCAAGCCAGTCTCGCTCCCACCTTGGACCGCGTCTAAACCGGCTGGCCGCGATCTATCTTGCTGCTGAGAATGATCGACGTGGTCGTCTTCTCCACCCCGTCCACACTGCCGATCTGATCCAGCAACTGATCCAGTTGCTCCGGCGAATCAGTGCGTAGCCACGCCACATAATCAAATTCGCCACTTACGGCACACAACTGCTGAACCTGAGCCATCGCACTCAAGCGCCGCAACACTTCCTTGCCGGAGCGCGGCTGCACCGTGATCCCGACGTACGCCTGCAATCCGCCGTCCACCACACGCTGGCCCAAGCGCACGCCGTAACCGGTGATGACCCTGGCCTTTTCCAGACGCGACAGCCGCGACGTCACGGTGGTGCGGGCGATGCCCAATTGCCGGGCGAGCATGGCCACGCTTTCGCGGGCATTGATTTGCAGGGCCGCGATCAATTGGCGGTCGATTTCGTCAAGAACGGGCGGGCGAGTGTCAGGCAATGGTCGTCTCCAGCAACACAAATCAATGGGTCAGCATGTTACAGCACCGCTCGCATACCGGATGTTTGATCTAGCCTCAGTACCGTTCATGCCATTTTTACCTGCGACAATTTGCCATAAGTAACTAGGTAGTACATTATTCCGCGCTTGTCACAAATGGGGAAAATTACCGACATGAATAATTCTGGGGCTGCCGGCGGCGGCAAATGGTTGCTGTCGGGGCTGGGTGTCCTGATTGCGTTGATCGGACTCGGCCTGGCCGGTGGCGGCGGTTATCTGGTCTCGCTGGGTGGCAGCTGGTATTTCCTGCTGATGGGCCTGGCGATGCTGGTGTCCGGACTGATGATCGCCCGTCGCAAGCCGCAAGGTGCGTGGCTGTATGGCGTGGCGCTGATTCTTACCGCGATCTGGGCCGTATGGGACACCGGTTTCGAATACTGGCCACTGGTCTCGCGCGTGCTGACCTTCGCCGTGATCGGCGTGGTCGTTGCGCTGATCTATCCGACGCTGGTCCGTGCTTCAGGCGCGACTGCCGGCCGTGGCGCTTATGGCCTCGCCGGTATCCTGGGCGTCGGCGTTGTCGCAACGATGGCCTACATGTTCGTGCCGACCCATGTGGTCAAGGCCAGCATTGAACCGGCTGTTACGCCGGTCGCTCCGGGTACCGAGCAGAAAGACTGGGCCCATTGGGGCAACACCACCGCTGGCAACCGCTTTGCCGCACTGGACCAGATCAACAAAGGCAACATCGACAAGTTGCAGGTGGCGTGGACCTTCCGCACCGGCGACATCCCGCAAAGCACCGGCGCTGGCGCTGAAGACCAGAACACCCCGCTGCAAATCGGCGACACGGTCTACACCTGCACCGCTTACGGCAAAGTCTTCGCGCTGGACGTCGACACCGGCGCCCAACGCTGGAAGTTCGACCCGCAAGGTACTGCGCCAAACTGGCAGCGTTGTCGTGGCCTGGGTTATTCCGAGACGCCAGTGTCTTCGGATAACAAGCCCACTGCCTGTACGAAACGTCTGTTTCTACCGACCGGCGATGCCCGTCTGATCGCGATCAATGCCGAGACCGGCAAGCCGTGTGAAGAGTTTGGCAACAAAGGCACGGTCGATCTGACCACCGACATGGGTGAAGTGAAGCCCGGTTACTACCAGCAAACCTCAACCCCGCTGGTCGCAGGTGACGTGGTGATCGTCGGTGGCCGTGTGGCCGACAACTACTCCACCGGTGAACCGCCAGGCGTGGTCCGCGCTTACGATGTACGCAGCGGTGAACTGGTGTGGGCGTGGGATCCGGGCAATCCGAACACCACCAAACGTCCACCGGCTGGTGAGACCTACACCCGTGGCACACCGAACGTCTGGTCGGCCATGTCCTACGACGCCAGACTCGGTCTGGTCTACTTGCCCACCGGCAACGCCACGCCAGACTTCTTTGGTGGTCAACGCACGGCATTCGATGACAAGTGGAGTTCGTCCATCGTCGCCATCGACGTGAAGACCGGTCAGGTGCGCTGGCACTTCCAGACCACCCATCACGACCTGTGGGACTTCGACCTGCCGGCTCAGCCGTTGTTGTACGACGTACCGGACGACAAGGGCGGCCTGCAGCCAGCCTTGGCGCAAGTCACCAAACAAGGCGAGATCTTCCTGCTCAACCGCGAAACCGGCGTGCCGATCGCGCGCGTCGAAGAGCGCCCGGTTCCGCAAGGTAGTGTGCCTGGCGAACGCTATTCGCCCACCCAGCCGTTCTCGGTGGACATGCCGTCCATCGGCAACAAGACCCTGACCGAAGCCGACATGTGGGGCGCCACGCCGTTTGACCAGTTGATGTGCCGCATCCAGTTCAAAGGCATGCGCCACGAAGGCGTCTACACCCCACCGGGCATGGACCGCGCGCTGCAATTCCCGGGCTCGTTGGGTGGTATGAACTGGGGCAGCGTCTCGGTAGATCCAAACACGAACTACATGTTCGTCAACGACATGCGCCTGGGCCTGGCCAACTACATGATCCCGCGCAACAAGATCGCCGCCGGGGCCAGCGGTATCGAAATGGGCGTCGTGCCACAGGAAGGCACACCGTTCGGGGCGATGCGCGAACGCTTCCTCTCGGCGGTGGGCATTCCGTGCCAGAAGCCGCCGTTCGGCACGATGTCCGCCATCGACCTCAAGACCCACAAACTGATGTGGCAAGTCCCGGTCGGCACCGTGCAAGACACCGGCCCGCTGGGTATCCGCATGCATTTGCAGATACCGATTGGCATGCCGACCCTCGGTGCTTCCCTGGCCACCCAGTCCGGCCTGCTGTTCTTCGCCGGTACCCAGGATTTCTACCTGCGGGCGTTCGATACGGGTAACGGGAATGAGATCTGGAAGTCGCGTTTGCCGGTGGGTAGCCAGTCGGGTCCGATGACGTATGTTTCGCCGAAAACCGGTAAGCAGTACATCCTGCTGACGGTGGGCGGTGCGCGTCAGTCAACGGATCGTGGGGATTACGTGATTGCGTATGCCTTGCCTGAGTAAAGGCTGAATCGCACGTACGAAAAAGCCGCGCGATTGCGCGGCTTTTTTTTGTTGAGCGAACCGACCCGAAGCCAGCAACGCACAGGATGGACAGCAATCGCCACTCGTAGTCGAATGCTAAGTCGAGGGATGCAAGGAGACGGAGATGACGAAGCAGATGCCTTCAGCCATGCGCGATCGTGCATTGCAGATTGCCAATCACGAAATGGGCCACTACGTCGTGGCCCGCGCTTTGGGGTTTGCAACCGGCGGCGTGACCCTGTCCGTGACCATGGACTTGCGGCATCAAGGAGGCGCTGCCATTACCCTGGCGCGCCCGATTTCATCGATGGAAGCAATGAAAGCGCACGTGGAAGCCCGAATAATGGTCCTGATGGCTGGCGCCATGGGGCAGACATTGTCTTCGACACATCGGTCCGGGAATCGCGTCGACAAGACGAAAGCCGTCAGCATCCTGAAAGGTGCGCTGGGGGCGGAACAGGATTACGCAAAAGTAAAAGAGCTTCAGCATTTACTGCGCAACATCACCTGTCCCGATACGGACCCTGCGTCATCTGACCGTATTGCGGCTGAGCTTCAAGCGATGACTGATCGCATGTGGGGCCGGACTCAAGCAATCGTCGAGGACCTGGCGGACACGATTACCGAATTGGGGCGCGTGTTGGTCGACGCCATGGTCATCGTGGAACAGTGGGGCAGGGCGGCGGATACGTATGAGGTGGTGTTTACGCGTGAGATGCTTGAGCGGTTGCGGCCAGTGCAGGCCATTCCAGCGTTGGGTGTTTGGGCGTAAGACAACGCGCCACCGATCATCCTGTGAAAGCCCCGAATTCTCGGGGCTCATTCCACGGTCAATTGGCCGCTATTTTTCGGACTTCGTATTGGCGCGATCAGGTCCGCGCTCCAGCACCTTCATCACATCATCGACCACGGCCTTGCTCATCGACGTCAGGTAATGCGCGGCCCAGGCGTGGCGGTCGGTGTCTTTGGCGTAGGCGGCGTCCATGGTCAGCTCCTTGGCGAGGTACAACAGATTTGAGGCCTGAGCTAGAGCATCGGCGAGGGGGACACCACTACTGACATGGAACAGCGGTTGGTTTGAGCAGTAGATGAAGGGGGTGAGGCCGATGGTTTTCAGTTCTGAGGGGTGGAGCGGATTTGTTTGAGGCATGGTTTTACTCCAGGGTTCCAGGAGCTGCCATTTTTCGTTACCACACGAAAAGGTGGCAGCTGTACGCAGGGTGGTAAACCGGGAACCAAGGAAACCGGCACGCCCGAGGGCGTCCCACGCACAGCCGCCATATCAAGAATTCAGGCCTGAAAACTACCTTCGTTCGAAATGCGTGCATTAGTGCGCTGGTTTCGCCGGGTTACCACACCCGATCACTGCATTTGCAGCGACGTCCGGAGACTATCCCGTCGAAGAACAGCGCAACAAGGCATCAAAGTGCCCACAAAACACGATTCGGAGTTTGCCTACAAGGTCTGCGGACGTCATCCGATATTGCGCCACCTGAAGTAAACAAAACCAAACACCATTCACGAAAAAGCCGCGCATTAAGCGGCTTTCTTGTTTGGACTGTCTCGCCTTGAAATCAGATGTAAATCGTTTCAGGACGAGAGAGGAACACCAATTTCGGAAGCGTCTGACATACACAGTGGTGGCCTCTTGTTGATCATTGTTTCTTTCTCGTGGCGTCGAGCCTTGGTTCGAGGTTGGCGGAATGGAGACCGAAGTGACCGCTTATTTTCCAGCACTGACCATTGGCGATCAGACCTTCGATTTTGTTCACCTTGAACCGTTCAATTTCACGATTGCGAGCCAGTTGGCCAAGCGTGATTTGCGCGTGCATGTCACTTTTTCGAGCCACTGTTTCAGTCGGGGGTATGACGCGGCGACGCATCCGGCCGGTGAACCAATCCTTCTCGATGGTGCAGGACGGCCGCGCACCTTCTGTGCAATCCGTTATCGGCTGTCATTGGGTCTACCGACGGTGATCCAGGGGTTAAACCATCCCCAGTCCAAGGTCCGTGAGACTGCAGCCCTACGCAATTGGGCATACTCTATGACGATTCAGGATCCTGCCGGGCCTTATCACGTGTTTTTTGAGATACGGCGGGCGGCCAAGGAAAAGCCGCAGGATCTGAATCTGGTGGTTGAAAGTGCTTATCACCAAGCCGAGCAGCCGCCAAGGTTGCTGGGCAAAATGGGCTTTATGCTGCTGTGCGGTAAGGTCTACTTGCGGCAATCGAGCTCGACCAAACGCTAGGGGCAGAAACGAAAAAAGACGCCGTAGGCGTCTTTTTCGATTCGGTAAAGCAGATCCGGACACCACTTACGAACCGCCTTGCGCGGTTACGGCTTTCGCCGCTGGGAAGCGCTCAATCTCATCCGGTCAGTCGCTTCGACGAGTCAAATCTAATGAAAGTTGATATTCACGTCAATCATTAAGTCTGACGAAAGCCGCGCAATGCGCGGCTTTCAATTTGGTGGGCCCACACGGACTTGAACCGTGGACCAAAGGATTATGAGTCCTCTGCTCTAACCAACTGAGCTATAGGCCCTCAGTAGGCCGCGGATTATAGCGACGGTTTCTCGGCTGTGCTATCCGAAAAATCCGATACGGCTATACGAAGAAACGTCGCGGCGAATTCGTCCGCCCGCAACGGCAAGCTGACGATGTAGCCCTGAATCTGTTCGCAGCCTTCTTCGGCGAGAAATAGTTGCTGCGCCAGGGTCTCGACGCCTTCGGCTATCACGGTGAATTGCATGCTGCGACCCAGCGCGATGATGGCGCGAACGATTGCCGCATCGTGGGGATCATCCGGCAGGCCGCGGACGAAAGACTGGTCGATCTTGAGAATATCCAGCGGCAGGCGTTTGAGGTAGCTCAGGGAGGAATAGCCAGTGCCGAAGTCGTCGATGGCCAGTTGCACGCCCAGGTGTTTGAGTTGATGCAGCACCGCCAGCGCTTCCTCGGCCTGGCTCATGATGAAGTTCTCGGTAATTTCCAGTTGCAATAACCCGGGCTGAAGGCCGTTGTCCTTGAGCAGTTGTTCGATCCGGCCGAGCAGGTTGGGTTGACGCAGTTGTGCGCCTGCGAGGTTGACCGACAGCGGGCCGAGGCATTCATAGGTCTGATTCCATTCGTACATCTGCCGACACGCGGTCTCGAGCACCCAGTCGCCGATTTGCAGGATCATCCCGTTCTCTTCGGCCAGCGGAATGAAGTGCTCTGGCGGCACGGCGCCGAAGGTCGGGTGATGCCAGCGGATCAGCGCTTCGGCGCCGACAAGGCGATGGTCCTCCAGGCTGATTTTGGGCTGGTAACACAGGGACAGCTCATTGCGCTCGATGGCACGGCGCAGCTCGTGCTCCAGTGCGACGCGCTCGCTGGCCTGGGCGGTCAGGTCGCGGGTATAGCTCTCGACCCGGTTGCGGCCCTTGGCCTTGGAGCGATACATCGCTGCGTCGGCGTTTTTGACCAGCGTGGCGACGTCACAGCCGTCCTTGGGATACAGGCTGGTGCCGATGCTGGCGCTGATGAAGAACTCATGCTCGCCGGCCTGGAATGGCGCGCTGAAGCAGTTGAGCAACTTGGTTGCGATATTGTCGGCGTCGGTGGATTGCTGCAGGCCTGGCAGCAGGATGATGAACTCGTCGCCTCCCAGTCGCGCCACGGTGTCGATATCGCGCAACTGCTCCTTCAGACGCACGGCGATGCCCTTGAGCAGCAGGTCGCCGACCGGGTGGCCGAGGCTGTCATTGATGTGTTTGAAACGGTCCAGATCGAGGAACAACACCGCGCCCTGGCCGCCGTTTTCCTGCTGGTTGTTGAGCGCGGTCAGCAGCCGGCTTTCGAACAGTGTGCGGTTGGGCAGGCCGGTGAGCGGGTCGTGGTGCGCCTGATAATCGAGTTTGGCTTGCGCGTGCTTCAGGCTGGAAATGTCCGCAAACACGGCAACAAAGTGGGTGATGAACTTGTCGCGGTTGCGCACGGCGCTGATGGTCAGCCAGCTCGGGTACAACTCGCCGTTTTTGCGCCGGTTGGAAATCTCGCCCTGCCAATGGCCTTCGGCGGTCAGTTGATGCCACATGGCCGCGTAGAAGGCGCTGTCATGCAGGCCTGAGGCAAGCAGGCGCGGGGTGTGGCCCAGTGCTTCGCTTTCGCTGTAGCCGGTAATTTCGGTAAACGCGCGATTGACCGCGCTGATGTGTTGCTGCGTGTCGGTGATCAAAACCCCCTCGGCGGTGCTCTCGAACACAGTCGCGGCTTGTTGCAGTTTTTCCTGCATCAGGTGTCGCTCGGTGATGTCCCGGGCGATGGTCAACATGCAGTCTTCATCGCCGATCGGCAGAGGACGGCTGGACACCTCGCAGAGGCGGATCTGCCCGTCGCTGCGGCGGATATGGCAACTGAAGTCACGGACGAAACCATCCCGGTGCAGCAGGTCGAGCATCTGTTTGCGTTCGTTGAGATTGACCCAGATCCCCAACTCAAGCGCCGAACGATCCACCGACATCGCACTGTTGAAACCGGTAATGCGGCTGAAGCCTTCGTTGACCTCCAGCAGCAAGCCATCGCTCTGCCGGGACAGCAGCAAACCGTCGGGGGACGCGTGGAAGGCTTTGGCGAATTTTTCTTCGGACGTTTGCAGCTGTTGCTGGGTTTCCTTGAGCTTACTGATATCGCGCACAACCACCACCAGCGCCGGGGTCGTGTCGAGGTCGAAAGGTTCGGCGGAGATCAGGCCGGTAAACACTTGGCCATTGCTGCGGCGAAAGGGCATCTCCAGGTTACGGATGCTGCCGGCCTGCAAGCGTTGCAACAGACCTGGCCCAACGCCGGGTATGCCCCAGATGTTCAGGTCGGTGGCGGTCTGACCGATGACTTCCTCGGCTTTGAGGCCAATCTGCTCCTCGAACGCTTCGTTGACCTCCAGCAGGCAGCCATCCGACAACCGCGCAATGACCAGAATGTCCGGGCATTGCTGGAACACCGAGGCAAACTTCTGCTCCGACAGGCGCAATGCCTCTTCGGTGCGCTTGGTTTCACTGATGTCGATCATCAACCCGCGCATCACCGGCTCATGACCGTGCTCGATCAGGCTGACGATGTCGCGCACCCACAGGCAACGGCCGTCGGCGGTGATGACCCGGTAGTCGAGGCTGTGATCGCGCCCGGCCAGGACTTCGTGATCGCAGAAGGTCTGGGCGCGGGTCAGGTCGGCGGGGTGGATGATGTTGCGCCAGAACCCCGGAATCAGCCAATGGGACAGGGGATAACCAAGCAATTCTTCGGCATGGGGCGACACATAGCTGTAGGTGAAATCGGTGATCCGCGCTTCCCAGGCAATGGCCGAAAGGCTCTCCACCAGCCCGCGATAATGGTATTCGCTGCTGCGCAGTTCCTGTTCAAGGTCGACGCGGCGGGAGATTTCCGAACTCAGTCGGCGATTGATCCGGATGACCACCGCCAGCACGGTGATCAGCAACAGCAACCCCGGCAGGCCGTAAACGATCAGATCGGACCAGAAGGTTCGATGATCGAGGACGTTACCGACCCAATGTTCCTGGATGGCGCTGATTTCTGCCGGTGTCATGTCCGCCAGGACTTTGTCGAGGATGCCGACCAGAATCTTCTTGTTCTGAGGCACGCCCATGGCCAGTTGATAGCGATAGGGCGTCTCGCCGCTGACATAGAGCCCATCGAGCTTGAGTTGGCGCAGGCTCCAGACGCTGGAAGCGAGATCGCCGACCACCGCGTCCACTTCATCGGTCGCCAGTGCCTGCAAGGCTGAACTGACGTTGGGCATGCCCACAAGGTTCAGGTCGGGGTGGTGAGTGCGCAGCAGTTCATGAGGCGCGTAGTTTTCCACCACGGCGATTTTCAGACCGTACAACTCTTCAAGCTTGTGCGGTTGAGCGCCTCCGACGTGGGCAAGAATGACGATCGGAAAGTCGAGGTAGGGGCGCGTAAACGCCAGGTATTTCTGACGCTCCGGGGTCGACATGATGCCCGGCAACAGGTCCAGTTTCGCTTGTTTGGCCTGCTCAAGCACAGCCGTCCAGCTCACAGGCTCGATGGGCGTGAGCTTAATGGCCAGGCGTTGGCGAATCAGATCGATGTAATCCGCCGCAAGGCCCTGATAGCGGCCCTGATCGTCACGAAACTCAAAGGGTGGCCATGACGCATCGACACCCAAGCGTAAGTCAGGGTGGGCCGTCAACCAGCTACGTTCTTCGTCGGTCAGAGTCAGCGCGCCAGCCGTTGCGGTCCAGGTCATCAGCGACAGCAAAAAAAGCACGGTCGGCAGTCTGGGCATAACGGTCTCGTTATGGCTCGGGGGAATGTTTCGAGTGTAGACGGGCAATTCGGCGGGAGGGAAGTGCGGGGGATTTAATCTGCATAAAGCAAAACCCCCGGCCTGGGCCGGGGGGTTTGTGATCACTCGTCGAGGAAGGAGCGCAGATGCTCGCTTCTCGTCGGGTGGCGCAGCTTGCGCAGCGCCTTGGCTTCGATCTGACGAATCCGTTCACGGGTCACGTCGAACTGCTTACCAACCTCTTCAAGCGTGTGGTCGGTATTCATGTCGATACCGAAGCGCATGCGCAGAACCTTGGCTTCACGGGCAGTGAGGCCGGACAGGACTTCGCGAGTCGCTTCTTTAAGGCTCTCAACGGTAGCAACATCGATTGGCGACTGCATGGTCGAGTCTTCGATGAAGTCACCCAGATGGGAGTCTTCGTCATCACCGATCGGGGTTTCCATGGAGATCGGCTCTTTAGCGATCTTCAATACCTTGCGGATCTTGTCCTCAGGCATTTCCATGCGTTCGCCCAGCTCTTCCGGGGTCGGTTCGCGACCCATTTCCTGCAACATCTGCCGGGAAATACGGTTGAGCTTGTTGATCGTCTCGATCATGTGCACCGGAATACGGATGGTGCGGGCCTGGTCGGCGATCGAGCGAGTGATCGCCTGACGGATCCACCAGGTGGCATAAGTCGAGAATTTGTAGCCGCGGCGGTATTCGAACTTGTCTACCGCTTTCATCAAACCGATGTTGCCTTCCTGGATCAGATCGAGGAATTGCAGGCCACGGTTGGTGTACTTCTTGGCGATGGAGATCACCAGACGCAAGTTCGCTTCGACCATCTCTTTCTTCGCGCGGCGGGCCTTGGCCTCACCGATCGACATGCGACGGTTGATGTCCTTGATCTCGGCGATCGTCAAACCTGTTTCGGTTTCCAGCGCGGTCAGCTTCTGCTGGCAACGAATGATGTCCGGCTGCAGGCGACCAATGGCTTCAGCATATTTGCTTTTGCCTTTGGCCAGAGCGTCGCTCCAGCTTTCGTCAACTTCGTTGCCCGGGAACTGGCGCAGGAAGTCGGCACGCGGCATACGGGCATCACGCACGCACAATTGCATGATCGCGCGCTCTTGCTGACGCAGACGATCCAGGGCACTGCGAACACGCTCGACCAGGCCTTCGAATTGCTTCGGCACCAGTTTGATCGGCATGAACAGCTCAGCCAGGGCCAACAGTTCGGCGATAGCTGCCTTGTTGTTGCGACCGTGCTTTTTCAGAGCCTTGCGGGTGATTTCCATCTGATCAGCGACAGCGCCAAAACGCTGTGCGGCGATGATCGGATCCGGACCGCTTTCGGCTTCTTCTTCGTCATCCGAAGCTTCGGCGTCATCGTCATCGGTATCGTCGTCCGCTTTCACGGCTTTCGGATCGACTGGCGGCGGCACTTCTGCAGCAGGCGGCGCAATGCCGTCGTCCGGGTCGATATAACCGCTCAGGACGTCGGACAGGCGGCCACCTTCGGTGGTGACGCGAGTGTATTCGGAGAGAATATGGTCAACCGTGCCAGGGAAGTGCGCGATTGCGCCCATCACTTCGCGGATGCCTTCTTCAATACGTTTGGCGATTTCGATTTCGCCTTCACGTGTCAGGAGCTCTACCGTACCCATTTCGCGCATGTACATGCGCACCGGGTCGGTGGTGCGACCGATGTCGGTTTCGACCGCTGCCAACGCTGCTGCTGCCTCTTCGGCCGCGGCTTCGTCGGTATCGGCGTCGGCCAGCATAAGGGAATCCTTATCTGGCGCAACCTCGAATACGTTGATCCCCATGTCATTGATCATGCGGATGATGTCTTCCACCTGTTCCGGATCTGAAATATCCTCCGGCAGGTGGTCGTTGACCTCCGCGTAAGTCAGGTAGCCCTGCTCACGACCAAGTGTGATCAACTCTTTGATACGAGACTGCTGTTGCGCTTTTCCGGACATAACACCCTATCCACTGAAGGTCTTGGCGGGCAAAAAACAAGCCGAGGATTATACCTGAGCTATGACCTCACGCGCCAGTTGAGGTCGGGTTTGGTACAGTCATATTGCGTTTTAATAGGTCGCGCATCTGATTTGCGATCTGATTTGCTTCCTCTGCGGTCAATCCCGGCTGTCTTGCTTTTCTGATAAGTGCTTCCAGGCTATCGGTGTGTTGACCGGCTGATAGCCTAGTAATGGTGTCTAAAAACTGTTGTTCAAGGTTGCCGCCTTCAATCAGCCATTCCTTTTCCGCCAATGCTTTGAGAAGGCGTCCCTGCTCCGTCCCATGCCAGCGGGCCATTAACTGAATTGAGTTTAGCTTAGGATTTTTTTGCACGGCCTCGATAAGGGCCACCAGCAATTGCGCGTAGGTGTTGCTCTCATTGGCGAAGTGATCGGCGGTTTCTACCCTGCCAGCCAGTTCCGGATGATGAATGAGCGTGCGAAGCGCAATCAGGGTCGGGGCTTCCACGGCAATCGGTGTGCGCGGGGGGCTTTGTTGATCGCGATCACCGCCACGCTTGCCATTTTTGTCCCACGGTTTCTTGTCCCATTTCTTGCCGCCGGCGCCGGGTTTCTTCGGCGTCCATTCCTGCTGCGGCACGTACATCTCTTGTGCCTGCGGCTGATGGTAATCGCCGTAATCCGGCATCGCGTCGTAATCGATGCCCGGATCGTAAGCGGGCGGCGCGTCCTGAGGTGCGCTTTGCACCAGCTGGGTCACCGCTTCGCCACTGAGCCCGGTGATTTCGGACAGGCGCTTGCGCATGAGGATCCGCAGGTTCGCGCCCGGAACCTTGTCGATCAGCGGCGCCGCGAGGGTGGCCATGTGGGCCTTGCCTTCGAGCGAGCGCGGGTCCGATTCCTCGGTCAGTTGCTGGAAAAAGTAGTCTGCCAATGGCTGCGCGTGCTGGTTGATCCGCGCGCGGAACGCATCGGTGCCTTCGGAGCGGACCAGTGTATCCGGGTCTTCGCCCTCGGGCAGAAACAGAAAGCGCGCCCGTCGCCCGTCTTGCAGGCAGGGCAGGGTGGCTTCCAGTGCTCGCCATGCGGCGTTGCGGCCAGCCTGGTCGCCGTCGAAGCAGAACAAAACGTTGGGCACGACGCGAAACAGACGCTTCAAGTGCTCTTCGCTGGTGGCGGTGCCGAGTGTGGCGACGGCATTGCGCAGGCCTTGCTGGGCGAGGGCGATGACGTCCATGTAGCCTTCGACGACGATGATTTCGTCGAGGTTACGGTTGTTTTTGCGTGCTTCATAAAGGCCGTAGAGTTCCTGGCCCTTATGGAATACCGGGGTTTCCGGTGAGTTCAGGTATTTCGGTTTGTCATCGCCCAGCACCCGTCCACCAAAAGCAATGATGCGGCCGCGGCTGTCTCGGATCGGAAACATCACGCGATCGCGGAAGCGGTCATAGCGCTTGCCGGTTTCGGCGTTTTCGATCAGCAGGCCGGCATCGACCATGGCTTTCTGTTGCAGCGTGTCGCTGCTCAGGTGCTTGAACAGATTGTCCCAGCCGGGCGGAGCGAAACCGAGGCCGAAGTCCCGGGCGATCTCGCCGGTCAGTCCGCGACCCTTCAAGTAATCCACCGCGGCTTTGCGCGACGGATGGCTTTTCAGTGCCTGACGATAGAAATCGGCGGCGGCGGTGAGCAGCGGGTAAAGCGGCGAATCGGTTGGCTGCCGCGGTTTGTGCGGCCGGCCGCTTTCTTCGCGGGGGATTTCCATGCCGGCGGCTTTGGCCAGTTCTTCGACCGCCTGGATGAAGTCCAGGTTGTCGTGGTCCATCATGAAGCCGAGGGCGTTACCGCCAGCGCCGCAGCCGAAGCAGTAATAGAACTGCTTGTCGGGGCTGACGCTGAAAGAAGGGGTTTTTTCTTTGTGGAACGGGCAGCAGGCAGTGTAGTTCTTGCCGGCCTTTTTCAGTTGCAGGCGCGAGCTGACCACATCGACGATGTCGGTGCGGTTCAGAAGGTCGTCAATGAAGCTCTGGGGAATTAGCCCGGCCATGGCGGTCTCGTCATCTGCGCTGAAATGGACCCAAAACGAAGGGCCGGCGAACGCGGGTCATTGCTTGAGGCGCGCAAAGTGTGCGGCTCGACCAGTGTCGTCTGCGTAATCGCTGTCGGGAAGTGTATCTGCCGAAAATCCACTGACGTTAATACCAATCAGTATTCGACTATTTGAAAGTGTTTCGCTGAATCCGCTGCGGCCAGTCGATGGCCTCGGATAGCTCATAAGCGGGCACGCAAGAAGGTGCCTTGGGCTGATCGTCGTGAGAGGAATCAGTGGGTGTGCTCGTCAGTAGCCTTGGAAGGCTCGTCAGAAAAGACGTGCACCGCTGGCAAAAGAGCCAGGTCTGACGCTGTGAAGCAGGTTTGTCTCGGTCGCGTCTGCGGCTTTGACGGTGAAGCATCAAGCGTTGTCCGCAAATGCCATTAGCCCGGCTGAGGGCCGGGCTTGGCAGAAGCTTGCTACGAACGTCTGTGTATTAGTACAGACGAACGGCGCGGCGCTGTTCGCGCTGAACTTTCTTGGCGTGACGCTTAACAGCGGCTGCTGCTTTGCGCTTACGCTCAGAAGTTGGCTTCTCGTAAAATTCGCGGCTACGAACTTCAGCCAGTACACCGGCTTTTTCGCAGGAGCGCTTGAAACGACGCAGAGCTACGTCGAAGGGTTCGTTCTCTTTTACTTTGACGGCTGGCATCCAGAGCTACCTTCATTCATTACCGGGGTCAACATCCTCGCGGCAAAAGAGCACTTGAAGACGTCGGTTTTTAAGGGTTGCGGATGTTAACCCCTCATCGCTCGGAATGCAAAGCCTCTGATCGAAAACCGCTAGTCGGGGCATCACATGGCGACTATTATGCGCGCCTTCGAATTCAGCCTAAACAAGGCGCAAACCCATGCTAGTACTGGGATTAGAAACCTCCTGCGACGAAACCGGTGTCGCATTATATGACAGTGAACGCGGCTTGCTGGCCGACGCGCTGTTCAGCCAGATCGACCTGCATCGCGCCTATGGTGGCGTCGTGCCGGAGCTGGCTTCGCGTGACCACGTCAAACGCATGCTGCCCTTGATTCGTCAGGTGTTGGCCGAGGCGGGCTGCGTGCCCACCGAGATCGACGCGATCGCCTACACCGCGGGTCCGGGGCTGGTCGGGGCGCTGCTGGTCGGTGCTTCCTGTGCTCAGGCGCTGGCCTTTGCCTGGGGTATTCCGGCGCTCGGCGTGCACCACATGGAAGGCCATTTGCTGGCGCCGATGCTGGAGTCGCAACCGCCGGAATTCCCGTTCGTCGCTTTGTTGGTGTCGGGCGGTCATACGCAGCTGGTTCAGGTCGACGGGATCGGTCAATACACGCTCTTGGGCGAAACCCTCGACGATGCTGCCGGTGAAGCCTTCGACAAGACCGCGAAGATGATGGGGCTGAATTATCCGGGCGGTCCGGAAATCGCTCGTCTGGCGGAGCAAGGCGTTGCAGGACGTTTCACTTTTCCGCGTCCGATGTGCGACCGCCCGGGCCTGGCTTTCAGCTTCAGTGGCCTGAAAACCTTCGCCCTCAACACCTGGCAGCAGAGCGTCAGCGCCGGGGACGACAGCGAGCAAGCCCGTTGCGACATCGCGCTGGCGTTCCAGCAGGCCGTGGTGGAGACTTTGACCATCAAGTGCAAGCGCGCCCTGAAACAGGCGGGCATGAAGCGTCTGGTCATCGCAGGGGGCGTCAGCGCCAACAAGGCGCTGCGCTCTTCACTGGAAAAAATGCTCGGCGACATGAAGGGTGACGTGTTTTACGCCCGTCCGGAGTTCTGCACCGATAATGGCGCAATGATTGCGTTTGCCGGCTGCCAGCGCTTGCAGGCCGGTCAGCACGAAAGTCTGGCGATCAGCGTGCAGGCACGCTGGCCGATGGAGCAATTGTCAGGGCTGTGATGAGCGGCGCTCACGTCCGGTATTTAAAAATGCCGTTCGCGCCCGGCAAACAGGTCGCGTAGATTGCCCCGATGACGCCAGACGATCATGCCCGTGAGCGCGCTCATGGGCAGCAAGGCCGCCGGTTCCTGCCAGGCCAGCAGCGGCAGGGTCAGCGGTGTGGCGATCAGCGCGGCGAGTGAGCTGGTGCGGGTCAGGTAGAACGTCAGCAGCCAGGCACAGACCGCCAGCAGGGCTGCTGGCGGGTAAAGCCCCAGTAACATGCCGGCAGCAGTGGCGACACCTTTGCCACCGCGAAAGCGAAAATACAGCGGGAACAGGTGCCCGATGACGGCACAAACGCCGATCCAGGCCTGTTCTTGCAGCGAAAGACCCGCAACACCGGCGATCAGCACCGGCAACAGCCCTTTGCAGAGGTCGCCGATCAAGGTCAGGATGGCGAGTTTCTTGCCGGCCAGACGCAACATGTTGGTGGCACCGGCATTGCCCGAGCCACTCATTCGCGGATCGGGGCTACCGGTCAGGCGGCTGAGCAAAATGGCGAAGGACAGAGAGCCGAGCAGGTAGGCGAGAGTCGCCAGTAACCAAAACATGCTAACTATTCCGGGCGAGGACGCCCTGATTCTAACGGCGCATTGCGCCCTTGTCGTGCAGCGGAGAAAAGTGCTTGGACAGAGTGTTTATCGAGGGCCTGGAAGTCGACACCGTGATCGGTGCCTACGACTGGGAGCGAGGCATCCGACAGTGCTTGCGTCTTGATCTGAGCTTCGCCTGGGACAATCGCCCGGCCGCGGCGGGTGATGACCTGACCCTGGCGCTCGATTACGCGAGCGTTTCGTCGCGCATCCAGGCCTTTGCCGAGCAAGCGCAGTTCCAGTTGGTCGAGACCTTTGCCGAGCGTCTGGTTGAGGTGCTGATGAGCGAGTTCAACATCACCTGGATGCGTCTCAAACTGACCAAGCCAGGTGCCGTCCCGGCGGCCACCGGTGGTGTGGGCGTGGAGATCGAGCGCGGATGTCGCTGACTCAGGTGTACCTCGGGCTCGGTAGCAATATCGAGCGCGAAACCCATTTGCAGGCTGGCCTGGAAGCCCTGGCGGTTTTTCTGGTGGATATAAGATGCTCGGCGGTGTTTGAAAGCCAGCCGGTGGGGATCAAGAGCGGGCCGTTCTTCAATTTCGTGGTCTCGGCTTACACCGATTTGCCGCTGATAGAACTGGACCGCCGACTGAAATTCATCGAGGCGGACAACGGCCGCTATGCACCGGACCGCAAGGGTTTGCCGCTGGATATCGACGTGCTGTTGTTCGGTGATCTGGTGGGCAACTTCGACGGATTGATTCTGCCGCGCGCAGAGATCCTGAAAAATGCCTTCGTATTGTGGCCGTTGTCGCTCATTGCACCGGATCGTGTGCATCCGGGTGTAGGCAAAAGCTTTGCGACGTTGTGGGGCGAAGCGCAGATTGATCAGGTGTTGGCGCCGGTGGCGTTTGAATGGCGTGGGAAGCCGTTGACTCCATTGCATCTCCTGTGAGGCTGATGACGCCATCGCGAGCAGGCTCGCTCCCACAAGGGTTGCGCTAAACCTGTGGGAGCGAGCTTGCTCGCGATGCTTTTCAGGCAGACGCCCCGTCTTTGTAGGCTTTCAAGGCCTTGAGCCGCTCACGCTTGATCGCCTCTCCCAATTCAGGCCCCTTGAATCCCTTCTCCAGCAGCGGTTGTACCGCCACGCTGCGGGCTGCATTCGCCGCCCCGCGCAAATAATCCGCCTGTGGATAACTTCTCTGCTCCAGCCCTTTGCGCCCGCGCGCGTCCATTTCACACGCCGCAATGAACTCCTCAAACCGCTGCGGACGACGATAGACGTCAAAACTTTGCAGCAGCTCCAGCAGCGTCGAGGGCTTTAGCTCCAGGGCGCGATGGCCATGGGTGTGATATTGCCCCACCAGCAAAGCCAGTTCCTGGCAGTCCTTCGGTGCCTTGAAGCGTTCATTGACCGCTTTGATCAGCTTCAGGCCGGTGTGTTCGTGGGCAATGTGCCGCGGCCAGTCTTCTTTCGGCGTCAGTCCTTTGCCCAGGTCATGCAGCAGGCAAGCCCAGCGCACAGTCAGTGGTTGTTTGTGCAGCGCTGATTGCTCAAGCACGCTCAAGGTGTGCACGCCCGTGTCTATTTCCGGGTGATGAGCTTCCGGTTGCGGTACGCCGAACAGGGCGTCGACTTCTGGCATCAGTACCTTGAGAGCGCCGCACTCGCGCAGCACTTCGATAAACACCTGCGGTTGATCTTCCAGCAGTGCGCGGGAAATTTCTTTCCAGCTGCGTTCGGCGGTCAATGCCTCCAGTTCGCCCGACTCGCTGAGTTGGCGCATCAGCTCCAGCGTTTCCGGTGCGACGGTGAAGCCCAATTCCGCATAACGAGCGGCAAAGCGCGCAACACGCAGAACACGGAGCGGATCTTCGGCAAATGCGGGGGAAACGTGACGCAGAACGCGAGCTTCGAGATCGCGTTGGCCATGGTACGGGTCGGTCAAATTCTGTTGATCGTCTTCAGCCATGGCGTTGATCGTCAGGTCGCGACGAATCAGGTCTTCTTCGAGGGTTACTTCAGGGCTGGCGTGAAAGGTAAAACCGCCGTAACCGCGTCCGCTTTTGCGTTCAGTCCGGGCGAGGGCATATTCCTCACCACTTTTTGGATGAAGAAACACTGGGAAGTCCGCGCCCACCGGGCGATAGCCCTTGGCGAGCATTTCTTCGGTGGTGGCGCCGACCACGACCCAGTCGATATCGGTGACAGGTTTGCCCAGCAGGCGATCGCGTACCGCACCGCCGACTTTATAAATCCGCATAAAAAACCTCCGTTAGCCCGACAGAATAACCGTTGCGTCGAGCTTGCGGAGGCACGAACAGGATCAAAGATGAATGACGGCCAGGTCCAGCCGGCCGTATTCGCCTTCGCTGTGCTCGCTTCTGGGCGGTACGTGGTGGGTTTTCATCACCTGATCCCCTTGCAGGGTTTCCAGGTGAATGTCGAAGCCCCATAGGCGGTGCAAGTGTTTAAGCACTTCCTCGGTGGACTCGCCCAGCGGTTTGCGGTCGTGTTGCTGGTGACGCAGGGTCAGGGAGCGGTCTCCGCGGCGGTCGATGCTGTAGATCTGGATGTTGGGTTCGCGATTGCCCAGGTTGTACTGCGCGGCCAGGGTTTCACGGATGGTGCGGTAGCCATCTTCGTCGTGGATGGCCGGTACCAGCAGGTCGTCCTTCTGGTCATCATCGAGAATGCTGAACAATTTCAGGTCGCGGATCACCTTCGGCGACAGGTACTGCAGGATGAAGCTTTCATCCTTGAAGCTGCTCATGGCGAACTTGATGGTGGATAGCCAGTCGGTGCCGGCGATTTCCGGGAACCAGCGATAATCTTCCTCGGTGGGGGTTTCACACATGCGCCGGATATCACGGTACATGGCAAAGCCCAGGGTGTAGGGGTTTATTCCGTTGTAGTACGGGCTGTCGAAGCCCGGCTGGAAGACCACGCTGGTGTGGGACGTCAGGAACTCCATCATGAAGCCGTCGGTGACCAGGCCTTCGTCGTACAGGTCGTTCATCAGGGTGTAATGCCAGAACGTGGCCCAGCCTTCGTTCATCACCTGAGTCTGGCGTTGCGGGTAAAAATACTGGGCGATCTTACGCACGATCCGCACGATCTCCCGCTGCCAGGGCTCCAGCAGCGGCGCGTGTTTTTCGATGAAATACAGGATGTTTTCCTGCGGTTCGGCGGGGAAGCGTGCGTTGTCCCGGTCGCTGTACTTGTCCGCGCCTTTCGGAATGGTGCGCCACAGATCGTTGATCTGTTTCTGCAAATGCTCCTCCCGGTCCTTTTGCCGACGACGTTCTTCCTCGGCGGAAATCGGGTAAGGGCGTTTGTAGCGGTCAACCCCGTAATTCATCAATGCATGGCAGGAGTCCAGCAGGTCCTCGACCGCGTCGATGCCGTGGCGCTCTTCGCACTGCATGATGTACTGCTTGGCGAACACCAGGTAATCGATGATCGAGCTGGCGTCGGTCCAGGTGCGAAACAGGTAGTTGCCTTTGAAAAAGCTGTTGTGCCCGTAGCAGGCGTGAGCCACCACCAACGCCTGCATGCAGATGGTGTTTTCTTCCATCAGGTAGGCGATGCAGGGGTCCGAGTTGATCACGATTTCGTAGGCCAGTCCCATCTGCCCGCGAGTGTAGGATTTTTCGGTGCTGAGGAAGTGTTTGCCGTACGACCAATGGTGATAACCCAGCGGCATGCCGACGGAGGCATACGCGTCCATCATCTGCTCGGCCGTGATCACTTCGATCTGGTTAGGGTAGGTGTCGAGTGCATAGCGAGCCGCGATACGACTGATTTCGCGGTCGTAGGCCTGGATCAGCTCGAACGTCCATTCGGAGCCGGTGGAAATGGGTTGGCGCTTCTGCTCTTTGGCGGTCATGTCACTAACCTGCGCTGGAAGAGTTCACGGAAGACCGGATAGATATCCCCGGCCGAGACCAGTTGTTGCTGGGCAAAGGTGTCAGAAAAGGCTTCGGCGATGCGCTCGTACTCGAACCACAGGGCCTGATGTTCGCGCGGGGTGATCTCAACGTAAGTGTAGTACTGCACGAACGGCATGATCTGGTTGATCAGAATGTCGCGGCAGATCGGCGAGTCGTCATTCCAGTTATCGCCGTCGGAAGCCTGGGCGGCGTAGATATTCCACTCGTTGCTCGGATAGCGTTCGGCCATGATCTCCTGCATCAGTTTCAGCGCGCTGGAAACGATGGTGCCGCCGGTTTCGCGGGAATAGAAGAATTCTTCCTCATCCACTTCCCGGGCACTGGTGTGGTGGCGGATGAAAACTACGTCAATCTTGTCGTAATTACGTTTGAGGAACAGGTACAGCAGGATAAAGAAACGCTTGGCGATGTCCTTGGTCGCCTGGGTCATGGAGCCGGACACGTCCATCAGGCAGAACATCACCGCCTTCGAACTGGGGTTGGGTTGCTTGACCAGCAGGTTGTACTTGAGGTCGAAGGTGTCGAGGAACGGTATGCGATGAATGCGCGCACTGAGTTTTTCTATTTCCGCCTCGATTTCCTGAATATCGCCGAAGTTGTCCGGTTCTTCCTGCCTGAGTCGCAGCAATTCCTCTTTGGCTTCGCGCAGTTTCGCCCGGCTGCTGCCGGACAGGGCGATTCGTCGGGCGTGGGCCGAGCGCAAGGTGCGGATGATGTTGATCCGCGACGGGTTGCCTTCGTTGCTGATGCCTGCACGAACGGTTTTGAAGGTATCGGTGCCGGTCAGGTTGCGCTTGACCAGATTGGGCAGTTCCAGGTCCTCGAACATGAACTCGAGGAACTCTTCCTGGGTGATCTGGAAGACGAATTCGTCCATGCCTTCACCCGAGTTGCCAGCCTTGCCGGGCCCTCTGCCGCCGCCACCTCCGGGCGGACGGGCGATGTGTTCGCCGCTGGTGAACTCTTTGTTGCCGGGGTGCACGACGGTCTGTTTGCCCCCGCGACCGTGGTGAAGCACCGGCTCGTCGATGTCGCGGCCGGGAATGCTGATCTGTTCGCCGTGTTCCATGTCGGTGATGGAGCGCCGGCTGACCGCCTCTTCGACAGCCTTTTTGATGTGATCACGGTAACGCCGCAGAAACCGCTGACGGTTCACCGTGCTCTTGTTCTTGCCATTGAGACGTCGGTCGATCACATAGCTCATGACTGCTCCTTAGAAGCTGTCCTGAAAGGGGCGAGCGGTGATGCAGCATCGGACCGAAGGCCAAGGGATATTCAACGCTCCCCCAAGCGCTTTGGATGCTGCCTGAACTCGCTACCGACTTTCGAACACCTTCCAGAGGCCTGTGTAACAGAAAATGCGTACACAGGCCTCTGGCTGACGACAACCGGTCTGACCGGCAGCGGGTTATTGTGATTTTCTGACCCGCAGGTACCACTCGGACAGCAGTCGTACCTGTTTGTCGGTGTAGCCCCGCTCGACCATCCGTGTGACGAAGTCGTTGTGTTTCTGCTGGTCCTCTTTGCTCGCCTTGGCGTTGAAGCTGATGACGGGCAGGAGGTCCTCGGTGTTGGAGAACATTTTCTTCTCGATGACCACCCGCAGTTTTTCGTAGCTGAGCCAGGTCGGGTTTTTGCCGTTGTTGTTGGCACGGGCGCGCAGCACGAAGTTGACGATTTCGTTGCGGAAATCCTTCGGATTGCTGATGCCGGCCGGTTTTTCGATTTTCTCCAGTTCTTCGTTCAGCGCCACGCGATTGAGGATTTCGCCGGTTTCCGGGTCGCGGTATTCCTGGTCCTGGATCCAGAAGTCGGCGTACAACACGTAGCGATCGAAGATGTTCTGGCCGTACTCGCTGTACGACTCGAGGTAGGCGGTCTGGATTTCCTTGCCGATGAACTCGATGTAACGCGGCGCCAGGTACTCCTTGAGGAAGCGCAGGTAGCGTTCGCGGGTTTCAGCCTGGAATTGTTCCTGTTCGATCTGTTGTTCCAGCACGTAGAGCAAATGCACCGGGTTGGCGGCGATTTCGTGCGGATCGAAGTTGAAGACCTTCGACAGAATCTTGAACGCGAAACGAGTCGACAGACCGTTCATGCCTTCGTCGACACCGGCATTGTCGCGGTATTCCTGGATCGACTTGGCCTTTGGATCGGTGTCCTTGAGGTTTTCACCGTCGTAGACCCGCATCTTGGAGTAGATATTCGAGTTTTCCGGCTCCTTGAGGCGCGAGAGCACGGTGAACTGGGCGAGCATCTTCAGCGTGTCCGGTGCGCAGTGCGCCTTGGCCAGGGAGCTGTTGAACAAGAGCTTGTCGTAGATCTTCACTTCGTCGCTGACCCGCAGGCAGTACGGCACTTTGACGATGTAGATCCGGTCGATGAAGGCTTCGTTGTTCTTGTTGTTGCGGAAGGTGTGCCATTCCGATTCGTTGGAGTGAGCCAGCAGGATCCCGGTAAACGGAATCGCCCCCAGACCTTCGGTGCTGTTGTAGTTGCCTTCCTGGGTGGCGGTCAGCAATGGGTGCAGCACCTTGATCGGTGCCTTGAACATTTCGACGAATTCCATCAGGCCCTGGTTGGCCCGGCACAGTGCGCCCGAGTAGCTGTAGGCGTCGGCGTCGTTTTGCGGGAATTCTTCCAGTTTGCGGATATCGACCTTGCCCACCAGTGCCGAGATGTCCTGGTTGTTTTCGTCTCCCGGCTCGGTTTTGGCCACGGCGATCTGGTTGAGGATCGACGGATAGAGCTTCACCACGCGGAACTGGCTGATGTCGCCGCCGAACTCGGCCAGGCGTTTGGTGGCCCATGGCGACATGATGGTGTTGAGATAGCGCCGCGGAATGCCGAAGTCTTCTTCGAGGATCGCGCCATCTTCGGTGGCGTTGAACAGACCCAAAGGAGATTCGAAAACCGGCGAGCCTTTGATCGCGTAGAAAGGCACCTTCTCGATAAGCTGTTTCAGCTTCTCGGCCAGGGACGATTTACCGCCGCCGACGGGGCCGAGCAGATAGAGGATTTGTTTTTTCTCTTCCAGGCCCTGAGCGGCATGGCGGAAATACGAGACGATCTGGTCGATGCATTCTTCCATCCCGTGGAAGTCTTCAAAGGCCGGATAGCGGCGGATCACCTTGTTGGAAAAGATTCGCGAAAGCCTCGAGTTGGTCGAGGTGTCGAGCAGCTCCGGTTCTCCGATGGCCAGCAACAGACGCTCGGCGGCGGAAACGTAGGCGCTGCGGTCCTTTTTGCACAGCTCCAGGTACTCTTGCAGTGAGAGTTCTTCCTGGCGTGTGGACTCGAAGCGTTGTTGGAAGTGGCTAAAGATACTCATGACGTCACCTCGCTCGATACGTGGAGCCGACGCCGGATCAGTCAGTCGATGCTGGCAGCGACCGGATATGCAGTCGCTGTTTACCCCCCAGAACCCTTTCAAAGCGTACCGCCCCGAAAGCTACTCCCGATGACCCGCGCGCCGGTGTACCGGCTCTCCCCTGTTTTGGATGGCCTGCGCTTAAGGATAGTTGCTTATTCGGGAGGTAAAGGCGAGATACGTAATTAGTTGTGGCAGACCGTTCGTCTGCCACCGCGCGAGCCCGCGGCAGCCGGGGCTTGCACGTTACAAAAAAATTATTCGGAAGTGCCTTGCGCGGTTTCCGAAGGATAAGTCGTACGCCACAGCTCAAAACCGCCGTCCATGCTGTAGACATCGGAGAAGCCCTGGCTGATCAGGTAGGCCGCTGCGCCCTGGCTGGAATTGCCGTGATAGCAGACCACCACCGTCGGTGCGTCCAGGTCTGCGCCCTGAATGAAAGCATGCAGGGAATGGTTGTCCAGATGCTTCGAGCCGCTGATGTGCAGCGCGGCAAATGTTGCCGGGTCTCGAACATCGACCACCACTGCGCCTTGTTCGCGCAGGGCCTGGGCCTGTTCTGGGGGGATACGTTTGAATTCGCTCATGGCGGGCTCCTGTGGCTCGGCTGAAAGCGCAGTCTAGCGCCGGGCGCTGGCTGGCGTTTGTTCGGAAATAGGGGAGGCGACTGACGGCAGGAAGGTGTGGCCATGCTCGTCGCATTTGCACTGCAGTCGCTCAAGGGTGTCGACGTTCATCAAGGTCATCGACCCGCCCCAGACGCAACCGGTGTCGAGGGCGAAGATGCCCGGTTCGTTGCACTGGCCTTCGAGCGCTGCCCAGTGGCCGAAGATGATCTTCACGTCCCTGGTCTTGCGCTCCTTGTAAGTGAACCACGGCGCATAACCTGGCGGCGCGGTGTCGACGCCTTCCTTGCCCTTGAGGTCGAGTTTGCCTTCGCTGGTGCAGAAACGCATGCGGGTGAAATAGTTGGTGATCACACGCAGGCGGGTTACGCCTTTGAGATCGCTGTCCCATTTCAGCGGTTCGTTGCCGTACATGCCGTCGAGGTAAGGCGCGAAGCGATTGTCGTCGCGCAGGGCCTCTTCGACTTCGGCGGCGCACTTCTGGGCTTTGCGCAGCGACCATTGCGGGGGGATGCCGGCGTGGACCAGGGCGATGTTGCGTTGCTCGTCGTAATGCATGAGCTTTTGCTGGCGCACCCATTCCAGCAGTTCCACACGATCCGGCGCTTCGAGAATCTCGCGCAGGGTGTCGGCTTTCTTCAGGCGTTCGATGTTATGCCCGGCGGCCAGCAGATGAAGATCGTGGTTGCCGAGCACGCATACCAGAGATTCGCGAATGCTATAGAGGAAGCGCAAGGTTTCCAGCGACTGCGGGCCACGGTTGACCAGATCGCCCACCAGCCACAGTTTGTCCCGGGCAGGGTCGAAGGCGACTTGCTTGAGCAGGCATTTCAACGGTTCGAGGCAACCTTGCAGGTCGCCAACGGCGTACGTCGCCATCAGTGCAGGGCTCCGGGCACCGCCAGGCGGAATGGAGCGATGATGGCGTCGAAGTGTTTGCCGTCTTCGGCAATCATTTGATAGCTGCCTTGCATGTTGCCGACCTTGGTCGTCATCACCGTGCCGCTGCTATAGGTATGGCTCTCGCCTGCCTTGATCAACGGCTGTTGGCCAACCACGCCGGCACCGCGAACCTCCTCGACATGCCCGTCACCATCGGTGATCACCCAGTGCCGCGACAACAGCTTGGCCGGTAATTCGCCATTGTTGTGCACGGTGATGGTGTAAGCGAAGGCAAAGCGGTTTTGCTCGGGTTGCGATTGTTCTGCCAGATAGCGGGTGACGACGCTGACGTCGACCTGATAACGAGGATCGGACATTCAAGAGGCCTTAAAAACGAAGCGGGACGCGGGGCGTAGCTGATGGAACTCAGTCTAGGCCAAGTATCGGGTAGTAAACCAGACATGAGGGCTGGTGTCCTACCCGATAACGCTTGTTGCCTGTCAGTCGGCGGCGGGTTTCTGTAGGACTTGTTCGCTGAGTTTGTCGGCCAAGCGTACGAAGGCGGCCAGATCGAGCTGCTCCGGGCGCAGGCTGCCGTCGACACCGGCTGCGGTGATTTCGTCGTTGCTCAGCAGCAACTTGAGGGTGTTGCGCAGGGTCTTGCGGCGCTGGTTGAAGGCTTCGCGCACGACGCGCTCCAGCAAGCGGTGATCCTTGGCCGGGTGCGGCAGTACGGCGTGAGGCACCAGGCGCACGATGGCAGAATCGACTTTCGGCGGTGGGTTGAATGCGCCGGGGCCAACGTTGAACAGGTGCTCTACACGACAATGGTACTGAACCATGATCGACAGACGACCCCAGTCACCGCCGCCAGGGCCTGCCGCCAGACGCTCGACCACTTCTTTCTGCAGCATGAAGTGCATGTCGCGAATGATGCCCGCGTTGTGCAGCAGGTGAAAAATCAGCGGCGTGGAGATGTTGTACGGCAGGTTGCCCACCACGCGCAGGCTGTTCGGCGCAGCGTTCAGGCTGTTGAAGTCGAACTTCAGCGCATCGCCCTGGTGCAGGTTGAAATTGCTCTTGCCGGCGAACTGCTGGTTGAGGATCGGGATCAGGTCTTTATCCAGCTCTACTACGTCCAGCTGGGCACCGCTGTTCAGCAGGCCTTGGGTCAGCGCGCCCTGGCCCGGCCCGATTTCCAGCAGGCGGTCTTCGGGCTTGGCATGGATGGAGCGCAGGATGCGGTCGATAACGCCGGCATCATGCAGGAAGTTCTGGCCAAAGCGTTTGCGCGCCTTGTGTTGGTAATGCTCGGTCATAAACGGGTCTCGGCCATCTGGTAGGCGGTTTCCAGGGCGACTTGCAGGCTGCCGGTGTCGATTTTGCCGCTGCCGGCCAGGTCCAGGGCAGTGCCGTGGTCGACCGACGTGCGGATGATCGGCAAGCCGAGGGTCACGTTGACTGCTGCGCCGAAGCCTTTGTATTTCAGCACAGGCAAGCCCTGGTCGTGGTACATCGCCAGCACCGCGTCGCAGTGCTCCAGATATTTGGGGGTAAACAGAGTGTCGGCGGGCAGGGGACCGCGAAGGTCCATGCCTTCGCCACGCAGGCGCTCTAATGTAGGTTCGATGATGTCGATTTCTTCATGGCCCAGGTGTCCGCCTTCGCCGGCATGGGGATTGAGCCCGCACACCAGGATACGCGGCTGGGCGATGCCGAATTTTTGTTGCAGGTCGGCATGCAGAATCCGCGTGACCCGCTCCAGACGCTCCGGTGTGATTGCATCGGCAATCTCGCGAAGGGGCAGGTGAGTGGTGACCAGCGCCACGCGCAATCCGCGTGTCGCAAGCATCATCACCACTTGCGCGGTCTGCGTCAGGTCGGCGAGAAATTCTGTATGCCCGGAAAAGGCGATACCCGATTCGTTGATCACGCCCTTGTGCACAGGTGCGGTGATCATGCCGGCGAAGTGCCCGTCCAGGCAGCCCTGGCCCGCGCGGGTCAGGGTTTCCAGAACAAAAGCAGCATTGGCTTTGTCGAGTTGACCGGCAGTCACCGGCGCATTGAGCGGTGTATCCCAGACATACAGGCTGTTGGCTGGCGCGGGGACATCCGGCCAGCTGTCCGGGGTCACCGGCAGCAAATCAACAACCACGCCCAGCTGCGCGGCCCGCTCAAGGAGCAGGTCGCGGCTGGTAATGGCAATCAGGGGGTGTGGCTGGGCTTGCGAGGCAACCAGCAGGCACAGGTCAGGACCTATGCCGGCCGGTTCGCCGGGTGTCAGCGCGAAACGTTGGGGTTTCACTGCGCTGCCTGGTCTGCACCAGGGAGTTTGATCTCTACGTACGCTTCGTCACGGATCTGACGCAGCCAGGTTTGCAGCTCTTCGTCGTATTTGCGGTTACGCAGTACGGTCATTGCTTGCTGCTCACGGGCCTGGGTGGTGCTGTCGGTGGCGCGGCGGCCAAGGACTTCCAGGACGTGCCAGCCATATTGGGTCTGGAACGGCTTGGACAGCTGACCTTGCGGGGTCTTGGCCATCACTTCGCGGAACTCGGGCACCAATGCATTCGGGTCGATCCAGTTCAGGTCGCCGCCGTTGAGGGCGGAACCCGGGTCTTCCGAGAAGCTTTTCGCCAGTTCGCCGAAATCTTCGCCCGCTTCGATACGGGTGTAGAGCGATTGGGCCAGGGCCTTGGTTTTTGCTTCGTCGCGGATCGGGCTAGGTTTGACCAGGATATGACGCACGTGTACTTCGTCACGGGTCTGGGTCTCGCCGCCACGCTTGTCGAGGATCTTCAGGATGATGAAGCCGCCCGGCGTGCGCATCGGTTGGGTGACATCGCCGACCGACATGGTGCTCAGCATGCGATCGAACGGAGGTGGCAATTGAGCGGCTTTACGCCAGCCCATGTCGCCGCCTTCCAGTGCGGTTTCGCTGGCGGATTTGGCGATTGCCAACTGAGCGAAGTCAGCGCCTTGCTTGAGCTGCTGGTAAACCGCGTCGGCCTGTTTGGCAGCACTCTGAATCGCATCGGAGTTAGCACTTTCCGGTGTAGGAATCAGGATGTTGGCCAGGCGGAACTCTTCGGACAGCTGCATTTTGCCAAGGTCGGAAGCGAGGAAGTTCTTCACTTCCTGCTCGGACACTTGAATGCGCTCAGCCACACGGCGTTGACGCACGCGGCTGATGATCATTTCACGACGAATCTGCTCGCGAGCGTCTTCATAAGACAGGCCATCACGAGTCAGGGCCGCGCGGAATTGATCGATCGACATGTTATTGCGCTGGGCAATGGTGCCGACCGCCTGATTCAGCTCTTCATCGGTGATGCGAATGCCGGAGCGTTCGCCGATCTGCAGTTGCAGGTTTTCGACGATCAGGCGCTCAAGCACCTGCTGATCCAGCACGCTGGCCGGCGGCGCAGCAGAACCGCGTTTGGCGATGGTTTGCTGAACTTCATGAACACGTTGGTCCAGCTGGCTCTGCATGACCACATCGTTGTCGACAATGGCCACCACTTTATCGATGGACTGTACCGCGGCATTCGCCGCAGTACCCAGGAACAGCGCGCCCAGCATCAGCGGGCGCAGACAATCAGAAAGCTTGGTCTTCACGTTCACGATAACCTTGGATGCCTTTGTCGAGGAAGCTCTCTACTTTTTGGCCAACAACGCCGCCGAGACCTTTCAGAACGATTTGGAGGAAGATGCCATGGTCGCCTTTTTCGTTTTGCGGAGCTTCCTGACTGAATTCGTCATAGGAAACCCAGTAACGGTTGATCAGGCGCAGTTTCCAGCAGCAGTTGTCGTACTCGAAACCACCAAAGGCTTCCAGAGTACGGTTCTGGTTGTAGTCATACTGCCAGCGGCTGATGGCGTTCCATTGCGGCACGATCGGCCAGATCACCGAGAAGTCGTGCTGCTGGATCTTGTAGTAGTCCTTCACGTAACCCGGGGTGCCCGGCGTGCCGTAGTCACCACCACCCACCGACCATTGACCGGTGTTCTGGTCGTAACGGACCTGGTCATTGCGATAGCGATAGCCGGCGTTGATGACCTTGTTCGGGTTGTCTTCAGGCTGGTAGTGGAACATCGCACTGCCCGAGCGAGGGCTGTGGCTGTCCGGATCCCAGTTGTAATCGGCAGTCGTGCGCCAATCGCGGTTCCAGCGGTATTCGTATTCCAGCGCATACGGAGAAACGTTGGCCTGCGCATCTTCGCGGGTTTTTGCGTCGATACCCGGCAACTGGACTTCGCGATCCTTGAAGTACAAGGCCTGGCCGACGCTGATGCGTTGACGTTCAAAGCCGTTTTCTTCGATCCAGCGGCTGGTCACGCCCAGCGACAGTTTGTTCTCGTCGCCGACGCGGTCGGAGCCCGAGAAGCGGTTGTCGCGGAACAGCGACGCATAGTTGAAGGTGTACTCGCCGGTGTCGAAAACCGGAATGTCCTTCTGGTCTTCTTCAGGGACATACAGGTAGAACAGGCGCGGTTCCAGGGTCTGGCGATAGTTCTTGCCGAACCAGGTGGTGTTGCGATCGAAATACAGGCCGCTGTCGACGCTGGCGATCGGGACGCCGCGGTTTTGCGAGCTGCTGAAGGACTCGCCAAGCGCCGAAGCGTTATTGCGGTTCGTCAGGAGATCGTTTTTACCGGTGCCATCGAGATCCAGGTCGTACTGGGTGTATTGATATTTGAGCGATGGCTTGACGAAGCCATACGTCCAGTCCAGCGGCAGGCTCACGCCTGGCTTGAGGTTCAGACGATTACCGTTGGCACGAGCCAGGCCCGCTACGTTGGTGTCCAGACGAGGCGACAGGTTGCCGTCTTCATCGGAGAACGAGCCCGTTTGCAGGTCGCGCTCGAATCGCACGATTTCTGTTTCGTAGTCGAAATTCAAACCGTTCGGGTGCGTTGGCAACTGACCGTTGAAGGTGAGCTGTGGCAAGCGGTCGTACGGTGTGATGTTCGATACGGTCGCCAGCTGATAGGCCTGGGCATTGAGGCGTGCAACGTAGCTGTCGCCACGATAGCTGACAGAGCCCTGCTGGTTCACGTAATCGGACGACTTCACGCCAAGCTGGTCGGTCTGCAGATCCTGGAAGTAATACGGATCGCTGATCTTGGTGTAGTCGACCTGCGTGAATACCCGCGAGTCGAGACCGCCCTTGTGCTGCCAGTTGTACATGTAGCGGGTTTTTTCGTAATCCGTTTGAAGCTTGCGATCGTCGTCCTCGTCGTTGAGGTACGCGGCGCCGAACTGACCTTCGGTGGACTTGGTCAGGTAACGGAACTCGCCTTCCATCAACAGGCCGCGCTTGCTCATGTAGCGCGGGTACAACGTGGCATCGTAGTTCGGCGCCAGGTTGAAGTAGTACGGGGTGACCAACAGGAAGCCAGTGTCGCTGCCGCTGCCAAGGGTTGGCGGCAGGAAGCCGGACTGACGACGGTCGTCGATCGGGAAGTAGATGTACGGCGTGTACAGAACCGGAATGTCCTTGACCCGCAGCGTCACGTTGGTCGCGGTACCGAAACCGGTCGCCGGGTTCAAGGTGATGTTGTTGCCCTTGAGCTGCCAGGCGTTGCTGTTCGGTTCGCACGTGGTGTACGTACCATCCTTGAGGCGGATGATCGCGTTTTCGGCACGCTTGGCGTACAGCGCGTTACCGCGGATACGGGATTTGTGCATCACGTATTCGGCGTTGTCGACCTTGGCTTCGCCGGTGTCGAGCTGCACTTCGGCGTGGTCGCCGACGATCAGCGCGCCGTTGTCGCGAATGCGCACGTTGCCGTCCAGCTCGCCACGGCTCTCGGCCTGGTAGAGGTTCGCTTCGTCGGCTTCGGCCTGCATGCTGCCCTGACGCAGGACCACGTCACCGGCCAGGGTAGCGATCTGTTCATCCTGCTTGTAGCGAGAAGCCTTGGCACCGACAAACGTCGGGGCGTCACTTTTATTCGTCTTGTCATTCATGCCAGGACGAATTGGTTCGATATAGGAACCAGAGCAGTAAGGACCGGTTTCGGCCAATTGCGCTGCAGTGAGATTCTCGCGCGGAACCCAGTCGAGGTGACTGTAGTCTGCGCTACGGGACTTGAGGGCACGGCCTTTGGATTCGGTGACCAGCACAGGCTTGGTGCCGGTGTCTTCACTGGCGCCGCTCTCGGTAGGTGCTTCACCGGTTGCGGAGACTGCGCTGCCCTCATGGATGGGACGCGGTGGCAATGCAGCCGCCGACGTCTTGGGCGCACAGTTCCAGGCACCCGAAGCAGAGACTGAGCAGTCATACTGTTCCGCGGCGACCACGAACGAAGTGGCTAGAGGTTGCAGGGCCAGCAGACTGCCAGTGACCAACAACGGAAATTTTTTACGAAACGCGGGGGATTTCAATGCCATCTTATTAGTCCGGGCTTCCTGCGTGCCATCTGCCCGCGGTGTGGGCCGCACGCCTCTCGATGGTCTGAAAAAGATGCTGGATAATAAAGCATGACCCGCTTGACGGCTAGCGCCGTCGGAGACCCTTGCAATGCCTGACCAAGATGTACGTTTGCAACACCTGAAAGTTTGGCTCGATGAGCAGTTGGCGACCCTCTTTGCAGAGCAGAGTTGGGGCGCCGTACCCCCGGCCACGTTGACCGCGGCCAGCAGTGATGCGAGTTTTCGGCGCTATTTCCGCTGGGAAGGCGGCGGCAAAAGTTTCGTCGTAATGGACGCGCCGCCGCCCCAGGAAAACTGCAAACCCTTCGTGGATATCGCTTTTTTGCTGGCGAAATCCGGAATAAATGTGCCGAAAATTTATGCCGAAGACCTCGAGCGCGGTTTTCTTTTGCTCAATGACCTGGGCAACAAGACCTATCTGGACGTTATCGACAGCGAAAATGCCGACGATTTGTTCAAGGATGCCTTGCAGGCTCTGTTGGCTTTTCAGCAGTTGCCGATGGTTGCTCCGCTGCCGAGTTATGACGTGGCGCTGTTGCGTCGCGAGCTGGAATTGTTCCCCGAGTGGTTTGTGAAGCGTGAGTTGGGCATCGAGTTCGACCCTGCGCAGCAAATGCTCTGGCAGAACGTGTCGCAGCTGCTGATCGACAGCGCCCTGGCGCAACCGAAAGTCCTGGTGCATCGCGACTACATGCCGCGCAACCTGATGCTCAGCGAGCCGAATCCCGGCGTGCTGGATTTCCAGGATGCGGTTTATGGCCCGGTGACCTATGACGTGACCTGCCTGTTCAAGGACGCGTTCCTGAGCTGGCCCGAGGAGCGAGTGCACGGTTGGCTGCAAGATTACTGGCAGCAGGCAGGCGCCCTCGGCATTCCCGTCCAGCCAGACTTCGAAGACTTCTTGCGCGCCAGCGACCTGATGGGCGTGCAGCGTCACCTGAAAGTCATTGGTATCTTCGCCCGCATCTGCCATCGCGATGGCAAGCCGCGTTACCTCGCCGACGTGCCGCGCTTCTTTGCTTATATAGAAGCAGTGATCGCCCGCCGTCCTGAACTGGCGGAACTGGATGTGTTGCTGCTGAGTCTGCGTGCTGGAGTGAATGCATGAAGGCAATGATTCTGGCTGCGGGTAAAGGCGAGCGCATGCGCCCGCTGACCCTGACCACGCCAAAACCGCTGGTCCGCGCTGGCGGGGTGCCGCTGATCGAGTATCACCTGCGCGCGCTGGCCGCTGCCGGGTTTACCGAAATCGTGATCAACCATGCCTGGCTGGGACAGCAGATCGAAGACTATCTGGGCGATGGCTCGCGTTATGGCGTGAGTATCCAGTACTCGCCCGAAGGTGAACCGCTGGAGACCGGTGGCGGGATTTTCCGTGCATTGCCATTGTTGGGTGATGAGGCGTTTGTGGTGGTCAACGGTGATATCTGGACCGACTATGACTTCAGCGTCTTGCATCAACCCATCAGCGGCCTGGCGCATCTGGTGTTGGCGGATAACCCGAGCCACCACCCGGCAGGCGATTTCACGCTGGTCGACGGGCAAGTGCACGACGGCCAGGCAGATTCGCCGACCCTGACTTACAGCGGCATTGCAGTGTTGCATCCGCAGCTGTTCGACGGGCACACCGCCGGGGCGTTCAAGCTTGCACCGCTGCTGCGCAGGGCCATGGCCGACGGACAAGTCTCGGGTGAACGGCTGAGCGGACAGTGGGTGGATGTCGGAACTCACGAGCGTTTGGCGGAAGTTGAAACTTTGATTGAAGCGAGTCGCTGAGATGCTGTGGCCAGGGACTCTGATTGGAGCCGGAGCGGGCTTTGCCATTGCCAGCATTCCGGGGGCCTTGCTCGGCGCTTTATTGGGGCAGGCGCTGGATCGGCACCTGCAATTGCATTCGTGGGGGCATTTGCGTGAAAAGCTCGGTGGCAGGCCGGTGCTGCGCAACGATGAGCTGCTGTTCGTGTTGCTGGGGCGGCTGGCCAAATGCGATGGGCGAGTGGTAGACGGGCATATCCAGCAGGCGCGCCTGGAAATGCAGGCACTGGACATGTCCGAGTCGGCCAAGCGTCGGGCGATTGCCGCGTTCAACCGCGGCAAGTCGGGCCGTGACCGGTTGCGCGGTTATCTGCGACGCTTGAGTGAGCAACCCCATGCGGCGGAAGGCGTATTGCGCGCCTGTTGGCGAATGGTCTGGGCCGATGGTCGTGCCGGGCATGCCGAGCGCGAACTGATTCGCCAATGGGGTAAATGGCTGGGCTGGACGTCGTACCAGGTGCAGGCGCTGGCGTCTGACTATGAGCCGCACAAGCAATCGTCGGCCGGCACTGCCATCACTTATCAGGAAGCGTTGTCGCTGTTGGGTGTGTCTGCCACCACCGAACCGGCGCAGATCAAACGTGCCTATCGGCGCCTGCTGAGTCGTCATCATCCGGACAAAATTGCCGGCAGCGGTGCGACGGCGTTGCAGGTGCGCGAGGCAACGGACAAGACGCGCGAATTGCATAACGCCTATACGTTGATTCGTCAGCGGCGGGATTTCAAGTGATGCGTCGTCAGTGATGACGCCTTCGCGGGCAAGTCGGATCGCCGCACCGCTCGCTCCTACAGGATTTAGTCAATCACAAAAATTGCAAACGACTAAATCCTGTAGGAGCGAGGCTTGCCCGCGAAGGGCGCGACTCGGTCTATCAGTCCGCCGCAGCCTGAGGATTCAACCAGCCCCGCACCCGGCGAACCAACTGCTCCTGCTCTGCTTTCGAGTCACCCGGCAACGCCTTGAGCGATACCTGACTGAACGCCGAACCCTTCAAACGCTTGCTGGCCTGCAAGCGCTCCAGAGCCGCATTGCGGTCCAGCGGCTTGTCCTTATAGAAGATGTCGGCGGTGGGCAGTTTTAGCGTCGGCGTCAGTTCAGCCAGGCCAGGTTTCGCTGCCACGGGCGTCTGCGCAGCGACCATCGCGAACTTCTCGACTTGCGAGGGCTGCCTCTCGCTCAGATAACGCGCGGCCCAGTAAGCGCCGGTGCCATGACCCAGCACCACGATGCTGCGAGCGCTCTGCTGTTCGGTGTAGGCAACAGCCGCATCGATGCGTGCGAAAATTCGTTCGGCGTCAGCTTTGACCTGTTCATCGCTGGTTTCAGCAATGGCCTTGTCGGCCACCTCCGCTTCACCGCCCGCCGCCTGCTCGATGGGCGCCGCCGTGGTCGAGTCCTTGCTGCCGGCATCAGGTGCTTTGGGCGATGGCGTTACTTCAACAATACGTGGCGCAATGGCATCGCTTTGCACGTCTGGCAAGGTGATACTCAGGCTGCTCCACTCGGCGTCCGGCAATTGGCGCCGCAACGGGCCGATTGCCTGCGGCCAGTCAACGGTTTCGCCCGCGCCCGGGATGATAATCACCGCACCCTTGGGGTCAGCGGTATTGGCCGGTTTCCACAAGGCCAGAAACGTGTCGCTGCCGGCTTGGAGTTGTTGCTGTTCCTGAGCGGGGATTTTTCGCTCAAGTGCTGCCGCTTCTTCCTGACTACGCTCAAGCAGCGGCTGACGTTCAACCGGTTTTTCTTCTGCGGGTTTTTCCGCGGCGGCCGGTGCCGGGTCTGCGGCCTCGACGGAAAAGGCGCAAGGCAGGATCAGCGACAGGCACAATGCTGGCAGTGCCAGGCGGTAGACAGGGGGCATCGGATATTCCAGGCCAGAAGTGGTTCCGGCAGCCTAATGGGTTGGTCAGTATTTGTCAGTGTGTGAGATTTCAATGATGCGTTTTTGCTGTCTGTGGGTTATCGGCTGTTTGTGGTTTCCCTTGATGGGCTGGGCGGCGCCTGCGCCACCGGAGCACATCGCGCAGTTGTCTGCGAGCCAGCAGCAATGGCTCGCGCAACATAATGAATTACGCGTCGGACTGGTGTTGCAAGTGCCCTATGCGCAATACGATCGCCGCTTGCAGCGGTTATCCGGGGTTAACGTCGAGCTGATGAAATGGCTGGCAAAAGCGCTCAAGGTCGAGCTGAGCTGGCGTAACTATCCCGACCTTGCGCAACTGGAAGCCGCCGCGCGCGAAGGTGAAATCGACATCGCCCCAGGGTTGGCGCAAACCCCCGGCGGCCTGCGCCTGTGGCAGTTTTCCGATCCATACATGCGGGTGCCGCAACTGGTGGTCAGCGACCAGAAGGGCGCCGGCGTGGTCGAGCTGGAAAAACTCGACAGCCAGACCCGCGTCGCCGTACGCATGCCCAGCGCCACCGCCGATTACCTGCGCAGCAATTACCCGCACTTGAACCTTCAGGGCGTGCCGATCGAGCGTCAGGCACTGCAACTGTTGTTGAGTCAGCAGGCCAGTTATGCCGTGGTCGACGAAGCGCAATTCGGGCGTTTGTCCGTCGAACCGGAGTTTGCCGGGTTGGTGGTGGTCGGTGATATTGGCCTGCCGCAACTGCTGCGCGTGGCTACACGGCGGGACTGGCCGGAACTCGCCGGCATCATCGAAAGCGCGCTGCGGGCGATCCCCGCCAAGGACCTGGAGCAACTGCACAACCAATGGCTGCAAGCCAAATACCCGCGACTGACCGAGTCGCCGGGTTTCTGGCAGAACCTCTGCCTGCTGTTGGCGGTGTTGATGCTGAGCTGCATGGCGATCGTGGTCTGGCAACGTCGGCAGCAACACAGTCTTGAGCAACGGTTGTTGGTGGCTCGGGAAGACATTGCCTTGCGTGCCGCCAGCGAAGAAGCGTTGCGCCTCACCCAGTTTTCTATCGACCAGAGCACTGTCGGCATTCTCTGGGTCAACTGGGACAGCCATGTGCGCTACGCCAACCGCGCCGCGGAAACCATGCTCGGCTATCCGTCGGGTGGCATCATCGATCGGCCGTTGATCGACTTTGAACCGGGTCTGCACATGGACCGCTGGCTGAATCTGTGGAAACGCGCCCGCGCCAGCGAAGAAGGGCCGCTCAGCTTTGAAACCAATTGTCTGCGAGCCGATGGCAGCATTCTGCCGACGGATGTTTCGTTGAGCTTCCTGCGTTTTCGCGATGGTGAATACCTGGTGGTCTACCTCAACGACGTCACCGAGCGTCGTCGTGCGCTGGCCGCGTTGCAGGAAAGCGAGGCGCGGCTGCAAGGGATCGCTGCCAACGTACCGGGATTGGTCTTTCGCCTGGAGCGGGCTCCGGTGACAGGGCAGATCGACTTTGCCTACATCAGCGAGGGCAGCGAGAGCCTGGTCGGTTATTCCCCCACTACCTTGGCCCACCGCGACAAAGGCCTGCGCAGCCTGGTGCATCCGGATGACAAGGCCAGTTACCACCAGACGCAGGATCATGCGCTGGACACTGACAGTGACTGGTCGTGGCAAGGGCGGATTCTCACGCGCCAGGGCGATCAGCGTTGGGCTGAGATCAAGGCCATCACGCGTCGCCTCGATGACGGTACCTATGTCTGGGACGGCATCGTCTGGGACATCAGCGAGAGCAAGCGCATCGAGCTGGAACTGGCCAGCTCCCGTGAGCAATTGCGTGAATTGTCCGCACACCTGGAGAGCGTGCGAGAAGAGGAAAAGGCGCGCATCGCCCGGGAAGTTCACGACGAGTTGGGTCAGATGTTGACCGTGCTGAAACTGGAAACGTCCATGTGCGAACTGGCCTACGCCCAGCTCGACCCAGGTCTGAATGAACGTTTGAACAGCATGAAGCGCTTGATCGCTCAGTTGTTCCAACTGGTGCGCGATGTGGCCACGGCACTGCGGCCACCGATTCTCGATGCCGGGATTGCTTCGGCCATCGAATGGCAGGCCCGGCGTTTCGAGGCGCGCACGCAGATTCCGTGTCTGGTGCAAGTACCGGAGAACTTGCCGGTGCTCAGCGATGCCAAGGCGATCGGCTTGTTCCGGATCCTTCAGGAAGCGCTGACCAATGTCATGCGGCATGCCCAGGCGCATACTGTTGAACTGACATTGACGCTTGAGGGCGACGAGTTGTGTCTGACTGTCAGCGATGATGGCGTAGGATTTGTCGCCGCTACTGGCCGGCCAACATCCTTCGGGGTTGTGGGCATGCGCGAGCGAGTGTTGATCATGGGTGGGGAGCTGTCGCTTGAAAGTGAGCCGGGGGAGGGTACGACGTTGAGTGTGCGCGTACCTTTGGATGAGGCCTGAAGAATTTGTGTTGATGGTACTTACGCCTTCGCGAGCAAGCCCGCTCCCACATTTGATCCCTGTGTGGCAGCGATTTGCTCATTTACACAAATCCAATGTGGGAGCGAGCCTGCTCGCGAATGATCTTGAATCTGGAGAAAGACCGTGATCCGTGTACTGGTAGCCGAAGACCACACCATCGTTCGCGAAGGCATTAAACAACTGATCGGCCTGGCCAAGGACTTGCTGGTGGTGGGCGAGGCGAGCAATGGCGAGCAGTTGCTCGAAACCTTGCGTCATGTGCCTTGCGAAGTGGTGTTGCTGGACATCTCGATGCCGGGCGTCAATGGCCTGGAAGCGATTCCGCGGATTCGCGCACTGAACAATCCACCGGCGATCCTGGTGTTGTCGATGCACGACGAAGCGCAAATGGCTGCCCGGGCGTTGAAGGTCGGCGCGGCGGGTTACGCGACCAAGGACAGCGACCCGGCGCTGCTGCTGACGGCGATCCGCAAGGTCGCGGCGGGCGGTCGATACATCGACCCGGACCTGGCCGACCGCATGGTTTTCGAAGTCGGCCTGACCGATTCGCGGCCGCTGCATTCGTTGCTCTCGGAGCGCGAATTCTCGGTGTTCGAACGCCTGGCCCAGGGCGCCAACGTCAACGACATCGCCCAGCAACTGGCCCTGAGCAGCAAAACCATCAGCACCCACAAGGCGCGGCTGATGCAGAAACTCAACATCACATCCCTGGCTGAACTGGTGAAGTACGCCATGGAACACAAGCTGCTCTAACACGATTCACCACGGATCCTGTAGGAGCGAGGCTTGCCCGCGAAGCTTTTAGCGTCAGTAAGATCGCCTTCGCGGGCAAGCCTCGCTCCTACGAAACGTTGTGGCATATCCATTTGCGACATGCCTTTAAAACCGCTATCGCCGCTCCGTAAGGCTCGCAGCTCACCACCTGCCCCCATCCCGAAACGACATACCCATCCCCGCCATCCTTGTAGGGCAATCCCTACCCCCAACCTTCCATCCGGCTGAGGCGATTCTCTCCTGCGCCCCGATTTGCGTGCTCCCCAGCGTCCACTAGGCTTAGTCCACAGCAGTCATCAATAACAAAGGTGTGGGTATGAGCCAGGTCGATTCAAGCGCAGGGGCCAATGACATTCTGGTCAGCTTTCGTGGAGTGCAAAAGAGCTACGACGGCGAGAACCTGATCGTCAAAGACCTCAACCTGGACATTCGCAAAGGCGAGTTCCTCACGTTGCTCGGGCCATCCGGTTCCGGCAAAACCACCAGCCTGATGATGCTCGCCGGTTTCGAAACCCCGACCGCCGGTGAAATCCTCCTGGCCGGGCGCGCCATCAACAACGTGCCGCCGCACAAGCGCGACATCGGCATGGTGTTCCAGAACTATGCATTGTTCCCGCACATGACCGTCGCCGAGAACCTCGCGTTCCCGCTGACCGTGCGCGGCTTGAACAAGAGCGATGTCAGCGACCGGGTCAAACGTGTCCTGAGCATGGTTCAGCTCGAGACCTTCGCCCAGCGTTATCCGGCGCAACTGTCCGGTGGTCAGCAACAGCGTGTGGCCCTGGCCCGTGCATTGGTGTTCGAACCGCAACTGGTGCTGATGGACGAACCCCTCGGCGCACTCGACAAACAACTGCGCGAACACATGCAGATGGAGATCAAGCATCTGCACCAGCGCCTCGGCGTGACCGTGGTCTACGTGACCCACGACCAGGGCGAAGCCCTGACCATGTCCGACCGCGTGGCGGTGTTCCATCAGGGCGAAATCCAGCAGATCGCCCCTCCACGCAGCCTCTACGAAGAACCGAAAAACACCTTCGTCGCCAACTTCATCGGCGAGAACAACCGTCTCAACGGCCGCCTGCACAGCCAGACCGGCGATCGTTGCATCGTCGAACTCGGTCGCGGTGAAAAGGTTGAAGCGCTGGCGGTCAATGTCGGCAAGACCGGCGAACCCGTCACGCTGTCAATTCGTCCGGAACGCGTGAGCCTCAATGGTTCGAGCGAGTCCTGTGTCAACCGCTTCTCAGGGAGGGTGGCGGAATTCATCTATCTGGGCGACCACGTCCGGGTTCGCCTGGAAGTCTGCGGCAAGACCGACTTCTTCGTGAAACAACCGATTGCCGAGCTCGATCCCGGGCTTGCTGTCGGCGACGTGGTACCGCTTGGCTGGGAGGTCGAACACGTTCGCGCGCTCGACCCACTTCTAGAGGCGAACTGATCGCCCCCTGCTTCAACCAACCCTGCACGTGGAGAGAACAATAAATGTTGAGATCCCTGAAATTCACCGCCCTGGTCATGGGCATGATCGGTGCGGCACACGCGATGGCGGCGGGCCCGGACCTGACCGTGGTGTCCTTTGGCGGGGCGAACAAGGCCGCGCAGGTCAAAGCCTTCTACGCACCGTGGGAAGCGGCGGGTAACGGCAAGATCGTAGCGGGCGAGTACAACGGCGAGATGGCCAAGGTCAAAGCCATGGTCGACACCAAGAGCGTGTCCTGGGATCTGGTGGAAGTTGAGTCGCCAGAACTGTCCCGCGGTTGCGACGAAGACATGTTCGAGCAACTCGACCCGGCGCTGTTCGGCAAGACCGAAGACTACGTCAAAGGCGCTATCCAGCCTTGCGGCGTAGGTTTCTTCGTGTGGTCGACCGTGTTGGCCTACAACGCTGACAAGCTGGCCTCCGCACCCACCAGCTGGGTGGATTTCTGGGACACCAAGAAATTCCCGGGCAAGCGCGGCCTGCGTAAAGGCGCCAAGTACACCCTGGAATTCGCACTGATGGCCGACGGCGTTGCGCCGAAAGACGTCTACAAAGTGCTGGCCGGCAAAGACGGTCAGGACCGCGCGTTCAAGAAGCTTGATGAGCTGAAACCAAACATCCAGTGGTGGGAAGCCGGCGCACAACCGCCGCAGTACCTCGCTTCCGGTGACGTGGTCATGAGCTCGGCCTACAACGGCCGGATCGCTGCCGTGCAGAAAGAAAGCAACCTGAAAGTCGTGTGGAACGGCGGTATCTACGACTTCGACGCATGGGCCATTCCAAAAGGCCTGGACAAGGCACGTGCTGAAGCGGCGAAGAAATTCATCGCGTACTCGGTGGCGCCGCAGCAGCAGAAGACCTACTCGGAAAACATCGCCTACGGCCCGGCCAACACCCAAGCCGTACCGCTGTTGTCCAAGGATGTCCTGAAAGACATGCCGACCACCCCGGAAAACATCGCCAACCAAGTGCAGATCGACGTCAGCTTCTGGGCTGACAACGGCGAGCAACTGGAGCAGCGCTTCAATTCCTGGGCTGCGAAATAAGACCACCCCGTGGGCTTATCGACTCCCGTAGGAGCGAGGCTCGCCCGCGAAGACGTCAGCACATTCAACATCAATGTTGACTGACACGCTGCCTTCGCGAGCAAGCTTCGCTCCTACGGGGGGTGATGTGTAGTTATCAAGAACAGAGGCGGCCTCGCGGTCAATGGATGCCGCCTCTGTAACGATCAAAGATTTCCGGAGTACGCCATGGCCACCGCCATTCCCCTGAACGCGGGCACTGACCCCACCTTGAAGCAGCGGCTCAAGCACGCCGAGCGGATCAACCGCTGGAAGGCCCAGGCATTGATCGCGCCATTGGTGCTGTTTCTGTTGCTGGTGTTCCTGGTGCCCATCGTGGCGCTGCTCTACAAAAGCGTTGGTAACCCGGAAGTGGTCGGCGGCATGCCGCGCACCGTGGCGGCCATCGCCAGCTGGGACGGCCGTGGCCTGCCCGCTGAACCGGTTTACAAAGCGGCCAGCGAAGACCTCGCTGAAGCGCGCAAGAATCAGACCTTGGGCGACCTGTCCAAGCGCTTGAACATGGAGCTGGCCGGCTATCGCAGCCTGCTGACCAAAACCGCCCGCGCCTTGCCGTTCGCTACCGAACCGGCCTCTTATAAAGACGCGCTGGAAGGGCTCGACGAGCGTTGGGGCGACCCGGCCTACTGGCAAGCGGTGCGCCGCAACACCAGCAACATCACGCCGTACTACTTGCTGGCAGCGGTCGATCACCGCATCGACGACCTCGGCGAAATCGCCCCGGCCACGCCCGATCAGGCGATTTACCTCGACATCTTCGCCCGCACCTTCTGGATGGGCCTGATCATCACCGCCATTTGCCTGGTACTCGCCTATCCGTTGGCTTACCTGCTGGCTAATCTGCCGTCGCGTCAAAGCAACCTGCTGATGATCCTGGTGTTGCTGCCGTTCTGGACCTCGATTCTGGTGCGCGTCGCCGCGTGGATCGTATTGCTGCAATCGGGCGGGCTGATCAACAGCGGCCTGATGGCCATGGGCATCATCGATAAGCCGCTGGAGCTGGTGTTCAACCGCACCGGGGTCTACATCTCGATGGTGCACATCCTGCTGCCGTTCATGATCCTGCCGATCTACAGCGTGATGAAAGGCATCTCGCCGACCTACATGCGCGCCGCGATTTCCCTCGGCTGCCACCCGTTCGCCAGTTTCTGGCGGGTGTACTTCCCGCAGACCTATGCCGGTGTCGGTGCCGGTTGCCTGTTGGTGTTCATCCTCGCTATCGGCTACTACATCACCCCGGCCTTGCTGGGTAGCCCGAACGATCAGATGGTCAGTTACTTCGTCGCCTTCTACACCAACACCAGCATCAACTGGGGCATGGCGACCGCACTCGGTGGGCTGCTGCTGTTGGCGACCGTGGTGCTTTATCTGATTTACAGCTGGCTGGTGGGCGCCAGTCGCCTGCGCCTGAGCTAAGGGGAGAATCGAAATGCTGAGTCCTTACATGTCGCCCATCGAACGGGTGTGGTTCTACAGCTTGCGGATTCTCTGCGGCTTGATTTTGCTGTTCCTGATTCTGCCGGTGTTGGTGATCATCCCGTTGTCGTTCAACTCGGGCAGTTTCCTGGTGTATCCGCTGCAAGGTTTTTCGCTGCACTGGTATCAGGACTTCTTCGCGTCGGCGGAATGGATGCGTGCACTGAAGAACAGCATCATCGTCGCCCCGGCGGCGACCGTGCTGGCGATGGTGTTCGGTACGCTGGCGGCGATTGGCCTGACTCGGGGCGACTTCCCGGGCAAGGCGCTGGTGATGGCGTTGGTGATTTCGCCGATGGTGGTGCCGGTGGTGATCATCGGTGTCGCGAGTTACCTGTTCTTTGCGCCGCTGGGCCTGGGCAACAGCTTCTTCTCGTTGATCGTGGTGCACGCGGTGTTGGGCGTGCCGTTTGTGATCATCACGGTGTCGGCAACATTGCAGGGGTTTAACCACAACCTGGTGCGCGCCGCTGCCAGCCTCGGTGCTTCGCCGCTGACCGCGTTCCGCCGCGTGACCTTGCCGCTGATTGCGCCAGGTGTGATCTCCGGTGCGCTGTTTGCCTTCGCGACCTCGTTCGATGAAGTGGTGGTGACGTTGTTCCTCGCCGGTCCCGAGCAAGCGACCTTGCCACGGCAGATGTTCAGCGGTATCCGCGAAAACCTCAGCCCGACGATTGCCGCCGCGGCAACGCTGCTGATCGCCTTCTCGGTGATCCTGCTGCTGACCCTGGAATGGCTGCGTGGCCGCAGCGAAAAACTGCGCACCGCCCAGGTTTGATCAGCTTTTGATTTTGTAGGAGCGAAGCTTGCTCGCGAAGAGGCCGGAACATTCAGCATCGATGTTGACTGACATGGCCCCTTCGCGAGCAAGCTTCGCTCCTACATTAGATTTGTGTTGTTCCCATGTTTGGTCATTCACGCGCTGAATAGCAGACAAACCCCAATCCCCAGCTACTATTGTGCCCAGCTCCCCTATCTATAAGAGGCTGCGCACGATGAGTCTTTCCTCTTTCAAAATCGCACACAAACTGATCACCGGCGCAGCTGCCATCGAGCAACTGTCCGCCGAGCTCACGCGCCTGGACATCGACAACCCGCTGATCGTCACCGACGCCGCGCTGGTCAAGTCCGGCACGGTGGAGCTGGCGCTCGCGCAGTTGGGGGACCGTAGTTACGAAATTTTCGACCGTGTACTGCCAGACCCGGAAATCGCCATCGTCGAAGACTGCATGCGCGTTTACCGCGAAGGCGGGCACGACGGGCTGATCGGCCTGGGCGGCGGCAGCGCGATCGACATCGCCAAAAGTGTTGCAGCGTATGCCGGTTATCACGGCGCGCTGGAGGATCTGTTCGGCATCGACCAGGTTCCGCGCAAGGGGCCACCGCTGATCGCCATCCCGACCACCGCTGGCACCGGCTCGGAAGTGACCAACGTCGCGATCCTCTCCGACAAGGTCGCGCAGCTGAAAAAGGGCATCATCAGCGACTATCTGTTGCCGGACGTGGCGCTGGTCAGCCCGCAAATGACCCTGACCTGCCCGCGCAGTGTCACCGCCGCCAGTGGCGTCGATGCGCTGGTGCACGCCATCGAATCTTATTTGTCCCTCAATGCTTCAGCGATTACCGACGCGCTGGCCATCGGCGCGATCAAGTTGATCACCCAGGCGTTACCCAAGGCCTACGCCAATCCTTCCAATCTGCAGGCGCGTGAAGACATGGCCACCGCCAGCCTGATGGCCGGCATGGCGTTTGGCAATGCCGGGGTCGGTGCGGTGCATGCGCTGGCGTATCCGCTGGGCGGGCGTTTCAACATCGCCCACGGCGTCAGCAACGCCTTGTTGCTGCCGTACGTCATGACCTGGAACAAGATGGCCTGCGTCGAGCGCATGCAGGATATTGCCGAAGCCATGGGCGTGAAGACCGCTCATCTGAGCGCCAATGACGCCGCGGACAAAGCCGTCGAGGCGATGGCCGCGTTGTGCGCAGCGGTAGAAATCCCGTCGGGCCTGCGCAGTTTCGGTGTTCCAGAGGATGCGATTCCGGCCTTGGCCCTGGAAGCAGCGGGTATCGAGCGCTTGATGCGCAACAATCCACGCAAACTGAGTGCGATTGATATCGAGAAGATCTACCGCGCGGCCTACTGATCATCGTCCTTACGGTGCGCGCGTCAAAGCATGAGGTATACAATGCGCGCCATCGTGATTCTGCTCAGAAAAGGTGCGTCATGCAGCCCTTCGTAATTGCTCCGTCGATTCTCTCCGCCGACTTCGCCCGCCTGGGTGAAGAAGTGGACAACGTTCTGGCCGCCGGCGCCGACTTCGTGCACTTCGATGTCATGGACAACCACTACGTGCCGAACCTGACCATCGGCCCGATGGTCTGCGCCGCGCTGCGCAAGTACGGCGTAACCGCGCCGATCGACGCGCACCTGATGGTCAGCCCGGTGGATCGCATCGTTGGCGACTTCATCGAGGCCGGCGCGACTTACATCACCTTCCACCCGGAAGCCACGCAGCACGTCGACCGTTCCCTGCAACTGATCCGCGAAGGCGGCTGCAAGTCGGGCCTGGTGTTCAACCCGGCGACCCCGCTGGACGTACTCAAGTACGTGATGGACAAGGTCGACATGATCCTGCTGATGAGCGTCAACCCAGGCTTCGGCGGGCAGAAGTTCATCCCCGGCACCCTCGACAAGCTGCGTGAAGCACGCGCATTGATCGATGCCTCGGGCCGTGACATCCGCCTGGAAATCGACGGCGGCGTGAACGTGAACAACATTCGTGAAATCGCGGCGGCTGGCGCCGATACCTTCGTGGCCGGCTCGGCGATCTTCAACGCGCCGAACTACCAGGAAGTGATCGAGAAGATGCGTTCCGAACTGGCGTTGGCCCGCCCATGAGTGGCTTTGAGCAGCTGTTCCCGGGGCATCTGCCACGGCTGGTGATGTTCGATCTGGACGGCACGCTGGTCGATTCGGTCCCTGACCTCGCCGCGGCGGTGGATAACATGCTGCTCAAACTCGGGCGCCAGCCTGTCGGCATCGAATCGGTGCGTGACTGGGTCGGCAACGGCGTGCACATGCTGGTGCGCCGTGCCCTGGCCAATCACATCGACGCCGAAGGTGTCGATGATGTCGAGGCTGAACATGCCCTGGAATTGTTCAACGGCTTTTACGAGGACGGTCACGACCTGACGGTGGTTTACCCCGGCGTGCGTGACACCCTCAAGTGGCTGAACAAGCAAGGCGTGGAGATGGCGCTGATCACCAACAAGCCGGAGCGCTTCGTCGCGCCGTTGCTGGATCAGATGAAAATCGGCCGCTATTTCAAATGGATCATCGGCGGCGATACCTTGCCGCAGAAGAAACCTGACCCGGCTGCGCTGTTTTTCGTGATGAAAATGGCCAACATCCCGGCGTCGCAATCGCTGTTTGTCGGCGATTCGCGCAGCGATGTGCTGGCGGCGAAAGCGGCGGGGGTCAAATGCGTGGCCCTCAGTTATGGTTATAACCACGGTCGGCCGATTGCCGAAGAGTCGCCGGCGCTGGTCATCGACGACCTGCGCAAGCTAATTCCCGGTTGCCTGGATCCGGCCGCTGAGATAACGTTGGCCGACGCTGTTCAACCCCCTTCTGGAAACGCCATCGTGGTGGTCACTCGCAAACTCTGGATGAAAGTCATCAAGGCCCTGGCCCGCTGGCGTTGGCGCGCCTGACTTGTTCCTGGCCGGTCTACCGGCGCGTTTGCATACCTGACTGTTAGCACCTCAAGCCACGAGGCTACCCCATGATCCGCGAAGAATTCCTGCGTTTGGCCGCTGCCGGCTATAACCGCATCCCGCTTGCCTGCGAAACCCTGGCCGATTTCGACACGCCGCTGTCGATCTACCTGAAACTGGCTGACGAGCCCAATTCCTACCTGCTCGAATCCGTGCAGGGCGGGGAGAAGTGGGGCCGTTACTCGATCATCGGCCTGCCGTGCCGCACTGTGCTGCGGGTTCATGACCATCACATCAGCGTGACCCATGACGGCGTCGAGATCGAAAGCCATGAAGCGCAAGACCCGCTGGCGTTCGTCGAAGAATTCAAAGCCCGTTACAACGTACCGACCATCCCCGGCCTGCCACGCTTCAACGGCGGCCTGGTGGGTTACTTCGGTTACGACTGCGTGCGTTATGTGGAAAAGCGTCTGGGCAAGTGCCCGAACCCGGATCCGCTGGGCGTGCCGGACATTCTGCTGATGGTGTCCGATGCGGTGGTGGTGTTCGACAACCTCGCCGGCAAAATGCACGCAATTGTCCTGGCCGACCCGTCGCAGGACGATGCCTTCGAGCAAGGTCAGGCGCGCCTGCAAGAGCTGCTGGAAAAACTCCGCCAGCCAATCACCCCGCGCCGAGGCCTGGACTTCAGCAAGCAACAATCGGCTGACCCGGTGTTCCGCTCCAGTTTCACCCAGGACGATTACGAAAAAGCCGTCGACACCATCAAGGAATACATCCTGGCCGGTGACTGCATGCAGGTCGTGCCGTCCCAGCGCATGTCGATCGACTTCAAGGCGGCGCCCATTGATCTGTATCGGGCGCTGCGTTGCTTCAACCCGACGCCTTATATGTACTTCTTCAACTTCGGCGACTTCCACGTCGTCGGCAGTTCACCGGAAGTGCTGGTGCGGGTCGAAGACAATCTGATCACCGTTCGCCCGATTGCCGGCACCCGTCCGCGTGGGGCCAACGAAGAGGCGGACCTGGCGCTGGAGAAAGACCTGCTCTCCGACCACAAGGAAATCGCCGAACACCTGATGCTGATCGACCTGGGTCGTAACGACACCGGTCGCGTATCGGAAATCGGCTCGGTGAAGCTCACCGAGAAAATGGTTATCGAGCGTTACTCCAACGTGATGCACATTGTTTCCAACGTCACCGGGCAACTGAAAGCCGGGCTGACGGCAATGGACGCATTGCGGGCGATCCTGCCGGCGGGCACCTTGTCCGGCGCACCGAAAATTCGCGCGATGGAAATCATCGACGAACTGGAGCCGGTCAAGCGTGGCGTCTATGGCGGCGCGGTCGGATACTTTGCCTGGAACGGCAACATGGACACGGCGATTGCGATTCGCACCGCCGTGATCAAGAACGGCGAACTGCACGTGCAGGCCGGTGGCGGCATCGTTGCCGACTCGGTGCCGGCGCTGGAATGGGAAGAAACCCTGAACAAGCGTCGTGCCATGTTCCGCGCAGTCGCTCTGGCTGAACAAACCCCGGAAAGCTGACCGATGAACGTGACCCGTATGCCATGTCGCTTTGGCTGACAAAGCGCTGCGGGTCGCTCATTCGAAGGCAGCCTTTATAGTCCGTGAATTCAAGAGGTTCTCAAGCCATGTTGCTGATGATCGATAACTACGACTCTTTTACCTACAACGTTGTGCAATACCTCGGTGAGCTAGGCTCCCAGGTCAAAGTCGTGCGCAACGATGAACTGACCGTTGCCGAAATCGAAGCCCTCAACCCTGAGCGCATCGTTGTGTCGCCCGGTCCTTGCACGCCGACTGAAGCGGGCGTCTCGATTGACGTCATCAAGCATTTCGCCGGCAAACTGCCGATTCTCGGCGTGTGCCTGGGTCATCAATCCATCGGCCAGGCCTTCGGCGGCGATGTGGTTCGTGCCCGCCAGGTGATGCACGGCAAGACCAGCCCGGTGTTCCACGAGGACAAAGGTGTCTTCGAAGGCCTGAACCATCCGCTGACCGTCACGCGTTATCACTCGTTGATCGTCAAGCGTGAAACCTTGCCGGACTGCCTGGAACTGACCGCCTGGACTCAGCTTGAAGACGGTTCGGTCGACGAGATCATGGGCCTGCGCCACAAGACGCTGAACATCGAAGGTGTGCAGTTCCACCCTGAGTCTATCCTGACCGAGCAGGGCCACGAGCTGTTCGCCAACTTCCTCAAACAAACCGGCGGCACGCGCTAAGGACTTCCCATGAATATCAAGACAGCCCTCAGCCGTATCGTCGATCAACTCGACCTCAGCACCGATGAAATGCGCGATGTGATGCGCGAGATCATGACCGGGCAATGCACGGACGCGCAGATCGGTGCGTTCATGATGGCCATGCGCATGAAGAGCGAAAGCATCGACGAGATCGTCGGCGCCGTGTCGGTCATGCGCGAGCTGGCGGACAAGGTCGAACTGAAGACCCTCGACGGCGTGGTTGATGTGGTCGGCACCGGCGGCGATGGTGCGAACATTTTTAACGTCTCGACGGCTTCGTCCTTTGTGGTGGCAGCCGCCGGTTGCACCGTGGCCAAGCACGGTAACCGTGCGGTCTCGGGTAAAAGCGGCAGCGCCGATCTGCTGGAGGCGGCGGGCATCTATCTGAACCTGACGCCGGTTCAGGTAGCGCGTTGCATCGACAACGTCGGCATCGGTTTCATGTTTGCCCAGACTCATCACAAAGCCATGAAATACGCCGCCGGCCCGCGCAAGGATCTTGGTCTGCGTACCCTGTTCAATATGCTCGGCCCGCTTACGAATCCGGCTGGCGTGAAACATCAGGTGGTGGGCGTGTTCAGCCAGGCGCTGTGCCGGCCATTGGCCGAAGTCTTGCAACGTCTGGGCAGCAAGCATGTGCTGGTGGTGAACTCGAAAGACGGCCTGGACGAATTCAGTCTGGCTGCGCCGACCTACGTGGCGGAATTGAAGAATGACCAGATCACCGAGTATTGGGTCGAGCCGGAAGATTTGGGCATGAAGAGCCAGAGCCTGCACGGCCTGGCGGTGGAAAGCCCGGCCGCTTCGCTTGAGCTGATTCGCGATGCCCTGGGCAAGCGCAAGACCGAGAGCGGTCAGAAAGCTGCCGAGATGATCGTGCTCAATGCCGGTGCTGCACTCTACGCCGCCGACCTGGCGACCAGTTTGAAAGAAGGCGTTGCCCTGGCGCACGATGCGCTGCACACAGGCCTCGCTCGGGAAAAACTTGAGGAGTTGGGTGCATTTACCGCGGTATTCAAAGTGGAGAATGAGGGATGAGTGTACCGACGGTTCTGGAAAACATTCTGGCGCGCAAAGTCCAGGAAGTCGCCGAGCGTAGCGCTCGTGTGAGCCTGGCCGAGCTGGAAAGTCTGGCCAAGGCGGCCGATGCACCCCGTGGTTTTGCCAAGGCATTGCTGGCGCAGGCCAAGCTGAAGCAGCCAGCGGTCATTGCTGAAATCAAGAAAGCTTCGCCGAGCAAAGGCGTGATTCGCGAGAACTTCGTGCCTGCGGACATCGCCAGGAGCTACGAGAAGGGCGGTGCGACCTGCCTGTCGGTGCTCACCGATATCGATTATTTCCAGGGCGCAGATGCATATCTGCAACAGGCCCGGGCGGCGTGCAAATTGCCGGTGATCCGCAAGGATTTCATGATCGATCCGTATCAGATCGTCGAAGCCCGTGCGTTGGGCGCGGACTGCGTGCTGTTGATCGTCTCCGCGCTGGACGACGTGAAAATGGCCGAGCTGGCGGCGGTGGCAAAAAGCGTTGGCCTCGACGTGCTGGTGGAAGTCCATGACGGTGACGAACTGGAGCGGGCCTTGAAAACCCTCGACACGCCGCTGGTCGGCGTGAACAACCGCAACCTGCACACCTTCGACGTCAGTCTGGAAACCACGCTGGATTTGCTGCCGCGGATTCCGCGTGACCGTTTGGTGATCACTGAAAGCGGCATCCTCAATCGGGCCGATGTCGAGCTGATGGAAATCAGCGACGTGTATGCGTTCCTGGTCGGCGAAGCGTTCATGCGCGCCGAAAGCCCGGGCACCGAGCTTCAGCGCCTGTTCTTCCCGGAGCGTGGTGTTCCGGTGAGTGGTTCGACACTCGACTGATAACCTGCAGACCGAATCGACGCCATCGCGAGCAGGCTCGCTCCCACAAGGGTTTTGCTAACGGCAAAGATCCAATGTGGGAGCGAGCCTGCTCGCGATGGCGGCATAAGAAGCACCACAGACTGACCGTCCTATGGAAGACCTTATGACCTCTCCTGTTTCCTTGACCATCGAAGCCGGCCTGCAAGCGGAACAGGATTTGCTGGCCTCAGTCTGCACCGGCGACTCAGAATTCGGCCTGCTGTTCTGGCAGCCAAGTGACAAAGCACTGGTCATGCCGCGCCGTTTGAATCGCCTGCCCGGTTTCGATCACGCTTGCGAAGTCTCCGCCGCTGCCGGTTGGCCTGTGCTGTTGCGTGAAACCGGCGGCGAGCCCGTGCCGCAGTCGGCTTCCACCATCAACATCGCTTTGGTCTACGCGCCACCGCGTAGCGAGGGCGATCAGAACCGCATCGAAACCGCCTATCGCCGACTTTGCGATCCGATCTGTCAGTTACTGGATGAACTGGGCGGCGTTTCGTCCCTGGGCGAAATCGACGGCGCATTTTGCGATGGCCGTTTCAACGTCAATCTCGACGGTCGCAAGATGGTCGGCACCGCCCAGCGTTGGCGCCAGAGCAAGGGCGGCACGCGCCCGGTCGGGTTGGTGCACGGTGCGTTGTTGCTGGATAACGAGCGCGAATCAATGGTCGCGGCGGTCAATCGCTTCAATGAAGCGTGCGGCCTGGAGCAACGGGTCCGCGCCGAAAGCCACATCGCGCTCCATGAGAAGTTCGCCGCACCTGACGCATTGGCACGGCTCGATGCACTCTATCGCCAGTTGCTGGCAGACATGTTCAAGGCTTAGCGCGTCCCGAAGACCACCATGGTCTTGCCTTTGACGTCCACCAGGTTGCGTTCTTCCAGATCTTTAAGAACGCGACCGACCATCTCCCGGGAACACCCGACAATCCGCCCGATTTCCTGACGGGTCACCTTGATCTGCATGCCATCGGGGTGGGTCATCGCATCGGGCTGTTTGCACAATTCCAGCAGGCAACGGGCAACGCGGCCTGTCACGTCGAAGAATGCGAGGTCACCGACCTTGCGTGTGGTGTTGCGCAGGCGTTGTGCGATTTGTCCGCTAAGTACGTAAAGAATGTCCGGGTCTTGCTGGGACAGCTCGCGGAATTTCGCGTAGCTGATTTCCGCGACTTCGCACTCGATCTTGGCGCGCACCCAGGCGCTGCGTTCCTGTTCCAGACCGGCCTGTTCAAACAGACCCAACTCGCCGAAGAAGTCTCCGGAGTTCAGGTAGGCAATGATCATTTCACGGCCGTCATCATCCTCGATCAGGATGGTGACCGAGCCTTTGATGATGAAGAACAGCGTCTCCGAGCGGTCGCCGGCGCAAATGATATTGCTCTTGGCCGCATAGCGACGGCGCTGGCAATGCATCAACAGTTTGTCGAGGTTCTTGATCTTGGGTGTAGGGGCAATAGCAACCATGGTTGTATCCCGGAAAGACTGCACGGTGTGTTTGGTTTTTTTATGAGGCACTGAGGTTGCTACAAAGCTGGCAATGCGCCAGCGAATTGGCGCCAGCTTAACAGACACTTCCTGCAATATTCGAGATTTTACCTACAAAGCAAAAGGTTCTGTCCTAGGACGGCGAGCGCTGTCAATCCAGGGCCCTGTGCTAAGCTGGCGACCCTTTTTTATACAGTGGAGTCTTGGCGATGAAGGCACGCATCCAATGGGCTGGCGAAGCCATGTTCCTCGGCGAATCCGGTAGCGGTCATGTCGTGGTCATGGACGGTCCGCCCGATGCCGGTGGTCGTAACCTGGGTGTCCGGCCGATGGAAATGCTCCTGCTGGGTGTCGGCGGTTGCAGCAATTTCGACGTGGTCAGCATTCTCAAGAAGTCCCGTCAGGCCGTCGAAAGCTGCGAAGCCTTCCTCGAAGCCGAGCGCGCGACCGAGGACCCGAAGGTCTTCACCAAGATCCACATGCACTTCGTGGTCAAGGGCCGCGGGCTGAAAGAAGCCCAGGTCAAGCGCGCCATCGAGCTGTCTGCCGAGAAGTATTGCTCGGCCTCGATCATGCTCGGCGCGGCGGGTGTCGCGATTACCCACGACTACGAAATCATCGAACTCGGTTGATTCGACATTCAACTATCATAAAAGCGGTGCAGACTCTGGCGATCCCAAGCTGACGTCTGCATAATGCGCCACTTTTTTCAGGGTAGTGGTCCGTCAACCGACAGGCCGCTCGCCCGAACAGACAACCAAAATCGCCATCGCGAAGAGGTGTTAACCGTCCTACGCAGGTGCGTCGTACGCATCTGACGGGCATGCTTGATCACGCGGCCCGGGCCGCAATACATAGAGAGTTTTTAACGGTGAAAAGCAAACTCAAGCTCCACGGGTTCAATAACCTGACAAAGACCTTGAGCTTCAACATCTATGACATCTGCTACGCGGAAACCCCGCAAGACCAGCAGGCTTACGTCGAGTACATCAATGAAGAGTACAACGCGAAACGCCTGACGCAGATCCTCACGGAAGTTGTCGATATCATTGGTGCCAACATCCTGAACATTGCCAGTCAGGACTACGACCCACAAGGCGCCAGCGTCACGATTCTGATCTCTGAAGAGCCGGTGACCCCGACCGACAGCCAGATCGAAGAGTCTCCGGGCCCGTTGCCCGAAATCATCCTGGCCCACCTCGACAAGAGCCACATCACGGTGCACACCTACCCGGAAATCCATCCGGACGACGGTATTGCGACCTTCCGTGTGGACATTGACGTGTCGACCTGTGGCGTCATTTCACCGCTTAAAGCGCTCAACTTCCTGATTCACCAGTTCGATTCGGACATCGTGACCGTGGATTACCGTGTGCGCGGTTTCACCCGTGACGTCGAAGGCAACAAGCACTTCATCGATCACGAGATCAACTCGATCCAGAACTACCTGTCCGAAGACACCCGCGACGCGTACCAGATGACCGACGTGAACGTGTACCAGGAAAACCTGTTCCACACCAAAATGCTGTTGAAGAACTTCGAACTGGATAACTACCTGTTCGGCGACGCGACCAACAACCTGTCCCCTGAGCAACGCGCCCAAGTGACGGATCGTGTGAAACACGAAATGCTCGAAATCTTCTACGCGCGCAACATGCCGACCTAAGATTCTCGCGAGCACAAAAAAAGGCGACTCCCTCACGGCAGTCGCCTTTTTTATTACCGCAGATCCCATGTAGGAGCGAGGCTTGCCCGCGAAGAGGCCCTAACGAACAACATAATCGTCAGATTCTGTAGGTACTCTTGGTCATCACCTTGGCCATCAAGCTCATCCCGAACTTCACCGGCGCCGGAAAACGAAAGCCCCCAGCCTCCAGCGCACTTTCGGCATGTTGCTCTTCATCAACACGCATCTGCTCAAGAATCGCCCGGGACTTTTCGTCCTCGGCCGGCAGTTGCTCAAGGTGTTCGTTCAAGTGCTTGCACACCTGATGCTCGGTAGCCGCAACGAAACCCAGGCTGACCTTGTCGCTGATCAAGCCGGCCACCGCGCCAATCCCGAATGACATGCCGTAGAACAGCGGGTTGAGAATGCTGGTATGGCTGCCCAACTGCTTGATGCGTTGCTCGCACCAGACCAGATGGTCGATCTCTTCTTCGGCAGCATGTTCCATGGCGGCGCGCACCTGCGGCAGCTTGGCGGTCAGGGCCTGCCCTTGATACAGCGCCTGGGCGCAGACTTCGCCGGTATGGTTGATGCGCATCAGGCCGGCGACGTGCCGGGTGTCTTCGTCGCTCATTTGCGTTTCCGGCTGCACGATCGCAGGGGACGGACGGTACGGCTGGCCGCTGAAGGGCAGCAGGGTACGCATCGCGGCATCGGCTTGCAGCAGAAGACGGTCAATGGGCGAGTAGTGACGTTGGGTAGTCATGCTGATCTCCGGGAGGAATCTCGGCGGCCAGTTTAACCCAATCGGCCGGGGAAGGTTTGCGCTGGGTCATCAACCCTGTAGGAGCGAGGCTTGCCCGCGAAGAACGATAATGCGGTCTATCTGAACAACCGCATCGACCTTTTCGCGGGCAAGCCTCGCTCCTACAGTAATGCGGGATGGATCAACCCGGCGGCCAGTGCATCTGACGCTGACCCAGCACATGCATATGAATGTGGTAGACAGTCTGCCCACCTTCTTCATTGCAGTTCATGACAACGCGAAAACCTTTTTCGCAACCCAGTTCCAGTGCCAGGCGCTGGGCAGTGAACAGAATATGCCCGGCCAATGCCTTGTCGTCCTCGGTGAGGTCGTTCAAGGTGCGCACCGGTTTCTTCGGGATCACCAGAAAATGCACCGGTGCCTGCGGGGCGATGTCGTGGAAGGCCAGTACCTGGTCGTCCTCGTAAATGATCTTCGCCGGGATTTCCCGGTTGATGATCTTGGTGAACAGAGTATCCACAGCTGTTTTCTCCGTTGTTTGGGCTGGCCTGAGTGTACTCATGGGTGATCCCCGAGCCCAGCCTTTTGCCTTGAGGCCAGGTCAGCGCGGGCAATAGGCCTTGTTGACCATGCCTGTGATGGTCCTGATCAGCCAGCGTGAGCCGAGCCGTGGCAGGAAAGCGAACCAGCGGTTCAGCCGGCCCGGAATAATAATGGCGCGATTCTTATCCAGAGCCCGCACGGTATAGAGCGCGACTTCCTCCGGACTCATCAGCAGTTTGCTGTCGACCAGTTTGTCGCTGTTCAGTTGTGCGGTGCGGAAAAACGCGGTGCGGGTCGGGCCGGGGCAGAGTACGGAAACCTTGACTGCGCATTTCTTCAGCTCGACGCGCAGCCCTTCGGAAAAGTGCAGTACATAGGCTTTGCTGGCGTAGTAAGTGCTCATCCACGGGCCGGGATGGAACGCTGCAACCGAGGCGACGTTCAAGATCTGCCCACCGCCCTGCAAGGCCATGCTGTTGCCGATGGCATGGCACAGGCGAGTGAGGGCCAGAATGTTCACCTCGATCAGGTCTTGTTCGGTCATCCAGTCCTGCGCCAGAAATGGGCCGCAGGTGCCGATGCCGGCGCAGTTCACCAGCAAGTCGATCTGCCGGTCGCCTTCTTCCAGTTCCAGCAGAAACCCGGACAGGCGCAGCGGCTCGCCGAGGTCGCAGGCGCGGAACAACACCTCCACGCCAAAACGTTGGGTCAGTTCAATTGCAATACTTTCCAGCTGATCACGCTGTCGGGCCACCAGAATCAGGCTGCGGCCACGGCGGGCCAGCGCTTCGGCCATCGCCAGGCCGATGCCGCTGGAAGCGCCAGTGATCAGAGCGTAACGGGTCATGCAGTTCTCCATCGCAACAGCTCCGCGCCTGCGACGCAGGTGTCACGGGCGGGGAGCGCTGTTCATTCTTTCGCAGAGTCTACAGGGGCCGGGGCTTATTGGGCTTCCTCGTCTGCGCTATCCGGCACTTCTTCAGCCTCAGCGGCGGGCTCGACTTCCACTTCTTCGGTGGTTAGCGAGCTGCTGTCATAGCTGAGTCCGGCAGCGTCTTCGTACTCTTGCTGGATCGCACTGAAAGCGCCGGCCAATACACCGACAAAGACGAGGGCAATGAATACCACCCACAGCGAAGACAACACTTTGACTGCCGTGGTGTTTGGCGGTGGTGGTGGGCCGTAGCGATTGGCGATGGTGTTGCCCGGCACGCACATGAGCACAAACGGAAAGAAGCTGCCTATGAACGGCACTAGATTGAGCAGCCAGAGCCAGCCGGACCAGCCGATGTCGTGCAGGCGCTGAACGCTGATCTGAACGGTGACGACCGCGATGGCGATGCACAGGAGCACCACCACCAGGCCGCCGACAATCAGGCCTGCGGTCGAATCGCTGGCGATCAGGGCGATGGCGAAAATGGCGACGACCGACCCGACGCCGAGCATGACCAGCGTCGCCACCATGGTCCAGGCCAGATAGCGCAAACGGCCGATTCGCCCTTCGACGCCAAAAGGCTTGAGCGTGCCGAACGGCGGCAGGTTTTCGCCGACCCTGGCCTGAGGTGGTGCGTACGGCGACTCTGGTTCTGCGAACGCGGGTTTACTGCTGGCGGGGGCGTGGTGGTGAGCGTCGGCCAGGTTCAGTTCAATCGAGGGCTCGGCTTCAATGCGGGCTTCGATGCCGGTTTTCGTCAGCGCCTGAAGGTAGGTTTGCGCGTCAGTCTGCGACAGGCCTTGCTTGAGCGTAACAGGCTGTCCGTTGAACAGTCGTTCGACGGCTGCCACTTCGCTTTTGTACAACGCCGCCAGATTGAGTTTGGCGGTGGTGAGGTCGATCCCCGGCAGCAGAGCGCCGTCGAATACGATCTTGAAACGGTTGTCGCTCATTGCGAGGCATCCTTGTCGCGGGTGTTTGAATAGTTAGAGAGTTGCGAGCCCGGAGTGTAAGGCCAGTCGAGGATGACTGGCCAAATTTCCTGCTAACGCGGCCAGCGTTTCGGCAGTTGTGCTGCCAGCTCCAGCGCCTGGCGGTATTCAGCGTCCAGTCGTGCAACCAATTGATCCACGCTCGGTAAATCGTCTATCTCTCCGACGCCCTGGCCGGCGGACCACACGGTTTTCCAGGCCTTGGCTTCATCGCTCAATGGCTTGAGCTTGGAGCCGAAGTTGACCTCGCCTTTGTTTTGCAACGCCGCCATGTCGAAACCGGCCGCTTCCAGGCTTTGGCGCATGAAACTCGCCGGAACACCCGACACCGCCGGAGTATGAATGATGTCTGCCGCTCTGGATGTCAGCAGCATCTCCTTGTAGGCCTCAGGCGCATGGCTTTCGGTGGTGCCGATAAATCGCGTACCGAAGTAGGCCAGATCCGCACCGAGCAATTGTGCCGCGAGTATCTCGTGACCGTGATTGAGGCAGCCGGCCAGCAACAGCGTCTTGTCGAAGAACTGGCGGATTTCGGCAATCAGCGAAAACGGGCTCCAGGTACCCGCGTGTCCACCGGCGCCTGCGGCAACGGCGATCAAACCATCTACGCCAGCCTCCGCTGCTTTCTCTGCGTGGCGACGAGTCGTTACGTCATGGAATACCAGGCCGCCGTAGCCGTGGACTGCGTCGACCAGTTCTTTAACGGCGCCAAGGCTGGTGATCACGATCGGCACCTTGTGCTCGATGCAGATCTCCAGGTCTGCTTGCAGGCGCGGGTTGCTGTTGTGGACGATCAGGTTCACGGCGTAGGGCGCCGGTTTTTCCATTGTCGCCAACCCTGCTTCGATCTCTTCCAGCCAGGCCTTGAAGCCGCTGCTCTCACGCTGGTTCAGCGCGGGGAAGCTGCCGACCACGCCATTACGGCAGCAGGCGAGTACCAGTTGCGGGTTGGAAATCAGGAACATCGGCGCTGCCACCACGGGCAGACGCAAACGTTGTTCGAGCAAAGCGGGCAGCGACATTGGAAGTACCCCGGTGAGTGGTGCCGATTGAAGTTAGAACGGCCGAACGACGACCAGAATTACGATAGCCAGCAATATCAGAACCGGCACTTCATTGAACCAGCGATAAAAGACATGGCTGCGGGTGTTCTCGCCACGGGCAAATCGTTTCACCTGCGCGCCGCACATGTGGTGGTAGCCGATCAGGATCACCACCAGCGTCAATTTGGCGTGAATCCAGGCACCTTGGCTGAATATGCCCGGGTTCAGCCCGATCAGCGCAATGCCGAAAACCAGCGTGGCGATCATCGCCGGGCCCATGATGCCGCGATACAGCTTGCGCTCCATCAGGCTGAAGCGTTCCTTGCTGACGGTGTCTTCGCTTTGGGCGTGATAGACGAACAGGCGCGGCAGGTAAAACAGGCCGGCAAACCAGCAGACCATGCTGATGATATGAAGCGCTTTGAGCCACAGATAAAGCATTTTTGGTTATTCCCAGGTTCACGGTAGCGAAGATAGTAGAGGGTAGAGCGTCCGCACGTCACCTTGACGGTTGTCGCAGGGCGATACGGGCCCTATTATCGACGGCTTTCCAGTGGGTTCGTTGAGGGCAGGTTTATGGTCAAGGTCGGTATCGTCGGCGGCACGGGTTACACCGGTGTCGAACTGCTGCGTCTGTTGGCACAGCATCCGCAGGCAGAAGTGGTGGTGATCACTTCCCGATCCGAGGCCGGTCTGGCCGTGGCTGATATGTATCCGAACCTGCGCGGCCATTACGACGGCCTGGCGTTCAGCGTTCCGGACATCAAGACCCTGGGCGCCTGCGACGTGGTGTTCTTCGCCACGCCTCACGGTGTCGCCCATGCGCTGGCCGGTGAACTGCTGGCGGCCGGAACCAAGGTCATCGACCTGTCGGCGGACTTCCGTCTGCAAGATGCCGATGAGTGGGCCAAGTGGTACGGCCAGCCGCACGGTGCGCCACAGCTGCTGGAAGAAGCGGTCTACGGCTTGCCGGAAGTCAATCGCGAGCAGATCAAGCAGGCTCGCCTGATCGCCGTACCGGGTTGCTATCCAACGGCTACGCAATTGGGTTTCCTGCCATTGCTCGAAGCCGGTCTGGCCGATACCACGCGCTTGATCGCTGACTGCAAATCCGGCGTCAGCGGTGCCGGTCGTGGTGCTGCTGTAGGTTCGCTGTACTCCGAGACGTCGGAAAGCATGAAGGCCTACGCTGTGAAAGGTCACCGTCACTTGCCGGAAATTCGCCAGGGTCTGCGCCGTGCTGCAGGAAAGGATGTCGGCCTGACCTTCGTTCCGCACCTGACGCCGATGATTCGCGGCATTCACTCGACGCTCTACGCGACGGTCGTGGATCGTTCGGTGGATCTGCAGGCACTGTTTGAAAAGCGCTATGCCAACGAGCCGTTCGTTGATGTGATGCCAGCAGGCAGCCACCCGGAAACCCGCAGCGTGCGCGGCGCCAACGTCTGCCGTATCGCCGTGCATCGTCCGCAGGACGGTGACCTGGTGGTGGTGTTGTCGGTCATCGATAACCTGGTAAAAGGTGCGTCGGGTCAGGCGGTGCAGAACCTGAACATCCTGTTCGGTCTGGATGAGCGTCTGGGCTTGTCGCACGCTGGCATGTTGCCGTAAGGCTTTAGCCCGCTCAGCAAAAAGGCCCGTTGAACGGGCCTTTTTGCGTTTCGAACCGGCAATCGGGTTTATTGATATACCGTAACAATAGTTGACCGCTTTTCTAGGAGAAGCGGATAATGCGCGTCATCACGCATTATGGCGGCGTAACGCCGGGAGATAGTCAGCATGAGCGTCGAATCCTTCACCCCCACGGCTTTGCAATTTACCCACGGTGCCGCGCACAAGGTGAAGAGCCTGGTCGATGAAGAGGGGAATGATCGCTTGAAGCTGCGCGTATTCGTTACGGGCGGCGGTTGTTCAGGTTTTCAGTACGGCTTCACCTTCGATGAAGAAGTGGCCGATGACGACACCATCGTCGAGCGCGAGGGTGTGAGCCTGGTCGTCGATCCGATGAGCTTCCAGTACCTGGCAGGTGCCGAGGTGGATTACCAGGAAGGTCTGGAAGGTTCGCGTTTCGTGATCAAGAACCCGAACGCCAGCACCACGTGTGGCTGCGGCTCTTCGTTCTCGATCTGATCGCGATTCACCGCATTACAAACGCCGCATGGCCTCAGGGCTCTGCGGCGTTTTGCTGTCTGGCGTTCAGGCCGGGTAGATGGCGCCGAGTACGCGCAGGCCGCGAGCGCCGGTGACGCTTGGACGATTGGCCGCGATACCTTCCAGGCAGCAATGAGCCAGCCAGGCGAAGGCCATGGCTTCGACCCAGTCCGGGTCAACGCCATGAGTGGCGGTGCTGCTGACGTTCGCGTTTGGCAGCAGGCTGGCCAGGCGCTTCATCAGCGTGGCGTTGTGCGCACCGCCGCCGCAGACCAGCAACTCTCGGGTATCCGCCTGGGCGCTTTGCAATGATTCGACGATGGTCAGCGCGGTCAGCTCAAGCAGTGTTGCTTGCACGTCTTCGGCGGCGAAGGTCGGCAATTGCGAAAGATGCTGTGTCAGCCATGGCAGATTGAACACTTCACGGCCGGTGCTCTTCGGGCCTTTGGTCACGAAGAACGGATCACTGAGTAGCGCCTTCAACAGAACAGGTTCGACTTGGCCGCTGGCTGCCCATTGGCCGTCACGATCAAAGTTTTCGCCGCGTTGCTGATGAATCCACGCGTCCAGCAGTACGTTCCCGGGGCCGCAGTCGAAACCGGCTACGGGTTGGCCGGGTTCGATCAGGCTGAGGTTGCTGAAACCGCCGACGTTCAATACCGCGCGGTTACCCGCTTGCTCTTCAAACAGCGCTTCGTGAAACGCTGGCACCAGTGGTGCGCCTTGTCCGCCGGCCGCAACGTCGCGACTGCGGAAGTCACTGACCACGGTGATGCCGGTCAATTCGGTCAGCAGGGCAGGGTTGCCGATCTGTACCGTGAAGCCGCGTGCCGGTTCGTGGCGAATGGTCTGGCCATGGCTGCCAATCGCGCGGATGTCTTCGGGTTTCAGGTTTTGTTGGTCAAGAAGGGTGCGAATGCCCTGCGCCGCCAGAGTCACCCAGTTTTGCTGGGCGATGGCGGAGCGGGCAATCTCGTCCGGGCCGCTGGCGCACAAGCCAAGCAGCTCGGTGCGCAGGGAATCAGGCATGGGAATGTAGTGCGTGGCGACCAGTCTGATCGCCGGGTTCAACTCAACCAGCGCGATGTCCAGGCCATCGAGACTGGTTCCGGACATCACACCTATATAGCGCGTCATGGCTTAGCGCTTGCTCGAAGCCAGTTGGGTGGATTTTTCTTGATCCATACGCGCCATCAGAGGCTGACTCTGCGCGAGGAAACGTGCCCGTTCTGCTTTGGAAATTGGATCGGCCATCGCCACTTTTTGACCTAGTGGATCGACGTGCACACCATTGACCTGGAACTCGTAGTGCAGATGCGGTCCGGTGGACAGGCCGGTAGTGCCGATATAGCCAATCACTTGACCCTGCTTGACGGAGCTGCCGGTCTGCACACCTTTCGCAAAGCCCTGCATATGGCCGTACAGCGTGCGATAAGTGTTGCCGTGCTGGATGATCACGGTATTGCCATAACCGCCGCGACGGCCGGCCAACAACACCTTGCCATCACCGGCCGCCTTGATTGGCGTACCGCGCGGAGCTGCGTAGTCGACGCCTTTGTGAGCGCGGATCTTGTTCAGGATCGGGTGTTTGCGGCCCATGGAGAATTTCGAGCTGATGCGGGCAAAGTCTACCGGGGTGCGGATAAACGCCTTGCGCATGCTGTTGCCATCAGCAGTGTAGTAGCTGCTGTTGCCTTGTTTGTTGGTGTAACGCACGGCGGTGTAGGTCTTGCCGCGGTTGGTGAAGCGTGCGGAAAGGATCGGGCCATTGCCGACAGCCTTGCCGTTGACGACTTTCTGTTCGTAGATCACGTCGAACTCGTCACCCTGGCGAATATCCTGGGCGAAGTCGACGTCATAGCCAAACACGCTGGCCATGTCCATGGTCAGGCTGTGGGACAGGCCGGCGCGAGCGGCGGACTGCGACAACGAGCTGTTGATCACGCCGTGAACGTAGGCGGAGCGCACGGTAGGCTTGGCGGTGATGCGGTTGAACACATAACCCTTGTCATTCTTGGTCAGGGTGATGCTTTCGAGGTCGCTGACCTTGCTGTGCAGGTTGGTCAGCTGGCCTTCGGGGTTCAGTTCGAATTCGAGTTTCTGGCCATGTTTGAGTTGGCTGAATTGCTTGGCCTGCTTGTCGCTGGTCAATACTTCATGCACCGAAGTGGCCGGAAGGCCGACTTTCTCGAACAGCGTGGAGAGCGTATCGCCTTTGGCGACGATCACTTCCCTGTGATTGGGACCCTTCTTTTCTTCGACAACCGGCGCGGGTTTGGCCTGGGCAGTTTCCTGGGACTCTTCGGAGCTGTCTTCGATCTGCGCAAAAGGGGAAGTTGCCGGCTCATTTGTGGCTTGGGCGACGTCGGCAGCGTCTTGATCTTGTGTCAGTTGTTCAGCAGGGCTTTCCAGTTCAAGACTCAGTGTCGTCTTTTTTGCTTCTACATCACTGGAAGGAAATACCAGAAGCGCCAGGCTCAGAAGGGCGGCGATACCACTTGCTGCGAGCAGGTGGGTCTTCGGGTAAAGCGGAGGCGCTTTAGACGATTCTTTGGTCATAGGTAATTTTGACTTTGAAAAAGATGAATTGGAAAAGATGAATGACATGATGAAGATGAAATAACTGTATAAAATATAACCAAATCATCTCTGAAGCAAGTCCGTGGTCACTCTGTCAGCGGATTGGCGTCATTGCGCCGGCCAAACTTTGTATTTGACGCGTGATCTTGTATGGTTGGTTCCCTTTGAATTCGAGCCTTGCGGGTCTGTTATGAAGTCGGTTGAAGAGCAGCTAGCGCTGATCAAACGTGGTGCAGAAGAACTGTTGGTCGAGTCCGAGCTGATCGAAAAGCTCAAGCGTGGCCAGCCGCTACGTATTAAGGCAGGCTTCGATCCGACCGCGCCGGATTTGCACCTGGGTCACACGGTGCTTATTAATAAGCTGCGCCAGTTCCAGGAGCTGGGGCATCAGGTGATCTTCCTTATAGGTGACTTCACCGGGATGATCGGTGATCCGAGCGGCAAGAGCGCTACGCGTCCGCCGCTAACCCGTGAGCAGGTTCTCGAGAATGCCGAGACCTACAAGACTCAGGTTTTCAAGATTCTTGATCCGGCCAAAACCGAGGTGGCGTTCAACTCCACCTGGATGGATCAGATGGGGCCGGCCGACTTCATTCGCCTGACTTCGCAGTACACCGTTGCTCGCATGCTCGAGCGCGACGATTTCGACAAGCGCTACACGACCAATCAGCCAATCGCCATCCATGAGTTCCTCTATCCGCTGGTTCAGGGTTACGACTCGGTCGCCTTGCGCGCGGATGTCGAGCTGGGCGGTACCGATCAGAAGTTCAACCTGTTGATGGGGCGTGAGCTGCAGCGCGGTTATGGTCAGGATCCTCAGTGCATTCTGACCATGCCGTTGCTTGAAGGTCTGGATGGCGTGAAGAAGATGTCCAAGTCCTTGGGCAACTACGTCGGTATTCAAGAAGCGCCGGGAGTGATGTACAGCAAGCTGGTTTCGATTCCGGATGCGCTGATGTGGCGTTACTTCGAATTGCTCAGCTTCCGTTCCATGGATGAGATCAATGCGTTCCGTGCCGATGTCGAGGCGGGCGCCAATCCGCGCGACATCAAGATCAAGCTGGCCGAAGAGATCGTTGCGCGCTTCCATGGTGAAGAGGCTGCAGCCAATGCTCACCGTGCAGCGGGCAATCGTATGAAGGATGGCGAGCTGCCGGACGATCTGCCGGAAATCGAATTGACCGCTACTGAAGATATGCCGATCGCTGCTGTCCTTAATAAGGCAGGCCTGGTGAAGAACTCGGCGGTAGCGCGTGATCTGCTGAATTCCGGCGGTGTACGTATAGATGGTGAGGTTGTGGATCGCACCTTTATATACGTGTTGGGCGCGACCCACGTTTGCCAGGCTGGCAAGAAGGCATTTGCGCGTATTTCGCTCAAATCCGAATAAAGCTGGAATTAGGGGTTGACGGCAGATTCTGGAAGTCTATAATTCGCCCCACTTCCGGCGCAGTCGAAACGGAAAACTCCTTGGTAAACAAAGAGTTACGCAGTTTTCGACAGCGAGTTGCTTCAGCTCATCGAAGTCCAGAAGGAGTTGAAAGAGCGGTGTTGTGTGGCTCTTTTGACGGTTCGATCTTCTCGGTCGAAAGCGGAGAAAAAGAGGTGTTGACAGCAGCCAGTAACGCTGTAGAATTCGCCTCCCGCTAACGAGAGATCGGAAGCGCAAGTGGTTGAAGTTGCAAAGGAAACTTTGAAAACTTCTGAAAATAACCGCTTGACAGATACAGAGGGCGCTGTAGAATGCGCGCCTCGGTTGAGACGAAAGATCTTAACCAACCGCTCTTTAACAACTGAATCAAGCAATTCGTGTGGGTGCTTGTGGAGTCAGACTGATAGTCAACAAGATTATCAGCATCACAAGTTACTCCGCGAGAAATCAAAGATGTA